>NZ_DATGOP010000001.1:0-11651 GCF_035305885.1 Pseudonocardia sp.
TGAGGGCGGCGGAGACGACGAAGGAGGGGCCGATGATGCCGCCGGTGAGGAGTTGGCGGAGGAAGAGGGTGCGGTAGGGCTGGGAGGGTTTGCCGTCGGGGTCGAGGGTGGCGAAGACGAGGTTGGAGGCGCGGCCGCGGACCTGCACGTGGTCGGCGACGCCGGCGTCTTCGGCGGCTTGGCGGACTCCGGTGGCGAGGCGGTTGCCGAGTTCGTGGAGTTGTTGGGTGATGCCTTCTTGGGTGTAGGTGTCGATGACGGCGATGGCGGCGGCGAGGGAGTGGGTTTCGGCGCCGTGGGTGGTGGAGAGCAGGAAGACGCGTTCGTGGGTGGTGTGTAGGCCGCCGCGTTGCATGAGGTCGCGTTTGCCGGCGAGGGCGGAGATGGCGAAGCCGTTGCCGAGGGCTTTGCCGAAGGTGGACAGGTCGGGGGTGACGCCGTAGACGTGTTGGGCGCCGTGTTCGGACCAGCGGAAGCCGGTGATCATTTCGTCGAAGATGAGGACGGCGCCGTGGCGGGTGGCTAGCTCGCGGACGCCCTGGAGGTAGCCGTCGGGTGGTTCGGTGTGGGTGGCGGGTTCCATGATCACCGCGGCGACCTGGTGTTGGGTGAGGACGGTTTCGAGGGCGTGGAGGTTGGCGTAGGGGAAGGTGACGGTGTCTTGGGTGGGGATGCCGGCGTTCATCGCGGTGGTGGCGATGAACCAGTCGTCGGTGGAGAAGAAGGGGTGGTCGGCGCAGAGGGCGATGGTGGTGCGGCCGGTGTGGGCGCGGGCGAGTCGGATGGCGGCGGTGGTGGCGTCGCTGCCGTTCTTGGTGAATTTGACCATCTCGGCGGTGGGGATGGTGGTGAGGAAGCGTTCGGCGGCGGTGGCTTCGATGGCGGCGGGGCGGACGAAGTTGCTGCCTTTGTCGAGTTCGCGGCGGACGGCGTCGAGGATGCGGGGGTGGGCGTGGCCGAGGGAGACGGCGCGTAGGCCGGAGCCGTATTCGATGTACTGGTTGCCGTCGACGTCCCAGACGTGCGCGCCGCGGCCGTGGCTGATGATGGGGGCGAGGTCTTGGGGGTATTGGTCGTCGCCCTTGGCGTAGGTGTGGGCGCCACCGGGCACCACGGCGTGCAGACGAGCATTCAACTCGGCCGACTTCGGCAGGGACGGGACCGTCATGGGTGCACCTTCGTCGTCGGGATCGTGGAGGCCATGATGGACCGCGCGCGGTCCCGCTCCCGAACGAGGTAACCCGCGGTGACCGCCGGTCACGAGCGCTGGTGGGGGCCACCGCCACCGCGAGTTCGGCCATGATGGGCCGGTGCCCCACCCCGTCGAGGTCACCGGCCGGGAGGCCGAGGTGCTCGCGGCCGTGGGCGCGCAGCTGTCCAACGCCCAGATCGCGCGTCGCCTGCACCTGTCGGTGCGCACCGTCGAGGGCCACGTCTCGTCGCTGCTGCGCAAGTACGGCGTGGCCGACCGCAGGGAGCTGGCGGCGCTCGTCGGCCCGGACGCGGGGGAGGCGCCCCCGCCGGGCGGGGTGGTGGGCCTGCCCGTCGCGCGGACGTCGTTCGTCGGGCGCGCCGCGGAGCGGGACGAGGTGCTCGCCGCGCTCGCCGAGCACCGGCTCGTCACGCTCACCGGGCCGGGTGGCGTGGGCAAGACGCGGCTGGCGGTGGTGGTCGTCGAAGCGGCGGCGTTCCCGTTCGGCGGCGCGTTCGTCGACCTGGTGCCCGCCCGCGACGACTCGGTGCCGCAGGCGGTCGCCGCCGCGCTCGGGGTCGCGGAGGGACCCCAGCAACCGCTCGAGGCCGCGATCGCGGGGCGGCTCGCCCGCGGCCGCTGCCTGCTCGTCCTGGACAACTGCGAGCACGTCGTCGACGCCGCGGCCGGCTTCGTCGAGCGGCTGCTCGCGGCGTGCCCCACCGTCACGGTGCTCGCCACCAGCCGGGAGCGGCTCGCGGTGCCCGGGGAGCGGGTGGTCGCCGTCGGCCCGCTCCCGCTGGGCTCCGACGCCGAGCGGCTCTTCGCCGAACGGACGACCGGGCCGGTCGACCCCGCCGCCGTCGCCGACCTGTGCGCCCGCCTCGACGGGCTCCCGCTCGCCATCGAGCTCGCCGCCGCCCGCAGCGCGGCCCTCGGCGCACCCGGCCTGCTCACCGGGCTCGGCGACTACCTGCGCCTGCTCGCAGGCGGGCGCGGGCGCGAGGTGCGGCATCGCTCCCTGCGCGCGGTGATCGGCTGGAGCCACGACCTGCTGGACGCCGAGGAGCGCGAGCTGTTCCGCAGGCTGGCGGTCTTCGCGGGCGCGTTCGACCTGCCCGCCGCGGCGGCCGTGGGCGGGATCGCGCTGCCCGCCGCCGCCGACGTGCTCGGCCGGCTCGTCGACAAGAGCCTGGTGCGCCGCGACCGGGACCGGTGGCGGCTGCTCGCCACGATCCGCGCCGTGGCCGCCGACCGGCTGCGGGAGTCCGGCGAGGCCGAGCAGGTGCGGCGCCGGTACCGGGACTGGGCGGTCGGCCGCGCCGCCGCGCTCGCCGAGCACGAACCCGACCCCGCCGAGGTCGACGCCGTGCTCGACGACCTGCGCGCCGCGCTCGCGTCCTTCCCACCGGGCCCCGACCCGGCGGCCCACCGGCTCGCGCGTTCGCTCGGGCGCATCACCCACGGGCGCGGTTTCCTTCGCGAGGCGCGCCGGCGCTACGAGCAGGCGGCCGCGCACGCCGGATCCCCCGCCGACCGGGCGCGCGACCTGCGCTCCGCCGCCGGGTGCGCCGAGCGCGGCCACGACACCGGGGACGCGTTCGACCTGCTGGTGGAGGCGGGGCGGGCCGCGGACGACGGCGAGGGCAGGGCGACGCCGCTCGCGCTCGCGGTGGACCTGGCCTGCCGCTGCCCGGCCACGTTCGCCACCGAGGTGCCCCACGAGCGGCTGTGCGCGCTGCTCGCCGAGGCGGAACGGGCCGGCGCGGACGCGGGCCCCGCCACCGTCGCCCGACTCGCGATCGCGCGGGCCTGGAACGCCCGGCCGGAGAAGCTCTCGCCCGACCGCGCCCTCGCCGAGCAGGCCCTCACCGCGGCACGCCGCACCGGCGACCCGCTGCTGGTCTCCGCGGCCCTGGGCGCGCTGCGCGGTGCCGCGGTCGTCGACGGGCGCCGGGACGAGGCCCACCGGCTCTCCACCGAACGGTTGGCGCTCGTCGGATCGTTCGACCGCTCCGCGCCCGAGAGCGCGGCCGAGGTCGAGGACGTGCTCGCCGTCGCGTGCGCCGACGCGGTGGCCGCGGGGGAGATCGCGGCCGCCGCCGACGTGGCCCGGCGGATCCTCGACGCGGACGTCCACGGCGACGCGCCGCACCTCACGGTGAGCACGGTGCTGCCCGCGCTCGTGCTCGCGGGCGAGCTCGGGTGGGCGCGGCGCGAGGCGCCGGGGATGTGGGACGGCTGGGAGCGCGCGGGACGCCCGCCCGCGGTGTGGTTGCCGGTCGCCGCCCAGTTCGCCGCGCTCGCGTGGGGCCTGTCCGACGAGGACGACCGGGCGGCCGACGAGCTGGAGCGCTGGAACGCCCGCGCGGCCGAGGTGGGCGGTGCGAACGTCTTCCACCTGCAGCACGCACCGCTCGGGGTCTTCGTCGCGGCCCGGACCGCCGTGCACCGCGGCCATCACGTGGACCTGCCCGAACCGGCGGAGGGCCGCTACCACGCCTACGCGGCGGCCGCGCACGCCGAGCTGGCCGTCGTCGCCGGGTGGCCGGACGCCGCCGAACGGGTCGAGGCCGCGAGGTCCGCCACCGCAGGGCATCCGTGGGCGGCCGCGTGCCTGGCGCGTGCCGCTGCCCGGTTGCGTGGCGACCGGGACGCGTTCGCGGAGGCCGCCGCGGGGTTCGGGCGGATCGGGGCTCGGTTGGAGCAGGCGGCCACGCTGGCGCTTGCGGAGCGAGGGGTGTCGTCGTGACGGGTGGCCGCGGGGCTGCCGGGGCGCCGGCTGCCCGGGCGAGTTCGGCGGTCCGAGGGACCGAGGTTGACCGGCGGGTGCCGCGCGCCGGGCAGGTGGTGGCGGCCGGGGCGGCGTGGCTGTCGTGAGGCCGTTGTCTGTGTCGGTCGCGGCACCGCTCGGTTCTGCGGGGCGGGGTGTGTGGGCGGAGGTCGCCGTGGGGTTCGGGCGGATCGGGGCTCGGTTGGAGCAGGCGGGAACGCTGGCGTTTGCGGAGCGGGTCGTATCGTCGTGACGGGTGGCCGCGGGTCTGCCGGGGCGCCGACTGCCCGGGCGAGTCCGCGGTCCGAGGTTGTCCGGCGGGTGTCGCCCGCGGGACAGGTGGGTGTGGCCGGGACGGCGTGGCTTTTGTGAGGCCGTTGTCCGTGTTGCTCGCGGCACCGCTCGGTTCTGCCGGGGCGGGGGTGTGTGCGGGGGGCCGCCGTGCGTGTCGCGCGGGCCGAGCCCGGTTGGAGCAGGCGGGAACGCCGGCGGTTGCGGAGCGGGTGGTGCCGTCGTGGCGGCTGGTCGCCGTGGCCGCGGGTCCGCCTGCACCCCGGCTGTCGACGCCCGGCCGGCTGTCGCGAGGCGAGCCGGCGCCGTACGGCCGCCCGGTGGCACGGGGACCGGGCGGGGTCGTGGAGGCTGCAGCGGGGCGCGGGCGGGTCGGGGCCCGGTTGAAGCAGGTGGTGACGTTCGCGTCGGCGCAGCAGGTGGTGCCGTCGTGACCGGGTCGGTGCCGGCCGCCGTGGCTGCGGCTCGGCCGGCTCGCTGGCTGCGCACGTCGGGCCGGCGGTCGAGGTGGGCCGGCCTCGGCCGTCGGGCGGGCGGCGCTGACCGGGCCACAGCGGGACATCCGTGGGCGGCCCGTGCCTGGCGCGTGCGGCCGCCCGGTTGCGTGGCGACCGGGACGCGTTCGCGGAGGCCGCTGCGGGGTTCGGGCGGATCGGGGCGCGGTCGAGCAGCCGGCCACGCCGGCGCTCCCGGCCACGTGGCGTCCCCGTGACGGATGCGTGGCCACCACGGATCCCCTGGCGGCCCCACCCCGGCACGCTGCCCGGGACACCGAACGGAGGAGGTGTGTCCCGTGCAGTGGACGCTCGAGGTGGTGCGGATCCCCGTGGCGGACGTCGATCGCGCGAAGGAGTTCTACGTCGAGCGGGTCGGGTTCGCCGTCGACTTCGACGTGCGGCCCGACGAGGGGCACCGGTTCGTCCAGCTGACGCCACCGGGGTCGGGCTGCTCGATCCAGCTGGCGGCCGGCTACGACGACATGGCCCCCGGTTCGCTGCGCGGCCTGGTGCTGGTCGTCCCGGACATCCGCGCCGCGCACGCCCAGCTGTCGGAGCGGGGCGTGGAGACCGGCGGGGTCGTGGTCACCCGGGACGGCATCACCTACCGGCCCGCGCACGACGACGACGCCCTCGACAACGTCGGGTTCGTGCACGTCACGGACCCGGACGGCAACCAGTGGGCGGTCCAGCAGATCTCGAGCCGCGGGCCCGCGACGTTCGACCTCGCCGTCACCCGGGTGCTCGACGCCCCGATCGAGGACGCGTGGACCGCGTGGACCGATCCCGATCGGGTGAAATCGTGGTGGGGGCCGACCGGGTTCATCGCGCCGCTCGCCGAGATGGACGTCCGGGAGGGCGGCACGTCGCTCGTGTGCATGCGCGCCCCCGCCGAGTACGGCGGGCAGGACCTCTACAACACGTGGACCTACCGGGAGGTCGTCCGGCCGAAACGCCTGGTGTTCGACCTGGGGTTCACCGACGCCGCCCGCGCCCAGCTCCCGGCCGAATCGATCCCGCCGGGCGTGCCGCGCTCGGTGCGGCACGAGGTGGCGCTGCGGCCGCTCGGGGGCGGGCGCACCGAGGTGACCGTGCGCGAGTTCGGCTACCTCACCACCGAGGCGCGTGACGTGTCGCGCGCCGGTTTGGAGCAATGCCTCGAGAAGATGGTGGCTGTGTTCCGGGCCGGATGACTCTCAGGAGGGGTTCAGCTTCTCGAAGCGGCCGCCCCTCTGCCGTCCGTACATTGGGCCGAGGACGCGTGAGTCCGGTTGCTCTCGGCAGGGGGAGAAGCGGGAGTGGTTCCAATCCGACGATTGCTGGTCGCGTTGCTGGTGGCCGCGGGGGCGCTGGTCGCCTGCACGGGCGCGCCCACCGGCGGCGAGCCGTCGCAGCGGCCGTGCCTGTCCCCCGACCAGGAGCCCGCGCCCGGCGACGTCGTGTGCTTCTCCGGCGAGCTCGACGAGCCGCTGGAGATCGAGGACGGGGGCACCCCGGAGGCCCCGGTGACCTACCGGGGCGACGGCACGGTGGTGCCCGGCATCCAGGTGCGTGCCGACAACGTCGTCGTCGAGGGCTTCGTCTCCCGCGGCGCCGACAGCACCGGGATCTGGGTGCAGGGCGAGAACATCACCGTGCAGAACAACG
This sequence comes from Pseudonocardia sp., assembly GCF_035305885.1. Classification (GTDB taxonomy): domain Bacteria; phylum Actinomycetota; class Actinomycetes; order Mycobacteriales; family Pseudonocardiaceae; genus Pseudonocardia. Next base: position 6,401 of record NZ_DATGOP010000001.1, read on the forward strand.
AGGTCACCCAGGTCAGGTGGACGGGGGAGGACCTCGATGCGATCCGCTTCTTCGGCGACGGCACCAAGATCCTCAACAACCGCGTCCACGACCTCGAGGGCACCTCGGAGATCGGCGACTCGCACGTCGACTGCATCCAGACCTTCGCCACGTCGGGCCCGGGGAGCTCGGACGTGGTGATCCAGGGCAACCGGTGCGAGGGCATCAGGGCCCAGTGCCTCATGGCCGAGGGGCCGGACGTCGACAACGGCTCCGGTGAGGGCGAGAGCGAGAACTGGCTGTTCGACGGCAACTACTGCGACTCGCACGCCGAGGCGCAGTCGGTCTCGCTGCAGGACATCCAGGACGTCACGATCAGCAACAACGAGATGGTCGGCTCCGGCAACAAGGCGTTCGCGCTCGGGCAGGGGTCGACGGGCGTGACCGTCAGGGACAACCGGATCGGGCCCGACTACGGGCGCGAGGTCGGTTTCGACGACGACACGGTGGAAGAGGGCTACGACGGCCCGCCCGCCGAGGACTAGCCGGACCAGAGCGCCCGAACCCGGGTGCGGAAAACAGCATGACCTGCGTTGACGGGGGAGGAGACGCTGGTGTCGGAGTTCGCACGACGCATCGTCGTGGTGGGGACCGGGTACGTCGGGCTCACCACCGGTGCGTGCCTGGCGTCGCTCGGCCATCGGGTGATCTGCGCCGATGTCGATCGCGCCAAGGTGGAGCGGCTGCAGGCGGGGGAGATCGACATCCGCGAGCCGGGGCTCGCCGAGATGGTCGGTGAGATGCTCGCGGCGGGTCGCCTGTCGTTCGTCACCGGCGCCACCGCCGCCCTGGACGAGCTGCGCGCCGAAGGCAGGCCCTGCGAGGTGCTGTTCGTCTGCGTGCCCACCCCGATGGGCATCGGCGGCATCGCCGACCTCTCCGCCGTCGAGGGGGTGATCGAGGAGGTCCGCGAGGTGCTGCCGCCCGGGGCGATCGTGGTCAACAAGTCCACCGTCCCGGTCGGCACCGGCGAGCGTACGGTCGAGCTGATCGGCCGCTCCGACGTCGCCGTCGTGAGCAACCCGGAGTTCCTGCGCGAGGGCTCGGGCGTGCACGACTTCCTGCACCCCGACCGCATCATCGTCGGCTCGAACGCCCAGGACGCCGCCGAGCGGGTCGCGGCCCTCTACGCCCGGCTGGGCGCCCCGACCGTGCTCACCGACCTGGCGAGCGCCGAGATGATCAAGTACGCGGCCAACTGCTTCCTCGCCACGAAGCTGTCCTACGTCAACGCGATCGCCGAGCTGTGCGAGCGGCTGGGCGCCGACGTCGCCGACGTCACCGAGGGCCTCGGCTACGACAAGCGGATCGGCCAGTCCTACCTCTCGCCCGGCCCGGGCTGGGGCGGGTCGTGCCTGCCGAAGGACACCGCGGCGCTGCTGCAGCTGTCCGACTCGGTCGACTTCGAGTTCCGGCTGCTGCGCGCGGCGATCGAGACGAACACGCGCCAGAGCAGGCGGATCGTCGAGAAGATCCAGGCGGGCATCACCGGCAAGCGCAACGGGTCGCTCTCCCGCGCCCGGATCGCCCTGCTCGGGCTGGCGTTCAAGGCCGGCACCAGCGACCTGCGCGACTCGCCCGCGATCTCCGTGGCGGCCCAGCTGCGGCAGGCGGGCGCCGAGCTGGTGGCGTTCGACCCGGCCATCCGCGCCGACGACTCGTCCTTCGACGGCGACCTGCTCACCGTCGTCGACGACCCGTACGTCGCGGCCAAGGACGTCGACGCGATCGTGATCCTCACCGAGTGGCCCGAGTTCCGCGGGCTGGACTGGCGGCGGCTGGCCACCGTGGTGAAGAACCCGCTCGTGTTCGACACCCGCAACCTCGTCGACCCGGACGTCCTGCGCCGGGCCGGCTTCTCCTGGTCCGCCCTCGGGCGGCCGCCCCGCCTCGTCGCCGCGCCCGCCGGGAGCGCCGCCGATGCCTGAGGCGCCGAAGGACGGCGAGATCGACCGCCTCGTCGTCCAGCAGTTCGACGTGGCTCGCAAGGTCACCATCGGCGGGATCGACACGTGCATCCGCGGCGTGCTCGAGTACGCCCCCGAGGGGATCACGCTCGGCGTGGTCGGCATCGACGAGTCGGGCGACCCCGCCCGCAAGCTGGGCGTGTGGGAGCGGCACCGCCGCGGCGACCGCGACGTCTGGTTCATGCCCGTCGCGCGGGTGGACACCACCAAGCCGAAGGGGCCGATCCCGCACTCGGTGCGGCTCGTGCTGGGCCTGCTGCGCCACCGGCGGTCCATCCCGAAGGTGAAGAGCGTGCAGGCCCACCGCGTCGACGTCGGCCTGTTCACCCGCCTGTTGTTCCGCGGGCCGCTCACCTACTGCATCCACACGCAGGAGCGCGGCCTGCTCGGGCCCACGTCCGACTCGTACTGGCGGTTCACCGGCAGCCTGCACGAGCGGCTGGACCGGGCGATCGCCCGGCGCGCCGACCGCGTGCTCGTGTTCAACCCGGCGTACGCGGAGAAGGTGCGGGGCTGGAACCCGCGCACGGTGTCCGCGCCGACCTGGTACGACCCGGCGATCACCCGGCCCACGGAGGGGACGAACCCGCACGCGGTGGTCTGGGTGGGCCGGCTGGAGACCCCGAAGGACCCGGCGCTCGCGATCCGCGCCTTCGCGCACCTGGTTCAGGAGTCGCCGGACGAGCCGTGGACGCTGGAGGTGATCGGGTCCGGCTCGCTGCGCGATGAGCTGGAGCGACAGGTCGCGGCCCTGCCGGAGGACGTCGCGCGCCGCATCACGCTGCGGGGCCGGCTCGGGGCGGCCGACGTCGCCGAGGCGCGCAAGCGGTCGGGCGTGTTCCTGATGACCTCCCACCCCGGGTACGAAGGCTTCCCGCGCGTGCTCGTGGAGGCCATGGCCACGGGGCTGCCCGCGGTGGTCACCGAGGGCAGCGACACCGGCGGCCTGGTCCAGGAGGGCGTCTCCGGGTTCGTGCGCGGGCGCGACCCCGCCGGGCTCGCGGCCGCGATCCGCGCCGCGCAGGGCCTCGACCGCACCAAGGTCGCAGCGGCCGTCGCCGACCTGTCCGCCCCCCGCGTCGTGCGGGACGTCTTCTTCGCGGCGGCCTGATGCGCGCCCTCGTCACGGGCGTCGCCGGCTTCGTCGGCAGCACGCTCGCCCGCCGGTTGCTCGCCGACGGCCACGACGTCGTGGGCGTCGACGCGCTCACCGACTACTACGACCCGCGGCTCAAGCGCGACAACCTGCGCCACATCGAGCACCCCCGGCTGACCGTGGTGGAGGCCGACCTCAACGAGGTGGACCTCGCCACGCTGCTGGCCGGCGTCGAGGTGGTCTTCCACCAGGCGGGCCAGCCCGGCGTGCGCAAGTCGTGGGGCGCCGACTTCGACGGCTACACCCGCGGCAACGTCAACGCCACCCAGCGGCTGCTCGAGGCCGCGCTGCGGGCGCCGCGGCTCGAGCGCTTCGTGTACGCGTCCTCCTCGTCGGTGTACGGCAACGCCCTGCGCTACCCCACTGAGGAGACCGACCGGCCGCAGCCGCTGTCCCCGTACGGCGTCACCAAGCTCGCCGCGGAGCACCTCTGCGTGCTGTACGCGCAGAACTACGGGCTGCCCACGGTGTCGCTGCGCTACTTCACCGTCTACGGGCCGCGGCAGCGCCCCGACATGGCGTTCACCCGCTTCTGCACGGCCGTCCGCGACGGCGCGGAGATCCCGGTGTTCGGCACCGGCGACCAGGTCCGCGACTTCACCTACGTCGACGACGTGGTCGAGGCCAACGTGCGGGTCGCCGTGGCCGACGTCCCGGCCGGCTCGGTGTACAACGTGGCGGGCGGCACCTCGACCACGGTGAACGAGGTCATCGAGCTGCTCGGGGAGATCTCCGGCCGCACGCCGCTGGTCCGCAGGGGCGACCCCGTGCCGGGCGACGTGGAGCGCACGGGCGGCAGCACCGCCGCGATCAAGGCCGCCGTCGGCTGGGCGCCCACCGTCCCGCTGCGCGAAGGGCTCGAGGAGCAGTACAGGTGGGCCGCCACCGTGCCGGCGTAGGCCTGCTGCGCAAGGACCTCAGCACCGCGGTGGCGGCGGTCGTCGGGTCGCTGCCGGGGTTCACGCTGCCCTTCGTCGCCGCGCTCGTGCTCGCCCCGGAGGACTCCGACCTGCTGCTGCTCGCGGTGTCGGTGGCCGTCACCGTGGCGGTGATCGTCAGCTCGGCCGTCGAGCTGACCACGATCGCCGAATACGGGCGGGTGCTCGGCCGGGAGCAGGACCCGGCGCCCGGCGCCCTGCGCGAGTACCGGCGGCGGATCCTGCTGTTCGCCACGGGCTTGACGGCGCTGGTGGTGCCCGCGCTGGGGATCGCCTACGCGGCGGGCTCGCCCGCCGCCGGCGACTTCGTCGTGCTCGTGTGCGCCGTCGCGCCCGCGCCGGTGTTCGCGGCCGTGGCGAGCATGCTGTCGGGGGAGTGCATCGCTCGGGGCGCCCCGACCGTGCCGATCATGGTGCAGGCGATGCGCACGCTCATGCCCGCCGTGCTGCTCGCGGTCTGGTGGGACGCCCCGCTCGTCGCGGTCGCGGCGATGCTGCCCGCCGGCGAGGCGGCCCGCGCGGCGATCCTCGCGGTGACCGCGCGGCGGCTGCGCGCGGAGCAGGCGGGCGCCGCCGACGGGGCGCTGACCCCGTTCGGGCTGGTCGCGCAGGCCTCCTCGTCGGGGGTCACCCAGCTCGGCCCCGCGGTCGACCGGCTGTTCCTGTCGAGCTCGGGCGCGGGCGCGATCTCCAGCTACGAGATCGCCGACCGCCTGATGTACGCGGGCGCGCAGTTCGTCAACATGGCGTTCCTGGTGCGGCGGGTCGGCGCGTGGGCGCGGCTGCCGACGATGGTGGCCGGCGAGGCGGCGTCGCTGCTGCGGCGCGACGGAGCGGTGCTCGGTCTGGTCACGGTCGTGCTCACCGCGGGCGGGGCGCTGGTGTGCCTCGCCGGGCCGGCCTCGGGCCTGCTGCCCGCGTCGTGGGCGCAGGGGTTCCTCTGGGGCGCGATCGTGATGCTGTCGCTGCCCGCGCACGTGTTCAACGTGGTCGGCACGCGGCTGCTCGTGGTGGCGCGGCGGCAGCGGTGGCTGCTCGGCATCTCCGTCGCCACCGCCGTGCTCAACGCCGCCCTGGACGGGCTGCTGTTCGTCCTCCTCGGCCCGGTCGGCATCGTCGTGGCCTCGCTGCTCGTGCGCTGGGTCATGAGC
>NZ_DATGOP010000002.1:0-33715 GCF_035305885.1 Pseudonocardia sp.
GAGCTGCTCCCGCAGCCGCGGGACCGGCCCGGGCGGCGTTGTGGGCACCGTCGCGAGCAGGCCGGCCGCCGCGGCCGCCCCGGCCAGCGCGACCGCGCCGAACGTGGCGCGCCAGCCGGGCTCGCCGCGGTGGGGATTGCAGCATGGCCACCTTCATGCCACCTCACCGCATGAAGGTGGCCATACTGCAACGGAGGGGCGCGGAAACCGCTTGCGCGGGGGTTTAGCGTTGACCGACGTGCTCCCGCCCTACCTGCTCCTGGTCAGGGCCGGCTTCCGGCGCCACTCCACCTACCTCACCGCGAGCTTCGCCGGGCTGTTCACCAACACCGTGTTCGGCCTGCTGCGGGTCGCCGTGCTGCTGGCGGTCGTCGCGCCCGCCGGCCGCGTCGCCGGCTACGACGCCGCCGACACCAGCACGTTCGTCTGGCTGGGGCAGGGCCTGCTCGCCGTCGTCCTGCTGTGGCCGGACCGGCAGCTCGCCGAGCGCGTGCGCTCCGGCGACGTCGCCATCGACCTCGCCCGCCCGTGGAACCTGCAGGCCGCGCTGCTCGCGCAGGACATCGGCCGGGCGGGGCACGCGGTGCTCATCCGGCTCGCGCCGCCCGTGGCGTTCGGCGCCGCGGTGCTGCCGTTCCGCTGGCCGGACAGCCCCTGGTCGGCGGTGCTGTTCGCGGTGTCGACGACGCTCGCGGTCGTCGTCAGCTTCGCCCTGCGGTTCCTGCTGGACCTCACCGCCTTCTGGATGCTCGACAACCGCGGCGTGGTCGGCATCTACGCGTCGGGCTCCGGCCTCGCCTGCGGCCTGACCATCCCGCTCGCCTTCTTCCCCGACGTCCTGCGCGCCGCGCTCTACGCGACGCCGTTCCCGGCCCTGATGCAGACGCCGATCGACGTGTTCTCCGAGCGCGGGCCGACGGCCGCGCTGATCGGCCACCAGGTGCTGTGGGCCGCCGTCCTGCTCGCCGCGGGCCGGCTCGTGCTCGCCCGCGCCACGCGGAAGCTGGTGGTGCAAGGTGGCTGACCGGTCCCGCCGGCGCGGCGTCTACCTGCGGCTGCTCGCCTCCCGCGTGCGCAGCCAGCTCGCCTACCCCACCTCGTTCGCGCTCGACCTCCTCGGACAGGCGATCGGATCCGCCGTCGAGCTGGTCATCATCCTCGCCGTGTTCGCGCAGGTCGACTCGCTGGGCGGGTTCACCCGCGAGGAGGTGCTGCTGATCTACGCGCTCGCCGGCATCTCGTTCGGGCTCGCCGACCTCGTCGTCGGCCAGCTCGACGACCTCCCGCGCTGGATCCGCACCGGCGAGCTGGACGTGCTGCTCGCCCGCCCGCTCGGGGTCTTCCCGCAACTCGTGACCAGCGACCTGCAGCTGCGCCGGCTCGGCCGGGTCGCCGTCGCCGCCGTCGTGCTCGGCGTGGTGCTGGCGCAGGGCGGGGTGGCCGCGACCCCGCGCAACGCGGTGCTCGTCGTCGGCACGCCGTTGGTCGGCGCCGCGATCATCGGCGCGATCTGGGTGGCCACCTGCTCGGTGTCGTTCTGGGTGGTCGAGGGCCGCGAGGTGGCCAATGCGTTCACCTACGGCTCCCAGCTCACCACCTCCTACCCGATCACCGTGTTCGAGCCGTGGCTGCGTCGCGCCGCCTGCTACGCCGTTCCGGCCGCGTTCGTCGCCTACTTCCCCGCCCTCGCGCTGCTCGACCGACCCGACCCGCTGGGCCTGCCGCACGCCCTGCGCTACGCCTCACCGCTCGTCGCCGTCGTCGCCGCGGCCGTCGCGGCGCTCATCTGGCGCACCGCCGTCCGCCACTACCAGGGAGCTGGGTCATGACCCGCGCCACCGAACCCGCCATCGCGACCGAGGGCCTGCGCCGCGAGTTCACCGTCGGCCGCCGTCGCGCCCGCCGCACCGTCGTCGCGGTGAGCGGCGTCGACCTGCGCATCGAGCCCGGCGAGGCGGTCGGCTTCCTCGGGCCGAACGGCGCCGGCAAGTCGACGACGATCAAGATGCTCACCGGCATCCTCGTCCCGACCGCGGGGAGCCTGCGGGTCTGCGGGCTCGACCCCACCCGGCAGCGCCGCGAGCTCGCCCGCCGCCTCGGCGTCGTGTTCGGCCAGCGCAGCCAGCTGTGGTGGGACCTGCCGCTGCGCGACAGCTTCGAGCTGCTCGGCTCGGTCCACCGGGTGCCCGCGGACCGGCACCGCGCCCGCCTCGACCGCTGCGTGGACGTGCTGCAGCTCGCCCCGTTCCTGGACGTGCCCGTGCGGCAGCTGTCGCTGGGGCAGCGGATGCGCGCGGAGGTGACCGCGGCGCTGCTGCACGGCCCGCAGCTGCTCGTGCTCGACGAGCCGACCGTCGGGCTCGACCTGGTGAGCAAGGAGCGGCTGCGCGCGTTCCTGGAGGAGGTCAACGTCGTCGACGGCGTGACGATCCTGCTCACCACCCACGACCTCGCCGACGTCGAACGGCTCTGCCGCCGCGTCGTCGTGATCGACCACGGCCGGGTCGTCACCGACGACTCGATCGACGCGCTGCGCGCCCGCTCCGGCGGCGCCCGCGAGGTCGTCGTCGAGCTGGCCGCGCCCGCCGACCCGCTGGCTGGCCTGCCCGGCGTGCACGACGTGCGCGTCGAGGCCGACGGCCTGCGCCAGCGCCTCGCGTTCGCCCCCGGCGACACGACCGCGGCCGCCCTGATCTCCGCGGTCGCCGCGCGGGTCGAGCTGCGCGACGTCACCGTCGTCGAACCGTCCATCGAAGACCTGGTGCGCACGCTCTACGCCGGCCGGTGAGCCGTCAGGCCGGGAACTCGACGGGCTCCGCGCCGTCGGGCAACGGCACCCGCAGCACCCGCATCTGCATCGCGAGCAGGGAGTAGTAGCCCACCAGCGTGGTGAGCTCGACCGCGCCCGCCTCACCGAGCGCGCCGACCACGGCCGCCCACGCCTCGTCGTCGACGTCGCCGGTGGTGAGCAGTTGCGCGACCGCGACCGCCGCCGCCCGCTCCGCCTCGTCCTCCGGCTCCACCGGGCCCCCGGTGCGGACCGCCTCCACCAGCGCGGCGGGCAACCCGGCCGCCGCCGCGAGCGGGGCGTGCGCGAACCACTCGAACTGCGCCCGGTGGTGCGCCGCCACCTGCAACGTCGCCAGCTCCCGCACCCGCTCCGGGAGCGCGCTGCGGTACCGCAGCGCGGCACCCACCGACTGCAGCGCCGCCCCCGAACGCGGGGCGCGCAGCATCGCGTCGAACGGGCCCTCGAGGCTCCCGTCGGGCGCTCGCCGCACCCGGCCGGGCGGGTCGGTCAGCGCGTCGTACACCGCGCGCTGCTCGGCGTCGAGCTCGTCGGGCCGCAGCGGCCGCAATCGGCGCTCGCTCATCCGCCGCCGTTCAACAGGCTCGCGGTGATCGTCACGGCGATCACCGAGATCACCGTGCCCAGCCCGGCGTAGCACAGCACGTCCAACGGGCGGCTGCGGATCGCGAGCAGCCCCACCCGCTCGGTGGGCAGCAGCAGCCGCAGCACCGCGGCGACGATCAGCGCGCCGCCGAGCAGCACCGCTCCCTCACGCCAGTGGTGCGTGAGCGTCCTGACCATGCCCACAGCGGCGATGAACAGCACCAACGTCATCGGTGCGTGCACCGGCAGGCGGGAGCGGAGCGGCGCGGTCACGACCCCTCGCCCACCGCCCGCTCGGCTGCCTCCACCACGTTGGTCAGCAGCATCGCCCGCGTCATCGGCCCGACCCCGCCCGGCATCGGCGCCAGCAGCCCGGCCACCTCCGCGACCTCGGGGGCGACGTCCCCGACCAGCCCCGACTCGGTGCGCGTGACGCCGACGTCGAGGACGGTGGCGCCCGGCCGCACCATGTCCGCGGTGATCAGCCCCTGCACGCCCGCCGCGGCGACCACGACGTCGGCCCGCCGCACCTCGGCGGCGAGGTCCTTGGTGCCGGTGTGGCAGAGGGTGACGGTCGCGTTCTCCGACCGGCGGGTCAAGAGCAGCCCGAGCGGCCGCCCCACCGTCACCCCGCGGCCGACGACCGTCACCCGCGCCCCGTTGAGGTCCACGCCGTAGCGGCGGCACAGCTCGACGATCCCGCGCGGCGTGCACGGCAGCGGGCCCGGCTCGCCGAGCACGAGCCGCCCGAGGCTCACCGGGGCGAGGCCGTCGGCGTCCTTCATCGGGTCGATCCTGCCCAGCGCGGCCCCCGCGTCGAGGCCCTTCGGCAGCGGCAGCTGCACGATGAACGCCGTGCAGGCCGGGTCGGCGTTCAGCTCGTCGACGGCCCGCTCGACGTCGGCCTGGGTCGCGTCCGCAGGCAGCTCCCGCTGGATCGAGGTGATCCCGACCTTGGCGCAGTCGCGGTGCTTGGCCCGCACGTAGGAGTGCGAGCCCGGGTCGTCCCCGACGAGCAGCGTGCCGAGCCCCGGCGTCACGCCGTTCGCCTTCAGCTTCTCGACCCGCGCGGCGAGCTCGCCGAGCAGCTCCTGCAACGTCGCCTTGCCGTCCATCACCGTCGCCGTCACGAGGCCCATCCTCCCAGCCGCGATCGCGCCGTCCATCGGCCGGTGCCCCGAGACCCACCCGACAACTGTCGCGGCGGCGGCACGTCGATTGTGGCGTCGGCACACCGACTGCAGCTCGTGCTCGCGCACTCCCCGCTCGGGCGGGAATCTGGATGCTGCCCCGGCGCGGCCGACCTGCTCCTGGCGGGTCTGCTCTCCAGGGCGCGGAGTCCACCCTGGCGCTGGTGTCGGCCCTGCAACGTGCCGAGTGAACCGGCCGGCTCAGCTACGCGTCGACGCCGCGCTGACCGCCGCCCCCACCCGGGTGCCGGCACGGCTGTTCGTCCCCGGCCACGAGCTCGGGGGTGACCGAGTCCAGGGCCACCGACACGCCGGCGCGGATTCACGCACGTCGAGGAGAAGGGGTCCGCTCCACGCGGCGTGGTGTTCTCACCTGCTACGCGGGGCGGCGCCGGCCCACCGGGTACGCGACCACGACCCGACGAGCGCAGAGCTGCGCATGCTCATCGGAGTGTCTCGCCGCTCGCCCGTTGCCCCGCTCGCTCGGCCTCGGCCTCTGCCTCCGTGCTGTACAGCCGGAACATCTCGGCCGCATCGGGGCCGTCGTACACCGGCTGCCCGTTGGCGTCGGCGACGTGGTTCACCCCGTCGGACGGCACGTTGCGCCATGGCAGTGGATGTCTGGACTCGGCAACCCGTTCGGCATCGGGTGGATTCCTGCGGGTGATCCGCCTCCTTCCACCGCCCCTCATCTACCGCACCTTCTCCGGGACGTGGTCGAGGACGTACAACACGTGCACCGCAAGATCCGACGCCTCCTTCTCGCTCAGTTTCGAGCGTTGCGTCAGGGCTTGCGCCACCAGCCGGACGCGCTGTTCATAGAGCGAGACGTAGGTCTTCGCTGCGCCTTCCACGAGTGATTCCTCCATGACTCGGGCGGATCAGAGATTCGACATGCCGACCAGCCGGAAGCGGCCGGCGTCGACGGGTCCTCCGTCGAGGTCCCACCGCTGCTGCGCCAGCTCGTCGTCGACCGCGCCGGGGGCGAACTCGCCGCGCAGCAGCGCGTCCACATGGTCGGTGTTGCCGCGATGTCCGGCTGCCATCAGCGCGCTGTGTGCGGCCTCCGGCGCGGCGTCCGGGGCTACGACCAGGAGCGTGACACGGTCGGCGGCGCTGAGGACGTCGATCGTGGCCGGATGCTGGGACCGGTAGCCGGAGAGCCGGACGCGCCGCCCGTCGAGGCTGATCCTCCGCGGCGTGGGTCCCCAGGTGTCGAGGTTGTAGGTCACGTCCTCGACGGGCCCCATCCGGACCGCGAGCACGGCCAGCAGCGCCGGTAGTTCGCCCGGAAGGTCTCGCGACCGGGGCCACCACCCACCGTCGACGAAACCGGTGACGGGCCCGCGCGGCTTCAAGCGCAACCGGAGATCGCGGTGGCCACCGGTCGAAGCGCTTCGGGTGGTGGAATCCGACGTCATGTCGGTGCTCCGTCCTCGGACGCGGACGTCCGCGTGGACTTTCGCCGAGGACGACATGGGCTCGAGCGCCCGTGTACTGGCTGAACCCGACAACTCCGACGATACACCCGTCGACAGCTCGAGGCCGTCGGCTCGGCCGCTTTCTCAGCGGCGACGCTCGCGTTCCTCACGGTAGACGAACTCGACGAATTCGCCCGCGTAGCCACAGGGCGAACCGTCCCAGCCCACGCGGCTGGGGTCGATGCCGTCCACGCGCTGGATTCCCTGCTCGTCCTCGACCACCACCCAGGCCGCCACGGGGTTGTACACCAGCTCGCCCCCCTCCCGATACACCGCGTAGTAGCCCGCAGCAGGAACGATCTGGGTGATCTTGTCGCCTGGCCGCATCCCGATCTCCCTTCACGAGTCGCCGACGGACGTCGTCCGCGGGCGCAAGCCGGCGAGGATGACGTCGAGGCCCTCGTCGAGTTCGCGTGCACCGTCGTACACGGCGAGCTCACCGGCCAGCGCGCGCAGCCGCGGGAACTCGCGCACCGGCAGCCGCTGCAGCCCCAGCCACAGCAGGTCCTTGCTCTCGTCCGGGGCGGGTACGCGCTCCTGCAGCTCGTTGAGCACCTGCCCGTAGAGGAAGCCCATGTAGAGCCGGTAGGCGTGCAGCGCACCGCGACCGTCGAACCCGACGCCGACGAACAGGTCCAGCAGGGCCTCGAGCGGGCGCAACGTGCCGAGCGGACGCATGGCCAGCGGGGTGGCCAGCGGCCGGGTCATCATCAGCGGTGCGAGATTCGGGTGGGCGAGGGCGAGCGCACGGAAGGCGTGTGCGTTGCGCCGCAGCGTCTCCTCCCAGTCACCGCCCTCGGGCACGGCGGGAACCGGCAGCTCGGACAGCGCGAACTCGACGATCCCGTCGAGCAGATCCTCCTTGCTGGACGCGTGGCGGTACAGGCGCATCGGATCACGGCCGAGCGCCGCGCCGAGCCGCCGCATCGACAGCGCCTCGACCCCGTCGGCATCGACCAGCGCCACCGCCGCGCGGAGCACGTCGGTTCGAGACAGCGTGGTGCGCCGCCTGACACGTCGCCTGGCAGCGGTGCCGACGGGCTCTGGCTCGCGTTCGACGTCGCCGGCCACCCGGCCACCTCCGTGCTCGTCGCGTGCGGCCCCACCATCAGCGGATGGTCTCACCGCTACACTGTAGAGTCTACATCGTAGCGCTATTTTGTAGCCCACGGTGTAGTGCTACATCCGTCGATCCCGGGTACTCCGGGACGGGACGTCTTGGAAGGCCCGCGGACGTCGTCCCGCCGCAGGGCCCTTCCGAACGGCTCGCGCCGCCGCCCAGACCTCGCGGCGCGACTGCTGCACGCCCGATACCCAAGGAGCATCCGACATGACGTCGACCCCTGCGACCGCCAACCGCGGTGGCACAGCGCCGACCAGCGATTCCCGACGCGGCGCCGCCAAACCCGTCCTCGACGGTCGGCGGCCGCCCGGCGAGAGCGTGCTGGTCTACCTCTTCACCCTGATCCCGACGTTCGCGCTGCTCGCAGCCGCACCGCTGGCCTGGGGCTGGGCGCTGGGCTGGACCGACATCGGCCTCGCCGTCGGCTTCTACCTGCTGTCCGCCTTCGGCGTCACCGTCGGCTTCCACCGCCACTTCACCCACCGCGCGTTCAAGGCCAACCGGGGTCTGCGCAACGGCCTGGCGATCGCAGGCAGCATGGCCCTGCAGGGCGACGTCATCACCTGGGTGGCCGACCACCGCCGCCACCACGCCTTCTCCGACAAGGAGGGCGACCCGCACTCCCCGTGGCTGTTCGGCACCACTCCCGTCGCGCTGGCCAAGGGCTTCTTCCACGCCCACCTCGGCTGGATGTTCGGCAAGGACCGCACCAACGCCGCCCGCTTCACCCCCGACCTGCTCGCCGACCGCGACATCGCCCGCATCAGCAGGCTGTTCCCGCTGTTCACCGTGATCAGCCTGCTCGCGCCCGCCCTGATCGGCGGTCTGATCAGCATGTCGTTCTGGGGTGCGGTCACCTCGTTCTTCTGGGCCGGGCTGGTCCGCGTGGGCGTGCTGCACCACGTCACGTGGTCGATCAACTCGATCTGCCACATGATCGGCGAGCGACCCTTCGCCGCCCAGGGCAAGGCGACCAACTTCTGGCCGCTGGCGATCCTGTCCCTCGGCGAGTCATGGCACAACCTGCACCACGCCGACCCCACATGCGCCCGCCACGGTGTTCAACCCGGCCAGATCGACCTGTCCGCCGGCCTGATCCGGGTGTTCGAGAAGCTCGGCTGGACCCGCGACGTGCGCTGGCCCACCCCCGCCCGCCTCGCGAAGCTCGCCGCCTCGAGCTGACATCCCGGCCGGTCGCGGCGGTGTCGGGACCGGGAACTCACAACCTGAGGCCTCAGGAGTCGCGGGCTCGACGTCGCCGTGCCGGCCTCCGCGGATCGCGTCGCGGACCCACCTGCCACGGCGATTCGTACTTCTGCAGAAGGCGGAGGCCGCTGTCGCGGTCGAGCAAACCGATCACGATGACCGTCGCGAAGATGAATGCCCCGAGAAAAGTGATCATCGCCGACTTCCGTTCTGTCGCAGCTCCGCCTGGGAATCAGGCGATGCGTCGGGGTCGGGCAGCTACTTTTCGCTGTACTCGGCGCCGCCACCGGCTAAGCGTCAAGACGGACGGGATGAGGCGACCGAGCGCCGACGGTGGTCGGTGCTCTCCCTTCTCGGCCTCGCGGATGATCGAGATGGCGAACCGCGAACGAAACGATCCGGAGGTTGCCGCGAATCCTTCTGCAACAGCAGCCTACTCCCGCGCAGCGGGTCGCCGGGTGATCGCCACCGTCCGGGCGGCGGCGAGCGCGACCCCCGACAGCGCCCACACCGCGATCAGGACCACCACGTCCGGCATCGCCAGGCAGAGCTGCCAGAAGGTGAACGACCGCCCGATCAGCGCGCTGAGCAGCGTGGGCAGCCCGGCGAGCAGCGCCGTCGGGAGCAGGAGCCAAGCCGGCCCCGCCACCGCCCTCCACCCGCGGGCGCGCCCCCGCCACCGCGGCACCCGGGCGAGCTGGCGCACCCGCAGGGCGAGCACCGCGACGGCGGCGGCGCCGAGCGCGGCGGCCACCAGCGCGGTGCTCCGCGGGCCGGGCGGCTCGGTCCCACCGGTGAGGAGGTCGGCGAGCCCGGCGGCGAGGCCGGCCGTGTCGGCCAGCGCGTTGCTGCCGTTGAACAGCAGCACGAACCCCTGGCCGCTCCCGGGGAGCAGCACCTGGATCGCGCTGTAGGTCGAGAGCACCCCGGTGTGCGCGAGCCGGCCGGGCGCGACGACCTGCCAACCCATGGCGTAGCCCCCGGCCACGCCCGGCGGTGGGGTCTGCATCAGGGCGACGTCTCCGGGCCGCAGCACGGGCCCGCCGCCGGACGCCTGCGCCGCGAGCCAGCGACCCATGTCCAGCGCGGTCGACACCACGCCACCCGAGCCGGCGACCAGCCCGTCGAGCTCCGGGCGGGCGACCGGCACGCCGAACAGCAGGACGTGGCCCGGCGGCGCCCCGGCCTGCGTCGTGGTGGCGCCCGCGACGCTGTCCGCCGCCCCGAGCGGGGCGAACACCCGCTCGCCGAGGTTCTCCGCCCACGACCGTCCGGACACGACCTCGACCAGCTGAGCGAGCACCTGGTAGTTGACGTCGCAGTAGTGGAACTCGCGGCCCGGCTCGCTCACCGGCCGCACGTCGCGCAGGCTCGCCACCCGCTGCGCCAGGTCCTGGTGGGGGTCGTTCAGCGACGGGATGGCGGGGTCGGCGAGGCCACTGGTCTGGTTGAGCAGGTGCCGGACGGTGATCGGCCCCACCACGGGGAAGCCCGGCAGGTAGGCGCGCACGGGGGCGTCGAGGTCGACGCGGCCCTCGGCCGCCAGCTGCAGCACCGCCGCCGCCGTGAACGACTTCGTCAGCGACCCGACCCGGAACGGCGTGCGCGGGGTGACCGGGTCGCCGTTCCCGTCCGTGCCGTACCCGGCGACGTGCACCACCTCGCCCCCGCGGACGACCGCGACGGCCATCCCCGGCAAGCCGGTCGCGGCGAGGCCATCGGCGAGGTAGCGGTCGATGGTCGCGGGCTCGAAGGCCGCCGCGGCGGGCGGGGCGCCGAGCAGCGCGGCGGCGACGCATCCCAGCGCCACCACGGCAGATGCGGCGCGGCCGAGGGCTCCCACGGGTGAAGTCCAGCACGGCGCCTCAGCGGAAGTCGCGCGACTTCACCGGCACCGTGAGCGGCAGCTTCTGCAGCCGGTCGGCCACCAGGTTGAGCACGCCCTCCGGGCTGCGCTCCAGCCGCCCGCGCACGAGCAGCGCGGTGCTGCTGACCGCCACCGTGCGGTAGCGCGCCCACAGCCCCTCCGAGCAGGTCACGTTGAGCATGCCGCTCTCGTCCTCCAGGTTGAGGAACGTGACCCCGCGGGCGGTGGCGGGCCGCTGCCGGTGGGTGACGATCCCGCCGACGAGCACCCGCGGCATCGGGTGCTCCGGGTCGCCGGGCGGGATGGAGCGGCCGATCGCGTCGAGGGCGTCGATCCGCACGGCGCCGAGCGCGTCGAGCCGCTCGCGCAGGTGCTGCATGGGGTGGGTGCCGGGCGAGACGCCGGTGGCCCAGATGTCGGCGGCGGTGAGCTCGACGTCGGTGAGCCCGGGCAGGGCGGGCGCCTCCAGCCCGACGGCGGTGCCGGGCAGCTGCTCGGGCCGCACGGCCGCGACCACCCCGGCCGCCCACAGCGCCGAGCGGCGGTCGATGCCGAGGCTGCCGAACGCCCCCGCGGTGGCGAGCGCCTCGGCCTGCGGCACGGTGAGCCGGACGCGGCGGCCGAGGTCGGCGAGGTCGCGGTACGGCCCGCCCCGGTCGCGCTCGGCGACGATCTGCTCGGCCAGCTCGGTGCCGATGCCGCGCACCTCGGCGAGCCCGAGCCGGATGGCCTGCCCGCCGGTGGAGAGCGGGTCGGGCTGCAGGATCGCCTCGGCCCGCCCAAGGTTGACGTCGGGGCCGCGGGTGAGCACCCCGTGCCTGCGCGCGTCGGCCACCAGCGACTGGGGCGAGTAGAAGCCCATCGGCTGGGCGTTGAGCAGCGCGGCGCAGAACGCGGCCGGGTAGTAGAGCTTGAACCAGGCGCTGTAGTAGACCAGCGACGCGAAGCTGATCGCGTGGCTCTCCGGGAACCCGAAGTTGGCGAACGCCAGCATCTTGCGGAAGATCCCCTCGGCCACCTCGCCGGTGATGCCCCTGGTCGCCATGCCGGCGAAGAAGCGGCCGCGCAGCCGCTCCATCTTCTCCTCCGACCGCTTGGCGCCCATGGCGCGGCGCAGCTCGTCGGCGTCGGCGGCGGAGAACCCGGCGACGTCCACCGCGATCTGCATGAGCTGCTCCTGGAACAGCGGCACGCCCAGGGTCTTCTCCAGCGCGCCCTTGAGCAGCGGGTGGTCGTAGTCCCACTCCTCGAGGCCGTTGCGCCTGCGGATGTAGGGGTGGACGGAGCCGCCCTGGATGGGGCCGGGGCGGATCAGCGCGACCTCCACGACGAGGTCGTAGAACGTGCGCGGCTTGAGCCGGGGCAGCGTGGCCATCTGCGCCCGCGACTCCACCTGGAACACCCCCACCGAGTCGGCGCGCGCGAGCATCGCGAAGACGTCCGGGTCGGTGGGCTGCAGCTCGTGCAGCTGGACCTTCCGGCCGTGGTTCTCCTCGACCAGGTCGATCATCAGGTGCAGGGCGGTGAGCATGCCCAGCCCGAGCAGGTCGAACTTGACCAGCCCCGCGTACGCGCAGTCGTCCTTGTCCCACTGCACGACGCTGCGCCCCGGCATGCGCGCCCACTCGACGGGCACCACCTCCGACACCGGCCGGTCGCAGATGACCATGCCGCCGGAGTGGATGCCCAGGTGGCGCGGGAAGCCGAGCAGCTGGTCGGCGAGCTCGACCACCTGGTCGGGCACGTCGGCGGGCGCGTCGGCGACGGGCCCGCTCCACCGCTCGATCTGCTTGCTCCACGCGTCCTGCTGGCCCTGGGAGAACCCGAGCGCCTTGGCCATGTCGCGGACGGCGGAGCGCGGCCGGTAGGTGATCACGTTGGCCACCTGGGCGGCGCACCCGCGGCCGTACTTGGCGTAGACGTACTGGATGACCTCCTCGCGGCGGCCGGACTCGATGTCCAGGTCGATGTCCGGGTAGCCCTCCCTGGCCGGGGACAGGAAGCGCTCGAACAAAAGCCCCATCGCCACCGCGTCGACGTTGGTGATGCCCAGCGCGTAGCAGACCGCCGAGTTGGCGGCCGAGCCGCGGCCCTGGCAGAGGATGTCGGCCTTGCGGCAGAACTCGACGATGTCGTGGACGATCAGGAAGTAGCCGGGGAAGTTCTTCTGCTTGATGATCTCGAACTCGCGCCGGATCGTCTCGATGGCCTCGGGGTGCTCGGCGTGGCTGCCGTAGCGGACGGCCATCCCGCGCTGGATCAGCTCCCACAGCCAGCTCGCCTCGTCGTGCCCCGGCGGGACGTCGAACGGGGGCAGGTCCGGCGCGACGAGCCGGATCGGGAACGCGCACGCGGTGCCGATCTCGGCCGCCCGCGCCACCGCGCCGGGGTAGCGGGTGTCGAACCGCGCGGCCATCTCCGCGCCGGAGCGCAGGTGGGCGGTGCCCGCGGGCGGCAGCCAGCCGTCGGCCTCGTCGAGGCTGCGCCGGGCCCGCACCGCGGCCATGGCCGTGGCCAGCGGGTACCGGCGCGGGGTGGCGTAGTGGGCCGCGGTGGTGGCCACCGTGGGCAGGCGCAGGTCGCGGGCCAGCTCGGCGAGCGCGTCGTTCAGCTCGGTGTCGGTGGGCAGCCCGGCGTGGGTGAGCTCGACGGCCACGTGGTCGGCGCCGAACCGCTCGACGAGCCGGCGCAGCTCCTTGGCCGCGGCGTCGCGCCCGCCGGAGCGCAGCGCCTGGCGCACCGCGCCCTTGCGGCAGCCGGTGAGCACGACGACCTGCCCCGCGGTGTCGGCCCCCACCTCGTCGAGGTCGTAGACCGGCCGCCCCTTCTCCTGCCCCCGCAGCTGGGCCCTGCTGATCGTGCGGCAGAGCCCGCGGTAGCCCTCCGGCCCACGGGCGAGCAGCAGCAGGTGGCTGCCCTCCGGGTCGGCCACCCCGTTCTGCGGGGCGCTGAGGCCGAGGGAGAGCTCGGCGCCGAAGACGGTGCGGACGCCCAGCTCGGCGGCGGCCTCGGCGAACCGGACCACCCCGTACATGCCGTCGTGGTCGGTGAGCGCGATCGCGGAAAGGCCCAGCCGCGCCGCCTGCTCGACCAGCTCCTCCGGGTGGCTCGCGCCGTCGAGGAAGCTGAAGTTGGAGTGGCAGTGCAGCTCGGCGTACGGCACGCGCGCCTCGGGCCCCTCGACCGGCGGGGGCACGTAGGGCTCCCGCTTGCGCGACCACGCCGGGCCGTCGCCGCCGTCGGGCGGGCCCGCGAGGTTCGGCGCATCGCGCGTGCGGCCCGACAGCGCCGCCTCCAGCTCCTGCCACGGGACATCCGGGTTGTTCCAGCCCACACCCGAGAGTCGAACAGACGTTCGAGATCGTCTCAACCGCCCGACCAGGCGAATCGGTCACACCACGGCGCGTGGCGGCCCGGTCACGGCCGAAAACCCGGTGCCCGGCGACGCGCCACCCGCTACCGTCCGCCGCGGTGGCGACGACGGGAGTGACGACCCCCGAGCCGCCCGGCCGGTCACCGTCACCGACCGGCGACCCGATCGCCCACACCTCCCGGGGAACGCGAACCGAGGAGGTGCCGATGCCCAGGACGCTCACCGCCGACCTGCACCGCCGGGTCGGGCAGCGCGTCACGGTGCAGGGGTGGGTCCACCGCCGCAGGCGGCTGTCCCGGGTCGGGTTCGTCGTGGTCCGCGACCGCAGCGGGCTCGCCCAGGTCGTCGTCCCCGGCGGACACGAGCGGCTCGACGCGCTCGGCGAACAGACCGTCGTCGCGGTCGAGGGCACGGTGGTCGCCGACCCGAAGGCCCCCGGCGGCGCCGAGCTCACCGACCCGGAGTTCACCGTGCTGGGCTCGGCCGCCCCGCCACCGGTGCCGCCGTGGCACCCGATCCTGGACGCCGGCCTGCCCACGCTGCTCGACCACGCCCCGGTCGCGTGGCGCCCCCCCCGGCCCGGGCCGCGGTGTGGCGGCTCGCGGCCGCGCCGCTGCGCGGGTTCCGCCGCACGCTGGACGAGCGGGGGTTCACCGAGATCCCGTCACCGAAGCTGGTGGGCGGCTCCGCCGAGTCGGGCGCGGACGTCTTCGCGGTCGACCACTTCGGCCGGCCCGCGTACCTCGCGCAGTCGCCGCAGTTCTACAAGCAGATCATGGTCGGGGTGTTCGAGCGGGTCTACGAGGTCGGCCCGGTGTTCCGCGCCGAGCCCCACGACACCGTGCGGCACCTCGCCGAGTACGTCTCGCTCGACGTCGAGCTCGGCTTCGTCCGGGACCACCGCGACGTGCTCGCGGTGCTGCGCGACGTGCTCGCCGGGATGGTCGACGCGATCCGCACCGAGGCGGGCGCGGCGGCGCGGGTCGCGGGCTCGCGCCTGCCGGACGTGCCCGAGCGGATCCCGGTGATCCACTTCCGGGACGCGCTCGCGCTGGTCGGCGCCGACCCGGACGAGCCCGACCTGGCGCCGGAGCACGAGCGGCGCATCGGCCGGTGGGCGCGTTCGGAGCACGGGTCGGACTTCGTGGCCGTCGAGGGCTACCCCGCGCGCAGGCGCCCCTTCTACACCCACCCCGAGCCCGGCGACCCCCGCTGGACGAACTCGTTCGACCTGCTGTTCCGGGGCCTCGAGCTGGTGACCGGCCGCCAGCGGCTGCACGAGCACGCCGACTACGCGCGCGCCCTCGCCGAGCGCGGCGAACCGGTCGAGGCCTACGAGCCGTACCTGCAGGCGTTCCGGCACGGCATGCCGCCGCACGGCGGCTTCGCGATCGGGCTGGAGCGGTGGGTGGCGCGCCTGGTGGGGGCGGACAACATCAGGCTCACGACGCTCTTCCCCCGCGACCTGCACCGCCTCGCGCCCTGAGCTCAGGCCGAGCGGGCGATCGCGTCGGCCGCCGCCAGCATCTGGGACCCGACCGGCTGCAGCCCGATCGCGGTGGCGAGCAGGCCCGTCGAGACGCGCTCGACCACGCCCCACTCCCAGATCGCGACCGGGTCGCACCCGGTGCGGGCGGCGAGCGCGCGGGCGCGGTCGCGCGGGTCGCCCGCCATCAGCTCGACCGGGTCCTCGCGCATGAGGACGCCCAGGTCGTACTCGGGCTCGGCGAGCAGGCCGTCCGGGTCGACGAGGGCGAACCCGCCGTCGCGGGTCTGCAGGGTGTTCCACTGGTGCACGTCGCCGTGCACCAGCACGGCGCGCTCCGGCCGGTGCGCGGCGATCCGCCGGTCCGCGCAGACGAGCGCGTGGTCGACGGCGGCGCGGGAGCAGGGCCCGCCGAGGTCGCGCCACATCCGGAGGATGTGCTCGACGAGCCACCGGCCCTTCTCGGCGCCCGTGCGCAGGCCCGCGTCGGGGGCGGGCCGCCACAGCCGGGCCGCCAGCCCGCACATGATCTCCAGCCTGCGCTCGATCGGTACGCCGAGCTCGTACAGCGACGGGCCGAGCCGGTCCAGCAGCAGCGCGTGCCGCTCGACGTCCGACGCGAGCAGGCGGACGCATCCCTCGCCGCCGGCGAGCCGCAGCACGGTGATCTCGTCGGCCGCCTGGCCGGGGCGCGGGACGAGCAGCTTCAGCACGGCCGGGGTGCCGTCGGTGAGCTCGGCCTCGGCGACGAACGCCTCGGTGGGGTCGGGGTAGGCCCGCCCGACCGTGATGCCCCAGTCCCGCTCCAGCCCGGCGACCAGCTCGGGCAGGCCCGCCACCCACGCGCCCGCGCCCGCCTGCTCCGCCTTCGCCCGCACGACGTCCGGCAGCTCCACGTCACCGACGGTAGCGACAGGGCAGCAGCGGTAGCCGATCAGGCGGCGAGCGGCGCCTCGGGGGCGGCCGGGCCCGGTACCGGCGTCAGGTCACCGGCGTCGGGGCCGAGGTAGGGCGGCGTCGGGCCACCCGGACAGGTGCACAGGCTCAGCGGGCGCATGCAGTGGGGCGCGAAGCACGTGTCGTACCCGATCCGCTCGCCCGTCGAGGTCATCACGTAGGAGACCGAATTGTTTAGCATACGTCAACCAACGTCTCGGCCCGGTGATTCATTCCCCGGATCAGGCCCCGACCAGCGGAAGGTGCTCGGCGAGCGCCGCCGCGATCACGGCCTTCGGCCGCGCGCCGACCACCTGCGTGACGACCCGACCGCCGACGTACAGGTTCAGCGTGGGCATCCCCAGCACGCCCGCGGCCTGCGCGGTGCGCGGGTTGGCGTCGACGTCGAACTCGGCGACGACGAGCCGCCCGGCGTGTTCGGCGGCGAGCTCGCGCAGCACCCGCTTGATCATCTTGCAGGGTGGGCACCAGTCGGCGGTGAAGTCGACGAGCACCGGCAGCTCGGCGCGCAGCACGGTCTCGTCGAACGTGTCGTCGGACACCGTGACGATCATCGGTCCTCCTCGGCGAAGCAGCAGCGGGGGGCGGGCGGATCACCGAGCTGCGCCACCAGCTCGTCGCGCACGGCGTGCAGCCGGGCGAGCCACGCGTCGACCTCGCCCAGCTTCTTGCGCTGCACGGCGCGCGAGCCCGGGCAGCTCGCGCCGGCGGGGTGGCCCGCGCGCAGGCACTCGACGAACGGGCGCGTCTCCTCGAGCGTGCACCCGAGGTCGACCAGCGACCGGATCTCGGTGACGAGCGCGAGGTCGCGCTCGTCGTAGTCGCGGTAGCCGCTGGCCCGCCGCCGCGCCTCGAGCAGGCCGAGCGCCTCGTCGTGCCGCAGCGTCCGGGTGGTCACCCCGGCCCGCCGCCCCAGCTCACCGATCCGCACGCAGGCGACGCTGAACCCCGACGCCGACGTGAAGGCCACACCACTTTCCGACGAACGGCGCGCTCGTCGGATAGGTACCGACGAACGCGCCGTTCGTCGGGATCAGCGAGGCGGCAGCTCGCCCGAGCCCCTGCGGATCAGCGTCGTGGGCACCAGGCGCACCGCGGGTGGGCTCGTGTCTCCCGCGATCCGGGCGAACAGCAGGGTCGCCGCGGTCCGCCCGATCGCCGTCGGGTCCTGCGCGACCACGGTGACGCCGGGCGTGAGCAGGTCGGCGAGCGGGACGTCGTCGAACCCGACCAGCGCGACGGACCACTCCGCGCCCAGCCTGCGCAGCGCCCGCACCGCCCCGATCGTGATCATGTTCTGGGCGGTGAACAGGGCGGTCGGCGGGTCGGGGCGGGCGAGCAGGGCCGTGACCGCGCCGTCGGCCTCCCCGGACTCCTTCAGGTCGTGCACCACGAGGCCGGGGTCAAGCGGCAGGCCGAGCGAGTCGAGGGCGTCGCGGTAGCCGGCGTAGCGCTGCTCGGCCGTGCGGATCGAGCGCCGGTCGCCGAGGAACGCGATGCGCCGGTGCCCGGCCGCGGCGAGGTGCCGCACGGCCTCGGCCGCGCCGAGCGCGTTGGTGGTGATCACCGAGTCGACGGCGAGGCCGCGCGCCTCGCGGTCCACGCAGACGATCGGGGTGTCGGACGGGAGCTCGTCGGCGAGGTAGGACTGGTCGTCCCCCGCCGGCGCGATCAGCAGGCCGTCGACCCGCCGGGAGCCGAACTCGCGGGCGAGGGCGCGTTCCCGGTCGAGGTCCTCGTCGATGCTGGCGGAGAACACCACCACGCCACGCTCCCGCGCCACGTTCTCGACGGCGCGCTGCACCGCGGCCGAGAACGGGTTGGCCACGTCCTCGAGCAGCAGGGCGATCGCCGACGTGCGGCCGTCGGTGCGCAGCAGGCGGGCACCGGGGTGGGGGCGGAAGCCGAGCTCCTCGATCGCCCGCCGCACCCGCACCGCGAGCGCGGTCGAGACGCCGGGCTCGTCGTTGACCACGCGCGAGACCGTCTTGAGGCTGACGTCGGCGCGCTGGGCGACGTCGCGCATCGTGGGGCGGCGCCGCCGCACCGGACCGGTCTTCACCAGCGCAGCATGGCCGTCGCTGCTTTGACAACGTTGTCGCCGTGACCACTTCGTTACAAAGCCATGCCCAGAACACCCTTGTGGCGGCGACGTGGTGCCCGCCACAGTTTCGACAACGTTGTCTTCACGTCGACGATGACGAGAGGTCGTGCGATGAACAGAGCAGTGGCGGCCCGCAGGCGGGCAGGCGCGATCGCCATCGGGGCCGCGGCGGCCCTCGTGCTCGCCGCGTGCGGTGGCGGGTCCGAAGCCAGCGGCGGCGGAGGCGGCGACGGCGACCGGCCGATCGTCGGTCTCATCACCAAGACCGACACCAACCCGTTCTTCGTCAAGATGCGCGAGGGCGCCGAGGCGGCGGCCGAGCAGTGGGGCGTCGAGCTGCAGAGCTTCGCGGGCCGCCAGGACGGCGACAACGAGTCGCAGGTCCAGGCCATCGAGACGCTGATCTCCGCGGGCGCGGCCGGCTTCCTGATCACCCCCAACGACTCGAAGGCGATCGTCCCCACGCTCGACCGGGCGCGGCAGCAGGGGCTGTTCGTGGTCGCGCTCGACACCCAGACCGAGCCGCCGGACGCCGCGGACGCCACCTTCGCCACCGACAACTTCCAGGCCGGCCTGCTCATCGGGCAGTGGGCGAAGGCGAAGTTCGAGTCGGAGGGCAAGGAGCCCAGGATCGCGATGCTCGACCTGTCGCCGAACCGGCCGACCGTCGACGTCCAGCGCGACCAGGGCTTCCTGCAGGGCTTCGGCATCGACATCGGCGACCCGACGCAGATCGGCGACGAGAACGACCCGCGGATCGCCGGCCACGACGTCACCGACGGCGCCGAGGAGGGCGGCCGCACCGCGATGGAGAACCTCCTGCAGCGCGATCCGTCGATCAACCTCGTCTACACGATCAACGAGCCGGCCGCAGCGGGCGCCTACGAGGCCATCAAGGCCGCGGGCCGCGAGAACGACATCGAGATCGTGTCCATCGACGGCGGCTGCCCCGGCGTCGAGAACGTCAAGGCCGGGATCATCGGCGCCACCTCGCAGCAGTACCCGCTGAAGATGGCCTCGGAAGGGGTCGCCGCCATCGCGCAGTACGCGCAGGACGGCACCAAGCCCGCGAGCACCCCGGGCAAGGACTTCGTCGACACCGGTGTCACGCTCATCACCGACGAGCCGCAGCCCGGCGTCCCGTCGCAGGACACGACGTTCGGCCTCGAGAACTGCTGGGGCTGATCCATGGCGGACGACGCGAAGGGCTCGGTCGCCACGGCGGCCGAGCCCCAGCCACTCGGCTTCGAGGAGCGGCGGGCCGAGACGCCGCTGCAGCGGCTGCAGCACGTGCTGCACGCCCACCCGATCCTCGGCCCGCTGGCCGTGCTGCTGCTCGCGATCATCGCGTTCTCGCTGGTGAACGGCCGATTCCTCACGGCCGCCAACCTCGGGCTCGTGATGCAGCAGGTCACGGTCATCGCCGTGCTCGCGCTCGGCCAGACGCTGGTGATCCTCACCGCGGGCATCGACCTGTCCGTCGGCGCGATCGCGGTGTTCTCGTCGATCATCATGGCCAACCTGGCCACCGACCTGGGCATGTCCGGCGCCGCCTCGCTGGTGGTCGGGCTGGTGTGCGGCACCGCGATGGGGGCGTTCAACGGCTTCCTGGTCACCCGGGTCGCGCTGCCGCCGTTCATCGTCACGCTGGGCACGCTGTCGATCTTCTTCTCGCTCAACGCGGTGGTGTCGCGCAGCGAGACCGTCCGCGGCACCGACATGCCCCCGCTGCTGACCTGGACCGGCACCACGTTCCCGATCGGCGACTTCCGGATCACCTACGGGTCGGTGATCATGCTGCTGCTCTTCGCGTTCTTCTACTACGCGTTGGGCTACACCGCATGGGGCAGGCACGTGTACGCCACCGGGGACGACATCGAGGCCGCCCGCCTCGCCGGTATCCGCACCGGCCGCGTGCTGTTCTCGGTCTACGTGGTCGCGGGGCTCATCTACGCGATCGGCGCCTGGATCCTGATCGGCCGGCTCGCGTCGGCGAGCCCGAACGTCGGCATCGAGTACAACCTCAACTCCATCACCGCGGTCGTGCTCGGCGGCACCAGCCTGTTCGGCGGGCGGGGCCTCGTGCTCGGCACGCTGGTCGGCGCCCTCATCGTCGGCGTGTTCCAGAACGGGCTGCAGCTCGCGGGCGTCGACGTCGTGTGGCAGGGCTTCGCCATCGGCCTGCTGGTGCTCGTCGCCGTGTCCCTCGACCAGTGGATCAGGAAGGTGCGGGCATGACCCCTTCGGCGCACGCAGCGGGCGCCGCGGGCGCGGCGAGCGCCCCCGCCCGCACCCCCGTCCTCGAGGCCAGGGGGCTCGTGAAGCGCTACGGCCGCGTCACCGCGATCGCGGGTTGCGACCTCGAGCTCTACCCCGGCGAGATCCTCGCGATCATCGGCGACAACGGCGCAGGCAAGACCAGCCTGGTCAAGGCGCTGTGCGGGGCGCTCATCCCCGACGAGGGGGAGATCTACCTGGACGGGGAGCGGGTGCAGTTCCGCAGCCCCATGGACGCCCGGCGGGCAGGCATCGAGACCGTCTACCAGAACCTCGCCGTCGCGCCCGCCCTCGACATCGCCGACAACCTGTTCCTCGGCCGCGAGGAGCGCAAGCCGGGGGTCCTCGGCTCGGTGTTCCGGATGCTCGACCGCAAGCACATGCGGTCCGAGGCGAAGCGGCACATGACCGAGCTCGGCATCACCACCCTGCAGAACATCCGGCAGGCGGTGGAGAGCCTCTCCGGTGGGCAGCGCCAGGGTGTGGCGGTGGCGCGGGCGGCCGCCTTCGGCAGCAAGGTCCTGATCCTCGACGAGCCGACGGCGGCCCTGGGCGTCAAGGAGGGCAACCGGGTGCTGCAGCTGCTGCGGGACGTCCGCGACCGCGGCCTGCCGGTGATCCTCATCAGCCACAACATCCCGCACGTCTACGAGGTGGCCGACCGGATCCACATCCAGCGGCTCGGCAGGCGCGCCACGGTGATCACCCCGCAGTCGCACACGATGTCCGAGGCGGTGGCGATCATGACGGGCGCGGTCGAGCCTCCCCCGCCGGTGGCCTGAAACGGGCAGACTGCCGGGCATGCGGTGGGCGAGCCCGGTGGTGCTGGTGGCGGTCACGGCGATGGCGTGCGGGGCGCCCGCCCCGGCGCCGACCGCGCCGCCACCACCCGCGCCCGACCCGGAGCTGCCGTCCCGCCTGGTCGAGGACGTCTCCGGCGACGGCGCGCTGGCGCACCTGGCCGAGCTGCAGCGCATCGCCGACTCCAGCGGCGGCAACCGGGCGCTCGGCACCCCCGGCTACGACGCCTCCGTCGAGTACGTGGCGGGCGTGCTGCGCGACGCCGGCTACGACGTGCAGACCCCGGAGTTCAGCGCGCGCCGGTTCGAGGTTCAGCGCGAGGAGTTGACGGTGGGCGGCGAGGCCGTGGAGGTCTCGGCGCTCGGGTTCTCGCCCACCACGCCGGAGGAGGGCGTCACCGGACCGCTCAGCGCCATGGCGGGCGAGGGCTGCGACCCCGCGGACGCGGCGGGCGTCGCCCCCGGGTCGGTGGCCCTCGTCCGGCGCGGCACGTGCACGTTCGCCCAGAAGGCCGCGCAGGCCGCCACGGCGGGCGCGGTCGGGGTGATCGTGATCAACAACGAGGACCGACCGCTGGACGACGGCACGCTCGGCGACGGCGCGACCGGCGTGGTGCCCACCGGCGGGGTGAGCCGGTCGGCGGGCGACGCGCTGGCCGGGCGGGTCGGTGCGCCGGTCACGCTCACGCTGGTCACCACCGTGGAGGAGACGGCGAGCCGCAACGTGATCGCCCAGACCCGCACCGGGAACCCGGACGAGGTGGTCGTCGCGGGCGCGCACCTGGACTCGGTGCCCGATGGCCCCGGCATCAACGACAACGGCTCCGGCGTGGCGGCGCTGCTCGAGACCGCCGTGCAGCTGGGCGGGTCGCCGCCGGTGGCGAACGCCGTGCGGTTCGCGTTCTGGGGCGCCGAGGAGGTCGGCCTCGTCGGCTCCACCGCCTACCTCGACGGGCTCGCCGAACCGGAGCGCGACCGGATCGCGCTGTACGTGAACCTCGACATGGTCGGCTCCCCGAACGCCGGCTACCTCGTCTACGACGGCGACGACTCCGACCGCGAGGGCGACGGCCCCGGCCCGCCCGGCTCGGCCGCCATCGAGCGCGCCCTCGTCGAGGGCCTGGCCGCCGCGGGCGTGCAGGCCGCGGGCACCGACTTCAGCGGCCGCTCCGACTACGGCCCGTTCATCGAGCGGGGCATCCCCTCCGGCGGGCTGTTCACCGGCGCCGAGGAGACCAAGTCGGCCGAGGAGGCGCAGCGCTGGGGCGGCACCGCGGGCGAGGCGTTCGACCGCTGCTACCACCAGCCGTGCGACCGCCTGGACACGATCGACCGCACCGCCCTCGACCGCAACACCGACGCGGTCGCCTCCGCCCTGGCCCGGTTCGCCCTCTCCACCGAGGAGCTGACGACGGGCTGACGGGTCAGTCGTACTCGCCCGCGACCCACCACCGGTCGTCGCGGAAGACGAGCAGCAGCGCGCCGCCGTCGTCGAGGGCGACCTGCAGCCGACTGGCCTCGGACCGCCCCTCCCACCACCGCTGCTGCACCGGCCACGGGCCCGCCCACCCCTGCACCCGCCGCGGCGCGCCGCCGTCGACCGCGACGAAGCCCGGCAGCCCGAGGAGCAGGTCGGGCGCGCGGAGCCGCACCGGGCTGCCGTCGGCGGCGGTCAGCTCGGCCGGGATCGGCCGGGGCGGCACCGTGGCCGGGGACGGCGCGGGGAGCCGGCCCGGCCACGACGGCGGCGGGTCGCGGGGGACGGGGCGGCCGGCGGGGCGGCGCGGGGCCGGGACCCGGCGGCGCCGGTTGGTGGTGCGCATGCGTTCCGCCTCGGGCAGGTCGGCCGCGGACACCCGGCCGGTGCTGCGCACGACGTCCTCCGGCCAGCCCGCGGGTGCGACGTCGGGCCCGGAGCTCGCCCAGGTGCGCTCCTCGCCCGCCGGGGCGCTCGCGTCCGAGCCCGCCGGGCGTAGGCGCCGCTCGGGCGGTTCGGCGGCGGGGGCGGGGAGCCCGAGGTCGCGGTCGTCCCCCCACGGGACGAACCGGACCTGCTCGTCCGGATCCCGCCCGCCCACGAGGACGGCGGTGACGACCGACTCCGGCCCGAGCAGCGCCTGCACCCGCACCAGCGCGCGCCCGGCGCGCTCGTCGGCCTCCCCGACGTCGCCCCACAGCCCCAGCTGCAGGGCCCCCGCGGTGACGGTCTCCTCCGGCACCAGCCGGAGGAGGGCCACCGCGCCGCCCTCCGCCTCGTCGGGCAGGTCGCCCGCGCGCCTGCGGCGGGTGAGCCAGGCGTCCAGCTGCCAGCGGACCCGGTCGACGGTGCCGGCCGGGGTGAGCGGCTCGGCGCACCGCCAGATGCGGTGCAGCTCCTCCCCACCCACGGTGCGCGCGGCGACGCCGAGCCGGGTGCACGACAGGCCGTGGGAGGCGAGCGTGCGGTGCAGCCGCTCGGCGAGCCCGCGGGCGGCGAAGGCGGCCGCGTCGACCCGGTCGACGGGCGGGTCCAGCTCGACCTCGACCGCGAGCTCCTCCGGCGGGGTGCGCCGCACCGGCGGGCGGGGGTCGAGGCCGCGCGCGAGCCGGTGGCACAGCACCGCGTCGGCGCCGAACCGGGAGGCGACGTCCTCGGGGTCGAGCGCGGCGAACGCGCCCAGACTGCGCAGCCCGAGCCTGCGCAGCAACCCGACCAGCTCGGAGCGGTCGACGTCGGGCTCGCGGTCCAGCTCCTCGACGCCGAGCGGAGCCAGGAAGGCCGGGGTGTCGCCGGGCGCGACGATCAGCGCCCTGCGGGCGGCGAGCACCGCGGCGAACAGCCCGTCGGCCACCCCGACCTGGCACTCGACGCCGGTGCGGGCCGCGACCTGGTCGACCAGGGCCTCCGCGGCCTCCAGCTCCCCGCCGAACCAGCTCACCGGCCCCCGCGCGGGCAGCGCCACCAGCCCGGGCCGGACCACCTCGACCCCCGGCGCCAGCTCCTCGACGGCGGCGACGACCGGCTCGAACGCGCGGGCGTCGCGGTCGGGGTCGGGCGCGAGCACCGCGAGGTCGGGGCACCGCGCCTGCGCCTCCCGCCTGCGCAGCCCACGCCGCACCCCGTGCGCCCGCGCGACCGCCGAGCACGCGAGCACCCGGTTGGCGACGACCACGGCCGCGGGCCGGTGGGTGGGGACGCGGGCCGCCATGGCTGCCGCGGTGACCGGCCAGTCGGGCGACCACAGCGCCAGCACCCGCGTGGGGGTCGCGGGCCGGCTCATCCCGCCACCCGCTCGACCTCGCGAAGCGGCGCCACCGCCGGGCCCCGCGGGGCCGGGGCCACGGCGCCGTCGGGCCCCGGCAGCAGCACGGCGCCCGACCGCCCGGCCGCCGCCGTGCCCCGGCCGCGCACCCGCACCCCGACCCGCCGCTCCCGCAGCCGGCCCGCCCCGGTGCCCAGGCCGTGCCACCCGACGTCGGTGCAGGCGAGCTCGAGGTCGGCCCCCGGCCACGACCCGAGCGCCACCAGCACCGCGCCGCGCTGGCGCGCGCGGGCGGCCAGGCGCTGCCGCTCGGCCGCCCGGACCCGCTCCGCGCCCGCCACCGCCACGACGTCCATCCCGTCGAGCAGCGCGACGACGACGGCCACCAGGTCGGGCCCCGGCTCGGGGACGAGCGCGAGCCGCTCCAGCCGCACGCCCGCCTCGGCCGCCGCCACCAGCCCGAGCCCCGGCCTGCCGACCACGGCCGCCCACGCTCCCCCGGCGGAAGCCTCCGCGATCAGCGCGAACAGCAGCGACGTGGCGGCGGGCCCGGGCGGGAGCGCGACCGTGGAACCGCGGCGCAGCCCACCCGCGGGCAGCAGCCGGGCGAGCGGTTCGGCCACCGGGAGCACCCGCCCGTCCGCCTCCGGCACCGGCGCGGCCCGCACCGCCGCCGACCGGTCCTCCATGCGCCGCAACAGCCCGCGGGCGAGCTCGAGCCGGCCGGCCGGGTCGGCCGGAAGCCCTGCGACAACACGTACACCCAACGCATGCCTCCCCAAGGGTCCCTACCGCGGGGAAGGCGGCATCGAACGTGTGTTCGATGCTAGCGGGGCCTGGGCGCCCGCTCAAGCCGGGCGCTCGCGCAGCGGTGCAGGGCGGCCCACGCCCCGGCGTCCAGCTCACCCGGCCGGGCCCGCTTGGACAGCCCGTGCGCCGCGAGCCACCGGTGCGGCGCGGGCAGCCCCCGCAGCGCGGGCAGCAGCCGGTCGCCGCGGAAGGCCTCCCGCACCAGCCGCTGGTAGGCCGCGCGCTCCTCGTCCGGCACCAGGGGCTCCGGGCGCCTGCGGATGACGAGGATGCCGCCGTCGACGCTCGGCCGCGGCCGGAACGCCGAGGCGGGCACGCGACCGGCGAGGCCGAACTCGTACCAGGGCCACCAGCTCGCGGTGAGCAGCGTGGTGCCGCCGACGGCGGCGCGCTTGCGCGCGACCTCCCACTGCAGCAGGAGCACCGCGGTGGTCCACGCGCGTTGCCGGAGCAGGTGGCGCAGCAGGGGCGTCGTGATGCCGAAGGGGACGTTCGACACGACGTGGTGGGGTCGGTCCAGCCGGAACCGCAGCAGGTCGGCGTGCACCACGCGGACCCGGCCGCCGAGGGTGCGCCGCAGCGCGGCGACGCGGTCGGGGTCGAGCTCGACGGAGGTGACGGTGCCCGCCCGGGCGGCGAGCCGCCGGGTCAGCGCGCCGTCGCCCGCGCCCAGCTCGAGGACGGGGCCGGGCGGGACCAGCGCGGCGATGCGCGCGGCCACGCGGCGGTCGACGAGGAAGTTCTGGCCGAGTTCGTGCCGTCCGCCGACGGCGCGACGGGAGGATGAGGGCATGCGGGAACCTGCGCTTCGCATCGATCGGGACGAGGGTCCGGATCGGGCGCGCGCAGCGCGGACGGCCTGTCGAGAACGAGAAGACGATCAGCTGCGCGGCGCCCGAGCGTCGCGCCAAGGACGTGTTGCGGAAGCCACGTCGATCACGGTACCGGCGCGGGCCAGCGGTTTTCCGGGCCGCTTCAGTGCGCGAAGTGCCGCGTGCCGGTGAAGTACATCGGCACGCCCGCGGCGGCCGCCGCGTCGATCGACTGCTGGTCGCGCACCGAGCCGCCGGGCTGCACGACGGCCCGCACCCCCGCGTCGAGCAGCACCTGCAGCCCGTCGGCGAACGGGAAGTAGGCGTCGGAGGCGGCCACCGATCCGCGCGCCCGCTCGCCCGCCCGCTGCACCGCCAGCCGGCACGAGTCGACCCGGTTGACCTGGCCCATCCCGATCCCGACCGCGGCGCCGCCGGACGCGAGCAGGATCGCGTTCGACTTCACCGACCGGCAGGCCCGCCACGCGAACGCGAGGTCGGCGAGCACGTCGTCGGGCACCGGGTCGCCGGCGGCGAGCGTCCAGGTGGCCGGGTCGTCGCCCGCCGCGTCCAGCGCGTCGCGCTGCTGCAGCAGCAGCCCGCCCGAGATCGGCCGCATCTCGGCGCCCCCGCGCTCGACCGGCCCGGCCAGCCGCAGCACCCGGATGTTCTTCTTCCGCGCGAGCACCTCGACGGCGCCCTCGGCGTAGCCGGGCGCCACCACGACCTCGGTGAACACCTCAGCCACCTGCTCGGCCATCGCGACGCTCACCTCGGTGTTCGTCGCGATCACCCCGCCGAACGCGCTGACCGGGTCGGTGGCGTGCGCCAGCCGGTGCGCCTCGGCGACGTCGGCGCCGACCGCGATCCCGCACGGGTTGGCGTGCTTGATGATCGCGACACACGGCCGGTCGTGGTCGTGCGCGGCCCGCCAGGCGGCGTCGGCGTCGACGTAGTTGTTGTACGACATCTCCTTGCCGTGCAGCTGCTCGGC
Source organism: Pseudonocardia sp. (assembly GCF_035305885.1). GTDB lineage: Bacteria > Actinomycetota > Actinomycetes > Mycobacteriales > Pseudonocardiaceae > Pseudonocardia. The sequence goes on from NZ_DATGOP010000002.1 coordinate 27,117, forward strand.
GGCGGCGAGGCCGGGCCGCCCCGACACGTACAGCGCGGCCTTCTGGTGCGGGTTCTCCCCGTAGCGCAGCGTCGCGGCGCGGTCCCAGGTGGCGCCCGCCCAGGACGGGAAGGGCTCGCCGTCGGACTCGGGGGCGAGCACGTTGCCCATCCACGACGCGACGGCGACGTCGTAGGTGGCGGTGTGCCGGAACGCGGCCGCCGCGAGCCGCCGCCGGTCCTCCAGGGCGAACCCGCCGTTCTTCACCTGGTCCAGCACCCACTCGTACCGCGCGGGGTCGACGACGACGGCCACGCTGTCGTGGTTCTTCGCCGACGCGCGGACCATCGCCGGCCCCCCGATGTCGATCTGCTCGACGCACTCCGCGGGCGTCGCCCCCGAGGCCACGGTCTCGGTGAACGGGTACAGGTTCGACACGAGCAGGTCGAACGGCGCGATCCCCAGCTCGGCCAGCTGGGCGACGTGGGCCGGGTTGCGGGTGTCGGCGAGCAGGCCGGCGTGCACGCGGGGGTGCAGCGTCTTCACGCGCCCGTCGAGGCACTCCGGGAACCCGGTGAGCTCCTCCACCGGCGTGACCGGCACGCCCGCCTCGGCGATCCGCTGCGCCGTCGACCCCGTCGAGACGATCTCGACACCGAGCGCGTGCAGGCCCGTGGCCAGCTCGGTGAGCCCGCGCTTGTCGTACACGCTGATCAGGGCCCGGCGTACGGGGCGGCGCTCGGTCACGGGATGGTCACCTCTCGTCCGGTCACGGTGGCCCCTTCCCGGGCCAGCGCTGCGACGGTGCCCACCAGCAGCCGCCGCTCCTCGATCTTGATGCGTTCGTGCAGCGTGTCGACGGTGTCGCCGGGCTCGACGGGCACCGCGGCCTGGGCGAGCACCGGGCCGGTGTCCACGCCGTCGTCGACGATGTGCACCGTGGCTCCGGTGACCTTCACCCCGTAGGCCAGCGCGTCGGCCACCCCGCGGGTGCCGGGGAAGGAGGGCAGCAGCGCGGGGTGGGTGTTGATCATCGGTGCGCCGACGCCCGCGAGGAACCCGGGCCCGAGGATCTTCATGAAGCCCGCGCTCACCACCAGGTCGGGCCGTTGCTCGGCGACGGCCTTGGCGATCGCGGCATCCCAGGCGGCGCGGTCGGCGTGGTCGGCGACCCGAACGGTGAACGTCGGCACGCCGGCGCGGCGGGCCCGCGCGAGGCCCTCGATGCCGTCCCGGTCGGAGCCGACGGCCACCACCCGGGCCGGGTAAGCGGGGTCGGCGGCGGCGTCGAGGAGGGCCTGCAGCAGCGTGCCCGACCCGGACACGAGCACGACGACCCGGGCCGGAACGGGGAGCTCGACCCGGTACGAACGGCTCGGGGACGCGGGCACGCGGGAGCTCCTCGAGGGTCGACGACAATCGCCTCTGACGGGTCAAGGGTAGGCGGCGGCGCAGGTCACACCGCCCCCGGATCCTGAAGGTCCTGGTCAGGACGCGTCGTCGGGCCGCCCGTCGCGGTCGGTCGCCTCGTCACCGCTCTCCTGGGCGCGCTGCGCGACGAGCTCGGCCACCGTCCGGGGGCCGCGCTGCTCCGGGATCGGGGTGGCCTGTTCCACCTGCCGCCGCTCGCGGCGGCGCCACCACCGGCGGTTCCGCGGCCGCTCGACGGGTTCGGCGGGCGGGGCCGGCACGATGCGCTGCGGGGTCGCCCGGCGGCGACCAGCGTCCCCGCCCGCGGCGTCGCTCCCCCGGCCGCGCTCGGGCTCCGCGTCGCCGAGCTCGGCGGGCCGAGCGGGCGCGACGTCTCGCGGCGCCCCGCGGCCCCGAACGGCACCCTTGCCGGCGGCGTCGGCCTCCCGGTCACCCCGGTCCTCGCACTCGGGCTCCGCACCGGCCGGCTCGCCGCGCCGAGCGGCGGCGCCCCGCCGGGTCACCCGGCGGCGACCAGCGTCCCCGCCCGCGGCGGCGCTCCCCCGGCCGCGCTCGGGCTCCGCGTCGCCGGGCTCGGCCTGGTCCGCCTCGGCGCCGTCGATCTCGGCCTCGTCGATCTCGGCGCCGTCGATCTCGGCGCCGTCGATCTCGGCGCCGTCGGTCCCGGTGTCCTCGGCTCCCGTGTCCGAGGCGCCGGAGCGGCCGTCCGGGCCGCCGTCGTCCGGGCCGCCGTCGTCCGGGCCACCGTCGTCCGGGCCGCCGCGATCCGGGTCCTCGGCCCGGGTGTCCTCGGCCCGGGTGTCCTCGGCCGCGGGCTCGGCCACCGCTTCCGGCCGGGGCGGGTCCGCCTCGGCGGGCGCCTCCGCGCGAGCGCTCGACGCACCGGCAGCGCGCGGCTCCTGGTCCGCCCGCAGCACCGCGATCAGCATGATGGGCAGCCCGACCCACAGCAGCACCGCGGGCACCATCAGCTCGACGGGCAGCCGCACCGGGTCGAACGGCCCGGTCGCGAGCCTGCCCCCGGTGAGGAACCCCAGCAGCCCGGTGAGCACGGCGGTCGCTCCGGTCGTGGCGAGCGCGGCCGAGAACCGGTGCCGCGCGGGCGCGGCGCGCCGGCAGGCGATGCCCGCGAGCAGGCCGACGCCGAGCGGCAGCAGGAACACCGTGAGCGCCCACGCGGGCGGCGGCCCGCCCGGCAGCGCGGCGAGCAGCGGGAAGCTCGACGGCGCGGTGGTGCTCGTGACCAGCGGCGAGGCGGTCGCGGCACCGACCGTGACCCCGGGCCCGAGCGCCCAGCCGACCCCGGCCACGACGCCGTTGGGCAGGTAGGCGAGCGCGAGGAACGTCACGCCGAGCGCCGACCCGAAGTCCGGGGCCAGCCGCGCGTACGCCGCCGCGACCGCGTCCGCGTGCACGGCGAGGCCCACCAGTAGGACGACCGCCCCGGTGAACGCCAGCCCGGTCAGCGCGACGGCCGTGCCCCGCGCCGCCGGGCGCAGCCACCCGGGCAGCCGGGCCGCCACGTCGGCGGGCAGCCCGCAGGAGCGCAGCACGCCCGCGGCGGCCGCCAGCCCGGCGACGAGGCCGCCCCCGACCATCGCCGACCAGGGCGCCACGGCCACCTCCGCCGCCCGCGGCAGCAGGGCGCTGCCCAGCACCGCGACCGCGGCGTGGGCGCCCGCGACCGCGACGAGCACGGCCCCCGCGTCGTGGCGAGGCCTGCCGCCGAGGCGGGCCGCCGTCCAGCCGGCGCCGAGGGCGATCACCGCGGCGACCCCGGCGGTCGGCAGCAGGGGCAGCGCGCTGAGCGGCTCCCCCTCGAGCACCAGCGGGATCTGGTGCGCGGCGAGCCAGAGCGGGATCGCGGCGGCGAACGCGCCGTCGACCGAGACGACGCCGCCCGCGGTGAAGATCACCACGGCGGCGGCGGGCACGAGCAGCGCGTAGCTGAACAGGACGGTGCCCATCGCCGCGGCGAGGAGGAGCCGCAGCCGGTCGAGGCCCTCGACCCCGCCCTCGGTGGGCTCCGGATCGGGCGCTGGATCGTGTTCGGTGCCGGCGAGGGAGCGCGTCACCCGACCAGGGTCGCAGCGCTGCCCGCCCGGGTGGGGCAGGCACGCCGGAGGCGGTTACCCCTGCGGGTTCGACGGCCCGTTCTGGCCGGGCTGGCGCTCACCGGGCTGCTTGATGATCCGCGTCTGGTCGACGCTGGTCTGCTCGGCGTCGCCGTTGTCGGGCCGCCCGGGCGGCGTCTGCGGGATCGCGGTGGTGGGCTCACCCCCGCCCGGCCCGCTGGGGGTGCCGGGCGCGCTGGGCGTGTCGGACTCGCTGGAGCCGCTGAACCAGCTCGGCGCCCCGCCGGGCCGACCGGCCTGCGGCTGCTGCCCGAAGCCCGGCGCGCCGTAGCCCGGCTGCTGGCCGTACTGGGGCTGCCCGGGGTACTGCTGCTGGCCGTACTGCGGCTGCCCCGGGTACTGCTGCCCGTACTGCGGCTGGCCGGGGTACTGCTGGCCGTAGCCGCCGGGCTGGCCGAACTGGGGCTGGCCCGGGTACTGCTGGCCGTAGCCCGGCTGGCCGTACCCTTGCGGCGCGCTGGGCCGCGGCGCGGGCGCCTTGACCAGGCCCGCATCGAGCAGCACGGCGCCGATCACGGCCACCGCCTGGAGGAACGCGAGCACCAGCGCGACGATCGCGGTGGACGACGCCCCGCCCTGGGCCACGGCCTGCAGCAGGAACAGCGTGCCGGTGACGACGATGACCGCGGCGGGCACGAGCACCCGCCCCACCTTCGGCAGCAGCGCCGCGGCCGCGAGCAGCCCGCCGCCGAGCAGCAGGAAGCCGATGAGGCTGCCCGCGAGCCCGGTCTCGACGAAGCTCAGCACGTAGATGACGAGGCCGAGCCCGGCCGTGGCGAGCACGAGCAGCCGCGCCGGACCGGGCGCGAGCTGGGGCGCGTCGGAGGTGGTCTTCTCCGGCTCGGAGCTCGTGGCGGGGGTCGCCTGGGATCCGGACGGTGCCTGCTGAGCTGGCGACCCGAGCGACGCGGACGGCGTGGGCTGCCCGGGCCCCTGGGCACCCGGCTGCTGGCTCATGGCGGCTCTCCCTCCGTGCGGACTCCCGCGCAGGCGGTGTCACCGAACGTAGCCCATCCGCCGTGGGCGGGTTCCGGCGGGCGATCAGCCCTCGTCGACCTCGTGCAGGCCGTCCTCGACGCTCCACCAGCGCGTGCAGCCGATCTTCCGCAGGAACGGCAGGTCGTGGCCGGCGACGACGACCGCCCCGCGGAACGCGGCCAGCGCCTCGGTGAGGCGTTCGACGCTGTCGAGGTCGAGGTTGTTGGTCGGCTCGTCGAGCACCAGCAGCTGCGGGGGCGGGTCGGCGAGCAGCAGGGTGGCGAGCACCACCCGGAACCGCTCCCCGCCCGACAACGTGCCCGCGGGCTGGTCCACCACCGGGCCGTGCAGCCGGAACCGGGCGAGCCCGGCCCGCACGTCCTGCGGCGAGCGGGCCGGCGCGGCGGCGCGCACGTTGTCGAGCACCGACGCGGCGTCGTCGAGGACGTCGAGCCGCTGCGGCAGGTACGCGTGCGGGACGGTGGGCGCGAGCCGCCGCAGCAGCGTGGTCTTGCCGCTGCCGTTGGGGCCGAGCAGCCCGATCCGCTCCGGTCCCCGCACGTCCAGCCCGTCGACCTCGAGCACGGTGCGCCCCGCCGGGACCGCGGTGTCCGGGAGGTCGACCCGGATCCGGTCGTCGTCGCGGACGGCGGCCTCGGCGGCCTGCAGCTCGCGGCGGGCGTCGGCGAGCCGCTGCTCGTGCATGATCCGGTGCTTGCCGGCGGAGACCTGCGCGTCCAGCCGGCGCTGGTTCATGACGATCTTCGGCTTGCGCTTGTTGGCGTGGTCGGTGTTGGCGTACCGGACGCGGCGGTCGAGCTTGATCCGCGCCTCGACCAGCTGGCGCCGCTCCCGGCGCAGCTCCGCCTCGGCCACCCGCACGAGCCGCCGCGCTGCCTCCTGCTCGGCGGCGAGCTGCTCCTCGTACGCCGAGAGCGTGCCGCCGAACAGCCGCACCGCACCCTCGCGCAGCTCGGCGATCCCGTCGACGAGCTCGAGCAGCTCGCGGTCGTGGCTCACGACGAGCAGCACGCCCGGCCAGCTCGCCACGGCGTCGTAGAGGAGCCCGCGGGCACGGCGGTCGAGGTTGTTGGTCGGCTCGTCGAGCAGCGCGATCGCGGGCCTGCGCACGAGCAGCCCGGCCAGCCCGGTGAGGACGGTCTCCCCACCGGAGAGCGTGCCGACCTCGCGGTCGAGGTCCGTCGGCAGGCCGAGGCGGGCCAGCTCGGCGACGGCGCGCTCCTCGACATCCCAGCCGTCGTCCCCGACGGCCGCGATCGCCGTGACGTCGCCCGCCTCGACCGCGTGCAGCGCGGCCCGCTGCTCGGCGATCCCGAGCAGCTCGGCGACGGTGCGTCCGGTGCCGAGGGTGACGTCCTGCGGCAGGTAGCCGACGTCGCCCGCGGTGGTGATCGTCCCCGCGGTGGGGGTGAGCAGGCCGGCGACGAGCCGGAGCAGGGTGGACTTCCCGGAGCCGTTGCGGCCGACGATGCCGGTCCGGCCGGCGCCGAACGCGACGTCCAGGTCGCGCAGCACGGGGGACCCGTCGGGCCAGGAGAACGACAGACCGGAGCAGACGACGGCGTGGTTGGACATGCGCGCACCTCGTGGGTCGGGCCGGGACGGACGGGGGCCGGTGAGGTGTCAGATGCGCACGGGAGCAGGGTGCCGCACCCACGCCGCAAATGCAACATCAGTCGCATTAAGTGTGAGCGGCACAACGCAGAACGGCCCCACCGCGCACTCGCGGTGGGGCCGTTCGAGCAGGTGTATCCCTACTGGGCACCGAGGATGTCCTTCATCAGCTGCGCCGTCTCGCTGGGGGTCTTGCCGACCTTCACGCCCGCGGCCTCCAGGGCGTCCTTCTTGGCCTGGGCGGTGCCCGCCGAGCCGGACACGATCGCGCCGGCGTGGCCCATGGTCTTGCCCTCGGGAGCGGTGAACCCGGCCACGTAGCCCACGACCGGCTTGGTGACGTTGGCCTTGATGAACTCCGCGGCCCGCTCCTCGGCGTCCCCGCCGATCTCGCCGATCATCACGATCGCCCGGGTCTCCGGGTCGGCCTCGAACGCCTCC
>NZ_DATGOP010000003.1:0-48076 GCF_035305885.1 Pseudonocardia sp.
CCTGACCAGGAGCAGGTAGGGCGGGAGCACGTCGGTCCACGGTAAACCCCCGCGCAAGCGGTTTCCGTGCTGCAATCCGCCGGCGGGCGAGCCCGGGCGGAAACCGGGTGGAGCGACGCGGGCTCGACGATCTACGGTGCCGGCCGTGCCGTCCCCGGTTGTGGGCGCTCGCGGCGGCCGCGTTCGTCCACTACACCGACGACTACGTGGTCGCGGGCGTGCTGTCGGAGATCGCCGCCGACCTCGCCGTCTCCGAGGCCGTCGCAAGCCAGCTGATCACCGTGTTCTCGCTGACCGTCGCGTTCGCCGCCCCGGTCGCGGCGGTGGTCACCGCGTCGTGGCCGCGCAGGAGGTTGCTCGTTCGGCCCCCTGATGGCGCTGCGGGTGGTCGCGGCGCTCGCCGCGGCGAGCGCGACGCCGGCCCTGTTCGCCGTCACCGCGGCGCTCGCGCCCGTCGAGCGGCGCGGCCGCTACCTGGGCCTCGTCTCGCTCGGCGTGACCGGCTCGATCGCGACCGGGGTCCCGCTGGGCACGTGGATCGGCGGCGAGTTGGGCTGGCGCGCCACGTTCGGCGCGGTCGCGCTGGCCGGCGTGGTCGTTGCCGTCGCCCTGCTCGCGACGGTGCCCGCCACGCCGCCCGGGCCGGTCCCGCGGCTGCGGGAGCAGCTCGCCGTGCTGGCCGCCCGCCCGATCAGCCTCGGCCTGCTGGCGAACACGATCACGCTGTCGGGCAGCATGCTGCTGCTGAGCTACCTCGCGCCGTTCGTCCGGGACGTGTCCGGCACCGGGCCGGACGGGCGGGCGGTGCTGTTCGCCGTCTCGGGCGTGGCCGGGATGCTCGGGGTGTGGCTCGGCGGGCACGCCGTCGACCGCTGGGGCGCGGACACCTCGCTCCTGATCGGCATCGGCAGCCTGGTCGCCGTGATGGTCGCCTTCTCCGGGATGTGGTTCGCACGGCAGGTGCCGTTCCGGCTCGTCGCGCCGGTCACGGCGGTGTGGTGCGGGTTCGCGTTCTGGAACGCCCCCGCGATCCAGGCGCGCCTGCTCGGGCTCGCCGGCCCGGCCGGGGGCCAGGCGCTCGCGCTGACCACGACCGCGACCTACCTGGGCGTCTCGCTCGCGGGCGGGATCGGCGGCCTGGTGCTCGCACAGGCCGGGACGGGCGGGCTGGCCCCGGCCGCCGCCGTGCTGATCGCGCTCTCGTGGCTGGTGTTCCGGTGGGCCGCGGCGGGTCAGCAGTCGCGCATCACGCGGGCCACCTGATCCTCGGTGAGCGGCGGCACCGGCAGCGGGTGGGCGGCCGGGGCGCGCAGGCCGTCGAGGATGAAGCCGAGGTGGCGCCGCCAGGCGTCGGGCTCGACGCCGGCGGTCGCCTCGACGGTGCGGGTGATCGCCCAGATCACGAACGCCATGTCGGAGAGCGTGAAGTCCGCGCGCAGCGCACCGGCCTCCCGGGCCCGCTCGACCACCCGGGTCATCAGCTCGTGCCCGCGGGCGTGCTGCGGGGTGGCCTGCGGGAGGGCGCGTGCCGCGAGGTCGTTGTAGCCCCGGTCGGCCGCCAGCATCCGGCACACCTGCTCGACGAAGTGGACGAAGCCCGCCCACGGGTCGGCCATGCCCAGCGCGTGCTCGGTGATCCGCACGACGGTCTCCGCGCGGTCGGCGAACACGGCCCGCACCAGCTCGGCGCGCGTGGGGAAGCGGTTGTAGAGCGTCCCGATGCTCACCCCCGCCCGGCGCGCGATCTCGTCGAGCGCGACGTCGAGGCCGCGCTCGGCGAACACGGCGCGGGCAGCCTCGACGAGCCGCTCGCGGTTGCGCTGGGCGTCCTTGCGCAGGGCCATGGTCCTCCCGGAAGTTGACGGTGCCCTCAGGTTACCGGTAAGAACTTGAGCATGTCCTCAAGTTCCGTGATCGCCGTGCTCGGCGCGGGCCCCGGCCTCGGGATGTCCATGGCGCACCGGTTCGGCCGGGAGGGGTTCGCGGTGGCGCTGGTGTCCCGCTCGGCGCGGCGCCACCCCGGCTACCGGGCCGCGCTCGCGGCAGAGGGGATCGACGCGCGGACCTACGCCGCCGACGTCACCGACCCCGCGCAGCTGGCCGGTGTGGTGGAGCGCATCGGCGCCGACCTCGGGCCGATCGACACCCTCTACTTCGGCCCCGCCACCCCGGACGCCGGGGCGGACGTCGTCCCGCTGCCCCAAGCCGGCCCCGCCGAGGTGCGCGCCCCGTTCGAGTCGGTGGTGACACCCGCGGCGGGCGCCGTCGCGGCGGTGCTGCCGCGGATGCTGGAGCGCGGCCGGGGCGCGCTGCTGTTCGGCGGCGGGCTCGCCGGCCTGCGGCCGCTCCCGGCGCTGGGGACGCTCGCTCCCGCGTCGGCGGCCCTGCGCATGTACGTGCTCACCCTGCACGCCGCGCTCGCCGAGCACGGCGTCCACGCGGGCGTGCTCACCATCGGCGGGCTGGTCGAGCGCGGCGACATCCATCGGGTCATGACGGAGCGGGGAGCCCGGCTCCCCACGCTCGACCCGGACGTGATCGCCGAGCGGGCGTGGCGCATGTACCTCGCCCGCGACGAGGCGGAGGCGGTGTTCGACGCGCTGCCGCCCGCCGCCTGAGCGGCGCCCGGCCGGGGTGGCCGGGCGCCGTCGGTGGGTCAGAACTCAGCGAGGGCGGCGTTGAACGTCGCGCTCGGGCGCATCACCGCGTCGGCCTTGGCCTTGTCGACGAAGTAGTAGCCGCCGAGGTCGACCGGCTTGCCCTGCACCGCGTTGAGCTCGGCGACGATCTTCTCCTCGTCCGCGGCGAGCCGCTCCGCGAGCGGGGCGAACGTGGCCGCGAGCTCGGCGTCCTCGGTCTGCCGCGCGAGGGCCTGCGCCCAGTAGAGGGCGAGGTAGAAGTGGCTGCCGCGGTTGTCGAGCTCGCCGACCCGCCGCGACGGGGACTTGCCGGTCTCCAGCAGCGTGCCCGTGGCCTCGTCCAGCGTCTTGCCCAGCACCGCGGCGCGCTGGTTCCCGGTCTTCTCGGCGAGGAACTCCAGCGACACCGCCAGCGCCAGGAACTCGCCGAGCGAGTCCCACCGCAGGTGGTTCTCCTTGAGCACCTGCTGCACGTGCTTGGGCGCCGACCCGCCCGCGCCGGTCTCGAACAGCCCGCCGCCGTTCATCAGCGGCACGATCGAGAGCATCTTCGCGCTGGTGCCGAGCTCGAGGATCGGGAAGAGGTCGGTGAGGTAGTCGCGCAGGACGTTGCCGGTGACCGAGATCGTGTCCTCGCCGCGCTTGGCGCGCTCGAGGGTGTAGCGGGTGGCCTCGGCCACCGGGAGGATCTCGATCGTCAGGCCCTCGGTGTCCTCCTCGGCGAGGTAGACCCGGACCTTCTTGATCAGCTCCGCGTCGTGGGCTCGGGTCTCGTCGAGCCAGAACACCGCGGGCCAGCCCGTGGCGCGGGCGCGCGAGACCGCGAGCTGCACCCAGTTGCGGATCGGGGCGTCCTTGGTCTGGCAGGCCCGCCAGATGTCGCCCGCGGCGACCTCGTGCTCGAGCAGCGTGCCGCCCGAGGCGTCGACCACGCGGACGGTGCCGGGCGCGCTGATCTCGAACGTCTTGTCGTGGCTGCCGTACTCCTCGGCCTTCTGCGCCATCAGGCCGACGTTGGGCACCGTGCCCATCGTGGTCGGGTCGAACGCGCCGTGCTCCTTGCAGAACGCGACGGTCTCGGCGTAGAGCGCGGCGTAGGACGAGTCGGGGATCACGAACTTCGCGTCCTGCAGCTCGCCCTTCGCGTTCCACATCTTCCCGGACGAGCGGATGGCCGCGGGCATCGATGCGTCGATGATGACGTCGCTCGGCACGTGCAGGTTGGTGATGCCGCGGTCGGAGTCGACCATCGCGAGCGCGGGACCCCGCTCGTAGGTCTCGGTGATCGCCCGCTCGATCTCCTCGCGCCTCTCGGCGGGGAGCTTCTCCAGCGCGGCGAGGATGCTCGCCAGGCCGTCGTCCGGGTCGGCGCCCACGCTCGCGAGGTCGTCGCCGTAGCGGGCGAAGACGTCGGAGAAGTAGGTCTGCACCGCGTGCCCGAACAGCACCGGGTCGGAGACCTTCATCATCGTGGCCTTGAGGTGCACCGAGAACAGCACGCCCTTGGCCCTGGCGTCGGCGACCTGCTCGGCGAGGAACGCGCGCAGCGCGTCCACCCGCATGACCGCGGCGTCGACCACCTCGCCCGCCAGCACCGGCACCGACTCCTTGAGCACGGTGACGGTGCCGTCGGTGCCCACGTGCTCGATGCGCAGCTCACCCGGCTCGGCGATGGTGACCGAGCGCTCGGAGTGCCGGAAGTCGCCGTCGGACATCGTCGCGACGTGCGAGGCCGAGTCGCGCGACCACTCGCCCATCGAGTGCGGGTGCTTCTTCGCGTAGTTCTTCACCGACGCGGGCGCCCTGCGGTCGGAGTTGCCCTCGCGCAGCACCGGGTTGACCGCGCTGCCCTTGACCGCGTCGTACTTCGCGCGCGCGGCCCGCTCCTCGTCGGTCTTCGGGTCGTCGGGGTAGTCCGGCACCGCGTACCCGGCGGCCTGCAGCTCCTTGATCGCCGCCTTCAGCTGCGGGATCGACGCGCTGATGTTGGGCAGCTTGATGATGTTGGCCGACGGGGTCTTGGCCAGCTCGCCGAGCTCGCCGAGCGCGTCGGGCGCCAGGTCGAACGCGGCCAGGATGCGCCCCGCCAGTGAGATGTCGCGGGTCTCGACCTCCACGCCCGCCTTGCCCGCGTACGCCTCGATGATCGGCAGGAACGAATGCGTGGCCAGCGCGGGCGCCTCGTCGGTGTAGGTGTAGATGACCTTCATCTTCTGCTTTGGCCTGCCTCGGGACGGGTGGTCGGACGGGGACACGCTATCCCGAACGACGCGTGCGCCGCGTGGGAGGCGCCCGAGGCCACATCCCGGATACGGTGTGTTCCCACACGCTTTCGGGGAGGCATGGACGTGGCCAGGATCACGGTGCCCAAGTTGGAGGCCTCCACCTTCAAGGGGTGGACGTTCGTCTTCGTCGCGGGCGTGGTGCTGGCACTGCTCGCGATCATCGACCGGGGTGGGCTGGGGTCGGTCACGGCGGCCAACGGGTCCACCGGCTGCCAGGTGGAGGTCGTGACCGACCAGCTGAACGTGCGCAGCGGCCCGAGCCAGGGCGCGGCGCTGGTCGACACGCTGCCGCGCGGAACGCGCGTCGACGCCACGAGGGTGGTCACCGACGGGTTCCGGGAGTTGGAGGACGGCCGGTGGGCGGCCGACCAGTACCTGTCCCCCCTGCCGGGCTCGGACTGCTAGCGCGTGATACACCCCGCCCGCGACGCCGCTGACCCCCCATGACCGGACTCAGCCCCACCCGGGTGATCGGCGGGCGCTACGTCGTGCTCGGCGCCGCCGCACCCGACGCCGCAGGTGCGCGGTGGCGCGCCGCCGACCGGGTGACGGGCCGCGAGGTCGCCGTCGCCGAGCTGCACCTCCCGCCCGGACCCGACGAGCGCCGGGTCGCGCGGGAGGAGCTGCTGCGGGTCGCGCGGGCCACCGGGCGGCTCGGCCACCCCGCGTTCGTCGCCGTCCACGACGTCGTCGCCGACGGTGACGTCGACCACATCGTCACCGAGCTCGTGGACGCCCCGACGATCGCCGACACCGTCGCGGCCGACGGCCCGCTCGACGAGCGCGCCGCCACCGGGGTCGCGCGCCAGCTGGCCGCGGCGCTGCACGCGGCGCACTCCGCGGGGGTCGTGCACGGCGACGTCGGCCCGCACACCGTCCGCATCGGGCCGGACGGCCGGGTTCGCCTCGCGGCCGCGGGCCTCGCCGCCGCGCTCGGCCACCGGCCGCACCTCCTCGCCCCCGAGCTGCGCGAGGGCGGACGGGCGACCGCCGAGTCGGACGTGTGGGCCCTCGGCGCCACCGTGCACGTCGCGCTCACCGGCACGCCGCCGGTCGACGGCGTCGCGCCCGGGGTGGCGACCGGCGCGCTCGGAAGCGCGCTCGCCGGGTCGCTGGAGGCGGCACCGCGCAACCGGCCGACCGCGCTGCAGGTGGTGCGGGCCCTCGACGCGGGAAGCCGGGCCCGCGCCCGGCGCCGGTGGTGGCCGGTCGCGGGGGCGGCCGCGGTCGGCCTGCTCGCCGGCCTCGCCGCGGGCTTCGCACTCGCCCAGCCGCGCGTCGAGGTGCTCACCTACGGGGCCGACGGCGACGTGCGCCTGGGCGCGGCGGCCACCTGCCTCGACGCGGCTCCGGCCCCCGGCGCGGTGCTGGGGCCGGCGGACTGCGCAGGCCCGCACGGCGGCGAGATCGTGGCGTCGGTCGATCCGCACGCCGAGCGCTTCCCCGGACCGGACGCGCTCGGCCGGATCGCGGCGGCCGCGTGCCCCGCTGCCTCCGAGGCGGTCGGCGACCGGGCGGATCTCGTGGCGCTGGTCCCGACCGGCGCGGCGTTCGGCGCGGGCGAGCGCGAGGTGCTGTGCGTGGCGCGCTCCCCCGCAAAACCGGGATGACGCCCGTGGTCTGATTCGGGAGTGAGCACCGCGACCCACCGCAACGTCGAACTCGTGGTCGCCGCCCTGGAGAAGGGTGGCGCCGACCCCGCCCGGGTGGCGCGCCTGCAGGTGCTGCCCGACGCCGTCACCACCGCGGCCGCGGCGGCGGAGGCGCTCGGCGTCGAGGTCGGGCAGATCGCGAACTCGCTGGTCTTCGACGCCGACGGCGAACCGCTGCTGGTGCTGACCTCCGGCGCGCACCGCGTCGACACCGCCAAGGTGGCGCGCCTGCTCGGCGTGCAGCGCGTGCGGCGGGCGACGCCCGACTTCGTCCGCGCCGCCACCGGCCAGCCGATCGGCGGCGTGGCCCCGGTCGGGCACCCGAAGCCGCTGCGGACCCTCGTCGACAGGGCGCTGGAGGCCTACGACGAGGTGTGGGCCGCCGGGGGCATCCCGCATGCGGTCTTCCCGACGACCTTCGCCGAGCTGGTCGAGGTCACGGGGGGTGAACCGGCCGACGTGGCGTGAACGATGAGGCTGGCTAACCTCACCGCGTCGCGCCGGAGATCGTCAGGAGGCAACGTGCCTGCCGCCCACCCGTTCGGTCCGTTCGGCCACGTGAGCCGCCGTCGCCTGCTCGCCGGCGCGGGCGCGCTCGGGGCGCTCGGCCTGCTCACCGCCTGCGGCGGTGGCGACACGGCGGCGCCCGTCTCCCAACCGGCCGCCGGGGGCGCGTTCCCGGTCCGGGTCGAGCACAGCAAGGGCGTCACCGAGATCCCGAGCCCGCCGCAGCGCGTGGTCACGGTCGGCTACAGCGATCAGGACCCGGTGCTCGCGATGGGGGTGCGGCCGGTCGGGGTCACCGACTGGTACGGCGACCACCCGTACGCCACCTGGCCGTGGGCGCAGGACGAGCTCGGTGACGCCCGGCCCGCGGTCCTGAACCGGGGCGCCTTCACCGGCACGCCCGAGTACCGGTACGAGGAGATCGCCGCGCTCTCCCCGGACCTGATCATCGGGCTCTACACGTCGATGGACGACACCCAGTACCAGACGCTGTCGCGGATCGCGCCCACGGTCGCGCCGCCCGCCGGCTACCCGGAGTGGGGCGCGCCGTGGGACGAGTACACCCGCCTCGCCGGCCGCGCCCTCGGCGTCCCGGACCGGGCCGAGCGGATGATCGCCGAGGTCAACGCGCAACTCGAGGCGGCGGCCGAGGCGAACCCGCAATTCGAGGGGCGCACCGCGGTGGTTGCGGAGCGGGTCGGTGCCGGCCAGACGTTCGTCCGCTCGCCCAGAGACCAGCGCTCGCAGCTGGTCACCGCGCTCGGGTTCGTGATCCCGCCGGAGATCGGCGAGCTGGCTGGCGACCTGGACGGGGCCACGATCAGCGACGAGCAGATGGGGCTGCTCGACCGCGACCTGCTGCTGTGGAACACCGGCTTCGAGCCGCAGGCACGCGCGGACATCGAACGGGCCCCGCTGTACTCGCGGTTGGAGGTCGTGCGGGAGGGCCGCTCGGTGTTCGTCGACGACCCGCTGGTCTCCGCCGCGTGGACGTGGGGCACCGTGCTCAGCATCCCGACCGTGATCGACGCGCTGGTCGCGAAGATCTCGGCCGTCCTGCCCTGACCCGCGTCTATTCCCGTCCGGCGCTGTGATCTGTAGCGGCGCCGAGCAGGTCGACCCGCCCGCCCGTGCCGACCTACTGTTCACCCCATGGTCGAGGTGCCCCGCGAGCCCGCGCCGTCCGATGCCGCCCTCCGTCGAGCGCTCCGGCGCGCCCGCGACGGCGTGACCCTGGACGTCGCCGAGGCGTCGGTGCTGCTGGCCGCGCGCGGCGACGCCCTCGACGAGCTGCTCGCGGTGGCATCCCGGGTGCGCGACGCCGGCCTGGTGGCCGAGGGCCGCCCGGGCGTCGTCACGTACTCGAAGAACGTGTTCATCCCGCTCACCCGGCTGTGCCGCGACCGCTGCCACTACTGCACGTTCGCCACGGTCCCGCACCGGCTCCCGGCCGCCTACCTGGAGCGGGACGAGGTGCTCGAGATCGCGCGGGCGGGCGCGGCCGCCGGGTGCAAGGAGGCGCTGTTCACCCTCGGCGACCGGCCGGAGGACCGCTGGCCCGCGGCCCGCGAGTGGCTGGAGGAGCGCGGCTACTCCTCCACGCTGGACTACGTGCGGGCCTGCGCGATCGCCGTGCTCGAGGAGACCGGTCTGCTGCCGCACCTCAACCCCGGCGTCATGTCGTGGGAGGAGCTGACCCGGCTCAAGCCGGTGGCCGCGAGCATGGGGATGATGCTCGAGACCACGGCCGAGCGGCTGTGGAGCGAGCGCGGCGGCCCGCACTACGGCAGCCCGGACAAGGAGCCCGCCGTCCGACTCCGCGCGATCACCGACGCCGGGCGGGTGGGCGTCCCCTACACCACCGGGATCCTGATCGGGATCGGCGAGACCCGCACCGAGCGGGCCGAGTCGCTGTTCGCGATCCGCGCGGTCGCCCGGGCGCACGGCCACATCCAGGAAGTGATCATTCAGAACTTCCGGGCCAAGCCGGGCACGGCGATGGCCAACGACCCGGACGCCGACCTGCACGACCTCGCCGCCACGATCGCCGTCGCGCGGCTCGTGCTCGGCCCGAAGATGCGCATCCAGGCGCCGCCGAACCTGATCGGCGACGAGTTCGCGCTCATGCTGCGCGCCGGGATCGACGACTGGGGCGGCGTCTCGCCGGTCACCGCCGACCACGTGAGCCCGGAGATGCCGTGGCCCGCGATCGACGAGCTGGCCACCCGGTCGGCCGCCGCGGGCTTCCGGATCCGGGAGCGGCTCGCCGTCTACCCGAAGTACGTGCTGGCCGGCGCGCCGTGGATCGACGCCCGGATCTCCGCGCACGTCGCCGCGCTCGCCGACCCGGAGACCGGGCTGGCCAACGAGTCGGCCGAGGTGGTCGGCAGGCCGTGGCAGGAGCCGGACGGCGGGTTCGCCTCCACCGGCCGCACCGACCTCAACACCGCGATCGACACGGAGGGCCGCACGAGCGACCGGCGCGGCGACTTCGCGTCGGTCTACGGCGACTGGGACGCCGTGGCCGAGGAGCTCGCCGCCACCCGGCGCTCGGCACCGGAGCGCCTCGACGGCGACGTCCGCGCCGGCCTCTCGCTGGCCGCCTCGAACCCGGCCGCCCTGCTCGACCCGGCGCACGAGGCCGCGGCGATGGCCGTGCTCACCGCGGAGGGGCCCGCGTTGGACGAGCTCGCCCGCCTCGCCGACGCCGTGCGCGCCGACGTCGTGGGCGACGAGGTCACCTACGTCGTCAACCGCAACATCAACTTCTCGAACGTCTGCTACGTCGGCTGCCGGTTCTGCGCCTTCGCGCAGCGCGAGCGCGACGCCGACGCGTTCCGGCTCTCGCTCGACGAGGTCGCCGCCCGCGCCGTGGAGGCGGCCGAGGCCGGGGCCACCGAGGTGTGCATGCAGGGCGGGATCGACCCGCAGCTGCCGGTCACCTTCTACGCCGACCTCGTGCGCGCGGTGAAGGCCGCCGTGCCGGGCATGCACGTCCACGCGTTCTCGCCGATGGAGATCGTGTCGGCGTCGGCGAAGGCCGGGGTGTCGATCGAGGAGTGGCTCACCGAGCTGCGCGACGCCGGGCTCGGCTCCATCCCGGGCACCGCGGCGGAGATCCTCGACGACGAGGTGCGGTGGGTGCTCACCAAGGGCAAGTTGCCCGCCGCGCAGTGGCTCGAGGTGGTGCGCACCGCGCACCGGCTCGGCATCCCGTCGTCGTCCACGATGATGTACGGCCACGTCGACGAGCCGCGGCACTGGCTCGGCCACCTGCGCACGCTCGCTGCGCTGCAGGACGAGACCGGCGGGTTCACCGAGTTCGTCCCGCTCCCGTTCGTGCACCACAATGCGCCGATCTACCTGGCGGGCATCGCCCGGCCCGGTCCGACGGTGCGCGACAACCGCGCCGTGCACGCGTTCGCCCGGCTCGCCCTGCACGGGCGGATCGACCACGTCCAGTGCTCGTGGGTGAAGCTCGGCGACGACCTCGCCGCCGAGATCCTCCGCGGCGGCGCCGACGACATGGGCGGCACGCTCATGGAGGAGACGATCAGCCGGATGGCGGGCTCGGAGAACGGCTCGGCCCGCACCGTCGCCGAGCTGACCGCGATCGCCGCGGCGGCCGGGCGGCCGGTGCGCCAGCGCAGCACCACCTACCGGGAGCCGGTCGAACGCCTCGTGCCCGCGCAGCGGCCGGGGCCGCGGCTGCTGCCGCTCACCCCCGCGTAGTGCGCGCGGTCGTCTACACCGAGGTCGGCGGGCCGCTGCGGGTGCAGGAGGTGCCCGAGCCCGAGTGCCCGCCGGACGCGGTGGTGCTCGACGTCCGGGCGACCGGGGTGTGCCGGTCGGACTGGCACGCGTGGCGCGGCCACGACCCGGTCGCGCTGCCGCACGTGCCCGGCCACGAGTTCGCGGGCGTCGTCGCGCGGGTCGGGGCGGACGTCACGTCGTGGCGGCCGGGGGACCGGGTCACCGCGCCGTTCGTCTGCGGCTGCGGGACGTGCGGCTACTGCCGGGCGGGCGACCCCCAGGTGTGCCCGGATCAGACCCAGCCCGGGTTCACCCACCACGGCTCGTTCGCCGAGCGGGTGGTCGTGCGGTCGGCGGAGTTCAACCTCGTGCGGCTGCCCGATCGGATGTCGTTCGTCGCGGCGGCCGGGCTCGGCTGCCGGGTGGCCACCGCCTACCGGGCGCTCACCGCGCACGGCCGCCTCGGCGCGGGCGAGTGGCTCGCCGTGCACGGCTGCGGCGGGGTGGGGCTGTCGGCCGTGCTGCTCGGCCGGGCGCTCGGGGCGCGGGTGGTGGCCGTCGACGTCGCCGCCGACGCCCTCGCGCTGGCCGCCGACCGCGGCGCCGAGGTGGTGCTCGACGGCTCGGCCGCCGACGTCCCCGGCCAGATCCACCGGATCACCGGCGGGGGAGCGCACGTGTCGGTCGACGCGCTGGGTTCGCCCGACACCGCGGTGGCCTCGGTGCGGTCGTTGCGCCGCCGGGGCAGACACGTGCAGGTCGGCCTGCTGCTCGGCCCGGACGCCACGCCGCCGCTGCCGATGGACCGGGTGGTGGCCTGGGAGCTGTCGGTGCACGGCTCGCACGGCATCGCCCCGCACGAGTACGCCGCGCTGCTCGACCTCGTGGCGACCGCGGGCATCGATCCGGCGTCGCTGGTGGGGAGGGTGATCCCGCTCGAGGAGGCGGGGGCGGCGCTGGCCGCGATGGACGGGCCCACCCCAGCCGGGATGACGGTGGTCGCCCTCGACGCGTGAGAGCGCTGCCCACAGCGTGGCCGCGGCCGGGGCACCGGGTGGATCGCGTCGTCCGGGCGGAACAGCCGGTTGCAGCAGCACGCTGGAGACGCGCGGCGTGCGCTCGCCCTCGAACGCGTTGCGCCCGGTACGGCCCGGCAGCGGGGTGACCGCGGTGCCACCTCCAGCTCCCCGGTCTCGCCCGGCACCCCCGCCGCGGCGCCGGATCCGCTCCCGCGGCCTCGTCACGCAACTCATCGGTCGTCCCGGCGGAGGCGCGTACCGTGGCGGCCATGGGTGTGCTGGGCGAGATGTTCCCGGGACGGAAGATCAAGCACGAGGAGTCGGAGACGGGTAGCGGCCAGGAGCACTACCAGCTCGGGCCGATCGACCTCGACAACTACACGGTGCAGGTGCAGCGGGTGGTCGACGAGCCCGACGAGGACGGCACCGCCCCGGAGTGACCGGCGGGCGGGTGCTGCAGAATCGTCGCCATGACCGCCGCCACCGACCGCCGCCAGCGGGTGCTCTCCGGCATCCAGCCGACCGCTGACTCGTTCCACCTGGGCAACTACCTCGGCGCGGTCCGGCAGTGGGTGGCGATGCAGGACTCGTACGACGCGTTCTACTTCATCCCCGACCTGCACGCGATCACGGTCGAGCACGACCCGAAGGTGCTCGCCGACCGCACGCGCAACGCGGCCGCCCAGCTGCTGGCGCTCGGCCTCGACCCGCAGCGCTGCACGCTGTTCGTGCAGTCCCACGTGCCCGAGCACGCGCAGCTGGCGTGGGTGCTGGGCTGCCTCACCGGCTTCGGCGAGGCGAGCCGGATGACCCAGTTCAAGGACAAAGCCGCCCGCCAGGGCACCGACCGGGCCACCGTCGGCCTGTTCACCTACCCGATCCTGCAGGCCGCCGACATCCTGCTCTACCAGGCCGACGGCGTGCCGGTGGGCGAGGACCAGCGCCAGCACCTCGAGCTCACCCGCGACCTCGCCCAGCGCTTCAACAGCCGCTTCGGCCGGGCGTTCACGGTCCCGGAGGCGTTCATCCCGCCCGGGATCGCGAAGATCCAGGACCTGCAGGACCCGACGGCCAAGATGAGCAAGTCGGCCTCCAGCCCCGCGGGGATCATCGAGCTGCTCGACGACCCCAAGGTGAGCGCCAAGAAGATCCGCTCCGCGGTCACCGACACCGAGCGGGAGATCCGCTACGACCCGGAGGCCAAGCCCGGCATCTCCAACCTGCTCACGATCTACTCGGCGCTCACCGACCGGAAGATCTCCGAGATCGAGGCCGACTACGCGGGCAAGGGCTACGGCGACCTGAAGAAGGACCTGGCCGAAGTGGTGGCGCAGTTCGTCGAACCCCTGCGGGAACGGGTACGTACCTACCGGGACGACCCGGCGGAGCTGGACCGGGTGCTCGCCCGGGGCGCCACCCGGGCGCGCGAGGTCGCAGGCGAGACGCTGGCCGTCGTCCACGAGAAGATCGGGTTCCTGCCGCCGACGTGAGGGGATGACGGCCGTGGCCGCACCAGCCGACGAGAAGCCATCGATGCTCCAGCGGCTGCGTGCGCGCCACGAGTGGCTCGACCACCTGCTGCGGGCGGCGACCCGGTACACCGAGCGGCACGGCAACCACTACGCGGCGGCGATCACGTTCTTCAGCGTGCTGTCGCTGGTGCCGCTGATGATGATCGCCTTCGCCGCCGCCGGGTACGTGCTGTTCTTCAACCCGGCGCTGCTCACCGAGCTGCAGGCCGCCATCACCGAGAACGTCCCGCCCGGGCTGAACACGATGGTCGAGCAGATCATCCAGCAGGCGATCGACCAGCGCGGCGCCGTCGGCCTGCTGGGCCTGCTCGCCGCGCTCTACTCCGGCATCGGGTGGATGTCGAACCTGCGGGAGGCGCTGTCGGAGCAGTGGGCGCAGGTGCCCGCCACGCCCTCCATGCCGAAGCGGATCCTGTTCGACCTGCTCACCCTCGGCGGGCTCGGGCTGGCGCTCGTCGGGTCGTTCGCGATCACCGGTCTCGTCGCCGGTTTCGCGGAGGTCCTGCTGGGGCTCGTCGGGCTCGGCGACGAGGGGTGGGCCCTGTTCCTGCTCGGCGTGCTCGGCTTCCTGCTCGGCATCGTCGCCAACTGGCTGATCTTCCTGTGGGTCATCGCCCGGCTGCCCCGCGAGCACGCCACGCTGCGCAGCGCCGCCAAGGCCGCCCTGCTCGGCGCGGTGGGCTTCGAGGTCCTGAAGATCGTCATGACCTACTACCTGGCCAGCGTGACGTCCTCGCCGAGCGGCGCGGTGTTCGGCTCGTTCCTCGGTCTGCTGGTCTTCGTGTACTTCGCCTCCCGCTTCGTGCTCTTCGTGACGGCCTGGGCCGCCACGGCGCGGGAGAACGAGCAGGAGGAGCCGGTGCCGGTGCCCGAGCCGCCGGTGCTGCACACGCAGGTGGTCCTGCGCAAGGGGCCGACCGCCACCACCGCGCTCGGCCTGCTGGGCGCCGGCGCGCTCACCGGCTGGCTGGTGCGCCGGAGGTGGTAGCGCCCGCCCGGCGCAGGCGCAGCTCGAGCCCGTCGAGGTAGCGGGCCAGCGCGTGCTCGAGCACCGCGTCCAGGTCGTCGAGCTGCCTGCCGTGCACCGCGGCCAGCTGGGGGAAGCGGCCCGAGCGCAGCAGCGCGCGCACCTGACCGTCCAGGGTGGCCCACCACTCGCCGACGTCCTGGCCGGTCTCCCGCTCGGCCTGGGCCTCCGCGGTGAGGTTCGCGGCCAGGCCGCGCACCATCGCGGGTAGCGCGAGCGCCTCGCGGAGCCGCTCGGCCTCGGACAGCGGGAGGTCGGCGAGCGCGCGCAGCGTCCACTCGGTGTGCGCCATCGCCTCGGGCACCAGCATCGGCCTCGTCACGGAGATCAGCTCGGGGAGCCACGGGTGGGCGCGGTAGGCCTGCCACTGCACCCGGCTCACCAGCTCCAGCTTCGCCCGCCAGCCCGGCGGTCCCGGCTCGGGCAGCGGGTGCGCCCGCAGCACCTCGCGCACGAGGAGCACCTCCAGCGCGTCGCGCCCGGCCACGTGCCGGTACAGCGACATCGGGGCGACCCCGAGCGTCGCGGCCAGCCTGCGCATCGAGAGCGCCTCCAGGCCCTCGGCGTCGGCCACGTCCAGCGCGGCGGCCACGATCCGATCGGTCGAGAGCTCCCTCTCCGGCGCGCGGCGCCGGGCCGGCGCGTCCGGGGCGCGCACGACGGTGCCCGACCCGGGGCGCGTGACCACGAGCCCCTCGTCGCGCAGGGCGGCGAGCGCGCGGGTCGCCGTCGCCATCGCCACGCCGAAGTCGCGGACCACCTGCCGGGTGGACGGCACGCGGTCGCCCGGCCGCAGCTCGCCCGCCTCGATCCGGCGGCGGATGGCGGCGGCGATGCGGAGGTAGGGCGGCTCGTCCACGCCGCAACTGTACTAGTGCGCACAAGAGGTGCACTGCGATTTCCGCTGGCGAATCGTCGCCAGATCTACGGTGTACGCATGCTGTCCAGCACGCCGACCACGGCGGCCGCGGTCGACGTCCTCGCCGCGGCCTTCGCCGACGACCCGCTCACGCGGTGGCTGCTGCCGGGCGACCTGGCCGGCGCGGCGGAGGAGGTCGGGTACGGCCCGCTCGTCGCCGCCTCGGCGGCCCACGGCGAGCTCGCCCTCTCCGCGGACGGGGCGGCGGTCGCCGTCTGGCTGCCCGGCGCCGCCGAGCCGGCCGACGACCCGCCGCCGATCCCGGACGAGCTCGCCCGCCTCCGCGCGTTCCTGGAGCTGACCGGGGCCCGGCACCCGACCGGCGCCGCGCACCTGTACCTGGTGCTGCTCGGTGTCCGGCCCGAGGCGCAGGGCCGCGGGCTCGGCGGGGCGCTGCTGCGCGAGCGCCTCGCCCGTGCCGACGCCGAGGGGCTGCCCGCCTACCTGGAGGCGACCTCGCGACGCAGCCGCGCCCTGTACCAGCGCCACGGCTTTCGCGACCACGGCCCGCCCGTCCACCTGCCCGACGGCCCGGCCCTGTGGCCGATGTGGCGACCCACCCCATCCTGACCAGGAGGAACGAATGCACGTCACCGTCGAGACCGTCGCGGGCGACAGCGGCGACTTCATGACCGTCCGCCACATCACGGTGTCCGGCAGCCAGGCCGACATCGGGCGCGCGCTCGCCGTCGAGGCGCGCCGCACCTACGGCTGGACGCCCGCGCCCGCCGACCCGGTCAAGGCCAGGGCCCGCCGGGCCTGGTTCACCCGGTACTGGCCGCAGCACCTCGTGCGCATGCACGGCGCGGCGGCCGCGCTGGGCCTCGACCCGGAGACCGACGAGTTCTACCTCGACGGGGCCGGCGGGATCCCGCTCGGCTCGGCCTGCTCGACGAGCTTCTACCCGCCCACCGCCACCGTCGACGGCCGCGCCGTGCTCGGCCGCAACTACGACTTCTTCACCACCGGCGCCACGGAGCTGTTCGCCCTGCTCGCCGGGGCGCCTGCCCCGCCGATCGACGAGCGGCCGCTCAGCGCCCGCCCGTACGTGATCACCAGCGTCCCCGACGACGGGCCCGCCACCACCGTGCTCACGATGAACGAGCTCGACGGGTGCATGGAGGGGGTCAACGAGCACGGCCTCGCCGTCGCGCTGAACCTGGCCGACGCCGAGAACGCGGGCACGCCGGTCGACGCGGGCCCGCAGGTCGGGGTGTCGAGCGGGCAGCTGCCGCGGTTCCTGCTCGACACCTGCCGCACCGCCGAGGAGGCGAAGGCCGCCCTGCTCTCCGCCAAGCAGTACGACCTCGGCGTCGGGCTCCACTACCTCGTCGCGGACCCGAGCGGGGCGGCGTTCGTGTGGGAGCGCGGGCTGGGCGGCGACGAGCACGTCGTGGAGGCCGACGGCGGCGCGCTCTGCATGACCAACCACCCCCTGCACCGCCACCCCGACCCCGCGGCCCTGCCCGAGGACACCGGGGAGACCCTGCTGACCTACCAGCGCTACCGGACGCTCGTCGAGCGGTCGGCGGGCACGGGCCTGTCCGCCGAGCGGATGCGCGAGGCCCTCGACGCGGTCCGCGTCGACGCCTCCACCGACACGCCCTACCCGATCCGGACGCTGTGGCGCACGGTCGTCGACCTGGAGCGGCGCGCCATGGCCACCCGCTTCTACCTCGGCGACGCCCCCGACGGCGCCCCCCGCTACAGCCCCGAGCGGGAGTTCGCGGTCCCGGCCCCGCACCCCGCCTGACCCGCGCGGACCCGCACCCCGACTCGCCTGCGCTCACACCGCGACTCGCGCACATTCACACCCCGACTCGCCGAGGCATCGGGGTCGCCTCGGCGAGTCGCGGTCTGGGCGCAGGCGAGTCGCGCTCTGGGTGTCGGCGAGTCGCGCCGTCAGTGCCGTCGGCGCAGGGCGAGGCCACCGATGACCATGCCGGCCAGCGCGACCGCGCCCAGGCCGAGCGGCAGCAGCGGGGGCACCGGCCGCACGGCGAGGGTCTGGGCCGCCGCCTGGTCCGCGGCCGGCGGGGGCGCGGGCGGCTCGGGAGGGGCGGGCGCCCTGTCCACGAGGTGGCCGACGGCCGGGGTCGTCGCGGGCAGCTCGAACCCCCACTCGAGCAGGCGCATCCCCTGCTTCCACATCGGCACCGGCGACTGCTCGCCCCGCATCAGCGCGATCACCAGCCGCCTGCCGTCCCGCTCGGCCGCGGCGACGAGCGTGTGCCGGGCCGCCTGGGTGAAGCCGGTCTTGCCACCGATCGCGGCCTCGTAGTTGGCGAGGAGCTTGCTGCTGTTGTAGAGGACGAACCCGGGGTGGTCGGCGTAGCCGGGGAACGGGATGGACCGCAGCCGGATCGTCTCGGCGAACAACGGCTCCCGCATGGCCACCCGGAACAGCAGGGCGAGGTCGTAGGCCGAGGACGCCATGCCCGGCCCGTCGAGGCCGGACGGGGTGGCGGGGCGGGTGTCGAGGGCGCCCACCTCGCGGGCGATCTCGGTCATCTTCGCGATCATGGCGGCGTCGCCGCCCATCGCGCGGGCGAGCGCCTGCGCGGTGTCGTTGCCGGAGTTGAGCAGCAGCCCGGCCAGGAGCTGCCGCACGGTGTACTGCCCGCCGGGGCCGATGCCCGCCTTGCTGCCCTCGATCGCCTGGTCCTCCGCCGTGCCCTGGACGACCTGGTCCGGGTTCAGCGACCGGATGGCGGTGAGCGCGGTGAGCACCTTGAGCGTGGACGCGGGCCGGTGCCGCGCGTGCGGGGCTTGCGCGGCGAGCACGGCGCCGGTGTCGAGGTCGGCGAGCACCCACGACTCGGCCGTGAGCTCGGGCCCGCCGTCCGGCCCGATCCGCCCGCAGGCGCCCAGCTGAGGCCCGCCGACCGGCTCCGGTGGCCAGGGCAGCGGGGCGGGCGGGGGATCCGCCTGCTCCTCCTCGACGGGCGGTCCGGGCGGGACCTGCTGGTCCGGACAGCCGACCGTCACGGCCGCCACCGGCTGCGGATCCGCCACCGTGACGGTCGGGCAAGCCAGTGCGCACACCAGCGCCACCGCCGCGACCCATCGCACGTCAACGAATGTAGGCGCGTTTCGACCGCCCGCGCCCGGCGAGAACGGCCTGATCAACTCCAATGGGGGGACGACGTCACCCGGTCACGCTCCGGAGTCGACGATTCGGTCACGCCCGTCGGTCCAGCATGTGAACCTCCGGGAGCCTCGGATACGGTTCCCCACCGTCGGTCAGGCCGGAACAGGAGAGGTCTCCCTTGCGGATCAGTCGAGGATTCGTCCTGGCAGCCGCCGTGCTGACCAGCGCTCTGGTGGTGACGGGTTGCGCTCGCGACACCGGCACCCCGCAGCAGGGCGGCGGGGGTTCGGGCGGCACCGAGTGCACCCGCAACCCCGCCCCGGCCGCTGCGGGCGGCGGCGCCGCCACACCGGCCCCGATCGTCCCCAACGCCGACGCCAGCGGGCTGCGCGTCGGGCTCGCCTACGACATCGGCGGGCGCGGTGACCTGTCGTTCAACGACTCCGCGGCCGCAGGCCTGGAGAAGGCGATCAGCGACCTCGGCCTGCTGCAGGAGAACACGCGCGAGCTCGCCGCGGCCGAGAACGAGAGCGAGGACGCGGCGGCCACCCGCCTGCGCCAGCTCGTGGCCGACGGCTTCAACCCGATCATCGCGGTCGGCTTCAAGTACGCGGAGCCGCTGAAGATCGTCGCGGCCGAGAACCCGGACGTCCAGTTCGCGATCGTGGACGACGCGACGGTCGAGCTGCCCAACGTCACCCCGCTGGTGTTCGCCGAGGAGCAGGGGTCGTTCCTCGTCGGCGCCGCGGCGGCGCTCAAGACCACCACGTGCAAGATCGGCTTCGTGGGCGGCGTCGACGTGCCGCTGATCCAGAAGTTCGAGGCGGGCTACGTGGCGGGCGCCAAGGCGGTGGCCCCGGACATCGAGGTCGACGTCGACTACATCAGCCCCGCAGGCGACTTCTCCGGCTTCAACGACTCCGCCCGCGGCACCGAGGTCGCGCGCGGCCAGCTCGACGCGGGCGCCGACATCGTCTACCAGGCGGCGGGCGCGTCCGGCCAGGGCGTGTTCGAGGCCGTGAACGCCGCGACCAGCCCCGACGCGCCGAAGTACGCGATCGGCGTCGACTCCGACCAGTACAACACCGTCGCCCCGCCGGTCAACGAGGTGATCATGACCTCGATGCTGAAGCGGGTCGACGTCGCGGTGTTCAACTACATCAACGCGGTGGCGGCCGGCAGCACGGACTCGCTGCCCGAGGCGTTCGACCTCTCCGTCGACGGCGTCGGGTACTCCACGTCCGGCGGAAAGATCGATGACATCACCGACCAACTGGACGCCTACAAGGCCGCGATCATCAACGGCGAGATCACGGTGCCCAGCGAGCGGCAGTAACGCGGGGCACATCCCGTGAGGCACCACCGGGGGCCGGGTCCGCACGGATCCCGGCCCCCGTGCCGTACGTCCCCGGGAGGACCCCCGGGGACGTCCCCGGAAGGCTGGAGGGAATGGCCGAAGACGAGACCGCGCCACCGCGCGGCGAGTACGCCGTCGAACTGGCGGGGATCACGAAACGCTTCCCCGGCGTCGTCGCCAACAGCGACATCTCCCTGAAGGTGCGCCGCGGCGAGGTGCACGCCCTGTGCGGGGAGAACGGGGCGGGCAAGTCGACGCTCATGAAGATCCTCTACGGGATGCAGCAGCCCGACGAGGGCACCATCTCCGTCGACGGGAAGGTGGTGCACTTCCGCTCGCCCGCCGATGCGATCAAGGCCGGGATCGGCATGGTGCACCAGCACTTCATGCTGGCCGACAACCTCACCGTTGCCGAGAACATCCTGCTCGGCGCCGAGGCGCTGCACGGGATGGGTGCCGCGGCCCGGCAGCGGATCGCCGAGCTCTCCGGCATCGTGGGGCTGCGGGCCGCGCCGGACGTGCTCGTCGAACGGCTCGGCGTGGCCGACCGGCAGCGCGTCGAGATCATCAAGGTGCTCTACCGCGGCGCGCGCACGGTGATCCTGGACGAGCCCACCGCCGTGCTGGTGCCGCAGGAGGTCGACGAGCTGTTCGCCACGCTGCGCTCGATGCGCGACGACGGCTTCACGTTCGTCTTCATCTCCCACAAGCTCGACGAGGTGCGGGCGATCGCCGACACCGTGACGGTCATCCGCCGCGGAACGGTCGTCGGCACCGCCGACCCGAAGACCGTCACCACCCGCCAGCTCGCCGAGATGATGGTCGGCAGCGAGCTGCCCAGCCCGGAGACCCGGGAGTCCACGGTCACCGACCGCGAGGTCCTGCGCGTCACCGGGCTCACCCTCGAGGCCGAGGGCGGCGGTCGCCCGGTGCTCGACGGCGTGGACCTCGTGGTGCACGCCGGGGAGGTGCTCGGGATCGCGGGCGTCGAGGGCAACGGCCAGACCGAGCTCGTCGAGACGATCATGGGCATGCGCCGGGCGAGCAGCGGCACGATCACGCTGTCCGGCAAGGACATCACGCGGGCGCACACGCTCCAGCGCCGCGAGGCGGGCATCGGGTACGTGCCCGAGGACCGCACCCGCCACGGGCTGCTCGCCACCCAGCCGCTGTGGGCCAACCGCATCCTCGGCTTCCAGAGTCGCAAGCCGGTGGCCTCGGGCGGGCTGCTCGGCGTGCTCGACCGGGCCGCGGCGCGGCGTGACACCGAGCGGATCGTCGAGGAGTTCGACGTGCGCACCCCGGGCGTCGACGTGCCCGCGGCCGCGCTCTCCGGCGGCAACCAGCAGAAGCTGGTGGTGGGCCGCGAACTGTCCGGCGACCCCGTGCTGCTCATCGCCGCCCACCCGACCCGCGGGGTCGACGTCGGCGCGCAGGCCGGGATCTGGGACGTGCTGCGCCGCGCGCGGGCCCGCGGGCTCGCGGTGCTCCTGGTGAGCGCCGACCTGGACGAGCTGATCGGGCTCTCCGACACGATCAAGGTGATGCTGCGCGGGCGGCTCGTCGCCGACGCCGACCCGGCCACCGTCACACCCGAGGAGCTGGGGGCCGCGATGACCGGCGCCGATGCGAGGGCGGCGTCATGACCCACCTCCGCACCGTCCTCCTGCCGCCCGTGCTGGCGGTCGTCTTCGCCGCCCTGCTGTGCGCCGTGGCGCTGCTGATCAACGGCGACTCCCCGTTCACCGCGCTGGCCGCGATGATCACCGAGGTCGGCGAGGGCACGACCGCCGTCGACATCGTCAACAGCGCGGCGATCTACTACATCGCCGGGCTCGCGGTGGCCATCGGCTTCCAGATGAAGCTGTTCAACATCGGCGTCGAGGGCCAGTTCCGGCTGGCCGCGTGCGTCGCCGCGATCGTCGGCGGGTCGATCTCGTTGCCGCCGGTCCTGCACACGCTGGTGATCATCCTGGTCGGCGCGGCGGTGGGCGCGCTGTGGGCGTCGGTGCCCGCGCTGCTGAAGGCCTACCGCGGCGTGCACGAGGTCATCGCGTCGATCATGATGAACTTCATCGCGACCGGCCTGATCGCCTACCTGATCAGCACCGACGGGTTCGGCGTGCTGCGCGGCAACAACATCTCCACCACCCCGATCGAGCCGACCGGCCACTTCCCGGGCATCTCGTTCGGGGCGTCCGGCACGCTGTTCGGGATGGTGTTCGTCGCCGCCGCGCTCGGGCTGGCGTACGGGTTCATGCTCAACCGCACCCGGTTCGGGTTCGAGCTGAAGGCGTCGGGCGAGTCGCCCACCGCGGCCGCGGCGGGCGGGGTGGACGCGCGCCGGATGGTGATCGTGGCCCTGCTGCTCTCGGGCGCGATGGCCGGGCTCATCGGCCTGCCCGAGCTGCTCGGCCGCGACCACGCCTACACGCTGACCTCGCCCGCGGGTTACGGCTTCACCGGCATCGCGGTGGCCCTGCTCGGGCGCAACCACCCGGTCGGGATCGCGGTCGGCGCCCTGCTGTGGGCCTTCCTGGACAAGTCGGCGCTGGCCCTGGACAACATCGGGGTGCCGCGGGAGATCGTGCTGATCATGCAGGGGTCGACCGTGCTCTCGGTGATCGTCGCCTACGAGATCGTCCGCCGCTACGAGCTCGCGGCCGAGCAGCGGCGGGTCGCGGCGCAGCTGCGGGCGGCGTCGACCGGCGCTCCGGCGGAGGTGGCGTCGTGACCGCGGTCGACACGGTGCAGGCCACCCCGGCCGAGACCCGGGGCGGCCGACGGATGCCGGGCTGGGCGCGCTCCGCGCTCGTCGTGGCGATCGGGATCGGGATCCTGTCGATCACCACGACGCTCACCGGCCAGTACCAGCTCACCTCGAGCGGCACCACGCAGGCCGCCGTCCGGCTGCTGCTGCCGATCCTGTTCGCGGCGCTCGGCGGGCTGTGGTCCGAGCGCTCGGGGATCATCAACATCGGCCTCGAGGGCATGATGATCCTCGGCACCTGGGGCGCGGCGTGGGCCGGGTTCTACTGGGGGCCGTGGGCGGCGGTCGTCGGCGGGCTCGTGTTCGGGGCGCTCGGCGGCGTGCTGCACGCCATCGCCACGGTGACCTTCGGCGTCAACCACATCGTCTCCGGCGTCGCGATCACGCTGCTCGGGATGGGCGTCACGCAGTACCTGGCGCAGCTGGTGTTCGTGCCGCTCTCGCAGAACCCGCGGCAGTCGCCGCGCATCGAGGGCTTCGAGACGTTCTCCATCCAGCCGTTCGCCGACTGGCTGGCGGCGGCGGAGGGCCAGCAGCGCGTGCTGCTGTCGGACGCGGCCGGGCTGCTCGGCGGCCTCGTCTCCGGCCTCACCCCGCTCGTCGTGCTCGGGTTCCTGCTCGTGCCGGTGAGCTACTACGTGCTGTGGCGCACGCGGTTCGGGTTGCGGCTGCGCTCGTGCGGGGAGAACCCGGTTGCGGCCGAGTCACTCGGCGTCAAGGTGTTCACCTACAAGTACATCGCGGTGATCGTCTCCGGCGGGTTCGCCGGGCTCGGGGGAGCGGCGCTGTCGCTCAACCCGGGGCAGCTCGGCTACCTGGAGGGCCAGACCGGCGGCCGCGGGTACATCGGGCTCGCTGCCATGATCTTCGGCAACTGGCGGCCCGGTGGCCTCCTCGCGGGCTCGGCCCTGTTCGGCTACGTCGACGGCGTGCAGCTGCGCGCCGGGGGCGAGGCCGTGCACGCGCTGCTGTACGCCACGTCGATCCTCGCGGTGGTCGTGGCGCTGTTCTGGGCGTCGCGGCGGCACTGGCGGTCCGCGATCGTCGCGCTGGGCGCGGGCGCGGTGGTCTACGTCGTGTACTGGGTGATCCCCGAGGTGCCGCGCGAGTTCGCCCTGTACGCGCCGCAGCTGGTGACGCTGCTCGTCCTCGCGGTCGCGTCGCAGCGGCTGCGGCCGCCTGCGGCGATCGGCGTGGAGTACCGGCGGGGCGAAGGTGACTGACGGGGTGACCGAGCCCGACTGGCCCGCCCTGCGCTCGGCCGCGATCGCGGCGGCCGCGTCGGCCTACGCGCCGTACTCGCGCCTGCACGTCGGTGCGGCCGCGCTGTGCGACGACGGGCGCGTCGTGACCGGGTGCAACGTCGAGAACGCCTCCTACGGGCTGGGGCTGTGCGCCGAGTGCACGATGGCCGGGCAGTTGCGCCTCACCGGCGGCGGCCGGTTCGTCGCCGTCGCCTGCCGCTCCGGCACCGGCGAGCTGCTCATGCCGTGCGGGCGGTGTCGCCAGGTGCTCTACGAGTTCGGCGGCCCGGACTGCCTGCTGGACACCCCGCGGGGCGTGCTGCCGCTGTCCGAGGTGCTCCCCGACGCGTTCGGTCCCGCGGACCTGCCGTAGGTCAGCCGGCGGCCGGCGCGGCGGCGCCGTCGAGCCGGTGCACCTCGGGCGCCCCACCCGCCGCGAGCTCCTCGGCCCGGGCGAACCGCAGCAGCCACGGGCGCATGCGGACCAGCGTGAAGCCCGGGTCGCGCGGGCCCGACGGCCAGATCGTCGCCGGGTCGAACCCGGCGGGCGCCGGCGTCGCGGCCAGTACCGCCCACGCCCGCTCCTTCTCCTCGGGTTCGGTGACGGCGTCCGCGCGGCACTCGGCGACGGCGACATCGTGCCGCTGCCACCAGTAGGAGCAGGAGACGTACGGGGTGGTGGCGATGTGGCGCACCTTCGGCGTGCCCGAGCGGGTGGTGAGCCACCCGACCAGCCCGCCGTCCGGCCGCTCCTCCCAGACCGGGTGGACCACCCGGGAGCGCGGCCTGCCCGCCGCGTCGACGGTGGCGAGCGTGCACCAGACGATCTCGTGCGCGATGGCGACGAACCGCGCGACCGGTGTGTCCATATCAACAACCATAGTTGTGCAACTTTGGTTGTCAACCGCGGTTGTAGGGTTGGGGCGTGCCGGTACCGGACGACCAGCTCGACTTCGCCGTGGTGGCTCAGCTCGCCGGGCTCGCGCTCACCGAGCGCACGCTCGACCGGCTGCACGCGCGCGGCCACACCGCGCTGCGGGTGGCGCACGGCTACCTGTTCCAGCACCTCGTCGAGGGCCCGGTCAGCATCGGCGCGCTGGCCGAGCGCCTGGGGGTCTCGCAGCAGGCGGTGTCGAAGACGGCGGCCGAGCTGAACGCCGCGGGCTACGTCCGCTACCGCACCGACGCCGGCGACCGGCGGGTGCGCCGCGTCGAGCTCACCGAGCGCGGGCACGCCGCCGTGCGGGACGCCCGGGAGATCCGGGCCGAGCTGGTCGGGGAGCTGGCCGAGCGGCTCGGCGCCGACCGGGTCGAGTCGGCGCGGCGCACGCTGCTCGCGGCCCTGGAGCTCGCGGGCGGCGCGGCGGCGGTGCGCCGCAGGCGGGTCCGACCGCTGCCGGGGTCATAGGTTGGGCCCATGCACGCCGTCGAGGTGATCCACAGCAAGCGGGACGGGCACCGCCTGACCGACGAGCAGATCGACTGGGTCGTCGCCGCCCACACGCGCGGCGACGTCGCCGACGAGCAGATGGCCGCGCTCGCGATGGCGATCCTGCTCAACGGGATGGACGCCGGCGAGATCGCGCGCTGGACCCAGGCCATGATCGACTCCGGTGAGGTGCTCTCCTTCGGCGACGTCGGGCGCCCGCTGGTGGACAAGCACTCCACCGGGGGCGTCGGCGACAAGATCACCCTCCCGCTCGCCCCGCTCGTGGCCGCCTGCGGCGCCGCGGTGCCGCAGCTGTCCGGGCGCGGGCTCGGGCACACCGGCGGCACGCTGGACAAGCTGGAGGCGATCCCCGGCTGGCGCGCCTGCCTCACGCAGGAGGAGATCGCCACGCAGCTCGCCGACGTCGGCGCGGTGGTCTGCGCGACCACCCCGACGCTCGCCCCGGCCGACCGCAAGCTCTACGCACTGCGCGACGTCACCGGCACCGTCGAGTCGATCCCGCTGATCGCGAGCTCGATCATGAGCAAGAAGATCGCCGAGGGGACCGACGGGCTGGTGCTCGACGTCAAGGTCGGCTCGGGGGCGTTCATGAAGACACCGGAGCGGGCTCGCGAGCTCGCCGAGACGATGGTCGCGATCGGGTCGGCGCACGGCCTCGCGACCACGGCCCTGCTCACCGACATGTCCGTGCCGCTCGGGCGGGCCGTCGGCAACGCGCTGGAGGTGGCCGAGGCCGTCGAGGTGCTGCGCGGTGGCGGGCCTGCGGACGTCGTGGAGCTCACGGTGGCGCTGGCCCGCGAGATGCTCGCGCTCGCCGGCATCACCGGTGTCGACCCGGCGCAGGTGCTCGCGTCCGGCCAGGCGTACGAGGTGTGGGAGCGGATGATCGCCGCGCAGGGCGGTGACCCGTCCGCGCCGCTGCCGACGGCCTCGCACGTCGAGGAGCTGGTGGCCGAGCGGTCGGGGGTGCTCGCCCGGCTGGACGCCTACGCGGTCGGGGTGGCGGGCTGGCGGCTCGGGGCCGGGCGGGCGCGCAAGGAGGACGCGGTGCAGGCGGCCGCGGGCGTGCGCCTGCTCGTGGACGTCGGAGCCGAGGTGGAGGCGGGGCAGCCGCTGCTGGAGCTGCACACCGACACGCCGCAGGCGGTCGACGGCGCTCGCGCGGCCCTCGCCGGGGGCGTGGTGATCTCCGACGAGCCCGCCGCGCGCCCGCCGCTCCTCATGGACGCGATCCGGCCCTGAGCAGGGCACCCAGCCCGCGACTCGCGCGCACTCACAGTGCGACTCGCGCGCACTCACACCGCGACTCGCGGGCGGGGGCTTCGCCCCTTTCCGCGAGTCGCGCTCGGAGTGCAGGTGAGTCGCGGTGTGAGTGCGGTCAGACGTCGGGGTCGTCGGTGACCGTGTCGTGCGCGGAGGCCCCGTTCGGGCTCTTCACCGTGACCTTGCTGCGGTTGCGCCGCGGGGTCTGCCGGGGCGGGGGCGGCGGCATCTGGTGCACCGACGGGCCGCGGCCGAGGATGAGCTCGGCGAACGTGGCCATGGCCTCGTCCAGCTGGCCCGCGTGGCGGCGCTCCGACTCGGCGTTGGCGCGCTCGACGAGCGAGCGCAGCGAGTCGGTGTCGGGCCGCTCGACGATCGCGGCGTCGAGCTTGCCGAGCTTCTCGTCGAGGGTGCCGCCGAGGCTTCCGATGCGCCCGGACATGCTCTCCTCGATGGCGTCGAGCCGGGCCGCGAGGGCCTCGAGGCGCTTCTCGAGGCTGTTCAGCGAGTCCGTCGGGTCGACCGCGGGCCGCGCGGCCAGGTCCTCCAGCCTGCGGTGCAGGCCGACGCTGGTGTCGCCGAGCAGGTTGCGCATGCCCTCGTTGGACTCGTCGACCGAGCGGATCGCGTTGTCGAGCTGCTCGCGCACCAACCGCTCGATCCCGTCGACGCGCTCCCGGATCGGCGTCCCCACCGACGACGGCATGGCGTCGAGGCGCATCTCGTGCCGGTCGAGGCGGCTGTCGAGGTCGTCGAGGCGCTTGTGGAGGCCGCCGAGCCGGTCGTCGAGCCCGTCCATCCGGCCGGAGACGCCCTCGAGGCGGCCCGCCATCCCGTCGAGGCGGCCGTCGAGCTGCGCGATCGGCTTCGCCATCTTGTCCGGCATCGCCTCGACCGCACGCAGGACGGACGCGATCGAGGCTTCCTGCGCGTCGAGCTTCGCGACGGTCTCGTCGAGGCGCTCGGCGAGGACGCTGACCTCGGTGCGGTCGGGGAGCTCGGTGAGCCGCTTGCGCACCGTGCCCAGAGCGTCGAGCGCCGCGAGCCTGGCGTGGATCTCGTCCAGGGAGTCGAAGATCTGCTGCTGCTCGCTGTCGCGGATCTCCGCAGCGCGCATCAACATGCCGCGCATGCGGTCGAACGAGAGCGTGGAGTCATTGCTCATGGCGGCGGGGAGCTTCCTCTGAGCCGGACATCGGGTGGTGCGCATTGAGGGTAGCGACCGTGGTGGATCACCCGTCCGCGGCTCCCCGATCGGAGGCCTCTTGCCCCGTGTGGAGTAGCGATTATCGCCCGAATACGACGAGGTGGGCGGCGTGTTCTAGCGTGGCGGAGTGCCAGCGCCGCTCACCGTCGACACCATCCGCGATGCCCCGAAGGTGCTCCTGCACGACCACCTGGACGGCGGGCTGAGGCCGGCGACGGTCATCGAGCTCGCCGACGCCGCCGGTTATCGCGGCCTGCCGTCGACGGACCCGGAGGAGCTGGGCGGGTGGTTCCGCGCCGCGTCGCATTCCGGGTCGCTGGAGCGCTACCTCGAGACGTTCGGGCACACGGTCGGGGTGATGCAGACCGAGGAGGCGCTCGTCCGCGTCGCGGCGGAGTGCGCGGAGGACCTCGCGGCCGACGGCGTGGTCTACGCGGAGGTGCGGTTCGCCCCCGAGCTGCACGTGGAGCAGGGCCTCGAGCTCGACGCCGTGGTGGAGGCCGTCCTCGAGGGGTTCCGGGTGGGCACGGCGCGCGCGGCGGAGCGCGGGCGGCGGATCCGGGTGGGCTGCCTGCTCACGGCCATGCGGCACGCCGCCCGCTCGCGCGAGATCGCCGAGCTCGCGGTGCGCTACCGCGACCTCGGGGTCGTCGGGTTCGACATCGCCGGGGCCGAGGCCGGATTCCCGCCCACGCGCCACCTCGACGCGTTCGAGTACCTGCGCCAGCAGAACGCGCATTTCACCATCCACGCGGGTGAGGCGTTCGGCCTGCCGTCGATTTGGGAGGCGTTGCAGTGGTGCGGCGCCGACCGGTTGGGGCACGGCGTGCGCATCGTCGACGACATCACGCTCGGTGCCGACGGAACCCCCCGATTGGGTCTGCTCGCCGCCTATGTGCGGGACAAGCGGATACCGCTCGAAATGTGCCCGACGTCGAACGTTCACACGGGCGCGGCGAAATCGCTGGCCGACCACCCGATCGGGTTGCTGACCGAGCTGCGCTTCCGGGTCACCGTCAACACCGACAACCGGCTGATGTCGGACGTGTCGATGACGAGCGAGCTGGCCGCCCTCGTCAACACGTTCGGTTACGGCTGGGCCGAGCTGCAGTGGTTCACCGTGAACGCGATGAAGAGCGCGTTCATCGGCTTCGACGAGCGGCTCGCGCTGATCAACGACGTGATCAAGCCGGGCTACGCCGCGCTCATGGCGTAGCCCGGCGGCGCTCACGGCCGCGACGGCGGCACCGAGAAGATCCGGGCGACGTCGTCGAGCATCGCGTGCGCGCCCTGCAGGCCCACGGCGCTCATCCAGGTCAGGTCGCTGACCTCGTGCTGCACGCCGGTGAGCCGGCTCCACAACGGGTTGGCGAGGAACTGCGCCTTCGGCCCGTCGGTGGTCGCGTCGGGGTAGGTCGCGATGAAGATGTGGTCGGCATCGAGGTCGAGGATGTTCTCCTGCGCGATGTCGACGGCGATCGCGTCCGAGGTGGGCTGGCCCTCGGGGCGGGGGAACCCGACGTCGGACAGCACGACCCCGGAGTACGACTTCTCCCCGTAGAGGCGCACCGTGTCCTCGCCGGCGAACCGCACGACCGAGATCGTCGGCAGCGCGCCGCCGTTCGCCGCGGCGATGTCGCGGCCGATCGCGGCCGCGCGCTGCTCGTACTCGGCGATCCGGGCCTCGGCGAGCTCCTCCTTGCCGAGCGCCTGGCCCATGAGGCGGAGGTTGTCCTTCCAGATCGCGCCGGTGGTCTCGCTGAAGACCGTGGGCGCGATCCGGGACAGCTGCCCGTACAGCGCCTCGTGCCGGACCTTCGCCGACACGATGAGGTCCGGCTCCAGCGCGGCGATCTGCTCGAGGCTGGGCTCCTCCAGCTTGCCGACGGAGACGGCCTCGTCCGCGTGCGTCTCGGCGAGCGGCCCGAGGTAGTCCGGGAGCCCGTCGGTGATCGCACGGTAGGTCGTGTAGCCGACGACCTCCGTCTCCAGCGACAGCACCGCGTCGACGAAGCTCTGGTCGAGCGCGACCACCCGTTTCGGCTCGGCCGGGATCGCGGTCTCGCCCATCGCGTGGGTGATGACGCGGAACGGTGCCTGTTCCGGTGGGCGCTCCGGCGCGGCGCCGCAGGCGGGGACGAGGGCCAGCAACGCGCCGAGCGCGATCGTGCGGATCAGCTTCACGCGGGTGATGTTAGCCTTGCCTAAATTCGTCACCCGACGGTGAGCGTGCGCAGCTGCGGCCACAGCCGTTCCCACGGCTCCGTCCGGCCGGTGCACAGCCACACCTTCTGGTCCGGCCCCTCGTCGACCACGAGACGCACGTCGGAGAAGAACGGCCGCAGCGCGGCGGGGTCGCGGCCCACGAAGAGCGCGTCGGTCTGCTCCTCCGGCGGGGGCGGGAACCAGCCGTACCCGCGGTTGCCGCTGTAGGCCTGCGGAAGGTCGTAGCGCACCGAGTAGCCGTCCAGGTAGGCCGCGACGATGTAGGAGTCGCCCACCAGCGCCGTGCGCCCGCGGGCATCGGCCGGGAGCGCGTGGTACGCCGCGGCGGCGCGCCGCGCGATCGCCTCGCCCATGTCGTTCGACGTCGAGGTGATCGTGGTCGCGGTGAACACCAGCAACCCGCCCGCCACCGCGGCGCTCAGCGCGTAGGCGGGCCAGGCCGCCCAGCGCAGGCGCGTCCGCCCGGCCTCCCGGCGGCGCTGCAGGTCGAGCGCGCCCGCCGCGACGATGACGCCGTACAGCCCGCCCAGGTAGTACGGCCGGCCGGGCGCCACGACGAAGAGCGCGTACAGCACGAGGAAGGTCACCGCGAGGAAGCGGTAGGGGCGCATCTCCTCGGCCCGCAGCAGCACCCACAGGCCGTACAGCAGCAGCGCGGTCCCCGCGACACCCGCGCAGATGACGAGCGTGAGGGCGACGCCGGTCCGGCCGCCGTACAGCGCGTCGGCCTCCGCGGCCACGACGGAGGACATCTGCAGCTGCGGCCAGCCGTTCACCGCCTGCCAGACGAGGGTGGGCGCCGCGATCAGCGCCCCGATGCCCGCGCCCGCCCACAGCATCGGCCTGCGCAGGAGCTCCCGCGGTCCGCACACCGCGACGGCGGCGAGGAGGACCGCGGCCAGCAGCAGCACCTGGAACTTGGTCTGGGCGGCGATCCCGGCGACGGCGCCCAGCGCGAGCAGGAGCCGGTCGTCGCGCACCCTGATCCAGCGCAACAGCAGCCAGCACAACAGCAGCCACTGGACCGGCTCGAGCACGTACGGGGTGAGCCAGTGCCCGGCGAGCGTCGTCCACAGCGCCGTGGCCTGCGCGCCCGCGGTCAGGACCTGGGCGCGCCGGTCGCCGCCGAGCTCGCGGGCGACCAGCGCGGCGACCACGACCGCGCCGGCGGTGGCGAGCACCGCGGGCAGCCGCAGCGCCGGGATCGAGCCGGGTGCGATCGCGTCCATCAGCGCGGCGAGCAGCGGTGTGAGCGGCGGCTGGTCGGCCGAGCCCCAGTCGAGGTGGTGGCGGCCGATGGCCAGCATGTACACCTCGTCGAACCAGTAGCTGGTGCCGCGGAAGCCCGCGACCGCCTGCGCCACCGCCACGACCGCCGCGATGGCCAGCACCGGCCCCCGGGCGAAGGGGGCGACGGCTCGGGTCGGCGGCACGGGTTTCAACGTCACGGTCGTCACGATCGAGATGACACCCGCTCGCGGCCTCCGCGACCAGCCGCGGGCGGGGGTGGTGCACCCTCCGGAAGTAGGTGCACCACCCGATCGACGACGGTGATACCGCAGGTCGGCGCCCGGTTACCGTGGGCGCGTGGCCCAGCCGACCAAGCCGCGAGACCACTCGACCGGGGCGATCGCCCTCCTGGTCGGCGCCGTGCTGTTCTTCGCGGGCCTCGACGTCCTCTACACCGTGCTCGGGTCGCGGACGAGCGGCCCCGCGGGTCCGTACGCGGGGCTCGTGCTGCGGCTCGTGGTCGACCTGTCGGTGCTCGCGATCCTGCGCGCACCGCTGCTGGTCACCTGGGTGGCGATCGCGGGCACGGTCGCGCTCCAGGTGAGCGAGCTGGTGAGCCCCGGCCTGCTCGTGGCCACCCCCACGCTCTCCGGGGACCCGCTGTCGATGTCCGTGACCCCGGTCGTGGTCAACGTCGTCGTCCAGGTGCGCAACCGGCCGTCGACGTGGGTGCTCGTCGGCGCGCTCACGCTGCTTGCGACGCGGCCGTGGGACCCGTCGTGGCTCACGGTGTCGGTCGGCCTGCTGATCACCGCGTTCCCCGCGCTGCTCGGCCGCTACGTCGCGGCGCGGCGGAACCTGATGGCGAGCCTGCGGGAGCGGGCCGAGCGCACCGACCGGGAGCAGCGGCTGCTCGCCGAGCAGGCCCGCGCCGAGGAACGGGCGCGCCTCGCCGCCGAGATGCACGACGTCGTCACCCACCGGGTGAGCCTGATGGTGCTGCAGGCCGGCGCGATCGAGGTGACCGCGGCCGACGAGGACACGCGCCGGGCGGCCGCGGGCCTGCGCGAGGCGGGGATGCAGGCGCTCGACGAGCTGCGCGAGCTCGTCGGGGTGCTCGGCGGGCAGCGGAAGGGGGAGTCGCCGCAGGTGGGGCCGCGCGCCCCGCAGGCCGACCTGCGCGAGCTCGTCGACGCCTCGGCCGCCGCCGGGGTGGACGTGCGGCTGGACTGCGCGGGTGACGCGGGCTCCGTGCCGCCCGCGGTGCTGCGCACGGCGCACCGCGTCGTGCAGGAGGCGCTGACCAACGTGCACAAGCACGCGCCGGGCGGGCGGGTGGACGTCGACGTGCGCTACGGCCCGGACGAGGTGACCGTGGCCGTCACCAACACGGCCGCCACCGCGGACCCGGCGCTCGCCCCGACCGGTTCCGGCAGCGGGCTGCGCGGGCTGCGGGAACGGGTGTCGATCATCGGTGGGACCCTGGACGCCGGCCCCCGCACCGACGGCGGTTTCGCCGTCCGCGCGGTGCTGCCGGTCGACCGGTGAAGGAGGAGGAGTGACCGTCCGCGTGCTGGTCGTCGACGACGAGCCGATGGTGTGCGCGCACCTGCGCACCATCCTCGGCGCCGCGGACGGGGTCGAAGTGGTCGCCACCGCGTCCGACGGGGCCGAGGCGGTGGAGGCCGTCGTGCTGCACGAGCCGGACGTGGTGCTGATGGACCTGCGGATGCCCGGGGTGGACGGGATCGCCGCAACCGCCCGGATCGTCCAGCTCCCGAACGCGCCGCACGTCGTCGCGCTCACCACGTTCGACGGCGACGAGCACGTGCACCGCGCGCTCGCCGCGGGCGCGGCCGGATACCTGCTCAAGTCCACCCCGCCCGAGGAGCTGGCCGCGCTGGTGCGGGTGGCCGCGCAGGGCCATGCGGTGATGTCGCGGTCGGCGGCCCGCAGCCTCGTCGACCGGGTGGGCGACGAGCAGGTCGCCCGGCGCAGGGCGGCCGCCCGGCTGGCCCGGCTGACCGACCGGGAGCGCGACGTCGTGGCCCTGCTCGGCGAGGGGTGCTCGAACGCCGAGGTGGCGCGGCGGCTGCACCTGACCGAGGCGACGGTGAAGGGCTACGTGTCCAACGCGCTGGACAAGCTCGGGTTCACCAACCGCACCCAGCTGGGCCTGCTGGCCCGCGAGGCCGGCCTCGGCCGGAAGTGATCAGTGCACCCGGAAGCGGTTGACGACGTCCTCGATCAGCTCGCGGAACCGGGCCGCCTCCGCGTCGAACGGCGGGCTCGGGGCGAGCCGGGTCGGGTCGGGCTTGGTGACGTAGGAGACGAGCCACCCGAGCGGCTCCGACTCGCGCAGCGCGTTGCGGGCCTCGTCGTCGCCCGCCCAGTCGCCGACGTCGAGCAGCAGCTCGGTGGCCAGCTCCAGCTGGGAGGGGTCGACGGCGAGCGGGCCCTCGAGCAGGTCGTCGGGCAGCCCGGTGAGGTCGTAGGCGTTCAGGTCGTCGACCTGCACGTCCAGCTCGCCCACCCCGGCCCGCTCGACGACCTCGGGCCAGGTGGATGCGGTCTCCAGGTCGTGCCCGGCGGCGCCCTCCTCGGCGAGCCAGCGGGCCAGCGCCCGCTCGCTGCGGAAGACGTCGATCCGCCCGTCCGCGCCGAGGAAGACGGCCTTGTCGTCGATGTAGCAGCGCAGCGTGTAGTGGTCGCCGTCCCGGGTGGTGATCCGGATGGGGTCGATCCCGACCTCCTCCCAGAAGCCGAGCTCGTCCTCCTCCCGCTCGTCGGCGGTGCCGTCCTCGTCCGCCTCGGTGACGGTCGGCTCGTCGGCCTCGTCGACGATCGCGACCTCCTTCTCGGCGGCCGCGAGCGCCGCGGCGTCGACCTCGGGGGTGGCGACGATGTCGTCGAGCGCGTCGATGACCTCGTCCCACCGCTCCGCGATCGTCTCGACCATCTGCGTCCACAGCCGCTGGCCCTCCCGCCCCGAGAAGGGCAGCGTGCCCTGGCGCAGCAGGCCGAACGCGGGGGCGGCGGCGAGCACGTCCGTGACCGAGGTCAGCTCGCAGACCTCGGCGATCGACCGGACCATCTCGGTGATCTCGGCGAGCTCGCC
Organism: Pseudonocardia sp.; assembly: GCF_035305885.1. Taxonomy (GTDB): domain Bacteria; phylum Actinomycetota; class Actinomycetes; order Mycobacteriales; family Pseudonocardiaceae; genus Pseudonocardia. Next base: position 34,290 of record NZ_DATGOP010000003.1, read on the forward strand.
GACCGTCCAGGTGTCGGGGTCCTCGGCGACGAGCTCGGGCACGCCGACGATGTCGTAGCGGCGCGTGTCGTCGGGGGTCAGCTCCGCCACGGTGAGGTCCGGCACGACCGACCAGGACGGGTGGTCGATCAGGTCGTGCTGCGTGGCCGTGCGGACGAACGCCGCGAGCTGGGTGACCTCCGGGAAGGCGTACAACGCGTCGTCGTCGCCGAGGAAGGCCTCCCACTCCTCGCCGTCCTCGCGCCACCGCGGCGCCCACAGGGTGACGAGGTCACCGGCCGTGAGCGAGAGCTGGATCGGGACGATGTCGCTGGCCACGGTGCGAAAGCCTAGGAGAGCGGCCGGTCAGCGCCCGACGGGGTGCCACACCGTCTTGATCTCGGACCAAGCGCGCAGCCGAGTGAGGTCCGGCTCGCGGGTCGGGTCGGGCTCGGCGGCCGGGCGCGGGAGCACCCGCTTGACCCCGTCGGCCGCGGCGCGCTCGAGCTCGGCGGCCAGCTCCTCGGGGGCGCCCACCAGGTCGAGGGCCTGCACCTCGCCGTGCGAGGCGAGCCACGGCGCGAGCTCGGCGGTGCGACCGGTGAGGATGTTGGCGACGCCGCCGGGCACGTCGGAGGTGGCGAGCACCTCGCCCAGTTCCACCGCGGGCAGCGGCCGGGCCTCGGAGGCGACGACGACCGCGGTGCAGCCCGTCGCGAGCACCGGCGCGAGCACGTCGACCAGCCCGAGCAGCGACGACCTCTGCGGCGCCAGCACCCCCACCACGCCCGTTGGCTCGGGCGTCGACCAGTTGACCAGCGGCCCCGCCACCGGGTTCACCGACCCGAGCACGGACGCGATCTTGTCGGTCCACCCGGCGTACCAGACCCAGCGGTCGATCGCGGTGTCCACCAGCGTCGCCGCCTGCCCCTTCCGCACGCCCTCGGCGGCCACCACGTCGTCGACGAACCCGGCGCGGCGCGCCTGCAGCATCTCCGCGACCCGGTACAGCACCTGCCCGCGGTTGTAGGCCGTGGCGCCGGACCAGCCGGGGAAGGCGGACCGGGCGGCGCTCACCGCGTCCCGCACGTCCTTGCGCGAGGCGAGCGCGGCGTGGGCGAGCAGCCGGCCGTCGGCCGCGGTGACCGGGTAGCTGCGGCCCGACTCCGAGCGCGGGAACGCGCCGCCGAGGTAGAGCTTGTAGGTCTTGGCGACGGCGAGCCGGTCGGTGGTCGTCACGAGGCGCAGGCTACGCCTGGGCGCGGGCCGGCGGGGGATGTCGGCGCCTCCTTCGGGCGTCCGGGGCGGCGCGACATGACCGGCGATACCGAGCAGCCCCGGTCTCGACCTGGTGATCGCTCAGGGCTTCGAAAGGGGTGGGGAAGGGAACGAGGCGCCGGACATGGGGATACCTCCTTGCCTGGATCGAGGTGAGAATCCCACCCGGGTCCGACATCTCGGGCGGGAGAGCAGGCTCCGCGGAACCGCCGGGAGGCCCTACGACAGCCCTCCCAGCTTCGCCAGTTGCGCCCGCGATGCCACCCCGAGCTTCGGGAACGCCTTGTAGAGGTGGTAGCCGACGGTGCGCGGCGACAGGAACAGCTGCGCCGCGATTTCCCGGTTCGACAACCCCGCCGCGGCGAGCCGCACGACCTGCAGCTCCTGCGGGGTGAGCTCGGCGAGCTGGTCGGGGGCGAGGCCGGCGGAACGGGTCTCGCCGGTCGCCCGCAGCTCGGCGCGCGCCCGTTCCGCCCACGGCCCGGCGCCCAGCTCCTCGAAGGTGTCGGCCGCGGCCCGCAGCGGTCCGCGCGCCTCGCTGCGCCGCCGCGCCCGCCGCAGCCACTCGCCGTGCAGGAGGTCGGTGCGGGCGCGCTCGAACGGGTGCGTGCCGTCCACCCGGTGCTGGGCGGCGGCCTCGGCGAAGCGGTCGCCCGCGTCCTCGCCGGAGGCGACGATCGCCTGCCCGCGCAGCGCGACGGCCCGCGCCCACGGCTGGCCGGTGTGCTCGGCCCAGCGGGTGAACCGGTCGGCCGCGCGCCGGGCGTCGGTGCCGCGCCCGGCCCTGGCCGCCGCCTCGACGAGGTCGGGCAGGCCGCGCCACCACCCGCGGGAGGCCGCGGCCGTCTCCGCGAGCCGGTCCGCCGCGGCGTCGAACCGGCCCAGCCCGAGGTCGAGCAGGCCGCGGGCCGCTCCGACGAGCTCGGCCGAGCGCGCCGTCGGGCGCCCGGCCAGCTCGTCGAGGACGGCGGCGACCTGCGCCTCGTCCCCGTGCGCCGCGGCGAGGTTGGCCAGGGTGCCCACGAGCTGGTCGACGACTTGCAGCTGCCCGACGTCGCGCGCGATGGACAGCCCGTCGGTGGCCGCCGCGGCGGCGTCGCGCCAGTGGCCGAGGTACCAGCGGCTCGTCGCGAGCGCGGCGAGCACGGCGGGCAGCGTGCCGAGCGCGCCGGTCGCGCGGGCCTCCCGCTCGGCGGCCGCGGCGACGGCGAGCGCGGTGGTGTCGTCGCCCGCCACCAGGTACCAGGTGGCGAGGCTCGCGGTCGCGCGCGGATCGCCGTTGCCGTGGCAGCGGCCCATCATGGCGAGCGCGGTGGACGCCGACGGCAGCTCGGCGTCCGGGTCGTCGGTGAGCTGGGCCGCGGCGAGCATCGCGTACGCGCGGACGTGGTCGGTGGCCGGCAGCGCCAGCTCGCGCGCGAGGTCGTCCACCTCGAGCACCATCCGGCGGTCGCGGGCCGTCCAGGCGGCCTCGACCGCCCAGAGCAGCATGTCCCCCGCCACGTCCGGCGCTGCGCCTGCGGCCGGACCGGCGGCCTCGAGCAGCAGCCGGTGGGCCTGCTCGACGTCGCCGTCCGCCTCGGCGAGGTGGGCCCGCACGACGGCGAGCCGCGCCCGCAGCTGCGGGTCGTCGCTGCCGGCCGCGGCGCGGTCGGCGAGCCCGGCGGCCCACTCGAGCCGCCCCGCCTCGCTCGCCGCCTCCGCGGCGGCCACCATCCGGCGCCCGCGGTCCGGTCCGGGCGGGGTGAGCGCCGCGGCCCGCTCGAAGGCCGCGGCCACCGCCTCGTGGCTGCCCCGGTCGCGGGCCCGCAGCGCGCTCTCCTCCAGCGCCGCGGCCACCGCCTCGTCCGGGCCGAGGCTGGACGCGGCGAGGTGCCAGTTGCGCCGGTCCTCCTCGCCCCGCCCGTCCAGCACGTCGGCGAGCGCCTGGTGCGCGGCCCGCTTGGCGGCCATGGTCGCGGTGCCGTAGGCCGCCGTCCGGATCAGCGGGTGGTGGAACCTCATGCACCCGTCGGTGAACATCAGCAGCCGTTCCCGCTCCAGCACCTCGACGTCGGCGGTGTCGGCGCCGAGCCGCTCGGCGGCGTCGAGCACCACGCGCATGTCGCACGTGCCGTCGGCGGCGGCGACGAGGAGCGCGGTGCGGGCGGCCTCCGGGAGGGCGGCGATGCGCGCCGCGAACTCCTGCTCGACGGGGCTGCGGGTCGGGGCGAACCCGCCGCGGCCGGCGTCGGGCGGGCCGAGCGGGTACACCGGGGTCCGGCCCGCGCGGTGGGCCGACGGCAGCTCGCGCAGGGCGAGCGGGTTGCCCGCGGCCTCGCGCAGCAGCTGGTCGCGCACCGGCCGGGGCAGGTCGCCGGCCTCGGTGTCCAGCAGCTCCCTGGCGCTCGCGTCGTCCAGCCGGGGGAGGTCGAGCTCGGCGATGCCCGGGGCCGGGAAGTCGGGGGCGAGCCCGCTGCGCGCCGCGAACAGCAGCACGACCGGCTCGTTGCCCAGCCTGCGCGCGGCGAACAGCAGTGCCTGGGCGGACGCGCGGTCGACCCAGTGGGCGTCGTCGATCACGCACAGCACCGGCTGCTCGGTGGCCAGCTCGGCGAGCAGGCCGAGCACCGCGAGCCCGACGAGGAACCGGCCCGGGGGCGGGCCCGCGGCCAGCCCGAGCGCGACGCGCAGCGCGCCCGCCTGCACCTCGGGGAGCCGCTCGAGCGCGTCGCCGTGCTCGGCGAACAGCGCGTGCAGCGTCGCGTACGGCAGCTCCACCTCGGTCTCGACGCCGACCTGGTACAGCACGCGCATGCCGCTCGCGCGCCGCGCCGCGTGCAACAGGAGCGCCGACTTGCCGATCCCCGCCTCGCCGCGCACCACCAGGGCGCCGCTGCGCCCGGCGCGGGCGTCCGCCAGGAGCCGGTCCACGACCTCCAGCTCGGCGCCGCGGCCGCACAGCGGCGCCGCTTCCGGCACCGGGATCACGGCCGCCGCACCGGGACGAGCAGGACCAGCAGCCCGACGGCCACCGCCGCGGTGATCATGATCCCGCCGGCGTGGAAGCCCGCCATGCCGCCGCCCGCGACGGTCCAGGCGAGGGCGGCCGCCGCCGGGGCCACGGTCATCCCGATCGTGCGGACGGTCATGCCCGCGCCGCCCGCGACGCCCTCCGAGCCCGCCGGGGCGGCGGCGAGCATCGAGGCGTTGATCGCGGGGTTGTAGAGCGCGGCGCCGATGCCGAGCACGACCAGCCGCCAGGCGATGTCGGGCAGGCCGGAGGCCTCGTCGAGCGTCAGCACCAGCAGCATCCCGACCAGGCTCACCGCGCTGCCCGCCACCGCGAGCGCGCGGTTGCCGAACCGGTCGGCGAGCGCGCCCGCCGCGGCCGACAGCGGCGCCATCGCCCCGACGAAGAACAGCAGGGCCAGGCCCGTGGCGTCGGGGCCCGCGTGCAGCACGCTCGACATGTAGTAGGGCAGCAGGAACGCGACCAGCCCGCCGGTGAACGTGACCATGAGCAGGGAGACGAGGGTGGCCCCGAACGCCGGGTCGCGCATGATCGCGATCACCGGGCGGGACGCAGCCAGCCGGGACCACCACGCCGCCAGCGCGATGGCGCCCGCCGCCAGCGCGGCCGCGAGGACCGGGCGGCCGTCGACCTCCTCGAAGGTGAGCAGGAGCAGCGTCACGGCCCCGCCCAGGAGCAGCGTCTCGCGCAGGAAGGCCCCGCCCGGCCGGGGCAGCCCCCGGTCGGGGATGCGCGGGACCGTGCGCAGGCCCACCCACAGCACCGCGATCACCAGCGGCAACTTGATCAGGAACACCGCGCGCCACCCCCAGAGGTCGGCGATGAGGCCCCCGAGCGGGACGCCCGCCATCGCGCCCACCGTCATGATCGTGATGACGAACCCGATCGCGCGGCCGCGCTGGGCGGGCAGCACGCTGGTCGTGATGATCGGCATGTAGGCGGCGATGGTCAGCGCGCCCGCCGCGCCCTGCACCAGCCGGCCGAGCACGACGAGCCAGAACGCCGGGGCCAGGCCCACGACCAGGCTCGCGGCGACGACGCCCACCATCGACAGCGCGAACGCCGCCCGCACGTCCGCCCCGTCGGCCCAGCGCCCCGCCGGGATCGCGAGGGCGGCCATCGGGAGCGCGTAGGCCAAGAGCACCCACGCCGTGGCCGACGGGGAGACGTCGAGGTCGGCGCCGATACCGGGCAGCGTCACCGCCGGGATGGTCATCTCGGACGTGACCACCAGCATCGCCAGCCCGAGCGCGGCCACCGGCGCCCATCTCGTGCGCTGGGGTGTCGTCGCCGCTCCGGTGCTGACCATGATCGTTCTACCTCCTGGGTTGCGCGTCGGGCAGCGACGCTAGGAGTTGAAGTGAGGTACAGGTCAAGCGGCGACGTACGGGCGTGCGGTCCGCGCTTCGCGCAGGGCACGTGCCCACCAGACGAGCTGGTCGAGCATCGTCTTCGCGGCCGTGGTGCACTCGGCCGGGTCCACCGGCCGGGAATCCGGGCCGAACCTCTCCCACGCCTGGTGGAAGCTGACGGTGTCGCGCACCGTCACCGCGTGCAGCTCGGCGAGGACGCCGCGCAGGTGCTCCACGGCCCGCAGCCCGCCTGCCAGCCCGCCGTACGACACGAACGCCACCGGCTTCGCCTGCCACTCGGTGAAGTGCCAGTCGATCAGCGTCTTGAGCGAGGCCGGGTAGCTGTGGTTGTACTCCGGCGTCACGATCACGAACGCGTCGGCGGCAGCCAGCCGGGGCGTCACGGCGGTCACCGCCTCGGGCGGGGGTGACCCGTACGCCGTGAGCCGGTCCGGCAGGGCGAACTCGGCCAGGTCCAGCACGTCGACGTCCAGGTCGGCCCGCCCGCGGGCCTGCTCGGCGAACCAGTTGCCCACCGTCGGGCCGAAGCGGCCCTCCCGGGTGCTCGCGATGATGACGACCAGCCGCAGCGGCGTCTCGTCCATGGGGTGTGCTCCTCTCGTCGATCGGACGTGATCGACGCTAGGAGCGCGGGCCCGGCCCTCGAATCAGTCAGGTGACCGGGTTCCGCCTGCGCAGCGCCCACGCGCCCGCGGCGACCAGCACGAGCGGCGCCACCCCGGCGCCCGGCAGGCCGTGGGCGGTGACGAGCCCGTCGAGCCCGGCCTGCGACACCGCGTACATCCCCGCCGCGGCGGCGAGCACCCCGGCGACGGTGGCCCGGGTGCTCACCGGCCCGGCCCCGGGCGCGCCCGCCGACCGCTCGAACCGGACGAACAGCGCGACCAACCCGGCGCAGGCCAGCGAGCAGGCGGCCAGCCACCCGGCCAGCGCCGCGAACCACAGCGGGGTGTCGGCGGCCGGGAGCTCCACGCCGGCCACCAGCAGGGCGCCCTGCACGAGGTAGCAGGCGGTGAGGTGCCAGCAGAACACGGTCATGATCATCGAGTTGCCGGTGGCCACCGCGAACCACGCCTTGGGCCGGGCCACCAGCGCGGTGCCCGCCCCGCGCAGCAGCAGCGCGGTGCCGACCAGGAAGAAGCTCTGCGCGAGCAGCGCGAGGGTGGGCGGCGCGGTGTTGGAGACCTCGTTGCCGGGCAGCCCGACCATGAGCACGGGGTAGGCGGAGGTGCCGAAGACCAGCAGCGCCGCCCCGGCCAGCCCGCCGGCCGCGAGCAGGCCCGCCGTCCGGCGCCCGCCGCGCAGCAGCGTGCCGTCGGCGTAGCCGAACCCGAGCTGGTGCACCGCCAGCCAGACGAAGAGCAGGTTCGCAAGGCCGATCTGCATCACGCCCGTGGCCAGCCGGACCGCGTCCACGGCCGCGACGGCCACCGCGAGCGCGGCCACCACCGGCCACGTCCCGTACCGCAGGTGCAGCCGCATCATCGCCGGGGCGGCCAGCACGATCACCAGGTACACGCCGAGGAACCACAGCGGGATGGTGATCAGCTGGAGGCCGACCGCGAACACGCCGTCGGTGAGCCCGGCGGCGTGCATCAGCAGCGCGAGCACCGACCAGACCGCGAGCAGCACCAGCGCGGGTGGCAGCAGCCGGTACGCCCGCGCCCGCGCGAAGTCGGCGGTGCGCGGCCGGTGCCCCGCGTTCGGCTTGTTCAGCGCCCGGGCGTGCGCGAACCCGCCGACGAAGAAGAACAGCCCCATCACCTGCCACACCCAGGTCGAGAGCGCGAGCGGCAGCGAGGTGGTGACCGAGCCGGCGCCGTGCACCGTGAGCAGCGCGACGACCCAGTGGCCGAGCACGACCATGCCGATGGAGTAGAGCCGCAGCAGGTCGGCGTACCGATCCCGGCCGGCCGGGGTGGCGGCGGCGAGCTCCGCCGCGGTCCGCGGGGTCGTGAGCGCGTCGGTCATGTGGATCAGGGTCGCGGCCCGGGGCGCCCGTCGGATCCGCGGAACTACGCAGTCAGCCGCGCCGCAGCTGTGACCCCAGTCGCGCGGCCTTCGTCAGCAGGTACTCCCGCTCCGGGACGCTCGTGGTGCGGGCGGCGGCCCTGCGGTAGTGCTCGGCCGCGGCCTGCGCCTCGCCGAGCATCTCGCGCAGGTGCCCGCGCACGGCGTCGAGGCGGTGGCTGCCCGCCAGCCGGGCCTCCAGCGGTTCGAGCCGGGCGAGGCCCGCGGCGGGCCCGTGCACCATCGCCTCGGCGACGGCGGCGTTCAGCGCGACCACCGGGTTGTCGGTGATCCGCTCCAGCAGCCCGTACAGGCCGAGGATCTGGGTCCAGTCGGTGTCCTCGGCGCGGGCGGTGCCGTCGTGCAGCGCGGCGATCGCGGCCTGCAGCTGGTACTCGCCCACCGCGCCCCGCGACATCGCCGTGGCGATGAGCCGCGTCCCCTCCGCGATCGCGGCACGGTCCCAGAGCGTGCGGTCCTGCTCGGCGAGCGGCACGAGCTCCCCGGCCGGGCCGGTGCGGGCGGGGCGGCGGGCGTCGGTGAGCAGCATCAGCGCCAGCAGCCCGGCCACCTCGGCGTGCTCGGGCAGCAGCGCGTGCACGGCGCGCGTGAGCCGGATCGCCTCGTTCGACAGGTCCACCCGGTGCAGGTCCGCGCCCGACGTGCTCGCGTAGCCCTCGTTGAACATCAGGTACAGCACGTGCAGCACCGACTGCAGCCGCGGCCCGAACTCCTCCGGCGCCGGCGTCGCGAACGGGATCCCCGAGGCCCGGATCCGCTGCTTGGCGCGGCCGATCCGCTGCGCCATCGTCGCCTCCGGCACGAGGAACGCCTTCGCGATCTCCGCGGTGGTGAGCCCGCCGACCGCGCGCAGGGTGAGCGCGATCGCCGACCCCGTCGACAGGGCGGGGTGGCAGCACAGGAACAGCAGCACGAGCGTGTCGTCGCGGTCCGCGGCCTCGGCGCCGGGCACCTCCCGCCGGAAGACGGCCTCCTCCCGGCGACGCCGCGACCGCTCGGACCGGTAGGCGTCGGTGAACCGCCGCACGGCGGTCTGCACGAGCCAGGCCCGCGGGTTGTCGGGAAGCCCGTCCTCCGGCCACGTGCGGGCGGCCGCCAGCAGCGCCTCCTGGACGGCGTCCTCGGCGGCGTCGAAGTCGCCGGTGTGGCGGACGACGATGCCGAGGACCTGCGGCGCCAGCTCGCGCAGCAGGTCCTCGGGCACCGTCGCCGGTGGGGTCACAGCTCGACGCCGGGCAGGTCGGTCATCACCGCGCGCAGCTCGATCCGCTGCCGCAGCGGGACCCCACCCGGACCGGGCGCGGCCGACACCTTCGCGGCGATCTCGATCGCGCGCTCCTCCGACTCGACGTCGATCATCTGGTACCCGGCGAGCAGCTCCTTGGCCTCCGGGAACGGCCCGTCGGTGACCACGGGCGGGCCGCCGTCGGACACGACGATCCGGGCGAGCTCGGGCCCGGTGAGCACCTGCAGCTCCACCAACTCGCCGCTGTCGATCAGCTCCGCGTTGAGCGCGCGGAGGTAGTCGAGGTGCGCGGTGACGTCGTCGGGGTCCCACTCGGACATCGGCGGGACGCCGAGCCCATCGTCGTGCTTGCTCAGCACCATGTAGCGCGTCATCGCGATCACCTCCGGGCCATCTTCTCGCGGATCAGGTCCTCGACCGCCTTCGGCAGCGTGGTCTCGAAATCCAGCAGCTTCGCCCAGTCCGGGGTGATCCTGATGCGCACCATCCGGTCGTAGAGCCCGCGCACCTGGGTCTCCCAGTCGTCGAACACCTCGGCGGGCAGCGCCTTGCGGCTGCCCTCGATGTACTCCTCCGGCACGCCCTCCACGAGCTCGACGCGCGCCGAGCCGCGGATCAGCAGCACGCGCGGCGGCCACGGCAGCAGGTGGTCGATCGTGATTGCCACGCGCGGGTTCTGCTGCAGCGCCCGCACCTTCGCCGCCGCCGGGGCGGTGCAGATCACCAGCTCCTCGCCGTTCCACCAGAACCCGATCGGCACGACCCGTGGGTCCCCGTCCAACGCCGTGTAGGCCAGCCGGGCCGGGACGTCCGACATCAGCAGCCGGCGGGAGATCGGCTCGTCCACCACCTTCATGACGTCCGCGCGGTCCATCTCGTCCTCCTCCTCGTCCGGGCGGTTGTGGGAGTGGGACGGAGCTGGGCACGCCCTCTCGACGGATCCGGGTGTGACCTGCATCACGAGCGTAGCGTCGGGCGGGTGGGGGAACCGCTCGTCGATCCGGCCTGCCGCCCGGGCGCGCGGGTGGCCGCGCGCGTGCTGCTGCTCGACCCCGCGCAGCGGCTGCTGCTGTTCGAGGGGTTCGACCCGCACGTGCCCGACGAGACGTTCTGGTTCACCGCGGGCGGCGGGCTGGAACCGGGCGAGGAGCTGCGCGCCGGGGCGCGGCGGGAGCTGCGCGAGGAGACGGGCCTGCTGCTTCCCGCGGACCGGCTGGTGGGGCCGGTGTGGCTGCGCCGCGTCCGCTTCACGTTCGAGGGCGTGGAGTACGACAGCGACGAGTGGTTCTTCGTCGCCGCGCTGACCGACGTGGCGGACGTCGACACGGCGGGCTTCACCGAGCTGGAGGCCCGGACCGTGCGCGGCCACCGCTGGTGGAGCGCCGAGGAGCTGGCGGCGACGACCGAGACCGTCTACCCGCTCCAGCTCGCCGAGCTGCTGCCCGGGCTGGTGGCCGACGGGTGGGACGGCCGGCTCCGGACGATCGACTGACCGGCCCGGGCGCGCGCTCAGGCGTCGAGGTAGGCCTCGAGCCCGATCCGGCCGCCCTCGCGGCCGAACCCGCTCTCCCGGTACCCGCCGAACGGGGCGGTGGGGTCGAAGCGGTTGAAGGTGTTGCTCCACACCACCCCGGCCCGCACGCGCTGCGCGGTCCACAGCGCCTTGGAGCCCTTCTCGGTCCAGATGCCGGCCGACAGGCCGTAGGGGGTGTTGTTGGCCTTGGCGACCGCCTCGTGCGGCGTGCGGAACGTCAGCACCGACAGCACCGGCCCGAAGATCTCCTCCCGGGCCACCCGCATCGTCTGCTCCACCCCGGTGAAGACCGTGGGCGGGAAGAACAGGCCGCGCTCGGGCAGCGGGCAGGAGCTCGTCCAGCGCTGGGCGCCCTCGGCGTCGCCGGCCGCGGCGAGGTCGACGATCCGGTCGAGCTGCGGGCGGGAGTTGATCGCGCCGACGTCGGTGTTCTTGTCCAGCGGGTCGCCGACGCGCAGGGTCTCGATCCGCGCGCGCAACAGCTCCATGAACTCCTGCTCGATCGACTCCTGCACGAGCAGGCGCGACCCGGCGCAGCAGACGTGGCCCTGGTTGAAGAAGATGCCGTCGACGACGCCGTCCACCGCCTGGTCGAGCGGGGCGTCGTCGTAGACGATGTTGGCCGCCTTGCCGCCCAGCTCGAGGGTGAGCCTGCAGCCGGTGCCCGCCAGGCGGCGCTGGATCTGCTTGCCGACCTCGGTGGAGCCGGTGAACGCCACCTTGTCCAGGCCGTCGTGGCCCACCACCGCCGCACCGACGTCGCCCGCGCCGGGCAGCACGTTGAGCACCCCGGGCGGCAGCCCGGCCTCGGCGGCGATCTCGGCGAGCACGAGGGCGGTGAGCGGGGTGGTCTCGGCCGGCTTGAGCACGACCGTGTTGCCGCACGCGAGCGCCGGGCCGATCTTCCACGCGGCCATGAGCAGCGGGAAGTTCCACGGGATGACGGCCCCGACCACGCCGAGCGGGCGCGGGTCCGGCCCGAGGCCCGCGTAGCCGAGCTTGTCGGCCCAGCCCGCGTGGTGGAACAGGTGCGCCGACGCCGTCGGGATGTCCACGTCGCGGGACTCGCGGATCGGCTTGCCGTTGTCGAGCGTCTCCAGCACCGCGAGCTCGCGGGCCCGCTCGGCCACCACGCGCGCGATCCGGAACAGGTACTTGGCCCGCTCGGCGCCCGGCATCGGCCCCCACACCTGCTCGTACGCGCGCCGGGCCGCGGCGACGGCGCGGTCGACGTCGGCGGCGTCCGCGGTGCCGACCTCCGCCAGCACCTCCTCGGTGGCCGGGTTGAGCGTCTTGAGCGGCTCACCGCCGCCGTCGACGAACTCCCCGTCGATGAACGGCCGGTAGGCGGGCTTGAGGGCGGCGATCGAGGCCGACTCGGGCGCGGGCGCGTACTCCCAGGCCATCAGGCCCCTCCGATGTGGTCGCGGTCGGTGTAGTGGCCGTCGATCTGGGTGCGCCGCTGCCGCAGCAGGTCGCCCAGGAGCGACGACGCCCCGAACCGGAACAGCTGCGGGGTGAGCCACTCCGGTCCGGCGACCTCGTTGACGGCCACGAGGTGGCGGATGGCGTCCTTCGCCGTGCGGATGCCGCCGGCGGCCTTGACGCCGCGGCGCTCCCCGGTTGCGCGGTACCAGTCGCGCACGGCCTGCAGCATCACCTGCACGACCGGCGGCGTCGCGGCGGGGGAGACCTTGCCGGTGGAGGTCTTGATGACGTCGGCGCCCGCGAGCAGCGCGAGCCACGACGCCCTGCGGACGGCGTCGTAGCCGCCGAGCTCGCCGGTCTCGAGGATGACCTTGAGGTGGGCGCCGCCGCACACCTGCTTCACCGCGACGATCTCGTCGTACACCGCGCCGTACCGGCCGGTGAGGAACGCGCCGCGGTCGAGCACCATGTCGATCTCGGTGGCGCCGGACTCGACGGCGAGCCGGGTGTCGGCGAGCTTGACCGCGCGCGACGACCGCCCGGACGGGAACGCGGTGGCGACCGCGGCCACGGCGACGCCGGAGCCCTTCAGCGCCTCCGCGGCGACGCCCGCGAGGTCGGGGTAGACGCAGACCGCCGCCACCGGCGGGACGTCCGGGTGGTCCGGGTCGGGCCGGCGCGCCTGAGCGGCGAGCGACCGGACCTTGCCCGGGGTGTCGGCGCCCTCCAGGGTGGTGAGGTCGATCATCGAGATCGCCATGTCCAGCGCCTGGAGCTTGGACTCCTTCTTGATGCTCCGGGTGGCCAGCATCGCCGCGCGCCGCTCGACGCCGACGTGGTCGACGCCGGGCAGGCCGTGCAGGAACCGGCGCAGCGACGCGTCATCGCGGACGGCGTCGGCGAACGCCCCGTCGCGGTCGCCCGCGGCGCGCCCCGCGGTAACGGTCGTGGTCACGCGAGCGAGTCTAGGCGCGGGCGGGCCGCGCGGAGTCCCTCGTCACGAGGGGCCGCGGGCCCGGTGGGGCTGAGGAGAACCGCGGACAGCACGCCGCCCGCCGCGTGGTGCCGAGCGGCGGGCGGGGATGAGTGCAGGGGGAGCGAAGGTCGTTCTGTCGTGTTGTCCTTGCGGGCGTGCTTCTGCGCCGAGGGGGAGCTGCGCAGTCCGCTCCGGGATCAGGTGGAGCTGTGCAGCCGAACGACGCCCACGGTCACGTCCTCGAGCCCACCGCGGTCGAAGTCGCGGCGCAGCTGGTCGGCCTTGACCGTGGCAGTGAGCCCGTCGAACGGGCCGTGCGCGTCGACCTCGCCGGTCTGGGGGTCGACGGCGAGGACGACGTATCCGTCGCACTGCGTGAGCTTCTCCGCCGCTGCGACCAGCGTCGCCTCGTCGGAAGTCGTGTTCTCCGGCACCGGATCACCTCCTAGTCACCTAGTACAGCGTCGGCGAGGCTCTCCGCGTGACTGAGTTCGTGCCATACCACCCGTTCGGGTCAGGGTGAAACTTCGTCTTGATCACCCTTTGTGCTGCCGGGGGCACCGAGGGCACGGATCACCGTGCCTGCGGGTCGTTTCCGTTACCGAGCAGGTACTCTCGGTGATCATCGGCGGGAGGGGTGGCCCTGGGGTGCTGTCCGTCGTGTGACGGGTCCGCAACCGGCCCGCGGTGGCGGCCCGCGGCGCCCCGACCCCGCTCCTGCGGTGTCGCTCCGGTTGCGAAGGGTGACCATCGTGCGCCGCCGCTGACAAGATCGGGTCATGGTCTCGCTCCCCGCTCGTGACGCTTCCGGACCATCCCGCAGCTCCACCCGGGGAGCCGGATGGGGGTGCCGGGAGCCCGGGGTGGGGGCGCGGCTCGCGCCCCGCGACAGCCGTTTCTCGTGGCTGCGCCCCGGGCCTCTGATCAAG
>NZ_DATGOP010000004.1:0-10370 GCF_035305885.1 Pseudonocardia sp.
TGGTCGGCCAGGCCCGCAGGCACGGGCTCGCGCTCAGCCCGCGGCTGGTGTTCGAGCGGCGCACCCCGGAGGCCCTCGCCCTGGCCGCCGCCCCCGCCGCCGAGCCGCAGCGGGCGCCGGACACCGGGGTGGGCCGGGTGCCGCCGGTGCCGATCCTCGCCGGGCTGCGCGACGACGCGGTCGGCATCGACGGGTTCTTCCAGTCGATGTGCGTCCAGACCCCGGCCGGCGCCGACCGGGCGACGATCGCCGCGATGCTGCAGGCCCTGCTCGATCGCCACGACCTGCTGCGCGCCCGGCTGGACCGGGCCGACGGCTGGGCGCTGCACGTGCCCGAGCCGGGCGCGGTCGCGTCCGACGCGCTGCTCGAGGCCGTCGCGGCCCCGCACGACCCCGCCGAGCTGGCCGCACTGCTCGACGCGGCCGAGGAACGGGCGGTGCGCCGCCTCGATCCGGACCGCGGCGTGGTGCTGCAGGCCGTGTTCGCCGACGCCGGCCCCGACCGGCGCGGCCGGCTGCTGCTCGTCGCGCACCACATCGTGGTCGACGGCGTGTCCTGGCGGATCCTCGGCGAGGACCTCGCCGAGATGTGGCGCCGGCACCGGGCCGGCCGGCCGATGACCCCGGACCCGGTGCCCACGGCGTTCCGCACCTGGACCGAGGCGCTGCACGAAGAAGCCGAGAAGCGGGTGGCCGAGCTGCCGCGCTGGCGGGCCGAGCTCGACCCGCACGGCCTCTGCCCGGTCGGCGACCGGCCGCTGGACCCGGCCCGGGACACGATCGGCAGCACCCGGTCGCACACGATCACCCTGCCCGCCGAGGTCACCGGCAGGCTGCTCGGCACCGTCCCGGCCGCGTTCGGCGGCACCGTCAACGACGTCCTGCTCACCGCGCTCGCGATGGCCCTGCGCGGCGACCGCCCCGAGGCGGCCGTGCTGGTCGACCTGGAGGGCCACGGCCGGGAGAGCGCCGCGGTCGACGAGGCGCTCGACCTGTCGCGGACCGTCGGCTGGTTCACCACGATCGCCCCGGTCCGCCTCGACCCCGGCCCCGTCCGGTGGGAGGAGTTCCTGGCCGGCGGCGCCCCGATGGCCGGGGCCGCGAAGCGGGTCCGCACCCAGGTCGAGTCGCGCCCGGACCGCGGGATCGGCTACGCCGCCCTGCGCGCGCTGCACCCGGACCGCGCCGCCGCGTGGGCGGGCACCGCGACGCCGCCCGTCCTGTTCAACTACCTGGGGCGCTTCGACACCGGCGCCCCGGGCGGGCAGGACTGGGCGCTCGCCCCGGAGCGCCCCGAGCTGGGCGAGCGGGCCGACCCCACCACCGCGGCCGGCTACCCGCTGGAGATCAACGCGGCGGTCACCGGCGGCAGCCTCGCCGCCACGTTCACCTGGCCGGACGCGGTGCTGACCGAGGCCGCGGTGGCCGAGGTGGCGCAGCGCTTCACGGCCGCGCTGGCGGCGCTCGCCGCGCACGCGCCGGAGCCGGGCGGGTGGGGCCGCACGCCGGTCGACTTCCCGCTGGTCGCGCTGGCCCAGGAGGACGTCGACGCGCTCGACGCCGCAGTGGAGGGCGGCCTGGCCGAGGTCTGGCCGCTCACGCCCCTGCAGCAGGGCATGTACTTCCACTCCCGCTACCACGAGCACACCGCGGACGACCCGGACGGCTACATCGTCCAGTACGTGCTCGAGCTGA
Source organism: Pseudonocardia sp. (assembly GCF_035305885.1). Classification (GTDB taxonomy): domain Bacteria; phylum Actinomycetota; class Actinomycetes; order Mycobacteriales; family Pseudonocardiaceae; genus Pseudonocardia. Next base: position 1,696 of record NZ_DATGOP010000004.1, read on the forward strand.
CCGGCCCGCTCACGCCGCAGCAGCTGCGCACGGCGCTCGACGCGCTCACCGACCGGCACCCGGCGCTGCGCGCCTCGTTCCACGAGACCGGCGACGGCGGGCTCGTCCAGGCGATCGCCCGCGCGGTGTCCGTCCCGCTGCGGGTGGTGGCGTGGGCCGACGACGGCGCGTCCGTGGCCCGAGAGGAGCGCAGCACGGCGTTCGCGCTGGACCGCGCCCCGCTGCTGCGGGTCGCCCTGGCCGGCGAGGAGCGGCCCGACCGCGCCGACGCCCGCCACCGGCTGGTGGTCACCCTGCACCACCTGGTGGCCGACGGCTGGTCGCTGCCGGTGCTGTTCGACGACCTGCTCGGGCTGCTCCACGGCCGCGACCTGCCGCCCGTGCCGTCCTACCGCGAGTACCTGCGGTGGCTCTCGCGCCAGGACGCCGACCGCACCCGGGCGGCCTGGCAGCGGGCGCTCGACGGGCTCGCCGAGCCCACCATGGTCGGCACGGCGCTGCCGGACGGCGCCACCCCGGTCGCCCCCACCGCGCTCACCGCCACCGTGCCCGCCGAGCTGACCGGCGCGCTCGCCGCGGCGGCCCGCGAGCGAGGGCTGACGCTGAACACCCTGGTCAGCGGCGCATGGGGCATCGCGGTCGGCGCCGTGACCGGGCGGGACGACGTCGTGTTCGGGGCCGTGGTGTCCGGCCGGGACGCCGACGTGCCCGGCATCGACGCCCAGGTCGGGCTGTTCATCAACACGGTGCCGGTGCGGGTGCGCTGGTCGCCGGGCGAGCCGGTGGCCGACGTCCTGCTCGCCCACCAGCGCGAGCAAGCCGAGCTGCTCGGCCACCGGTACCTCGGACTCGCCGATGTCCAGGCCCTCGCCGGGCCCGCCGCCGGCTCGGGGCCGCTGTTCGACGTGCTGTTCGTGTTCGAGAACTTCCCGCCGGAGGCGGGCGAGCCCCGCCCGGGCGAGCTGCGGATCACCGGCACCGGCGAGTCGGTGGAGGCGCGCACGCACTTCGCCGTCTCCCTGCAGGTCTTCCCCGGCGACGAGCTCGCGCTGCGGCTGCAGTACGACGAGCGGCGGGTCCCTGCCGAGCGGGCGCAGCGGCTGCTTTCGGTGTTCCGGTCCGTCCTGGGCCAGCTCGCGGCCGACCCGGACCGCCCGGTGGGCCGGTTGGAGCTCGTCGCGCCCGCGGAGCGGGCCGCGCAGCAGGCGCGTTGGACCGGACCGGACCGCCCGGTGCCGCCGATGACCGTCGCCGAGCTGCTCGCAGAGCGGGCCGCGGCGCAGCCCGACGACGTCGCCCTGGTCTGCCACGGCGAACGGCTCACGTTCGCCGAGCTCGACGCGCGGGTGAACCGGGTGGCCCGGCTGCTGCTCGCGCGCGGCGCCGCCCCCGAGCGGGTGGTGGCGCTCGCCCTACCGCGGTCGCTGGACACGGTGGTGGCGCTGTTCGCCGTGCTGCGCACCGGCGCGGCCTACCTGCCGCTCGACCTCGACCACCCGGCCGAGCGGTGGGCGGTGATGCTCGCCGACGCGCGCCCGGTGTGCGTGCTCGCGGGCGGGCCCGGCGCCGACCGGCTGCCCCCGGCGACACCGGGGGTCGTCGACCTGCAAGACACCGCCATCGCCGCGGAGCTCGCCGCCCACCCGGCGGGCCCGCTGACCGCGGACGAGCTCGGCCCGTTCGCTCCGGGCACACCCCGGCGGCTGGAGCACCCGGCGTACCTGATCTACACGTCCGGGTCGACCGGCACGCCGAAGGGCGTGGTCACCCCGTACCGGGGGCTGACCAACATGCTGGTCAACCACCGGGCGGAGATCTTCGCGCCCACGCTCGCCCGAACCGGGGGCCGCCGGCTGCGGATCGCGCACACCGTGTCGTTCTCCTTCGACATGTCGTGGGAGGAGCTGCTCTGGCTCGTCGAGGGCCATGAGGTGCACGTCTGCGACGAGGAGCTGCGCCGCGACGCCGAGCAGCTCGTCGCCTACTGCGCGAAGCAGCGGATCGACGTGGTCAACGTGACCCCCACCTACGCGCGGACCCTGCTCGACGGCGGCCTCCTCGACGGGGAGCACCGCCCGCCGCTGGTGCTGCTCGGCGGCGAGGCGGTCGGCGAGTCGGTGTGGGCGGCGCTGCGCGACACCGACGGCGTGGCCGGCTACAACCTGTACGGCCCCACCGAGTACACGATCAACACGCTCGGCGGCGGCACCGCCGACAGCGCCACCCCCACGGTCGGGACCCCGATCTGCAACACGCGGGCCTACATCCTCGACAGCGCGCTGCGCCCGCAGCCGCCCGGCTCGCCGGGCGAGCTGTACATCGCGGGCGCCGGCCTGGCCCGCGGCTACCACGACCGGCCCGGGCTCACCGCGGAGCGGTTCGTCGCCGACCCGTACGCCCCCGAGCCGGGTGGCCGGATGTACCGCACCGGCGACCTCGTCGTGCAGCGCCCGGACGGCAACATCGACTTCCTCGGCCGCACCGACGACCAGGTCAAGATCCGCGGATACCGGATCGAGCCGGCCGAGGTCGTTGCGACCCTGGAGCGGCACCCGGACGTCGCGCAGGCGGCGGTGACCGTGCACCGGCGCGGCGAGGCCGGGGTCGCCCACCTGGCGGGTTACCTGGTGCCCGCCGGGCCCGCCGACCCGGCCGCGCTCGTCGCGGCGGTGCGGGGGTACCTGGCCGCACAGCTGCCGCCGCACATGGTCCCCACCACGCTCGACGTGCTGGAGCGGCTGCCGCTCACCGTGAACGGCAAGCTCGACCAGGCCGCGCTGCCCGCGCCCGCCGTGACCGGGAACCGGGAGCACCGCCCGCCCCGGACCGAGGCCGAGCGGCACCTCTGCGCGCTGATCGGCGCGCTGCTCGGGGTGGCCGAGGTCGGGGTCGACGACGACTTCTTCGACCTGGGCGGCGACAGCATCTCCTCGATCGCGCTCGTCACCCGGGCCCGCCGGCACGGCCTCGTGCTGCGGCCGCGGGACGTGCGCGCGGCCCGCACCGTCGCGGCGCTGGCCGAGCTGGGCACCGCGGCCGCCGCGGCGCCGCACGAGGAGGAAGAAGACGGGACCGGCCGGCTGCCCGCCACCCCGATCATCGGCTGGCTCGCGGAGTTGACCGGCGCGGGGCAGGCCGGGGCCGACGGCGGAATCGCGGCCTTCCACCAGGCGACCACCCTGCAGACGCCGGCCGGGGCGGACGCGGGCGCGCTGGTCGAGCTGCTGCAGGCGCTGCTCGACCGGCACGACCTGCTGCGCGCGCGGCTGCACCGCGAGCCCACCGGGTGGGAGCTGGAGGTGGCCCCGCCGGGCGCGATCCGCGCCGAGGCGCTGCTGTCGGTGGTGGAGCTGGGCCCGGAGCACGACCTGGCGGCCGCGGTCGAGGAGGAGCGGGCCCGAGCGGCGCACCGGCTCGACCCGGAGCGCGGCGTCGTGCTGCAGGCGGTGTTGTGCACCGCCGGGCCGGCCGCCCCGGGGGCGCTCCTGCTCGTCGCGCACCACCTGGTCGTCGACGGCGTGTCCTGGCGGATCCTCGCCGACGACCTCGCCGAGGGCTGGGCCCGCCGCGGCCGCGGCGAGCCGATCGCCCTGCCGCCGGTCGGGACCCCGTTCCGCGCCTGGGCGCGGGCGCTCGCCGACGCCGGCCGCGGCGGGACGCGGGCCGATGAGCTGCCGCTGTGGCGGGCGGTCGCGCGGTCGGCGCCGGGGCGGTTCGCCCGCACCCCGCTCGACCCGCGCCGCGACACGGTGGCCACGATCCGCGAAGGGTCCTTCGTGCTGCCCCCGGAGTGGGCCGGCCCGCTGGTGTCGACGGTCCCGACCGCGCTCGGTGCGACGATCAACGACGTGTTGCTCACCGGGCTCGCCGCGGCCGCCGCCGAGTGGCGCCGCCGCACCGGCCGCGACCCCGGCGACGGCACCCTCGTCGCGCTCGAGGGGCACGGCCGCGAGGAGCACGTCATCGGCGACGGCGCCGACCTGACCCGCACCGTCGGCTGGTTCACCAGCGCGTTCCCGGTGCACTTGCCGGTCGGGCCTGCCGCGTGGGCCGACCTGCGCGCGGCCGACCCGGCCGCGGTGCGCGGACTCGTCGGCGCCGTCGGCGAGCGGCTCTGCGCGATTCCCGACGGCGGCATCGGCTACGGCGTGCTGCGCCACCTCGACCCGAGGGCGCGCCCGGAGCTCGCCGCCGCCGCGCCGCCCGAGCTGCAGTTCAACTACCTCGGCCGCTACTCCGGCGGCGGCACCGGGGGCGACTGGGCGGCCCCGCCCGGGATCCCACCGCTCACCGGGGGCCGGGGCGAGGACATGCCGGCCGGCTACCCGCTGGTGGTCGACGTGCTCGCGGTGGACGCCGACGGGCGGACCGAGCTGCACGCCTCCTGGGAATGGCCGGCCGCGCTGTTCGGCGAGGGCGAGGTGCCGCAGCTCGCCGAGCTGTGGTTCGAGGCGCTGCGCGGCATCGTGCGCGCCGCGCGGGGCGGGTGCCGGACGTGACGACGACCCGCGACCCGGCCCGCGGCGGGCCGGTGCTGGCCGGTTCGATCCGCGCGTTCGGCAGGCACGTCGGGCTCGCCGCCCTCTTCCTGTGCGGGCACCAGGTCGGCGAGGCCCTGGTCCCCGTGCTGGTCGGCGTGGTGATCGACTCCGCGCTGCGCACCGGGGACCCGGCCGCGCTGCTCGGCTGGCTCGCCGTGCTGGCGGCGGACTTCGCGTTCCTGTCCGTCTCCTACCGGCTCGGGGCGCGCCAGGCGTGGATCGCCGACGTGCGGGCCGACCAGCGGCTGCGGCTGCTGGTCACCCGGCGGCTGCTCGACCCGGCGGGCGGGGCGGAGCGCGGACGGCTGCCCGGCGGCCTCGTCACCATCGCGACCTCCGACGCGAAACGCGTCGGCCTGGTCAACTTCGCGCTCCCGCTCGGCCTGGCCGCGTTCGCCGCGCTGGTCGTGGCGGCGGTGGCGCTGCTGCGCATCTCCCTGCCGCTCGGGCTGCTCATCCTGCTCGGCACTCCCCCGATGCTGTACCTGGTGCACCTGTTCGGCCGGCCGCTGGAACGGCGCAGCGAGGCCGAGCAGGAGCGGGCGGCACAGGCCGCGGGCACCGCCGCCGACCTCGTGGCCGGCATCCGTGTGCTGAAGGGCCTGCACGCCGAGCCCGCTGCGGTCCGCCGCTACGCGCGCAGCAGCTCCGACGCCCTCGCCGCGACGGTGCGGGCCACCCGCAGCCAGGCCTGGTTCTCCGGCACCGTGCTGATGGTCAACGGCGCCTTCCTCGCCCTCGTCGCGCTGGTCGGTGGGCGGCTCGCGGCCGCGGGCGAGATCGACACCGGCGAGCTGGTGGCCGCCGTCGGGCTGGCCCAATTCCTGGTCGACCCGCTGCGCGAGCTGGGCTGGGTCAACGCGCGGCTGGCCCAGGCGAGGGCGTCGGCCCGGCGGATCGCCGAGCTGCTCGGCGCGGAGCCGGCCGTGCGCGGCGGGGCCGCCGCCCTGCCGGAGCACGTCGACGGGGCGGTGCGGGTGCGCGGCCTGCGGCACGGTTCGCTCACCGGCCTGGACCTGGACGTCCGGCCGGGCGAGCTGCTCGGCGTGGTGGCCGCGGACCAGGCCGACGCGGTGGCGCTGCTGCGCTGCCTGGCCCGGGAGGAGGACCCCGAGCACGGCGCGGTGCTGCTGGACGGGGTCGCGCTCGCCGACCTCCCGCCCGAGCTCGCCCGGTCGGCGCTGCTCGTGGCGGCCCACGACGCGGATCTCTTCGCCGGCACCGTCGAGGAGAACGTGGCGGCCGCCGCCCCGCCCGGGCGGGACCTCGCGCCCGCGCTGGCCGCGGCCCGGGCCGACCAGGTGGTCGAGGCGCTGCCGGACGGGGCGCGCACCGCGGTCTCCGAGCAGGGCCGGTCGCTCTCGGGCGGGCAGCGGCAGCGGGTCGCGCTGGCCAGGGCGCTGGCCGCCGACCCGCCCGTGCTCGTGCTGCACGACCCGACCACCGCCGTCGACTCGGTCACCGAGGCCGAGATCGCCACCGGGCTGCGCGCGGTGCGCCACGACCGCACGACGATCGCGGTGACCAGCAGCCCGGCCCTGCTCGCCGTCGCCGACCGGGTGGTACTGGTCGACGGCGGCCGGGTCGTCGCGGAGGGCGAGCACGCCCGGCTGCTGCGCGAGCACGCCCGCTACCGCGAGGTGGTGCGCGGATGAGCGCGCGGGCGCTGCTACCGGTCGCCACCCCGGCCCGCACCCTGCAGGTGCTGCGCGAGCTGCTGCGCCCGCGCCGGACCCGGGCCGCCGTCGCGTTCGCGGCGCTGGTCGGCGGGGCCGCCGCGGGCCTGCTCACCGCGCCGCTCCTCGGCTTGATCATCGACCTGGTCGCGTCGGGCGCCGGGCCGGACGCCGTGACCTGGCCCGCGGTCGGGCTGGTCGCGGTCGCGGTGGCCCAGGGGCTGCTCGCCGCGCTGGGCGTCGCGCAGACCGCGCAGGTCGGCGAGGAGATGCTGGCCCAGCTGCGGGAACGGTTGGTCGATCGCGCGCTCGGGCTGCCGCTGGAGCGCATCGAGGCCGCGGGCGCGGGCGACCTCGGCTCCCGCGTCACCGAGGACGTCGCGCAGATCGGCGAGGCGGTCCGCGAAGGCGTGCCCGCGCTGGCGCGCTACGGGCTGGTCATCGTGCTGACCTTCGTCGGGCTCGCCGTGCTGGACTGGCGGTTCCTGCCGGCCGCGGCGACCGCCGTGCCGATCCAGGTGCTCACCACCCGCTGGTACCTGCGCCGCGCCACGCCGCTCTACGCCGAACAGCGGATCGCCGCGGGCGCCCAGCAACAGCAGCTGCTGGACACCACCACCGGCCTGGCCACGGTGCGGGCGTTCCGGCTCACCGACCGGCACACCGAGCAGGTCCGGGACCGCTCGCAGCGGGTCGTCGACCTCGCCCTGCGGGTCGTCGGGCTGCAGAACGGGTTCTTCGGCCGGCTCAACCTCGCCGAGCTCGTCGGGCTCTCCGCCGTGCTGACCACCGGCTTCCTGCTGGTCGGAAGCGGCGCCGTCTCCATCGGCACCGCGAGCGCCGCCGCGATCTACTTCATCGGCCTGTTCAACCCGGTCAACGCGGTGCTGTTCCTGCTGCAGGCCGTGCAGGCGGCCGCGGCGAGCCTCACCCGGATCGTCGGGGTGGCCGACCTGCCCGCCCACGACGAGCCGGACCCGGTGCGCGCGCTCCGGCCGGCCCGGGTGCGGGCCGAGGGCGTGGCCTTCGCCTACGGCGGCGGCCCCGAGGTGCTGAGCGGCGTCGACCTGGACGTGCCGCCCGGCACCCGGCTGGCCGTGGTCGGTCCGAGCGGGGCGGGCAAGACCACCCTCGCGAAGCTGGTCGCGGGCGTCCACCGGCCCGACCGGGGCGGCATCCGCCTCGACCCGCCGCCGCCCGACGACGCGCTGCGCGCGGCGGTCGCGCTGGTCACCCAGGAGGTGCACGTGTTCGCCGGCCCGCTGGCCGACGACCTGCGCATGGCCCGCCCGGACGCCACCGAGGAGCAGCTGCGGACGGCGCTCGCCCGGGTGGGCGCCCTGGAGTGGGCCGACGCCCTCCCCGACGGCCTGCGCACGCCGGTCGGCAGCGGCGGGCACCCCCTCACCGCCGTGCAGGCCCAGCAGCTGGCGCTCGCGCGGCTCGTGCTCGCCGACCCGCCGGTCGCGATCCTCGACGAGGCCACCGCCGAGGCGGGCAGCGCGGGCGCCCGGACGCTCGAGGCCGCCGCGCGGCAGGCCCTCGCCGGGCGGACCGCGCTCGTCGTCGCGCACCGGCTCACCCAGGCCGCGGACGCCGACGCCGTGCTGCTGCTCGACGGCGGCAAGGTCGTCGAGTCCGGCACGCACCCCGAGCTGCTGGCCGCCGGGGGACCGTACGCCGCGCTCTGGGCGGCCTGGGCGGACGGCCGCTGACCCCGGCACAGCTGTGTGATCCAGATCTCACGTGGATAGCGGTGCACCGGGCTCGTGATCAGGCCAAGGTGCTCCCGTGGGATTTCTGGACAAGGCCAAGGACCTGCTCGACCAGCACGACGACAAGGTCGACCAGGCCCTCGAGAAGGCGGGGGACCTGGCGAAGCAGCGCTTCGCCGGGCACGACGAACAGATCGACGCGGTCGTCGACAAGCTGCAGGAGGCGACCGGGGCGGGCGACACCACCCGGCAGCAGCCGCAGGGCGGTCAGCCCGCGTGATCCGCTCGCGCGGCGGGGCTCCGGTCGGCGTCCGCCGGCCGGGCCGCGCCGCGGCGGTGATCACGAACCGGGGGTGAGCCCCCGCTCGGCCGCGACCTGCGCGAGGATCGGCGCCGCGGTGGTCGCGGCGTGGATGCCGATGACGCTCACGATGGCGAGCACCTCCATGATCTCGCCGGGCGTGGCGCCCAGCCGCACCGCGTTCCGCATGTGCAGCTTCAGGCCGGGCACGTACAGGTGGGTGGCCGAGGCGTCGAAGGCGATGTAGACCAGCTCCTTGACCTTCGGCGGGAGCGGGCCGGTCCTCCACGGCACCGAGGAGAACTCGATGTAGGCCTCGAACAGGTCGGGGTCGAGCTCGAGCAGCCCGTTCCAGAACTCGTGCCAGTAGCCGCGGTTGGCGGTGAACTCGGCCTTGAGCCGCTCGCGGCGCTCGTCGAGCGGGGCGGGCCCGTCGCGCAGC
>NZ_DATGOP010000005.1:0-9090 GCF_035305885.1 Pseudonocardia sp.
CCTGCCCAGCCGCGACTTCCCCATGCTCGTGGACCTGCACCTGCAGGGCAGGCTGCCGCTGGAGAAGTTCGTCACCGAGACCATCGGCCTCGACCAGGTCGAGGAGGCCTTCCACCGGATGGAGCGCGGCGAGGTGCTGCGCTCGGTCGTGGTGCTGTAGACCCCGCTCGGCCGCTGATCCGCACCGTTCGTGCTGCTGGTGGTGGGGGGCCGGCAGCGCCCGGGGCGAGCCGGCAACGGCCGTTCCGCGCGTTCGCCCCGAATGCGCAGAACGACCGTTGCCGGTGTTTTTTTGCCGGTCAGACCGCCAGCTCCGCGCGGCGGCGTTCCATGAGTCGCAGGATCATCGGGGTGAAGATCAGCTGCATGGCGAGGTCCATCTTGCCGCCGGGGCAGACGATCGTGTTCGGACGCGACATGAACGAGTCGTGCAGCATCGCCAGCAGGTACGGGAAGTCGATTCCGTGCGGATCGCGGAACCGGATGATCAGCATCGACTCGTCGGCCGTCGGGATGGTGCGGGCGATGAACGGATTCGAGGTGTCGACCACCGGCACGCGCTGGAAGTTGACGTCGGTGCGGGAGAACTGCGGGCAGATGTAGTTCACGTAGTCCGGCATGCGGCGCAGGATCGTCTCGGTGACCGCCTCGGCGCTGTAGCCGCGGGCCTCCCGGTCGCGGTGCAGCTTCTGGATCCACTCGAGATTGATCACCGGGACCACGCCGATCCGCAGGTCGGCGTGCTGGGCGACGTCCACCGTGTCGGTCACGACGGCGCCGTGGAGGCCCTCGTAGAACAGCAGGTCGGTGTCGTCGGGCAGGCTCTCCCACGGGGTGAAGGTGCCGGGCTCCTGGCCGTAGGGGGCCGCCTCCGCCTCGTCGTGCAGGTAGCGGCGCACCTTGCCGGTGCCGGTCTCGCCGTAGGTGCGGAAGAGGTCCTCGAGCTCCTCGAACAGGTTGGCCTCGGGGCCGAAGTGGCTGAACGAGTAGTCGCCGCGGGCGTGCGCGTCGGCCATCGCGGCCTTCATCGCGGTGCGGTCGTAGCGGTGGAAGCTGTCGCCCTCCACGAACGCGGCGCGCACGCCCTCGCGGCGGAAGATCTGCTGGAAGGTGCGCATCACCGAGGTCGTGCCGGCGCCGGACGACCCGGTGACCGAGATGATCGGATGCTTGCGTGACACCGTCGTGCCTCCTCTCAGCCGACCGCGACGCGGAACAGGCCGCGGGTGCCGTACAGGGGTGAGTCGTACGAGCCGTCGTTGAACTCGAGGTGGTACCGGTCGATCAGCGCGACCTCCTCCGCCGCGCCGAAGATCAACGGGATGCGCTGGTGCAGGTCGGTGGGCACGACGTCGAGCAGGCGGTCGCGGCCGGTGCTCGCCGCGCCCCCGGCCTGCTCGACGAGGAACGCGACGGGCGCGGCCTCGTACAGCAGCCGCAGCCGACCCGGCCGCGCCGGTTCCTTCGAGTCGCGGGGGTAGAGGAACACGCCGCCGCGGGTGAGGATCCGGTGCGCCTCGGCCACCAGCGAGGCCACCCAGCGCATGTTGAAGTCCTTGTGCCGCGGCCCGGCCCGGCCGGCCACGCACTCGTCGACGTAGCGGCGCACGGCGGGCTCCCAGAACCTCCGGTTGGAGGCGTTGACGGCGAACTCGCGCGCGTGCCGCGGGATGCGGATCGACGCGCGGGTGAGGACGAACTCGCCGCTCGCGGGGTCGAGGGTGAACTCGTGCACGCCGCGGCCGAGGGTCAGCACGAGCACCGTCGCCGGCCCGTACAGCGCGTAGCCCGCGCAGACCTGGGCCGTGCCCGGCTGCAGGAAGTCCCGGGCCGTGGCGGGCGCGTCGGGCGCGCGCAGGATCGAGAAGATGCTGCCGACGGCCACGTTGACGTCGATGTTGGACGACCCGTCGAGCGGGTCGAAGACCAGCAGGAACTCGCCGCGGGTGAGACCGACGGGCCCGCTGAGCTCCTCCGAGGCCATCCCGGCGACGCCGCCGCGCTCGCCCGCGGACAGGAAGCGGTCGCCCGCGACGACGTCGAGGTCGTGCTGCACCTCGCCCTGGACGTTGACCTCGCCCGCCCCGGCCTGCGGCTCCCGCAGCGCCCCGAGCGCGACGCGGCCCGCGACGTCCGCGCACGCCCGCGCCACCTCGAGGATCACCGGGCCGGGGTCCCCGCCGGGTTCCGGGTGGCGGCGCCGGTCCTCGGCGAGGAAGCGGGCGAGCGTCGTGCGTTCGGCGAGCATGGCGTCCTCCCAGGGTCCGTGGCGTCCTCACTCTGCTCGCCGGAGGAGCCGCGGCCATCCCCCTCGTCGGGGGCCCGGTGGGGGATCAGGGTTCGCGCCAGCCCAGTTCCGGCGCGGCGAGCACGTGCTCGACCAGCAGCCGGGTGGACGGGGTCGGCTCCGGCTGGGTGACGAGGTGCCAGGGCCGGTCGAGCGGCAGGCCGGGCACGGGCAGCTCGACGAGCGCCCCGGAGTCGAGGGGGTGGCGCACGGCGACGCGCGAGACGAGGGTGACCCCGAGCCCGGCCACGGCGGCGGCGATGACCGCGCCGTTCGAGCCGAGCGTCATGCGCGGCGGGGCGATGCCCAGGCGCTCGAACAGCGCCTCGCAGGTGGCGCGCATCCCCGAGTCGGGCTCGCGCATCAGCCAGGTGACCTGCGCGGGGTCGAAGCGGGGGGACAGGTCCGGGGGCCCGACGACGACCAGCTCGTTCGGACTGAGCGCGCGCACCCGGGCGGCGGCCAGGTCGTCCGGGGGCCTTCCGGCCACCACGAGGTCGGCCTCGTGGCGCGCGAGCATCGGCCAGACCCGGCCGCGCGGTGCGACCTCGAGCCGGATCATGACGCCGGGGTGCTTCGCGCGGAACGACGCGAGCAGCTCCGGGATGAGGAACTCGCCCGCGGTGGTGACGGCGGCGAGCCGCACCTCGCCGCGCTCGGCGTCGGCCTCCGCGCGGGCGGCGAGCACGGCCTCGGCGTGCAGGCCGAGGATCCGGCGGGCGTACTCGGCGTAGCGCTCCCCGGCCGGGGTGAGGCGCACGCCGCGCCCGTGCCGGGTGACCAGCGGGGTGCCCACCTCCGCGCTGAGCGCGCTCACGGCCGAGGACACCGACGACTCGGTGACCACCAGGCGTTCCGCGGCGCCCCGCACCGAACCGGTGTCGGCGAGCTCCACGAGCGCGCGCAGCCGGGAGTTGGTGGTCACCCCGTCCCGTCCTCCCGTCAGGCCGAGCGCACCGTGGCCCCCGGCTCGGCGTCGTCGCGGAAGACGCGGCTCGCGAGCAGGTCCGGGGCCTCGATCGTGGTCAGGGCCCCGAGGTCCACCCGCGGGTCGTCCCGCTCGACGAGCCTACGTGCCTGCCGCAACCGGGCCCGCTCCACCGCGTTGCGGACGCTGCGCGCGTTGGCGAACCACGGCTGCCCGACACGCCGGTCGAGGTAACGGCGCAGCGCCTCGCGCGCGTCGGCCGACAGGCGGTAGTGCAGCTGGTCGGCCATGAGGACCGCGATCCGCTCCAGCTCGTCGACGGTGTAGTCCGGGAACGTGATGTGGTGGGCGATCCGGCTCTGCATGCCCGGGTTCGCGGCGAAGAACGTGTCCATCTTGTCGGCGTAGCCGGCGAGGATCACCACGAGGTCGTCGCGGTGGGCCTCCATCACCTGCAGCAGGATCTCGATCGACTCGGAACCGTAGTCCCGGTCGTTCTCGGCCTTGTAGAGGTAGTACGCCTCGTCGATGAACAGCACGCCGCCCATCGCCCGCTTGATCACCTCCTTGGTCTTCGGGGCGGTGTGCCCGACGTACTCGCCGACCAGGTCGTCGCGGGTGACGCTCACCAGGTGCCCGCGGCGCAGGTAGCCGAGCCGGTGCAGCAGGTCCGCCATCCGCAGCGCCACGGTGGTCTTGCCGGTGCCGGGGTTGCCGGTGAAGCACATGTGCAGCGTCGGCCGGGCCGCGGCGATGCCGTAGCGCTCCCGCATCCGGTCGACGAGCAGCAGCGCCGCGATCTCGGCGATCCGGGTCTTCACCGGGGCGAGGCCCACCAGCTCGCTGTCCAGCCGCTCCAGCACCTCGTCGATGCCGGCCTCCCGCCGCGCCGCGGCCAGGTCGACCACGGCGTCGGCGGGGAGCCGCTCGGGTGCCGGCTCCCCGGGATCGGGCTGGTCGGGCCGGAACCCGAACGGTGCGCCGCTCACGGCGCCGGGTACCGGTCCCCGGCGGGGCGCTCGGTCGCGTAGGAGTGCGTGGTGTAGCGGATCCGCCGGTCCGACAGCTCCTGGCGGTCGAGCCGGAAGCCCGGCTCCTCGGCGGGCCGCTGCACGATGAACGACAGCGCGGTGGTCTGCCGGCCGAGGCTCGCGTCGTAGGCGGTCAGCCGGATGTAGGTGTTCGGCTTGGCGGCGCGGCAGGCGTTGACCTCCATCAGCACGCCGGCCGGGTCGCGCAGGTCGAACATCGGCAGCCCCCACATCTCCCAGTAGGTGTTGCGGGGGTGCGGGTCGTCGGTGAACTCCACCGCCAGCGGCCAGCCGTTGGCGAGGCAGTACTCGACCTGCTTGGTGATCTCGTCGTCGGTGAGGTCGGGCAGGTAGGAGAAGGTCCCCTGGGTGATGCGCACGGCTTCCTCCCTCACACGCGAGTCGGCGTCGCGACGACGTCCGGCGTGTCGGTGGACTCGTAGTCGAAGGTGATGTCGCCCCACGTGGACAGCGCCATGTCGAGCGGTCGGTTGCGGGAGGCGGCCCGCTTGAGGATCTCCGGACCCTCGGCGTAGTAGTCGCGGCCCTCGTTGCGGGCCTTGATCATCGCCTCGAGGGCCACCCGGTTGGCCTCGGCGCCCGCCGCGATGCCCATCGGGTGCCCGATCGTGCCGCCGCCGAACTGCAGGATCACGTCCTCGCCGAGGTGGTGCAGCAGCTGGTGCATCTGCCCGGCGTGGATGCCGCCGGACGCCACCGGCATCACCCCGGGCATCGACGCCCAGTGCTGGTCGAAGTACAGGCCCTTGACCGGGTCGGCCGGCACGTGGTTGAGCCGCAGCGTGTCGTAGAAACCCGCGGTGGTGTTCGGGTCGCCCTCGAGCTTTCCGACCACCGTGCCGGCGTGGATGTGGTCGACGCCGGCCAGCCGCATCCACTTGGCGATCACCCGGAAGCTCACGCCGTGGGTCTTCTGCCGCGTGTAGGTGCTGTGGCCCGCGCGGTGCAGGTGCAGCAGCACGCCGTTCGCGCGCGCCCAGTTCGCCATCGACTGGATCGCGGTGTAGCCGATCGTGAGGTCGATCATCACGATCACCGAGCCGAGCTCCTTGGCGAAGTCGGCCCGCTCGTACATCTGCTCCATCGTCCCGGCGGTGACGTTGAGGTAGTGCCCCTTGATCTCGCCGGTGGCCGCCTGGGCGCGGTTGACCGCCTCCATGCAGAACAGGAACCGATCGCGCCAGCGCATGAACGGCTGCGAGTTGATGTTCTCGTCGTCCTTGGTGAAGTCCAGGCCGCCGCGCAGCGCCTCGTAGACGACGCGGCCGTAGTTGCGCGCCGAGAGCCCCAGCTTCGGCTTGGTGGTGGCGCCGAGCAGCGGGCGGCCGTACTTGTTGAGGTGCTCGCGCTCCATGACGATCCCGTGCGCCGGGCCCTGGAACGTCTTCACGTACTGGGTGGGGATCCGCATGTCCTCCAGCCGCAGCGCCTTGAGCGGCTTGAACCCGAAGACGTTGCCGATGATCGAGCTCGTCAGGTTCGCGATCGAGCCCTCCTCGAACAGGTCGAGGTCGTAGGCGATCCAGGCGATGTACTGGCCCGGCGTGCCCGGCACGGCCTCGACCTTGTAACACTTGGCCTGGTAGTGCTCGTAGGTGGTGAGGCGGTCGGTCCACACCACCGTCCACGTGGCGGTGCTCGACTCGCCCGCCACCGCGGCGCCCGCCTCCTCCGGCGGCACGCCCTCCTGCGGCGTGATCCGGAAGGCACACAGCACGTCGGAGTCCTTCGGCACGTAGTCGGGCTGCCAGTACCCCATCTCGGCGTAGGGGATGACGCCCGCGTTCCATCGCTCTGCCATGCCTCGAGGCTGGGATCCGGACCCCTCGATGTCCATCGAGACTTCCCCGCGAACACTTGACCGATCACCGAAGAGTCGCGCGGATCCCCCGGGCGGCTCCCCAGGCTGGGTGAGGCCCGGAGTCGGCCTGCGTTCCTACGTTCGGCGCGACGTTCGCCGACGGGAGGGAACTCCGCCATGGGTACGTGCAGGCAGGTCGCGGCGCAGCTGGTGGCGCCCGGGAAGGGCGTGCTCGCCGCGGACGAGAGCATCGGCACGATGTCCGGCCGGCTGGAGAAGGCCGGGGTCGCGCCCACCGCCGAGAACCGGCGCCGGTACCGGGAGCTGCTCGCCTCGACGCCCGGCCTCGCCGACGGCGTCTCCGGGATCATCTTCTGCGACGAGACCCTCGGGCAGGACTTCAGCGACGGCACCCCGTTCGCCCAGGCCGTGCGCGCGATGGGCGTGCTGCCCGGGATCAAGGTCGACACCGGGGCGAAGCCGTGCCCGGGGCTGCCCGGCGAGACGGTCACCGAGGGCCTCGACGGCCTCACCGCACGCCTGGAGCACTACGCCGCGATCGGGGCGGCGTTCGCCAAGTGGCGCGCCGTGTACGTCATCGGCGACACGCGGCCCAGCGCCGGCGCGATCCGCTGCAACGCGAACGCGCTCGCCCGCTACGCGGCGGCCTGCCAGGAGGCGGGGCTCGTGCCGATCGTCGAGCCCGAGGTGCTGATGGACGGCGCCCACCCGATCGAGCGCTGCGCCGAGGCCACCGCCGCCGTGCAGGCGGCGGTCCGCGAGGAGCTCGCGCTGCTCGGCGTCGACCTCGCCGGGATCGTGCTCAAGCCCAACATGGTGGTCGAGGGCGAGGACCACCCCGAGCCCTCCTCGCCGGAGCGGGTCGCCGAGGCCACCGTCGAGGTGCTGCGCGCCTGGCCCGACGAGCTCGCCGGCGTCGCGTTCCTCTCCGGCGGGCAGCCGCCCGAGCGCGCCACCGCCAACCTCGAGGCGATGCAGCACCACCGCACGCCCTGGCCGCTCACGTTCTCGTTCGGCCGCGCTCTGGTGGACCCGGCGCTCGCGGCGTGGCACGGCGACCCCGCGCTCGTCGAGGCCGGGCAGGCCGCGCTCGCCGAGCGCGTCGCCGCCAACGCGGCCGCGGTGCGCAGGCGGGCGCAGCTGCAGCCGGCGTGAGCGCTGGTCAGCGGCAGGGCACGGTGACCGTCACGGTCGTGCCCGCCCCCGGCCGCGACCGGACGTCCAGGCGCCCGCCGACCAGCTCGGCGCGCTCCACCATGGACTGCAGCCCGTAGCCGCGGACGTCGTCGCGGCCGGACCCGCCGGCGGCCGCCGTGTCGAACCCGACTCCGTCGTCGGCCACCTCCAGCCGCGCGTTGCCGTCCACCACGTCGAAGCGCAGCGTGGCCGACGACGCGCGGGCGTGCTTGACGACGTTCTGCAGGCACTCCTGCGCGATCCGGTAGAGCGCGATCTCGACGTGCTCGGGCAGCCGGTGGTCGGCGAGCTCGACCTCCGTCTCGATCTGGGGCGTCGAACGGGCGAGGCTCGCGAGGCCGCCCGCGAGCCCCAGGTCGTCCAGGACCGGCGGACGCAGCCCGCCGATGGCCGAGCGGGCCTCGTCGAGGGCGAGCCCGAGCAGCGTGCGGGCCTGGGCGAGCTGCGCGGTCACCTCCGCGGTGTCGCCGCCGCCGGCGGCGTGCGAGGCGGCGTCGAGGTGGTAGGAGAGGCTGATCAGGCGCTGCGAGATGCCGTCGTGGATGTCGCCCGCCATGCGCCGGTGCTCGGCCTCCTGGGTGGCGATCACCCGCTCGACGAACCGCTCGTGCATCCGCTCGCGGGCGGCGAGCCGCCGGTGCAGGCGGGCCTGGTTGAGCGCGCCCGCGACCAGCCGCCCGATGACGCGCAGCAGCTCGACGTCGCGGGGGAGGAACTCGCGCCGCTCGACCGTGTGCACGTTGAGCACACCGACCAGGCCGCCGGGGTCGATCTCCATCGGGATCGAGGCCATCGAGACGAAGTCGGTGCCGCGCAGCTCCGGGATCGGCAGGTAGCGCGGGTCCGACTCCTTCCCCTCCGGGAGCACCACCGGCGTGCGGTGCTTGGCCACCCACCCGGAGATCCCCACCCCGAGCGGGAGGCGCACCCGGCCCACCTGCCGGTCGAACGGCGGCGTGGCTCCGGCGAGGGTCAGCGACCCCTCCGTGTCGTCCAGGACGTGCACGAAGCAGACGTCGGTGGCGGTCGCGTCGGTGATCAGCCGCGCCACCTCGGCGGCGAGCGGCTCCACCTCCGGCCCGCTCGCCGTGAGCTGGATGACGTCGAGCAGCAGCGCGACCTCGCCGTCGCGGTCGACCAGCCCGCGCATGAGGCCCGGCCCGGGCCGGTGCTGCGACATGGGCAGGCGCGGGGTCACTGGAAGATCCCTTCGCGCAGCGCGGTGGCGACCGCGGCCGTCCGGTCGGCGACGTCGAGCTTGCGGTAGATGGAGCGCACGTGGCTCTTCACGGTCTCGTCGCCGATCACCAGCTTGGCGGCGATCGCCCGGTTCGACAGGCCCGCCACCATGAACGACAGGATCTCGCTCTCCCGCTGCGTGAGGCCGTGGCGGGCGCCGGGCCAGTACTCGTCGCGCTGCAGCCGCGCCGCGGTGTCGACCGCGCGCGCCGCCATCTGCGGGTCGATCACCGTCTCCCCGGCGTGGGCGCGCTCGAGCTGGGCCACGAGCTCCTCCCCGCCGATCCGCTTGAGCAGGTAGCCGGACGCGCCCGCCCGCATCGCCTGGAACAGGTACTGCTCGTCCTCGTAGACCGACAGCAGCACGACCTTGCACTCCGGCTTGCGCTCGCGCACCGCGCGGCACAGGTCCAGCCCGCTGGAACCCTGCATCCGCACGTCGCACAGCACGATGTCGGGGGCGAGGCCGTCGATGACCGACATCGCGGTCTCCGCGCCGACCGCCTCGCCCACCACGCGCACCCGGCTGCGGAAGGCCGAGAGCATCGCCTTCAGCCCCTCGATC
>NZ_DATGOP010000006.1:0-97194 GCF_035305885.1 Pseudonocardia sp.
CGCGCTGGTCCTCGAGGC
The DNA here is from genome assembly GCF_035305885.1 of Pseudonocardia sp. Taxonomy (GTDB): domain Bacteria; phylum Actinomycetota; class Actinomycetes; order Mycobacteriales; family Pseudonocardiaceae; genus Pseudonocardia. The sequence continues at coordinate 19 of NZ_DATGOP010000006.1, forward strand.
GGTCTTCCCCGCCGCGCAGGTCGCCATCGCGCACGTTGTCGCTGCGCAGGTCGTCACCGCGCAGGTCGTCCCTGCGCAAGTCGCCCCTGCCCAGGTCGTCACTGCGCAGGCCGTCACCGGGCCCGTCCTCGCCGCGCAGATCCTCGCGCTCGTCGGTACCCGCGTCGGCGCGCTCGGGGCCGCGTCCGCCGCCGAGCGGGTCGGTGGCGGCGGCCTCGTCCGCGGGCGGGACCGGGCGTTCGATGCGGGGCGAGCCGCTGGGCCGGCCGCGGTCGGCCCAGCGGCGCAGCCGCGGGTCCGCGTCGACGAGCTTGCGCTCCTGCGGCTGCGGCTGCGGCTCGGAGCTCGGCGGCTCCGGCTCGAACAGGGCGTGGTGCGACGGGCCCCGCTCGCGGGAAGCCCGGTCGGCCGGTTCCTCGTCGCGGCTGCGCTCCGCGTCGAACGGGTCCCGGTTCGACGGCTGCGGCGCGAGGGGCGACGGGCCCAGCGGGTCGTCGCCGGGCCGGTCACCCGCGTGTTCACCGTCCATGAGGCCATCGTTCACGCGGTCGCGCTCTCCGGCCCCCCGATCGCGGTCGGCGTCGGTGAGCGGGCCGTACCCGTCGCGGACCCGCCCGGTGGCGAGCGCGTCGAGCGGGTCGCCGTCCGGTCCCCCGCCGTTCGGCGCAGGCCGGGCGAAGCCCGGCTCGTCGTACCGCCGGTCGTCGGCGCCGTGCGCCGCCGGGCGGTCCCGCCGGTCCGGCCCGAGGTCGTCGAACGGCCGCGCGAACGCGGCGTCGTCGGCACCCCGGTCGCCGTCGGCGTCCGGCCGCCGGTCCTCGTCGCGGCGCGGGGCGGCCCAGTCGTCGCTGCCCCGGTCGTCGCCCAGGTCCCCCGGATCGTCGCCGCCACGGTCGGACCAGTCGCGCTTCCCACCGTCGGCCCGGTCGTCGGCGAGCGAGTGCTCGCCGTGCCGACGCGGTGTCGGGAAGGACTCGTCCTCGTCGCGCGGACCGCCCGCGTCGCGGCGCTCGTCCCAGAGCTCCGGGATGTCGTGCAGCGGCTCCCGGTCCGCGGGCTCCCCCCAGCCCCAGTCGAAGGCCTGCTCGTCGCCTCCGGCGAGCAACCGGTCGACCAGGGACCGGTCGTCGGAGGCCGGGCGGTGCCCGTCCCCGTCGGCTACGGCATGCCGGGCTGCGCTGTAGCGCCCGCTCCCCGCCTCACCGGCCATCGCACGCTCCTGTCCCCCTAGCAGTCACTTGCCGTGTCTGTACAACGAGCGGATCACGGGGAGGGCGCGGTAGCCCACGTCACTGGCGTCCACCCGAGTGACGGCGGTCACAGCCTGTGCGTACGGGTCACGCGCTTCGTACCTCCCACGTCACGAACCGTGGCCTCGAACGGGTCGCCCGGGGCACCACGTGTTGAGCTGTCCGGTGGCAGAGGCACGACCGAATGGCGCAGCTACCCGAAACGGGTGAACTTCCGGCGCGCTTGCTGGCGCACCGGGCTCTGCCTATCGTCGGAACCGCTTAGATTTAGCGCCTGAACAAAAAGGAGCGCCCGTGTCGGACCCCGCGCCGTGGTGGCGGCAGGCCGTCGTCTACCAGATCTACCCCCGCAGCTTCGCCGACTCGAACGGCGACGGGATCGGCGACCTGCCGGGCATCACGAGCCGCATCGGGTACCTGCGGGAGCTGGGCGTCGACGCGGTGTGGCTCTCGCCGTTCTACCCGTCCGCGCTCGCCGACGGCGGCTACGACGTCGACGACCACCGCGACGTCGACCCCAAGATCGGCACGCTCGCCCAGTTCGACGAGATGGTCGCGGCGCTGAAGGCGGCCGGGATCCGGCTGATCGTCGACATCGTCCCCAACCACACGTCCAACCGGCACGAGTGGTTCCGCGCGGCGCTCGCCTCCCCGCCCGGCTCGCCCGAGCGGGACCGCTACGTCTTCCGCCGCGGGGAGGGGCCCAACGGGGAGCGGCCGCCGAGCGACTGGGTCGCCACCTTCGGCGGACCGGCGTGGGAGCCGGTCGGCGACGGCGAGTGGTACCTGCACATGTTCGCGCCCGAGCAGCCCGACCTGAACTGGGACAACCGCGAGGTCAGGGACGACTTCCTCGAGACGCTGGCGTTCTGGGCCGACCGCGGCGTCGACGGCTTCCGCATCGACGTGGCCAATGCGCTCGCCAAGGACCTCACGCCGCCGCTGCCCAGCCAGGCCGAGCTGGACGCCGAGGACCTGCCCGACGGCGCGCACCGGCTGCTCGACCGCGACGAGGTGCACGAGATCTACAAGGAGTGGCGGGAGCTGTTCAACCGCTACGACCCGCCGCGCACGGCCGTGGCCGAGGCGTGGGTGCGCTCGGCGCACCGCCGGGCCCGCTACGCCTCCGCGGACGGCCTCGGCCAGGCCTTCAACTTCGACCTGCTGCTCGCGTCGTGGGACGCGGCCGAGTACCGCAAGATCATCGACGAGAACCTGTCCCTCGCCCGGTCGGCGGCCACCTCTTCGACGTGGGTGTTCTCCAACCACGACGTGGTGCGCCACGCCACCCGCTACGCGCTGCCGCCCGGCACCGACCTCAAGGCGTGGCTCATGACGGGCGGGACGAACCCGCCCGCCGACGCCGAGCTCGGGCTGCGCCGCGCCCGCGCCGCCACGCTGCTCGCGCTCGCCCTGCCCGGCTCGATGTACCTCTACCAGGGCGAGGAGCTGGGCCTGCCCGAGGTCGCCGACCTGCCGTCGGAGGTCCTGCAGGACCCCACCTGGGTGCGTTCCGGGCACACCGAGAAGGGCCGCGACGGCTGCCGGGTGCCGCTGCCGTGGACCGCGAGCGGCCCGTCGTTCGGCTTCGGCCCCGGCCCGGCCCACCTCCCCCAGCCCGCGACCTTCGGCGAGCTGTCGGTCGAGCGGCAGGAGGCGGACCCGGGCTCCACGCTCGCGCTCTACCGCCGCGCGCTCGCCGAGCGCCGCAGGCTGCAGACCGCCGAGGACCTGGAGTGGGCCGCGGACGCACCGGAGGACGTCGTCGAGTTCCGCAGGCCGAACGGTTGGACCTGCGTGACGAACTTCGGCGACACCCCGGTGCCGCTGCCCGCGGGCCGGGTGGTCGTGTCGAGCGGGCCGCTGCCCGACGGGCTGCTCCCGGCCGACACGACCGCGTGGCTCGAGACCTGAGACCGGGCCGGGGCGGTCAGGACGCGTCGTCCAGGCCGCCCCGCAGGCCCTCGACCATCAGCTCGACGTGCTCGTCGGTGAAGGTGAGCGGGGGCGACACGGCCAGCGCCGACACCATCGGCCGCACGAGCACGCCGCGCCGCCGCGCCGCGGCCGCCACCGCGCCGGGCAGGCCCGGGTTCGCGGCCACCCGCTCGGGGTCCAGTTCGATCGCCGCGAGCGCGCCGGTGCCGCCGCGGGCCTCGGCGACGAGCGGGTGGTCGGCGAGCGACTGCACCGCCTCGTAGAGGGGCAGCTCCAGCCCGTCGGCCCGCTTGAGCAGGCCCTCGTTCTCCATGATGTCGAGGTTCGCCATGGCCGCCGCGCAGGCCGTGGGGTGGCCGGAGTAGGTGGCGCCATGCCGGAACGGGGCCGCGCCGTCGGCGAAGAACGGCTCGGCCACCCGCTCGTGCGCCACCACCCCGCCGAGCTGTACGTACCCGCTGGTGATGCCCTTGGCGAACGTGACGAGGTCGGGAACGATGCCGAACCGGTCGACGCCGAACCAGTCGCCGAGCCGGCCGAACCCGCAGATCACGCTGTCGATGACGAGCAGCACCCCGTGCCGGGTGCAGATCTCGCGGACCCGCTCGACGTACCCGGGCGGCGGCGGGTAGACGCCGCCGGCGCCGATCACCGGCTCGACGAAGAACGCGGCCACCCGCTCCGGGCCGATCCGCTCGATCTCGGCCTCGAGCGCGGCGGGGTCGTTCCACTCGACCTGCACCACGTCCGGCACGAACGGCGCGGCGACGCGGTTGGCGGGGATCCCGGCGAGCGCGGTGCCGAACCCGTGCGTGCCGTGGTAGCCGTGCCTGCGGCTGATCAGCACCGTGCGCTCCGGGTGCCCGGTGCGCACGTGGTACTCGCGTGCGATCTTGGCGGCGGTGTCGATCGCCTCGCCGCCCCCGTTGACCAGGAAGATCTTCGCCCCCGGGACGGGTGCGATGCCGGCGAGCCTGCGGGTGAGCTCCAGCGCGGGGCGGTTCGCGAAGTCGGTGAACGTGTGGTAGGTCGCGAGCTCGCGCATCTGCGCGGCGACGGCGTCGGCGATCTCCCTGCGCCCGTGGCCGACGTTGACGCACCACAGGCTGGCCGTGGCGTCGAGGTAGCGGTTGCCCGCCTCGTCCCAGAGCCACACGTCCTCGCCGCGCGTGACCACGAACTCGGAGCGGCGCACGGCGCCCATGGCGGCGAACGGGTGCCAGAAAGCGGTGTCGGTCGCGTCCACGTCAGTCATGCCGGGAACGGTACGCGCCGCTCACTCGTCGAGCGCCTGCTCCTCGCCGACGACGTGCACCGCCGCCTCCTCCGCCGAGGCGGCGCCGCCGTCGATGCCCGCGTCGAGCGCGTACAGCTCCTCGTCGTCGTCGAACGCCCCGCCCCGCGCGACCAGCCGCCCGGCGCGCGCGTCGCCGACCTCGGCGTCGATCGGCTCGCCGTCGGTGTCGGAGGTGTCGCCGATCCCGTCGCCGGTCCACTCCCCGTCCTCGGGGGCCTCGCGCGCGAGGCGCACGTCGAGGGGCTCACCGTCGGCCTCTTCGCGGGCGGTGGTGCCCCAGTCGGTGCTCGCCCACGGTTTCTCGGGCGGCGAGTACCCCTCGTCGAGCACGTCGGCGACGCCGCGGTCGTCCAGGCTGTCCTCGGGCTCCAGCAGCCCGGAGTCGTCCTCGTCCGAGCGGTTCTCGGGGTCCATGGCCCCAAGCCTGGCACGCGGCCCGCGGCGCGGGGAACAGCCGACACGGGACGTTCACCGGACAAACCTTCACCGGGCGCACTGCAGCGCGAGCAGCACCACCGCCGCGTCGGCGGGCACCGTCACGTCCCGCCCGGTGAGCTCGGTGAACCGGCGGAGGCGGTTGAGCACCGTGTTGCGGTGGCAGTACAGCCGCGACGCCACCTGCGCGACCGAGCCGGTGGCGAGGTAGGCGCGGACCGCGGCGAGCACCCGGTCCCGCTCCCGCGCGGGCACGTCGGCGAGCCCGCCGAGCTCGCCCGCCACGAGCTCGGGCCCGATGTCGGCCAGGCGCGCCCCGGCCAGGTGCAACCACGCGTCGGCGAGCTCGCGCGGGCCGTCGAGGTCCGGCGTGACATCGACGATCTCGCCCGCGATCCGCGCGCTGCGCGGCACGTTGGCCAGGCCGTGCGCGGGCGGGCCGACCCCGCACGGCACCCCGGCGAGGGCGGCCCGTACCGGGGCGCCCGTCCCGCCCTCCCAGCGGGCGATCAGCACGAGGTGCCGCCCGGTGGACTGCACGTGCACCATCCGCCCGTCGGCGCCGAGCCGGTCGGCGGCCCGCCGCAGCGCGGGCCCCGCCGACGCCGCCGCGGCCGCGACGAGCAGGTCGGCGTCGACGTCGATGTCGAGCGCGACGGCGAGCCGTTCCACCTCGTCGGGGTCGGGGTCCTGGCCCGCGAGCAGGGCGGCCACCAGCATCGTCCGCTCACCCTGCCGCTCCCGGGCGAGCAGCGCCGCCTCGGCCTCGTAGCTCACCCGGATCTGCGTCGAGTAGTCCTCGACCACCGCCCACACGTCCTCCACGTGCGAGACGAGCAGCGCCTCGTCGGCCGGGTCGGCCCGGTCGCGCAGGGCCGCCCAGAGCACCCGGAAGTCCAGCCGCACCGCGGTGAGCAGGTCGTTCAGCGGGACGCCCCGGCGCGCCCTGTCCCGGCCGATCGACGGGCCGATGTCGAGCAGCCGCTCCGGGACGGGTTGGCCGGCGACCCGCCGCAGCAGGTAGTCGAAGGTGCGGTCGGCGTCGGCCTCGAGCACCTCGTTCGGCACGAGCCCGCGCCCGTACGGGCCGATCGCGCGCACGCGCTCGACGAACTCGGTGACGAGCGCCTCGGCGTCGGCGCGCACCCGCCCGACGAGCGCGCTCCAGCGGGCGGCCGCCGTGTCGTCCTGCGACTGCAGCATCCGAACACGCTAAGGGGCGGCGACGTCCTCCTTAGGATCGCGCCCCATGGGATCGTCGCGCGTCCGATCGTTCCTCGCCGGGCTGCTCGTCGCCAACAGCGCGCCGCACCTCGCCAGCGCGGTCGCCGGGCGGCAGCACCTCACCCCGCTCGCGGGCCGGACGTCCGGCCCGGCCGTGAACGCCGCGTGGGCGGCGCTGAACCTCGCCGCCGGAGCCGCCCTCCTGAGGTGGCGGCGCCCCACCGGTTCGCGGTGGGACCGCGACCTCGTCTCCTTCGAGGCCGGCTACCTGCTGTTCGCCTGCTGGATGGCGGGCACGGAGCGGCTCTTCCCGACCAACTGGGATCGGGAAGGCGACTGACCCGGCCCGGTCAGGCGCCCAGCGCCTCCGCGAGCCGCTGGTTGCGCTTGCGGTAGTCCGCGCGGGCGGCCAGCGCCCCGTCCAGGTCGACCTCGACGAACCGGGTGCGGGTCTTCGGCGCCGACTGGGCGACGAGGTCGAGGTCGCCCGACAGCACGGTGGCGATCATCATGTAGCCGCCGCCGGAGACGGCGTCGCGGTGCAGGATGATCGGCTCCACGCTGCCGGGCACCTGGATCGAGCCGATGGGGTACGGCGCGTCCACGATGTTGGACGGGTCCTGCCCCGCCCCGAACGGTGGCTCCCGCGGCACGGTCTCCAGCTGCGGCCCGGCGTAGCGGAACCCGATGCGGTCGGCCTCCGGGGTGAGGTCCCAGGTGCTGTCGAGGAACGCGGCGCGCCCGGCGTCGGTGAGCCGGTAGTCGTAGAGGCCCATGACCACCCGCACCTCGACCTCCTTGGACAGGGTCGGGCGCAGGTCGGCGGGCACGCTGCGGCCGGGTGTCGCGCCGCTCGCCCGCCCGATCGGCAGCCGGTCGCCGGCCGCGATCGGGCGGCCGGACACGCCGCCGAGCGCCCCGAGCGCGTAGGTGGAGCGGCTGCCGAGCACCTCCGGCACGTCGATCCCGCCCGACACCGCGATGTACGCCCTCGCCCCCGCGGTGAGGTAGGCGAAGCTCAGCACGTCCCCGGCCGAGACGGGGAACGACTCCCAGACGGGCCGCTCCTCCCCGTTCACCTTCGGCACCATGGTCGCCCCGGTGACCGCGACCACCGCGTCGGTGGTGAACGCGAGCTCAGGACCCATGTAGACGGCCTCGAGCGCCGCGGCGCCCGCGGGGTTGCCGACGAGCAGGTTCGCCGCGCGCAGCGAGTACTGGTCCAGCGCCCCCGACGGCGGGATGCCCAGGTGGTAGTAGCCGCTGCGGCCCGCGTCCTGGACGGTGGTGGACAGCCCCGGCTTGACGACCTCGATCATTTCAGGACCTCCAGGAGCCGTGCGTTGTAGCCGTCGGGGTCGTCGAGGAACGACTGCAGGTGGAACTGCACGGGTCGCGTCCTGACGTGGAACGTCCCGGCCTCGACCTCGGCGAGCAGCTCGTCGTAGCGCTCCCGGTCGATCGGGGTGAACTTCACGATGTCCGCGGGCCGGAACAGGACCATGAACTCGGTGAAATCCGGCAGCGTCTGGGTGGGGTCGTAGATCGGGGCGGGCGTGATGCCGAGCATCTGGTAGCCGCCCGCTCCGCGCACGGAGTAGATGCAGGCGAAGCAGCCGCCGTAGCCGACCGTCTGCTTCGGGGTGTCGGTGCGCGGGCGCAGGTACTTCGGCACGATGATCTGCCGTTCCCGCGGCACCATCTGGAACATGAACGGCAGCCCGGCGACGAACCCGACCATCGAGGTGAACCACGGCGAGCCGGAGTGCGCCGCGATGAAGTCCTCGACGCTCGAGTAGCCGTTGATGCGCGCGGCGTACTCGATGTCGGTGGAGTTCGGGTCCTGGTGGCGGTCGCGGAACCGCATGAGGGTCTCGGTGGTCCAGGGATCCCGGTAGAGCACGGGGATCTCCAGCACCCGGGTGTCGAGCGCCAGCTCGTGGGCGTCGCCGACCTGCTGCTCCAGGTCCTTGAGCAGTGCGAGCAGCTCGCGCGGGTCCAGCACGTCCGGGTCGAAGCGCACCTGGTAGGAGGCGTTGGCCGGGCAGATCTCCAGCACGCCCTCCGGGCGCGCGGCGGCCAGCTGCTTCGTGATCGCCATCGCCCGGAAGTTGGCCTGCAGGCTCATCTCCTCGGCGAGCTCGACGAAGACGAACTCGTCACCGCCCCAGCTGTAGCGGGCGGGCTGGACCTCCGTCATGGCCGTCATGCGGGCTCCTCACGGTCGGACAACCACTTCTCCAGCGTCCCGGTGTGGAAATCCCCCGCCGCGAACCACTCCTCGCCGAGGATCTCGGCGTGCAGCCCGGCCGTCGTCGGGACGCCCTCGACGGCGAACTCGGCGAGCGCGCGGTGGGAGCGGCGGATCGCGCTCTCGCGGTCCTCGCCCCACACCACGACCTTCGCCAGCAGCGAGTCGTAGAACGGCGGGATCGTGACGTCGGGCTCGAGCCACGTGTCGACCCGCACCCACGGGCCGTCGGGCAGCTCGACCCGCCCGACCTTCCCCGGCGACGGCAGGAAGTCCCGCGCCGGGTCCTCGGCGTTGATCCGGAACTCCATCGCCCACCCGCGGGCGGCGATGTCGGACTGCCGGTGCGGCAGCGGGTCGCCCGCGGCGATCCGCAGCTGGTCTGCGACCAGGTCGATGCCGGTGACCAGCTCGGTGGTCGGGTGCTCGACCTGGATGCGGGTGTTCATCTCGATGAAGAAGAACTCGTGCGTGTCGTCGTCGACGAGGAACTCGCAGGTCCCCGCGCTGCGGTAACCGACCTCGCGGGCGAGCCGCACGGCCGCCGCCGTCATCTCCTCCCGCACCCGCTCGTCGACGCCGGGCGAGAGCGCCTCCTCGAGCACCTTCTGCCTGCGCCGCTGCAGCGAGCACTCCCGTTCGAACAGGTGCACCGCGTCGGTGCCGTCGCCGAGCACCTGCACCTCGACGTGGCGGGCGCGGCGGACGAACCGCTCCAGGTACATGCGCCCGTCGCCGAAGGCGCTGGCCGCCTCCCGGGACGCGGCCGGGAACGCCGTGCGCAGCTCGGCCTCGTCGGCGACGACCCGGATGCCGCGCCCGCCCCCACCCGCGGCGGCCTTGAGCATGACCGGGTAGCCGATGTCGGCCGCGGCGGCGAGGGCCGCGTCGACGTCGTCGACGCCGTCCTCGGTGCCGGGCACGGTCGGCACGCCCGCGGCCGCGGCCACCTGGCGCGCCCGCACCTTGTCACCCATCCGGTCGATCACGTCCGCGTCCGGGCCGACGAACGCCAGCCCGGCGTCGGCGACGGCCGCGGCGAACGCCGCCCGCTCGGACAGGAACCCGTAGCCGGGGTGGACCGCGTCCGCGCCGGTCTCGCGGGCCGCCGCCACGATCGCGTCGACGAGCAGGTAGCTCTTGCCCGCCGGCGGCGGCCCGATCTCCACCGCCGCGTCGGCCAGCCGGACGTGGCGGGCGTCGGCGTCCGCGGTGCTGTGCACGGCCACCGTCGAGATCCCGAGATCACGGGCGGCGCGGATGATCCGCACCGCGATCTCACCCCGGTTGGCGACGAGGAGGCGCTTCACCCTGCCTCGATCACCGCGACCGGCTGGCCGGCCTCGACGACGTCCTCGTTCTCGACGAGGAACTCGACGAGCGTGCCGGCGGCCCCCGCCTGCACCGGGTGGAACGACTTCATGACCTCCACGAGGCAGACGGTGTCGTCGGCCCCGATGGTCTGGCCCTCCACGACGAAGGGGGCGCTGTCCGGGTCCGGCCGGCGGTAGAAGACGCCGGGGATGGGTGAGACGACCTCGATGCGGCTCACGCGGTCTCCTTCCTAGTTCAGGTGCGGTCGCAGCGCCTCGTGAACGGCCTTCGCGAGGTCGACGGCGTTCGGGGTGTCGGAGTGCACGCACACGCAGTCGGCGCGCACCGGGATCTCGGTGCCGTCGATCGCCGTCGCGACCCCCTCGGTGACCGCGCGCAGCGCCTTCTGCGCCGAGGACGCGGGGTCGAACGCGGCGTGCTCGCGGGTGATGATCAGCGAGCCGTCCGGGCGGTAGTCGAGGTCGGCGTAGTACTCCGAGATGAACCCGCCGGGGCTCGCGCCCCAGACGCGTTCGTGCGCCGTGCCCGCCATGCCCATGAGCGGCACGCCGAACACCGCGGCGGCGTCGGCGACGGCCTGCGCCACCTCCTCGTCGCGGGCCGCCATGCCGTAGAGCGCGCCGTGCGGCTTGATGTGGTTGAGCTCCATGCCCTGCTCGCGCAGGAACCCGGTCAGCGCGCCGACCTGGTAGATCACCGAGGCCGTCAGCTCGTCGCGCTCCATCTTCATCTCGCGGCGGCCGAAGCCCTCGCGGTCGGGCAGCGACGGGTGCGCGCCCACCTTCACGCCGTGCTCCTTGGCGAGCGCGACGGTCCGCCGCATCACCCTCGGGTCGGAGGCGTGGAAGCCGCACGCCACGTTCGCGAGCGTGATCCAGGGCATGAGCCCCTCGTCGTCGCCGCAGCGGTAGATGCTGAAGGCCTCACCCATGTCGCAGTTGATCGCCACCATGTCCGGCCTCCCGTCTAGGTGTTCGGTCCGCCATCACCCGCAGTCTGGCCCGACTCGGCGATGGCCCGCCACACCCTCTCCGGGGTGACCGGCATGTCGAGGTGCCTGACCCCGAGGTGGCTCACGGCGTCGATCACGGCGTTGACCACGGCGGGCGCCGACCCGATCGCCCCGGACTCGCCGATGCCCTTCACCCCCATCGGGTTGGTCGGCGACGGGGTGATCGTCTGGTCGAGGGTGAAGCTCGGCAGGTCCACCGCGGTCGGGAAGTGGTACTCGGCGAGCGTCGGCGTCTTCGGGTTGCCCGCCTCGTCGTAGACGGCCTCCTCGTACAGCGCCTGGGCCACGCCCTGCGCGATGCCGCCGTGCAGCTGGCCCTCGACGATCGCCGGGTTGACGATCGGGCCGCAGTCGTCCACCGCCACGTACCTGCGGATCATGACCCGCCCGGTCTGTGTGTCGACCTCGGCGGCGCAGATGTGCGTGCCGAACGGCCAGGTGAAGTTGGGCGGGTCGAAGTGGTGGTCCGCTGTGAGGTTCGGCTCCATCCCTTCGGGGAGGTTGGCGGCGAGCGACGCGGCGAGGGCGACCTCCTGGATCGTGATGCCCGGCCCGGAGGTGCCCGCCACGGAGAAGCGGCCGCCGGAGAACTCGAGGTCGTCCTCGGAGGCCTCCAGCAGGTGCGCGGCGATCGCGCGGGCCTTCGCGGCGACCTTCTCCGCCGCCAGGTGCACCGCGACCCCGCCGACGGGCAGGCTGCGCGAGCCGTAGGTGTCGCGGCCGAACGGGGCGATCGCGGTGTCGCCGTGCAGCACCTCGACGTCGTCGGGGTGCACGCCGAGCGCGTCGGCGACGATCTGCGCCCACGCGGTCTCGTGCCCCTGCCCGTGCGGGGACGTGCCGGTGACGACCTCGACCTTGCCGCCGACCGTCATCCGCACGGTCGCGGCCTCCCAGCCGCCGCTCTGCAGCCGCACCCCGGCCGCGACCTTGGACGGGGAGAGCCCGCCGCTCTCGGTGAAGTTGCCGATGCCGATGCCGAGCTGCACGACGTCGCCCCGCTCCCGGCGCTCGCGCTGCTCGGCGCGCAGCCGGTCGTACTCGACCAGCTCCATCGCCCGCCGCATGGTCGCCTCGTAGTTGCCCGAGTCGTACATCACGCCGGACGGCACGGTGCGCGGCTCGGAGAACGGCGGGATGAGGTTGCGCAGCCGCACCTCGGCCGGGTCCATGCCCAGCTCCCGGGCGAGGTCGTCCATGATCCGCTCGTGGGCGTAGGCGGCCTCGGAGCGGCCCGCGCCGCGGTAGGCGTCGGTGGGCGTGAGGTTGGTGAACACGCCCTTGCACTCGAAGGAGTAGGCGCCGAAGTCGTAGAGGCCGCAGTAGGTGAACGCACCGAACACGGCGATGCCGGGGGTGAGCAGCTGCAGGTAGGCGCCCATGTCGGCGAGCAGCTCCACCCGCATCCCGAGGATCTTGCCCTCGCGGGTGGCCGCGACGGCGATCTTCTGGACCTGACCCCGCCCGTGGGTGGTCGCGATGTGGTTCTCCGAGCGGGTCTCGGTCCACTTCACCGGCTTGCCCGTGCGGCGGGCCAGCGCGAACGCGAGCGCCTCCTCGGCGTAGAGGTTGAGCTTCGAGCCGAACCCGCCGCCCACGTCCGGGGCGACCACGCGGATCTTGGTGTCGGACACGCCGCAGACCATGGCCAGCAGGTCCCGCACGAAGTGCGGCACCTGGGTGGAGCTGTAGACGGTGAACGCCCCGCCCACCGGCTCGGGCACCACCACGACCGCACGCGGCTCCATCGCCGAGGGCACCAGCCGCTGCTGCACGTACCGGCCCTCGACCACGACGTCGGCCTGTGCGAACGCGGCGTCGACGTCGCCGACCGCGAGCGGCCACGTGTAGCAGTGGTTGGTGCCCAGCTCCTCGTGCACCAGCGGGGCGCCCGGCGCGAGCGCGGCCTCCACGTCGACGACGGCGGGCAGCTCCTCGTAGTCGACCTCGACCAGCCCCACCGCGTCCTCGGCGGTCCGCGCGTCGGTGGCCAGCACCACGGCCACCCCGTCGCCGACGTGGTTGACCTCGTCGCGCGCCAGCGGGTGGTGGTCGGGGATCTTGATGTCCTCCGTGACCGGCCACCCGCACGGCAGCCCGATCGCGAAGTCGCCGGCCAGGTCGGCCCCGGTGAACACGGCCACCACGCCGGGGAGGGCGCGGGCGGCCGCGGTGTCGACGCCCCGGATGCGGGCGTGCGCGACCGGGCTGCGCACCACCGCCATGTGGAGCGTTCCGGCCGGCGTGATGCCGTCGGTCCACGTGGCCCGGCCGGTGATCAGCGCCGCGTCCTCGCGGCGGGGCACGCTCTGGCCGATGTAGGTCGGTCGCTCCGCGGTCTGGGTCATGTGGCGCGCCTCCTTGGTCGACAGCGACCCACAGCGTCTTCTCGATCACGCCGCACGGGAAGGGGCGAACGGCACGATTCACCCGGCCGCCGCCGACCAGTCGGCGAGTGGCCTCACGACGCCTGCGACCGAACGGCCCTGCCGAACATCTGATCGGCCATCCGCAACGACCCCTCGACCACCTCGAACCCGCGCGGGAGCATGACCCGCTCGTAGGCCGCGACCGCCTCGAGCAACGGCTTCCCGGCGGAGAGCTCCGCGGCGAGCGTCTGCGCGTCCCGCAGCGCGGTGTTCGCCCCGACCCCGCCGGTGGGCGGCATGGTGTGGATCGCGTCGCCGAGCAGCGTGACCGGCCCGGTCTCCCACGCCGCCACGGGCTCGCTCGCCCGGATCGTGATCGGGAAGAACGAGCCGGGGTCGGCGTGGGCGATGAGCTCCCGCACCGACTCGTGCCACGTGCTCGTCGCGTCGACGGCGATCCGCCACAGCTGCTGCGGCGCCGCCCGGAACAGCTCCTCGTCGCCGAGCCCGAGCCGCTCGGGCGTGCCGACGAGGACCGTCATGAGGTAGTCGGCCACCCCGGTGGGCGGGGGCGTGCGGAACCGCACCGGCGCGAACCCGGCGCCGTAGCCGGTGTCGTCGGACACCCAGGAGAAGCCCCGGTCGAAGTCGGCGGGCACCAGCCGGTCGGTGTCCGGGGTGAGCGGCATGCGCCCGTACAGGCAGCGGACGCCGAGGTCGCGCACGGTCGCGTGCGGGACCAGCTGCTTGCGCACCGCCGAGCCGACGCCGTCGGCGCCGACCAGGAGGTCACCCTCGTCGCTGCCGCCCTCGGCGAACTCGACGCGCACCCGCCCGGAGCCGGTCACCTCGTAGCGGGTGACGGTCCGCCCGAAGCGGACGACGTCCTGCAGCCCGGTCAGCAGGGCCTGCCGGAACGTGTACCGGTCGACGCAGGTGATCGCCTCGTCGCCGGTGTTGGGGAAGGTCTGCGCCATCACCTGTTCGAGCCGGTGGGTGTAGGCGGCCACGAGGTCGCCGTTGGCGCCGCTGGTGCGTCGCACCAGGTCGAGGACGTCCGGCGGCAGGCAGGCGGCCAGCGCCGCGTTGCCGTCCGGGTCGATGTGGATGCGGTAGCCCTGGTTGCGCGGCTCCGGCGCGGGATCGCGCTCGTAGACCGCCACCTCGTACCCGGCGCCGCGCAGCGCCTGCGCCAGCGCCAACCCGCCGATGCCTCCACCACTGATCAGGATCCGAGTCATGGCTCCACCTTATCACTCATCTGTTTGATTGAGTCATACGTGAATGAAGTTTGTGCACATGCACAGTTCGAGGGCTGGATCTCGTGGGGCATCCCGGTTCCCCCGGCCGGCGGCACCGACGATGCTGTGCCCCACCCCCGACCCCGGAGTGCCGATGCACCTGACCCCCCGCGAACACGAGCGGCTGCTGCTCGCCGCGGGTGCCGACCTCGCGCGCCGCAGGCTGGCCCGCGGTGCGCGCCTCGGTGCGCCCGAGGCGGTCGCGCTCGTGTGCGACGAGATCTGCGAGCTCGCATGGGACGGCCTGCCTTACGACGAGGTGGTCGCCCGGGCGCGCGAGGTGTTACGCCCCGACCAGCTCGTCGACGGCGTGCCGGCCGCGGTGCCGTCGCTGCAGGTGGAGGCGCTGTTCCCGCACGGCACGGTGCTGGTGCACGTCGACGCCCCGTTCGGGCCGCCGCCCGCCGACGGGCCGGGCGCGGTGCGGGTGGCCGACGGCCCGGTCGAGCTGGCCCCGGGCCGCGAGCGCGCCACCGCCGTGCTGCGCAACACCGGCGACCTGCCGATCTGGGTCTCCTCGCACGTCCCGCTGGACCGGCTCAACCCGGCGCTGCAGGTGCGGGTCGCCGCTCCGGAGGGTCGCTACCGGCTCGACGTCCCCGCGGGCACCGCGGTGCGGGTGGACGCGGGCGCCGAGCGCGAGGTCGCCGTCGTGCGGATCGGGGGGACGGGGTGACCGCGCTCGAGCGGGCCGACTACGCCCGCCGCTACGGTCCCACCACCGGCGACCGCATCCGGCTCGCCGACACCGACCTGTGGGTCGAGATCGAGGCCGACGACACCGAGCCGGGCGAGGAGCTGCTCGGCGGGTGCGGCAAGACCGCCCGCCACGGGGCGCTGGTGTCGAGCTCGGCGGACCGCTCGTCGGCCCTCGACATGATCGTGCTCGGCGTCGTGCTGCTCGACCCGGTGCTCGGGATCCGCAAGACCAACATCGGCATCAAGGACGGCCGCGTCGTCGGCGTGGGCCGGGCGGGCAACCCGGACGTCCTCGACGGCGTGGACCTCGAGGTCGACGCGCACACGGCCATGATCACCGGCGAGGGCCTGCTCGCCACCCCGGGGATCGTCGACTCCCACGTGCACCTGTCCAACGCCGACCTCGCCGCGGCCGCCCTCTCGGCGGGGGTCACGACGATCGTCGGGATGGGCATCGGCGGCGTGTGGGACGTCGGCGCCAACCCCCGCTACAACCTGCACTCCCTCATCGCGGGCTGGGCCGATGTGCCGATCAACGCCGCGTTCCTGGCCCGCGGCTCGTCGACCTCACCCGCCCTGCTGGAGGAGGCGGTCGCCTCCGGCTGCGCCGGGTTCAAGGTGCACGAGGACTGGGGCGCGACCCCGGACGTGATCGACACCTGCCTGTCGGTGGCCGAGGCTGCCGACCTGCCGGTCGCCCTGCACACCGACACGCTCAACGAGTCCGGCTTCCTCGCCGACACCCTCGACGCGGTCGGCGGGCGCACCGTGCACGCCTATCACGTGGAGGGCGGCGGCGGGCACCCCGACCTGCTGTCGATCGTCTCCCGGCCGAACGTGCTCACCAGCTCGACCACGCCGACGCTGCCGCTCACCCCGTCCACGGTGGCCGAGCTGCACCCGATGACGCTCACCGTGCACCGCGGGCACGCGCACGTGGAGAGCGACACCGCGATCGCGGCGAGCCGCATCCGCGAGCACGCCATCGCCGCCGAGAACCGGCTGCACGACCTGGGCGCGATCAGCATCGTCAACTCCGACGCGCTCGGCATGGGCCGCATCGCCGAGACCGCGCGCCGGACCTGGCAGCTGGCGTCCGTGCAGGCGGCGCTCGCCGGCGAGACCGGGCCCGAGGTCGCCAACAACGCGCGGGTGCTGCGCTACCTGGCCAAGCTCACCCACAACGCCGCCGTCGCGCACGGGATCGCCGCGCACGTCGGCTCGCTGCGACCGGGGCGGCTCGCCGACATCGTGCTGTGGAACCCGGCGTGGTTCGGCGCCCAGCCCGACCTGGTGATCAAGTCCGGGTTCGTGGCGTGGGGCGCGGCCGGGTCGGGCTCCGGGTCGACCCGGCTCACCCAGCCGCGGCGGATGCGCGCCTTCTACGGCGGCCACGGCGCGGTGCCGGCGCGGCTCGCGCACGTGTTCGTGTCGGGGCAGGCGGACACCGGCGCGCTCCCGGCGGGGCGGACCTACTCCCCCATCGCCGACAGCCGCGGCCTGACCTGCGCCGACATGCTGCACAACACCGCGACCCCCACCGTCGAGATCGCGCCGGAGCCGGCCGGGGTTCGCGTCGACGGCGAGGAGGTCGCGCTGCACCGGTCCCCGACGCTGCCGCTCACCCGGCTGCACCACCTGGGGTGAGGAACACGTGAAGGTCGACCTGCTCGTGCGCAACGCCGTGATCGTCACGGTGGACGACGCGACGCCCCGCGCGCACGCGCTCGCCGTGCACCGGGGCCGGGTGTTCGCCCTCGATCCGGACGGGGTGTCGGCGCACGCCGAGATCGACGCGCAGGGCGCTGCGGTCGTGCCCGGGTTCGGCGACGCCCACAACCACATGGCCTGGTTCGGCGCCTCGCTCGACGAGGTCGACCTCGCGGGGCTCACCGACCTGCGCGCCCTCTACGACCGGGTGGCGCAGCGGGCGGCGGCGCTCGCCCCGGACGCGTTCGTGATCGGCTCCGGGTACGACGACACCGCGATCGGCGGGCACCCGCACCGCCGGGAGCTGGACCGGGCCGCGGGCGGCCGGCCGGTGGTGCTCAAGCACCGATCCGGGCACGTGACCACGGTGAACAGCACCGTGCTCGACCGCATCGGCGTGCTCGACGGGTCGGCGGTCGTGCCCGAGGGCGGGGTCGTGGTGCGCGACGAGGCGGGCGAGCCGACCGGCACCCTCGAGGAGCAGGCGCAGAACCTCGTGAGCGCGCTGCTCGTCCCGTACGCCACCGACGACCTCGCCCGCGCCGTCGGCAACGCGGCGGCGGTGTACGCGGCGGAGGGGCTCACCCACGTCACCGAGTGCGGCATCGGCGGCGGCTGGATCGGGCGCTCCCCCCGGGAGCTCGCCGCCTACCAGCAGGCCCGCGACGCGGGCACGCTCACCGTGCGGGTACAGCTGATGCCCGCGTCCGACGCGCTGCACCCGGTCGCGGGGCACGCGAGCGACCCCGGGGGCATCGGGCTGGACCTGGGCGTGCGCACCGGTTTCGGCGACGACCGGCTGCGCATCGGGCCGATGAAGATCTTCACCGACGGCTCGCTGGTGGCCCGCACCGCCGCGATGCGCGAGCCGTTCTGCGACCGGCACGGCCACGGGTACCTCCAGGAGGACCCCGAGGTGCTGCGGTCGCGGATCCTGGGCGCGCACGCCACCGGCTGGCGGGTCGCGGCGCACGCGATCGGCGACCGCGCGATCGACCTCGCCCTCGACGCGTTCGAGGAGATGCTGCGTGCCCACCCGCGCCCCGGTGCCCGCCCGCGCATCGAGCACGCCGCCGTCACCTCGCCCGAGCAGGTCGCGCGGATGGCGCGGCTGGGCGTCACGCCGGTGCCGCAGCCGCGGTTCCTGTACGAGATCGGCGACACGATGGTCGAGGCCGTCGGGCCGGACCGCGCCGCGGCGCTGTACCGGCACGCCAGTTTCCTGCGGGCGGGGCTGCGGGTGCCGGGCAGCTCGGATCGGCCGGTCGCCGCGGGCGCGCCGCTGCTCGGCATGCAGTCGATGGTGCAGCGGATGTCGGCGAGCGGGGCCGTGATCGGACCGGACGAGCGCGTCGACGCCGCGACCGCGCTGCGCGCCTACACCCTCGACGCCGCCTGGATCGCGGGCGAGGAGCGCGAGCGCGGCAGCCTCACCCCGGGCAAGCTCGCCGACTTCGTGCTGCTCTCCGACGACGTCACGGCCGTCGCACCGGAGCGGATCGGCGAGGTGGAGGTGCTCGCGACGTTCGTCGGCGGGCGGTGCGTGCACGGCGCGGAGCAGGTCGGCGCGGAGCAGGTCGGCGCGGAAGTCGGCGCGGAGAAGGTTGGCGCCGAAGAGCCGGACCACAACCAGGAGGAGTGAGATGGCGGTCACCGTCACCGAGGCCGAGGCGCGCAAGGTCGCGTTCGGCGCGTTCGTGGGCACGGCGCTGGAGTGGTACGACTTCTTCCTCTTCGGCACCGCCGCGTCGCTCGTGTTCAACCGGCTCTACTTCGCCAGCGACGACGTGGTGGTGGCCACCGCGGGCGCGTTCGCGTCGTTCGCGGTCGGGTTCGTGGCGCGGCCGCTGGGCGCGGTGCTGTTCGGCCACCTCGGCGACCGGATCGGGCGCCGCAAGTGCCTGATCGTCACGGTCACCCTGATCGGGATCGCGACCGGCCTGATCGGGCTCCTGCCCACCTACTTCTCCATCGGGGTCGCGGCGCCGGTGCTGCTCACGCTGCTGCGGCTGCTGCAGGGGGTCGCGGTCGGCGGGGAGTGGGGCGGCGCGGTCACGCTCGCCGTCGAGCACGCCCCGCCGGAGCACCGCGGCCGCTACGCCGCGATGCCGCAGATCGGCTCCCCGATCGGCACCCTGCTGTCGTCGGGGGCGTTCCTGCTGGTCGCGCTGCTGCCGTCGGAGAGCTTCGACTCCTGGGGCTGGCGCCTGCCGTTCCTCGCCGCGTTCCCGCTGCTGTACATCGCGCTGTGGATCCGCCGCCGGGTCGAGGAGTCGCCGCTGTTCGAGCAGCTGCTGCGCGAGGACGAGGTCGCGAGCTCGCCGGTGGCCGACGTGCTGCGCCGGGCGTTCCCCCAGCTGATGGTCGGGGCCGGGTCGGCGCTGCTCGGCATCGGCGGCTTCTACCTCATCACCACGTTCGTGATCAGCTACGGCACGGCCACCCTCGGGATGCCGCGGTCGCTGCTGCTCACCGCGACGCTGGTCGCGGCGGTCGTCGAGATCGTCGTGCTGATCGTGGGCGGGCGGATGGCCGAGCGCTTCGGGCCGGGGCGGGTCACCCTGGTCGGCGGTGTGGTCTCGGCGCTGATCGCGTTCCCCACGTTCTGGCTGATCGACACCACCAACGCCGGCCTGGTGATCTTCGGGGTGACGCTCGCGGTCGCGTGCCTGTCGATCCCGTACGCGGTGTCCGGGGCGCTGCTCACCGAGCTGTTCCCGGCGCGGCTGCGCTACAGCGGCGTGGCGCTGTCGTCCAACGTGGCGGGCATCGTGAGCGGGTTCGTCCCGCTGGCCGCCACCGGGCTGCTCGCCGCGAGCGGCGGGGAGTCCTGGTCGCCCGCGCTGCTGCTGGTGGTGATCGCGCTGATCACGGCCGGGTGCGGGGCGATCGCCCCGGGCATCGCGCTCGCCCGCGACGAGGTCGTCGCGTCACACCAGGGCGGCGACGCGGCGCAGCCGGAGCGCGAGGGCGAGCGCCCCTGACAGCAGGGCCGTCACGTAGGCGACGACGGCCGGCCAGCCGCCGAGGTCGTAGGCGACGCCGCCGACCGCGCCGCCGACGCTGCTGCCCAGGTAGTAGGCGAACAGGTAGAGCGAGGACGCGACGGCGGGCGAGCCGTCGGGCAGCACCGACGCCCGCCTGCCCACCCAGCTGCTCGCCACCGAGTGGGCGCCGAAGAAGCCGACCGTCACCACGAGCAGGCCGGCCAGCACCGCGGGCAGCGCGTCGGGCAACGTCGCCCAGGCCCCGGCGACCGCGACGAGCACGGCGGCCCACAGCACCCGCCGCCTGCCCCAGCGGTCGCCGAGCCGCCCGGCCCCGGTCGAGGACCAGGTGCCCGCGAGGTAGCCGAGGAAGACCAGGCCGGTGAGCGCGGCGGGCAGGTCGAACGGTGGCGCGAGCAGCCGGAAGCCGAGGTAGTTGTAGACGGTCACGAACGCGCCCATGAGCAGGAACGCGATGCCGAACAGGCACCGCAGGCCGGGGTCGGCGGGCTGGGCGCGCAGCGGCCGGCCGAGCTCGCGCAGGCGCACGCGCGGCGGGGTCGGGGCGACCGGGGGCGGCAGCAGCAAGCGGAACGCGACGGTGCACAGCAGCGACAGGCCGCCGATCACGGCGAGCGCCACCCGCCAGCCGCCCAGCTCGGCGACGGCGCCCGCCACCAGCCGCCCGGACAGGCCGCCGATCGTGTTGCCCGCGATGAGCAGCCCGACGGCGCCGCCGAGCCAGCGCGGCGCGACCTCGCGGGTCACGTGCGCCATGGAGAGGGCGGGCAGCGCGGCGAGCGCGACGCCCTGCAGCGCCCGCACCGCGACGAGCGCGCCGAACGTGGGCGCGAGCGGGGCGAGCAGGCCGAGCACCGCGGACGCGGCGAGGGCGATCGTCATCACCCGCGCGCGGCCCCACGACTCGGCGACCGCGGAGAGCGGGACGATCGCCAGCGCGAGGGTTCCGGTGGTGGCCGAGAGCGCGAGGCTCGCCGCCGACGAGGAGACGCCGAACTCGTCCGCGAACGCCGGCAGGAGTGCCTGCACGCAGTAGACCAGCACGAACGTCGCGAGGCCCGCGCACCACATCGCGGCACCGAGGCGGCGGTAGGCGCGGGTGCCGCGTTCGTGGCCGACGGGGGCCTGCGCGGTCGTTGGCATCGCTCACCACCGTAGAAATCGCGCTTCAATGCGTCCAATGCATCTTTGCGCGCCCTACGATGAGGAAATGGATGAGTCGGAGCTGCTCGCCGCGCTCGCTCCGCGGCTGCGGCAGTTCACCGCCGTCGCCCGCACCGAGCACATGACGCGGGCGGCCGAGGCGATCGGCGTCCCGCAGTCGACGCTGAGCCGCGGGATCGCCCGCCTGGAGCACGACCTCGGGGTGGCGCTGTTCGTCCGGGCCGGCCGCGCGGTGCGGCTCACCCGCGCGGGCCGCACGCTGCTGCGGCACGCCGAGCGCGCCGTCGCCGAGCTGGACGCGGCCGCGCGCGAGATCGTCACCGACGCCGACGCGGTGCGCGGCCGGGTGGCGCTGGGGTTCCTGCACACGTTCGGCGCCGAGGCGGTGCCGCGGCTGCTGCGCGAGTTCCGCCGGACCCACCCCGACGTCCGGTTCGACCTGGCGCAGGGCGGCAACGACGCGATCCTGCAGCGGCTGCGCGCGGGCGAGGTGGACGTGTGCCTGACCTCCCCGCTGCCCACCGACCCCACGCTCGTCAGCGCCCCGATGTACGAGCAGGAGCTGCGGCTGGTCGTGCCGGTCGACCACCCGCTCGCCGCTCACCGCGACGGCCTGCCGCTCGCCGCGGCGGCGGGTGCCCAGTTCGTCGGCTACCGGCCGGGGTTCGGGCTGCGCAGCCTCACCGAGGCGTGGTGCCGCGAGGCGGGCTTCGTGCCGCGGATGGCGTTCGAGGGCGAGGACGGCGAGACGCTGCGCGGCCTGGTCGGCGCCGGGCTCGGGGTGGCGCTGCTCGCACCCTCTTCGCACGTGACGCCCGGGGTGGTCGAGCTGCGCGTCACGCACCCGCGCACCACCCGCACCGTGGGGCTGGTCTGGGTGGCCGACCGGCCGGTCGGCCCGGCTGTGCGCGTGTTCCGCGACTTCCTGCGCCGCAACGGCCCGGAGCTGCTCGCGCCGCCGCGAGCGGGGAGACTGGGGGCGTGACCGACGATCTCGGGTTGGAGGTCGACGTCCCGGCGCGGGTGAGCCGGGTCGTCTCGATCGTCCCCTCGCTCACCGAGGCGATCGCCACCACCGCCCCCGGCCTGCTCGTGGGCGCCACCGACTGGTGCACCCACCCGCCCGACCTCGACGTCACGCGGGTCCGCGGCACCAAGAACCCCGACGTCGAGCGGATCGTCTCGCTGGCGCCCGACCTCGTGGTCGCCAACCAGGAGGAGAACCGGGCGAGCGACCTCGACCGGCTGCGCGCCGCGGGCGTACCGGTCTGGGTCACCGACATCCGCACCCTCGACGGGGCGTTCACCTCGCTCGCCCGCATGCTCGCGGCGTGCGGCCTGGACCGGCCGGCGTGGCTGGACGAGGCCGAGGCCGCGTGGGCGGCGCTGCCCGAGCCGACCGTCCGCCGCCGGGCGGTCGTGCCGATCTGGCGGCGGCCGTGGATGGCGGTCGGCCGCGACACGTTCACCGGCTCGGTGCTCGCGCGCCTCGGCGTCGACAACGTGCTCGCCGACGCCGACGAGCGCTACCCGCGCTTCCGCCCCGACCACCTGCCGCCGCACGACCTCGTGGTGCTGCCCGACGAGCCGTACCGGTTCACCGCCGACGACGGCCCGGAGGCGTTCCCCGGTGTGCCGGCGGCGCTGGTCAGCGGGCGGCTGCTCACCTGGTACGGGCCGAGCCTGGTCGAGGCGGCGGAGGTGTTGCCCGAGGCGCTTTCGGTCGGCGCGCGCTGAGCGAGCCCGGAGCGTTCCGACGAGCGGCGCCGTTCGTCGGATCACGCACGCGCCCCGGCGCGGGCAGACCTCAGAACTTCGGCAGCGCCGCCGCCGCGTACACCCGCTCCCGGTCGTGGAACCCGAAGGCCGCGCCCTCCTTCCGGTACAGCTCGGCGTAGCGCTCCACCCGATCCCGGTCGAGCTCGACCCCCAGCCCCGGGCCGGACGGGACCGCGAGGCGCCCCTCGGTGTAGTTCGCGGCGGGCCCGCCGAACCCGGCGACGACGTCGTCGGTGAGCAACGCGCCGTAGGCCTGGTGGGCCGGGCGGGCGTTGGGGGTGGCGGCGAGCGCGTGGACCGCCGCCGCGAGGGCGACGCCCAGCTCGCCGAGGCTGTGCTTCACGACCGGCAGCCCGGCCGTCTCGCACATCCCGGCCGACCGGCGCAGGTTGGCCAGCCCCCCGTCCATCTGGTTGTCCACCGAGATCACGTCGGCCGCGCCGGCCTTGATCACGGCGAGCTGGGCGTGCCGGGTCCAGGAGGCCTCGTTGGCCAGCAGCGGCACGTCGATGCGGCGGCGGACGTAGGCCATCTCGTCGAGGTTGCGCCCGGAGACCGGCTGTTCGACGAGCTCGAGGTCGTAGCGGGAGAGCTCCTTGATCACCCGCACCGCCGAACCCGGCGACCACGCCTCGTTGGCGTCCACCCGGATCCGCACGCCCGGCCCGGCCCCGTCGCGCAGGGCGGCGACCCGCTCGAGGTCGACGCGCGGGTCGTCGGCGCCGACCTTCAGGTAACAGGTGGAGAACCCGGCCTCGACGGCCCGACGCCCCTCCTCGGCGACCTCGTCCGGCTCGGCGCGCGCGACGTAGAAGAAGAACTCGACCTCGTCGCGGAACCGGCCGCCGAACAGGTTCACCAGCGGCTGGCCGCAGACCTTGCCCGCGATGTCCCAGCAGGCCATCTCGACGGCCGCGATCGCCGGGCTGCTCGCCCCGACGTGGTGCCAGGTGCCGACCACGTCGATGCGCCGCACGAGCTGTTCGATCCGCAGCGGGTCGGCGCCGACCACGAGCGGCTCCAGGCTCGCGAACACCGCGAGCACGATGTCGGCCGACGGGTAGGTCGCCGCCTCGCCGATCCCGACGATCCCCTCGTCGGTCTCCAGCTCGAGCAGGACGCTCACCTGGCCGCGGCGGCGGCCGAACGCCCAGATCTCGTCGGTGCGGAACGGGACCGCGACCGGGGTCGTGCGCATGCCGGTGATCCGCATCAGGCCACCACCGCCGGCTCGCGGGACACGGTGGTGAGCAGCTCGCACCCGTCCTCGGTGACGAGCACGGTGTCGGACACGACGTGCCCGACCGGCCGCTCGACCCACGACATCAGGTGGAACACCATCCCGGCCACCACCTCGGCGTCGCCACCGGGCCGGATGCCCAGCACCTCGGCGCCACCGACCCAGCTCGGCGGGTACCCGATGCCGACCAGGTAGCCGCAGTGGTGCCGGCGCGGCATGCCGCCGACGGCGCGCTGCCACGCGGCGAACACCTCCCCGGTGCGCGCGCCCGGCCCCAGCGCGGCGCGGGCGGCGGTGAGCCCGCAGAGCGCGGCGTCGGCCGCCTCCACGGCGTCCGGCGGCACGAACCCCGGGTAGACGGTGCGCGCGAGCGGCGCGTGGTAGCGGCGCACGCAGCCGGAGAGCTCGAGGAACAGCCCGTGTCCCGGCTCGAGCACGCGGTCTCCCCACGTGACGTGCTCCTGGCCGAGCATCGCCACCGGGCGGATCAGCGGGGCGAACCCGGGCGGCTCCCCACCGGCGCAGTACATCGCGTGGTGCACCGCCGCGGCCACCTCCCGTTCGGCCGCCCCCGGCCGGGCCGCCGCGATGCCGGCCCGCATGGCGGCGTCCGACACCGCGGCCGCCCTGCGGGTCCACTCCACCTCGGCGGCCGACTTCACGGCCCGGGCCGCCGAGAGCAGCCCGGTGCAGTCGGTGAAGGTCAGCTCGGGCAGCGCGGCGCGCAGCCCGTCCAGCACGGCGGGCGGGAGGAACGAGCCGCGCAGCTCGACGCCGACCGCCGCCCCTCCCGGGACGACGGGGGCGAGCGCCCGCGCGGCGGCGTGCGCGGGATCCTCGCCGTCGGCGAAGGTCACGTGCCGGACGCCGGGCGCCTGGGCGCGCACGGTGGTGCGCTCCATCTCCCGCGTCACGAGCACCGGTTCCTGCTCGGCGGCGGGCACCACGAGCATCGTGAACGCGAAGTAGCCGAAGTGGTCGAGGCCCAGCAGGTAGTAGACGTTCTCCGGGCTGGTCAGCGCCACGGCGGCCAGGCCGCGCTCGGCCATGGCCGACCGCAACGCGGTGATGCGCGAGGCGTGCTCGGGATCGCGCAGTTCGGGCAGGGTGATCGTCACACCGCCAGGGTGTAGCCCGGTGAGCCTTCAGCACCAGTGACGATTCTTTCCGATCGTCGGTAGCATCACTTCATGTTGGAGCCACGACGGCTGCGGCTGCTCCGCGAGCTGGCGCACCGGGGCACGATCGCGGCCACCGCGGAGGCGTGCGGGTACACCCCCTCCGGGGTCTCCCAGCAGCTCGCCCTGCTCGAGCGCGAGGTGCGGATGCCGCTGCTGATCCGCGAGGGCCGCCGCCTCGCGCTCACCGAGGCCGCCCGGGTGCTCGTCGCCCACGCCGAACGGGTGCTGGCCGAGCTGGAGGCGGCCGAGGCCGCGCTCGCCGGGCTCGCCGGGGCGGTGCAGGGGACCGTGCAGCTCGCGGCCTTCCCCACCGCGGCCGCCGCGTTCGTCCCGCCCGCCATCGCGCGCTGCCGCGCCGAGCACCCGGACCTGCGGGTGGTCCTCACCGAGCTCGAGACCGAGGAGGCGGTGGCCGCGGTCCGGTCCGGCCGGATCGACCTCGCGATCGTCTACGAGTACGCGCTGCTGCCCCGCGTGGCCGACGCGGGCGTGGCCGTCGAGCGGCTGTTCACCGAACCGCTGCTCGCCGCCCTCCCGGCCGGGCGCGCGGCGCCGGACCCGCTGCCGCTCGAGGACCTGCGCGACGACTCCTGGATCGCCCCGCACAGCGACACCGGCCTGCGCGGGGTGCTCGACCGGGCCTGCGGGCTCGCCGGCTTCGCGCAGACCGTCGACTACGCGAGCGACGACTACACCGTGATCGTGGCGCTCGTCGCCGCCGGGCTCGGGGTGGCGCTGCTGCCCCGCCTCGCCACCGAGGCGCTGTCGGCCGACGTGCAGCTGCGGCCGGTGGTGGAGCCGCAGCTGACCCGCACGGTCTCGCTGGTCACCCGCGCGGGCGCCGGGGCGCAGCCTGCGGTCGCCGCGCTCGCGCGGTCCCTGCGCGAGGCGGCCTACCACCACCGGCCGGCCTGACCCGGCCCGATCTAAGGCTCGGGCGCCTCCTTCACCCGGGCGACGAGCTGTGTCGGGTTCACGTACCGCAGCGCGATCACCAGCAGGATCAGCATCGTGGACGTGTAGATCACCGCCATCGCGTCCACCGACTGCTGGGCCCTGATCCCGGCCGCCGACATGGAGTAGTACAGCGCCACGACCAGGGTCTGCGAGTCCGGGCCCGCGGTGAGGAACGTCAGCTCGAACATCCCGACGGTCCGCACCAGCACGAGGATCGACGCGGCCAGGATGCCCGGCACCAGCAGCGGGCCGAGCACGCGCAGGAACAGCGCCCGCATGCCCGCCCCGCACATCCGCGCCGCCGACTCGATGCTCGGGTTGATCTGCTCGATGAACGGGGTCATCGTCATGATCACGAACGGCACCGACGGCACCAGGTTCGCCAGCACGACGCCGGACGTGTTGCCGGCGAAGCCGTACTTGTAGAGCACGGTGGCGAGCGGGATGCCGTAGGTGATCGGCGGCATGAGGATCGGCAGCAGGAAGGCGAAGTACACGAGCTTCTTGCCGGGGAAGTCGCGCCGGGCCAGCACGTAGGAGGCCGGCACGCCGATCAGCACCGAGATCACCACGACGAGCAGCGACACCTGCAGCGTGACGATCACGACGTCGAGCAGGCCGAAGCTGCGCCACGCGTCGGCGTACCAGTCGGTGGTGAAGCCCTCGGGCAGCCAGGTGCCGAACCAACGGGTGCCGAACGAGCTGACCAGCACCGACCCGACCACGCCGGCAAGATTGATCATGAAGAACGCGACCGCGCCCCACACGAGCCACGCGGCGGGGCTCGCGACGATCCGGCGCGTCCCGGGCTGGAGCGCGACCATCAGCCCTTGCCCCCCGTCGATCCGGTGTACAGCCGCGACCGCCACAGCAGCACGACCGCGATGACGATCAGCTCGACCGCGCCCATCACCATCGCGATCGCCGACGCCAGCGAGTAGTCGTACTGCTCGTAGGCGGCCTGGTAGGCGGCGAGCGCGAGCACGCGGGTCTCCCCCGCCGGGTTGCCGACCAGCACCGCGGACGGGAACACGCTGAACGCGAGCACGAACGCCAGGCAGAACGTGGTGGCCAGGCCCGGCGCGAGCAGCGGGAGCGTGATGCGGCGGAACCGCTGCTTCCAGTCGGCCCCCAGCGTGGCCGCGGCCTGCTCGAGGGTGGGGTCGATGCCGGACAGGTAGGACAGGATCAACAGGAACGCGAACGGGAACCCGGTGATCACCAGGGAGAAGAACACGCCCCAGTAGTTGCCCACCAGCTGCGCGGGCTCGCTCGCGCCGAGGCCGGTCCAGATCTTGTTGAACCAGCCGGCCGGGCCGAGGTAGTTCAGCAGGCCCTGCGCGGTGAGCACCGTGCCGAGCGTGATCGGCACGACGAGGATGGTGGTGAGCAGCCGCTTGCCGCGGAACCGCCCGCGCATCCGGTACGCGATGGGCACCGACGCCAGCACGTTGAGCAGCGCCGCAGGCAGCGAGAGCCCGAGCGTGATCCAGATCGTGCCGCGCTGGTACGGGTCGGAGAAGAACGCGGCGTAGCTGGCGAGCGGCCCGCCCTCCTCCGGCGCGAACGACAGCTGCAGCCCGTAGAAGAACGGATAGAGGAACAGCAGCACGACGAACAGCACGGCGGGGGCGAGCAGGAGCAACTGCCGGTCCACCCCGCGCTCGGCGAGCCGGTGGCGCAGGGCGGGTGCCTGCGCCGCCGACCGCGAGCGCTCCAGCGTGGCCGTCACGACGGCACCGCCTCGGCGAGCGGCGCGGGTGCCTCTTCGCCGGGGGCGAGCGGGTAGACGAGCAGGCGCTGCGGGTCGATCGCGAGCGACACCCGGTCGCCGGGGGCGAGCCGCTGGTCGGTGCGCACGTGCAGGGGCCGCCCGGAGGGCGTGCGCACCTCGACGGCGAGCTCGCGGCCCTGGTACTCGACCACCTCGACGTCGACCTCCAAGCGGTTCTCCGCCTCGCCCCCGACGACCCGCACGTCCTCGGGGCGCACCGCGGCGACCACCCGGTCCCCCTCGGTCAGCGGGGACACCGCCGAGCCGATCAGCTCGAGCCCGTCGCCCGAGACCACCACGTCGCCCGCGGAGGTCCGGGTGGCGGTCAGCTCGAACAGGTTGCGGAACCCCATGAAGTCGGCGACGTGCCAGTTCGCCGGCCTGCTGTGCAGCTCCTCCGGCGTGCCGATCTGCTGCACGCGCCCCGCCCGCAGCACGACCAGCCGGTCGGCGAGCGACAGGGCCTCCTCCTGGTCGTGGGTGACGTAGACGGTGGTGAGCCCGAGCGACTGGTGCAGCCTGCGGATCTCGGTGCGCATCTCCAGCCGCAGCTTGGCGTCGAGGTTGGACAGCGGCTCGTCCATCAGCACCAGCGCCGGCTCCAGCACGACGGCCCGGGCGATCGCCACGCGCTGCTGCTGCCCGCCCGACAGCTGGCCGGGCAGCTTGTCGGCGTGCTCCTCCAGCTGGACGAGGCGGATCGCCTCCTCCGTGCGGCGCGCCACCTCCGCTCGCGGCAGCTTGCGCATCTGCAGGCCGAAGGCGACGTTGCGGCGTACCGACATGTGCGGGAACAGGGCGTAGTTCTGGAAAACCATGCCGAACCCGCGCTTCTCCGGCGGCAGCAGGTCGATCCGCTTCTCGTCCTGCCAGATGCTGCCGGAGGTGAGCGGGAGCAGGCCGGCCAGGCAGTTCAGCGCGGTCGACTTGCCGCACCCCGACGGCCCGAGCAGGGCGATGAACTCGCCCGCGCGGATGGTGAGGTCGAGGTCGGCGAGCGCGTCCTTGCCCGCGAACCGCCGACCCACGCCGTCGAGCCGCAGCTCGGAGAACGCGTTCGTCACGAGTTGCCTCCGCCGATCTCCCGGTCCCAGCGGTCGAACGCCGCGACCATGTCCTTCGTGGCCAGCGGGGTGGCCTTGGGGTGGTCGGCGATCAGCGCGTCGTACTCGGGGCGCCCGAACTGCTGGATCACCTGCTGCGACTCCGGCGGCGCCATGTCGAGGCTGACTCCCTCCACGGCCGGGCCGGGGTAGAAGTAGCCGCTGTCGTAGGCCTTGGCCTGCTGCTCGGGGGTGAGCATGAACTGGATCAGGGCGAGCAGGGCGGCCTGCTTGTCGGCCGAGACGCCCTTCGGGATCGCCGCGTAGTGGGCGTCGGTGACCCACGTGAAGCCCTCGAGCGCGCCGACCTGGTACTCCGCCGGGACCGTGCCCAGGGCCCGCGGGTTGATGTCCCAGCCGGTGGTGGTGACGACGATGTCGTAGGTCCCGTTGGCCAGGTTCTTCATCGTGTCGGTCGTGCCGGACGGGTACTGCGAGATCGTCTTGTCCAGCTCGGCGAGGTAGGCCCAGGTCTTGTCCCAGCCGTTCACCGGGTCCTTGGGGTCGGAGTCACCGAGGATGTAGGGCAGCCCCATGAGGAACGTGCGGCCCGGGCCGGAGTTGGACGGGCGCGCGTAGCCGACCTTGCCCGGGTTGGCCTGGGCGTAGGCGAGCAGCTCCTCGGCCGTCGTCGGCGGGTTCGGCACCCGGTCGGGGGCGTACTCGATGAGCGGGCCCGACGGGTAGTAGGTGACGACGACGCCGTGGTCGGCCGCCAGCTCCTGCATCGCCGCGGCCGGCTCCTGGTAGTTGTCCATGTTGGACAACCGGTCGGCGAACTGCGGCAGGAGCGGCGTGAACAGCCCCTGCTCGATGCCGGCGGACAGCCCATCGGTGCCGGTCAGCACCAGGTCGATGCCGAGGCGGCCGGCGTCCTGCTGTGCCTTGATCTTGCCCGCCATCTCGGGCGCCGCGGCCTTCTCCGTGGTCACCCGCGAGACGATGTCCGGGTTCTGCGCCACGAACTCGTCGATCATCCCCTGCGTGAGCTGCAGGTTGCCGGCGACGTCGAGGATGTTGAGCGTCACCGGCTGGGACGGGCGGTCGGGCACCTCGCCCGCGGGCACCTCGCTCGTACCGGGCCGTTCGGGTGCCCCGCAGCCTGCGAGCAACAGGATCGCACTGATCCCGCCCGCGGTGAGCGCCCTGCGCCAGTGCATGGTCATCGGCTGGATCCCTTCGTCGGGGAGATGGGCGCGACCCCGGTCGTGCCGCGCACGATGAGCTGGGTGGGCAGTTCGCGGTGCATCGGGCCCGCATCGGGCCCCGCGTTCAGCAGCGACAGCAGCAGCCCCACGGTCGCCCGGCCCGCCGCGCGCTTGGGCACGGACACCGTGGTGAGCGCGGGGTGGCTCATGGCCGACATGCCGATGTCGTCGCAGCCCACGACGCTGATGGCATCCGGAACCGGGATGCCGCGGACGCCGAGGCGGCTGAGCAGCCCCAGCGCGACGAGGTCGTTGTAGGCGATCACCGCCGTGGCGCCCGAGGCGACCACCAGGTCGGCCGCCGCGACGCCGCCCTCGAACTGCGGCGGGAAGTGCCCGACGTGCACCAGGTCGACCCCGCCCGCCTCCGCGGAGCGGTGCAGCCCCTCCTCCCGCTGCGCGTTCGACCACGACGTGCGCGGGCCTGCGACGAACGCGACCCGGCGGTGCCCGAGCGCGGCCAGGTGCTCCAGGGCCTGCCGCATCCCGTCGGCGTTGTCGACGGTGACGCTGGGCCGGTCGCCCGCCACGCGGTTCATCAACACGACCGTGGTGTCCGCGCCGACGCTCGCGAGCTCCTCGTCGGGGGCGCGCGGCGAGCACAGGATCAGCCCGTCGACCTGCTTGGCGAGCGCGCGCACGAGGTCGGCCTCCGCGCTCGCCTCCTCGTCGGTGTCGGCGATGAACACCGAGTGGTCGGCGGCGCGCGCCGCGGCCTGCACGCCCTTCACCACGGCCGCGAAGAACGGGTTGGCCAGGTCCGGGACGATCAGCCCGAGGTTGCCGG
The DNA here is from genome assembly GCF_035305885.1 of Pseudonocardia sp. Classification (GTDB taxonomy): domain Bacteria; phylum Actinomycetota; class Actinomycetes; order Mycobacteriales; family Pseudonocardiaceae; genus Pseudonocardia. The sequence goes on from NZ_DATGOP010000006.1 coordinate 31,041, forward strand.
TGCGCCCGGTGATCAGGCCGCGCGCGGCGCGGTTGGGCCGGTAGCCCAGCTCGCGCGCGGCCGCCTCCACCCGGGCCCGCGTCGCGGGGCGCACCAGGTCCGGCATCGACAGGGCCCGCGACACCGTCGCCTGCGAGACGCCCGCGGCACGAGCGACGTCGCGGATGGTGGGCGCCACGGGGCCTCCGTCGTTGGTCGGCATTCGGTGTGCGAAAGTCTGAAACCGTTTGCGACCAACGTCAACCCCCGAGCATCAGGAAACTCGATCATCCGGTCGGTGGGTGCCTGTAACGACTTGCAACCGTTTCCAGGCCGCGACCCACGGCCAGGCACCGGTGGTTGCGGCCGAGCGGGAGGCGGCCGGTCGTGGCCGTCGCGGCGGTGGCGGCGCTCGTCGCTCGGCGGGCACGGCGTGGTCGGCGCCCAGGCCCACGCGGATGAGGCCGCGGGGTTCACCGACTCGTTCGAGAAGGTCGCCGGATTCGACCTGCGCGACGAGCCCTACTGGCGCGGCGTGTCCCCCGAGGACCTCGCCTCCGCGGCCAGGACGATCAAGGAGACGTTCCCGGACATGCGGGTGGTGGTCGAGGCCGCGCCCGCCGTCACGGCCACCATGGAGATCCCCGCGGAGGTCGACCGGGTCGGATTCGACCAGTGCTGCGACTCCATCTCCGCCGTGGCGCGACCCCGCGGACGCTGGAGACCGCCGCGGCGGGGAAGGACCTGTTCCTCCTCCCCCAGGCCGCGCCGCTCGAGGCATGCGGGGCGAAGCCCGGCCACACCAGCGACGCCGACCTCGCCGCGTTTCAATGGGACCACCTGGATCTGGCCCGGCGGCACCCGCGGGCCGTCGGCCCCATGACCTTCGGCTCTGGGTGGAGGGCACCCAGGCGGCCCAGCTGCCGCGCACGATCGACGCTCACGAGCGGAGCGCCGGGTCGATCCTCAGCAGGCGGGCAGGCCGTGACCCGGGCCCCGCGTCGCGTAACGAGCTCCGGCGGATCGACGAGGCCCCTCGGACCATCCGGTCGACGCGAGGAGCGCGCCATGCGACGACAGACCCTGCTCCTGCGGTTCGAACCGCGGACGACACCGCCCGCGGGCGACCCGCCGAGCTTCGACGTGACGTCCGGCCCGGGCACGATCGACACGCTCGACGGCGCGGGTGCCTGGGTACCGGCGGAGGCGGCCTACGAGACCCACGTGACGATGACCGGCGAACGCACGTTCGTCGAGGACGGCGAGATGACGTTCGACGGCGCCGGCCTGCGGCTGCGCACCGCCGGGACGGGGGTCATCGAGCCCTCCGCCGAGGAGGGCACGCTGCGGGGCTCGGTCATCTGGGAGGTGGAGGGATCGGGGCGACTCGACGGCGCCACCGGCCTGCTGACCTCGAACTTCGAGTTCCGGCCGGAGACCGGCGCCGCCGTCGAGCACCAGGTCGTCCACCTCTTCCTGCCGTGAACCCGGGTGGCCCGTCCGCCGGGATCCGACGAACGGGCCGCCCGGCGGTTCAGCGGGAGACGCCCGCCGGCGCGAGCCGCTGGGCGAGCACCCGGCCGGTCGTCTCCGCGTCGCGCAGGGCGCGGGCGCGCGACTCCTCGGCGAGCTCGCGCAGGTGCGCCATCTCCGGCTTGACCGGGGCCAGCGTGAGCTCCGCGGTCACCACGGTGACGTCGGCGTTCAGCACGTCGGCGAAGATCCGCCGGACGTAGGGCGTGTCGTGGTCCCACCCCTCGCGCGGGGTGCCCGGGCCGTAGCCGCCGCCCCGCGAGACCACGATCGTGACCGGCTTCCCGTCGAGCCCCGCGGAGCCGGGCTGCAGCCGGGGGTCGGTGAGCACCAGGTCGATCCACGACTTGAGGTGCTGCGAGATGCCGTAGTTGTACAGCGGGGCCGCGATGAGGGCGGCGTCGCCCGCGAACAGCTCGTCGGCCAGCGACGAGGCCAGCGTCAGGGCCGCCCGCTGCTGCGGGGTGCGGTCCGCCTCCGCGGCGAACAGGCCGGACACCGCCGTCTGCCAGGCGTCGGCGGGTACCGGGCTCGCGGCGAGGTCCCGACGGATCACGTTCGGCTCGGGGTGGTGGTCGCACCAGGCCCGCTCCACGGCGTCGGCCACCGCCCGGCTCACGGACGCGTCTCCCTGGATGCTGCTGTCCAGGCGGAACAAGGTCATCGGGTTTCCTCCCACGCGATGCATGCTGTCGCTCAGATCATCTGCGATACAGACCATCGCGTCAACAGAGCATCCGACCGCCCTATTCCCCGGGTACCATCGACAGGTGACCAGCCCCACGAACGTCGAGTCCGACCTCGGCTGGGTCCTGGGCACCGTCACGCGCTCCTACCTGCGGATCGCCGAACAGGCGGTGGCCGACCTCCCCGGCGGGCCCCGCGGGTACCACGTGCTCTCCGCCGCCGCCCGGGGCGACGCGGGCACCCAGCTGGCGCTGGCCCAGCGCCTCGGCGTCGACCGCACCGTGATGACCTACCTCCTCGACGACCTGGAGAAGGCCGGGCTGGTCGAACGCAAGCCCGACCCGGCGGACCGCCGGGCCCGCCGCGTGGTGCTCACCGAGGCCGGCAACGCCCGGCTGTGCGACCTCGAACGCAGGCTGCGCCGGGTCGAGGAGCACGTGCTCGCCCCGCTCGACCCCGCCGAGCGCGAGACCCTGCGCGCGCTGCTGCAGCGGCTCGCGGTGGCCATCGGCGAGGAGGACACCGACGCCTGCCAGGTCGCCGAGGAGATCCTCGAGAAGTACTGACACCGGCCGCGTCGCACCCGTCCGCCGCGGGTAGGCCCGGGGTATGGCCGATGTCGACGACGAGATGTGGGACGAGTTCCACCGGGTGGTCAACATGACCTCGCGCGAGCTGTCGGAGTGGCTGCGCACCCGGGACGCGGGCGAGGACGGCGAGGAACTGCCCGACCGGGCCGGCACCCCGACCGGGCAGCGGGTGCTGGCCATCCTCGGCAAGCGCCGCGCCGACCTCACGACGCACGACGCGGACGTCATGCGCCGCGTCGTGGACCGCGTGCACGCCCAGCGCCGCGACGACCTGGAGCCGACGGCGGGCCAGCCCGCGTGGCGGCACCGCCTGATGTCGCTGGGCCACGATCCGCTGAAGCCCGCCTGACCCCAGTGCCCTCATCCGGCGAACGGCCCGTTCGTCGTCCGCGTACCGGCCGAGGCGCGGGTGGACGGGTGGGATTCCCGGGGTGCCGGAGGGTCGACCGCGTTTCGGCGCGCTGCGCGTGCGCGGCACCGGAGCGGATGTAGAAGGACTGGCCCGGCGCGGCGTCGAGGGACTCCTGATCGAGCGCCGCGACGTCACCACGCACCACCCGCGCGCCCACCTGCTCGACGTGCGCACCGTGGAGACCTTCGCCGCCATCGGCGCCGCCGGACGGGTACCGACGGCTGCGCCGCTCGTCGGAAACGGTCGGGGCCGGTGGATACGGTGGGTGCGTGCAGTTCGGGGTGCTCGGGCCGGTGGCCGCGTGGGCCGACGACGGCAGCCCGGTGCGGGTGCCGGAGCGGAAGGTCCGGCTGCTGCTGGCCGACCTCCTCGTCCACGAGGGCCGCCCGGTCGCCGTGGAGCGGCTCGTCGAGGACCTGTGGGGCGGCCACGAGCCCGGCAACCCGCTCAACACCCTCCAGACCAAGGTCTCCCAGCTGCGGCGCACCCTCGACCGCGCGGGCGGGCGCGACCTGGTGGTCCGCCAGCCGCCGGGCTACCTGCTGCGGCTCGCGCCCGGCGCGCTCGACCTGCACCGGTTCCGAGACCTGACCGCCCGGGCGCGGGAGACGCCCGACCCGGCCGAGCGGGCCGCCACGCTCGCCGACGCGCTCGCGCTGTGGCGCGGGCCCGCGCTCGCCGACGTCCGCGAGGAGCCGTTCGCGGTGGCCGCCGCGCAGCGGCTCGACGAGGAGCGGCTGGCCGCCGAGGAGGAACGCGCGGAGGCGCGGCTCGCCCTCGATGCCTCAGAGCTGGGGCCGCTGGTCGCCGAGCTGGGCGCGCTGGTGGCACGCCACCCGCTGCGCGAGCGGCTGCGCGGCCTGCACATGCGCGCCCTGTACCGCGGCGGGCGGCAGGCGGAGGCGCTCGCGTCGTACGCCGAGCTGCGCGCGGCCCTCGTCGCCGAGCTCGGGCTCGAACCCTCACCCGACCTCGCCGCCCTGCACCAGCGGATCCTCACCCAGGACCCCGCGCTCGACGTCCCACAGCCCCGAGCCACCCCGCTCCGGCACACGATCCGCGCGCCGCTCACGGAGCTGGTCGGCCGGGAGGCCGCGATCGAGCAGGTGCGGGAGCGACTGCACACCGCCCGGCTCGTCACGCTCACCGGGCCCGGCGGGGTCGGTAAGACCAGCCTCGCGACCGCGGTGGCGCGCGCAGCGGGCGAGGCGTGCCTGGTCGAGCTGGCCGGGCTCGACCGGCAGGTCTGCCCCGAGGACGAGTGCCCCGCCGACCACTGGGTCACCACCGCGGTCGCCCGCGCCCTCGGCGTGCGCGAGGGCCCGTCCGCCGAGCTCGTCGAGCAGATCGGCGAGGCCGTCGCCGACGCCCGGATGCTGCTGGTGCTCGACAACTGCGAGCAGGTCGTCGGGTCGGTGGCCGCGCTCGCCGGCCGGCTGCTGCGCCGCGCCCCCGGGCTGCGGATGCTCGCCACCAGCCGGGAGCCGCTGGCCGTGACGGGCGAGGTGCTCTACGAGGTCCCGCCGCTGGAGCCGCCCGCGGAGCGGACCGACCCCGACGGCGTGCGCGCCTCCAGCGCCGGCCGGCTGTTCGTCGCGCGGGCCGCAGCGACGGCGCCCGGGTTCGTCCTGGACGACGACACCGCGCCCGCGGTCGCCGCGATCTGCCGTCGGCTCGACGGGCTGCCGCTCGCCCTGGAGCTCGCCGCGGGCCGGGTGCGGGCGCTCGGGGTGCACGAGGTACTGGCCCGGCTCGACGACCGGTTCGCGCTGCTCGCGGGCGGGCCCCGGGACGCGCCCGACCGGCAGCGCACGCTGCGCGCGGTGATCGACTGGAGCTGGGACCTGCTCACGCCCGCCGAGCGCGTCGTGCTGCGGCGCCTCGCCGTGCACGCCGAGGGCTGCGACCTGGAGGCGGCCGAGACCGTCTGCGCCGGCGACGGCGTGCGCCGCGGGGACGTGCTCGACCTGCTCGCCCGCCTCGTCGACCGGTCGCTCGTGGTCAGCAGGCCGCCGCGGTTCCGGCTGCTGGAGACCGTCGCGGCCTACGGGCTGGAGCGCATGGCCGAAGCCGGGGAGCTCGAGCTCGTCCGGCAGCGGCACGGCCGCCACTACCTCGCGCTCGCCGAGCGCGCCGAGCCGGAGCTGCGCGGCCCGGACCAGCAGCGCTGGCTGGAGCGCCTCGACGCGGAGTCGGCCAACCTGCGCGCAGCGCTCGATCACCTCGTGCAGCAGGCCGACGGCGCCGGGCCCGCGTTGCGGCTGGTGCTGGCCCTGTGCTGGTACTGGTTCCTGCGCGGGCGCACCGGGGAGGCCGTCCGGTCGCTGCGCGCCGCGCTCGCCGTCCCCGGCGACGCACCCGCCTCGGCCCGCGCGCAGGCCTCGGCGTGGCTCACCGCGCTGCGGGTGCTCGACGGCGTCCGCCCCGACGACGCGGATCTCGACACGTCAGGGATCGCCGACCCGGTCGCGCGCGCCCGCACGCAGTGGTTCCTCGGCTACGCGCTCACCACCGTCGGCGACACCCGCGGCATCCCCCTCACCACCAGCGCGCTCGCCACGTTCGAGGCGCTGGGTGACCGGTGGGGCATCGCGGCCGCCCTCGTCGACCGCGTCAGCCAGCGCCACTACGCGGGCACGCGCGAGCAGGCCGACCGCACGGCGGCGCTGTTCCGCGAGGTGGGCGAGCGCTGGGGCCAGGTGCAGGCGTCGTTCGCGCTCGGCACGCTCGCCGAGCTCGCGGGCGACTACGACGAGGCCGCCGCGCAGCACCGCGCCGGCCTGCGGATGGCCGAGGAGCTCGGCCTGTGGGCCGAGGTCTCCTACCAGCAGTCGTGGCTGGGCCGGATCGCGCTGCTGGAACGGCGGTTCGACGAGGCCGAGGAGCTGCACCGCCGCGCGGTCGAGACGGCCGTCGCCCACGGCTTCGCGCCGGGGCGCATCTACGCGCTGACCGGCCTCGCGCTCGGCGAGCGCCGCACCGGGCGCCTCGACGCCGCCGAGGAGCACCTCGAGGAGATCCTCGAGTGGCACCGCGGCGTCGACGCCGAGATCGCCCTCGGCCTCATCCACGCCGAGCTGGGCTTCGTCGCCGAGCTGCGCGGCGACGCCGAGGCCGCCCTCCGCCACCACCTCGCCGGGCACGCCGTGGCCCGGCGCGGCACGGACCTGCGTGCGCTCGCCCTCAGCCTCGAAGGGCTCGCCGGCGCCCTCGCCCTCGCGGGCGAGCACCGCCACGCCGCCCGCCTGCTCGGCGCCGCCGCCGCGGCGCGGGACGGCGTCGGCGCACCTCTGCCACCCGCCGAGCGCGGCGACGTCGACCGGATCACCGCCGCCGCCACCGCGGCCCTCGGCGAGGCCGAGTTCGCCGCCGAGCGGGAGCGGGGGTACGGCTGCGACCCGGACGAGCTGGTCGACGCGGCCACGGGGTCGGCGGTGCCGATCAGCTGATCGGTGCCATCGGGGGGCCTCTTCTGGGTTCCGCGGAACCTGCTTCGCTCGAACGGAATGCGCAGCCTCGGATGGGCCGCTTTCAGGTTCCGCGGAACCCGAGAAGTGCAGACCCGGATGACATCCTTGCCTCGTCGGGGTGTGTCTGAATACGCAACGGGACCACAAGCGGTCGAGCAGCACCCAGCTGCAGCGGGCTCGTCGTGAACTGGCGTGCCCCTCCAGTCGGGTACGCCCGTCCGCGCAACCACGGAATTCGGTGGTGAACCCGGCCCAGCCACCCACCCGAGGTGACCAGGCACGCCCACCCGGGCAGCCGAATCGACGGGAATCGAGTTCCGCGGAACCCGCGAACGCGAGACCCCCCGCACCCACCCCATCACCGCCGCAACAGGTCGCTCGCCTTCTCCCCGATCATGTAGCAGGTGATGTTGGGGTTGATCGCGGGCAGGAACGGCATGATCGACGCGTCCGCCACCCGCAGCCCCTCGACCCCGCGCACCCGCAGCTGCGGGTCGACGACGGCCATCGGGTCGCTGTCCGGGCCCATCTTGGCCGTGCCCGCCGGGTGGTAGACGGTGTTGTGGGTCTTGGAGATGTAGTCGGCGAGCTCGTCGTCGCCGACGGCGTCCGGGCCGGGCGCGAGCTCGCGGGCCACCCACTCCTTGAGCGGCTCCTGCTCGGCGATGCGGCGGGCCAGGCGCACCCCGGCGATCATGACGCGCATGTCGTGGCCTTCGGCGTCGGTGAAGTAGCGCGGGTCGACCCGCGGCCGGTCGCGGAAGTCGCGGCTGCGCAGCCGCACCGTGCCCCGGGAGCGTCCCCGGGTGACGTTCGGGGTGAGGCAGAAGCCGTTGTCGGTGGTCGGGTAGCCCCAGCGCACGGTGTTGAGGTCGAACGGCACCGACCCGTAGTGCATCATCAGGTCCGGCCGGTCGAGGCCTTCCTCGGTGCGGGTGAACAGCCCGATCTCCCACCACTGGGTGGAGCGGGTGACCATCGGGCGGGCGGCCTCCCACATGACGAGGCCCTCGACGTGGTCGTCCAGGTTCGCCCCGACGCCCGGTGCGTCCACCAGCACGTCGACGCCGACCTCGCGCAGGTGGTCCGCGGGTCCGATGCCGGAGAGCATGAGCAGCTTCGGGGTGTCGATCGCGCCCGTGCTGAGCACGACCTCGCGGCGCGCGGTCACCGTGCGGCGGCCCGGGCCGATGCCGTGCTGGTACTCGACGCCGGTGGCACGGCGGCCGTCGAACAGCACGCGGGACGCCCACGCGCCCGTGCGGACCTCGAGGTTGGGGCGCTTACCCATGATCGGGTGCAGGTAGGCGTGCGACGAGGAGGCGCGTGTGCCGTCCGGCTCGCAGTTGATCTGGAAGAACCCGGCGCCCTCGCAGACGGTCACGCCCTCGTTGAAGCGGACGGTCGGCAGGCCGACGGCCGCGGCCGCCTCGAGCACGGCGACCCCGCACGGGTCCTCCGGCTTGATCTGCATGATCCGGACCGGGCCGGTGCGGCCGTGCCCCTCCCACGGCCCGTCGTTGTTCTCCAGCCGGGCGACGAGCGGCCAGCACTCGTCGGCGCTCCAGCCCTCGCAGCCCATCGCCGCCCACTCGTCGAGGTCCTCGCGCGGCGGCCAGAACGCGATGCACGAGTTGTGCGACGAGCAGCCGCCGAGGACCTTGCCGCGGGCGTGGCGCAGGAAGCTGTTGCCGCGCTCCTGCGGCTCGACCGGATAGTCCCAGTCGTAGCCGGAGTCGAGCAGGGCCATCCAGTCGGTGAGCTTGAGGATCGCCGGGTCGTCGACATCGGACGGGCCGGCCTCGAGCAGGCAGACCGTGACGTCGGGGTCCTCCGACAGGCGGGCGGCCAGCGCGCACCCCGACGACCCCCCACCGACGACGACGTAGTCGAAGCTCTCGGTCGCTGTGTTGTCGGACCTCGCTGTGTTCTCGGACGCAGCGCTTCCCGTCACCGGGCCCCTCCGCTCGTGAACCACCGAGCCGGCGCGGGCTCGGTGTTGTGCCAGATGTGCTTGTGCTCCTGGTACTCGGCGAGCCCGGTCGGCCCGAGCTCGCGCCCGTTGCCCGAACGCTTGAAGCCGCCCCATTCCGCGCCCGGCACGTACGGGCCGAAGTCGTTGATCCACACGGTGCCGTGCCGCAGCGCGCGGGCCACGCGCTCGGCGCGCCCCGAGTCGTTCGTCCACACCGCGCCGGACAGGCCGTAGTCGGTGTCGTTGCCGAGCGCGATCGCCTCCTCCTCGGTGGTGAACCGCTCGACGGTGAGGATCGGGCCGAAGGTCTCCTCGCGCAGCACGCGCATGTCGCGGCGGCAGTCGGCGAACACGGTGGGCCGGTAGAAGAAGCCCTTCTGCAGGTCCGGCTCCTCGGGGCGGCGCCCGCCCGCCACCAGCCGGGCGCCCTCGGCCTGCGCGGACGCAACGTAGTCCTCGATCTTCGCCCGGTGGGCGGCCGAGACCAGCGGGCCGGACTCGGTGGCCTCGTCCAGCCCGTTGCCCAGCCGGATCCGCTCGGCGCGCCGGCCGATCTCGGCGACCAGGTCGTCGTGCAGCGAGTCCTCGACGATCAGCCGCGCGCCCGCCGAGCAGACCTGGCCCGCGTGCAGGAAGACGGCGGTGAGCGCGTTGTCGACGACGGTTTCGAAGTCGGTGTCGGCGAAGACGATGTTGGGGTTCTTGCCGCCCAGCTCCACGGCGACCCGCTTCACGGTGCCCGCGGCGGCCCGCATGATCGCCTGGCCGGTGGCGAGCCCGCCGGTGAAGCTGACCATGTCGACGCCCGGGTGCTCGGTGAGCGGCGCGCCGACCGACCGGCCGTCGCCGAGCAGGATGTTGACCACCCCCGGTGGTGCTCCCGCCTCCTCCAGGAGCCGCACGAGCATCACCGAGGTGAGCGGGGTGACCTCGCTCGGCTTGATCACCACGGTGTTCCCGGCCGCCAGCGCGGGTGCGACCTTCCACGACAGCTGCAGCAGCGGGTAGTTCCACGGGGTGATCAGGGCGCAGACGCCGACGGGCTCGTGCACCACCCGGCTGACGACCGACGGTTTGCCGGTGTCGACCAGCCGCCCGGCGTCGTGGGCGGCGAGGTCGGCGTAGTACCGGAACACCGCCGTCACGTCGTCGACGTCGATGCGGCTCTCGACCAGCGTCTTGCCGGTGTCGAGCGTCTCGGTGCGGGCGATGTCCTCCTTGTCGCGGACCAGCAGGTCCGCGACGCGCCGCAGCAGGTCGGCGCGCTCCGCGGCCGGGGTGCGCGGCCACGGGCCGTCGTCGAACGCGGTGCGGGCCGCGGCCACCGCGCGCTCGACGTCGTCGGGGCCGGCCTGCTCGACCGTCTCGATCACGCTCGCGTCGAACGGGTTGATGACCTCGGCGGGGTCGCCGGACCCGGATGTCCAGGTCCCGTCGATGTACAGACTGGGCACCCGCCGATCGTCCTCGCCAGCGGCCGGACGTCAAGCGGAAGCGGCTCCTCGGGGGACTACCGCGGCTCCGGCTGGGTGAGCGGCCGGGCGGCGCCCGCGGCGAGCAGGCCCAACAGCAGCGCACCCAGCACGACGAACAGGGCCCGCAGGATGCCCGCGTGCTCGCCGATGAGGCCGATGAGGGGCGGGCCCGCGATGAACGCGGTGTAGCCGATGGAGCTGACCACCGAGACACGCGCGGCCGCGCGGGCCGGGTCGTCGGCGGCGGCGCTCATGCCCACGGGGAAGCCCAGCGAGGCCCCGACCCCCCACAGCAGGGCCCCGCTGAGCGCGACCGGCACGGACCCGCCGAGCAGCATCAGGAGCAGCCCGGCGAGGGCGATGCCTGCGGTGGCGCGCACCACCGCGACGCGGCCGAAGCGGTCCAGGGCCGCGCCGCCGACCATCCGGCCCGCGGTCATCGCGGCGACGAAGAACCCGAACCCGACCGCGCCGAGGGTCTCGCCGGTGCCGTGGCCGTCGACCATCGCCAGCGCGATCCAGTCGTTGGCCGAGCCCTCGGTGAACGCGAAGGCGAGCACCATCAGCCCGACGACGAGGGTGCGCGGCTCCCGCCACGCGGCGAGCACCCCGGAGCCCGCCGTGGTCTCCCCCGCCGCAGGCTCGGCCACCGGCAGGAACCGGCGCACGGCGGGCACGACGACGGCGGGGAGCAGCACGACGATGCCGATCAGCTGCACCTGCAGCGGGATGCCGAGCGCCGCGCACGCCGCGCCGATCGCGGCGCCCGCCACGGTGCCGAGGCTGAAGCCGGCGTGCAGGCGGGGCATGAGGGAGCGGCCGAGCCTGCGTTCGACGTCGGCGCCCTCGACGTTCATGGCGACGTCCCACACGCCGGTGCCGAGCCCGGCTGCGACCAGGCCGACCGCGGCCACCGGGACGAGCTCGGTGGACATGCCGAGCGCGAGCAGCGCCAGCCCGAGCGTCATCGACAGCGCACCGGCGAGCACCGCGCGGCCCGGGCCGAGGCGGTGCACGATCGGCCCCGAGAGCGGCAGCCCGGCGACCGCACCGCCCGACATGCACAGCAGGAGCAGGCCGAGCCCGGCGGTGGACAGCCCGAGCGAGTCGCGCAGCGCGGGCGTGCGCGCGATGACCGACGCGAACGCCAGCCCCGCGGCGATGAAGACGACGACCACGGCGGTGCGCGCCCTCGACAGCTGGGCGGGGGGCACGGCTGCGGTCGCGGTCACGTCGGCTCCTCAATCAGATCGCGCGGGGCATCGAATCGATTCGATCCGCGTCAACGGTACGCGACGGGCCCGGCCCGCTCAACCTGCCCGGGCCCGGCCGCTACGGTTCCCGGCGTGTCCACCCGCCCGACGCTCGCCGCCGTCGCGGCGCGGGCAGGCGTCTCCCCCTCGACGGCATCGCTCGCGTTCGCCGGCAGCCCCAAGGTGGCACCGGCCACCCGGGAGCGGGTGTTCGCGGCGGCCGCCGAGCTCGGCTACGCCGGCCCCGACCCGCTCGCGGCCTCGCTGCGCCGCGGTCGCAGCGGCGTCGTGGGCGCGTTCATCGGCGAGCGCCTGCTCTACGCGTTCCGCGACCCGGTGGCGCTGCAGCTGCTCGACGGCATCAGCGAGGTGCTGAGCGCCCACGACGTCGGGCTGCTGCTGCTCGCGGGCGACGTCGGCCGCCCGTCGACCAGCCAGATCGCGCGCATCCCGCTCGACGCGGCGATCTTCGCCACCTGCGGGCTCGAGGACGACCCCGCGGTGGAGCAGCTGCGCGCCCGCGGGGTGCCGATCGTGGCCGTGGAGGGCCCCGAGCTCGAGGGCGTCCCGATGATCGACATCGACGACCGCGGCGGCACCCGCGACCTCGCCCGCCACCTGCACGACCTGGGCCACCGCCGGGTCGAGGTCGTCACGATGCCGCTGCGGCTCGACGGCACCCGCGGGCCGGTCACGCCGAAGCGGCGCGCGCTCGCCCACTACCGCGACGTGCGCCACCGCATGGAGGGCGTGGAGGACGTGTTCGGCCCGGTGCCGATGTACGAGACGCCGAGCAACGCCGTGCACGAGGGCGCGGCGGCCGGGCGCGTCCTGCTCGACGTCCCCGCGGAACGGCGGCCGACGGCGATCATCGCCCAGAGCGACGTGCTCGCCGCCGGGGTGCTGCAGGCCGCCGCCGAGCTCGGGATCCGGGTGCCCGAGGACCTGTCGGTGGTGGGCTTCGACGGCGCCGACCTGCACTGGCTCGCCCCGACCCAGCTCACCACGGTCGTCCAGCCGAGCGCCGAGAAGGGCAGGGCCGCGGCGCGCGCGGCGATGGAGCTGGTGGAGGGCGGCACCCCGGAGAGCATCGTGCTGCCGGTATCGCTGCGGATCGGTACCACGAGCGGGCCGTCCCCGTCCTCCGATCGGACGGCGCGTCGGTAGGAACGCGATCGCGTGGGAAACCCACCGGCATGGTGGTCCGCGTGCTGATCGTCGATCGGCAACCGATGTTCCGCCGCTGCCTGGAGGAGGCGCTGCCCGCGGCGAGCGAGGGCTGGGTGCGCGTCGTGGCCGGGACGGACGTCGCCGCCTCGGCGCCGGCGCTGGTGCGCATGCACCGGCCCGACGTCGCCCTGGTCGACCTGGAGCTCGACGCGCCGGGGCCGGTGGCGGCGTTCACCGCGATGCGCCGCGTCCAGCCGAGCCTGCCGGTGCTCGCGCTCACGCGTCACGCCGCGCGGTTCGAGGGGGTCCTCGAGATCCTCGGCGCGGGGGCGAACGGCGTGCTGCTGCGCACCGTCCCCCCGGCCGGGTTCGTCCCCGCGCTGCTCGCGGCCACCGGCGCCACCACCCAGCCTTCCGCGCACCTCCCGGTCGGCTCGGCCCTGACGAGCAGGGAGCGCCACCTCTGGACGCTCATCGCCAGCGGCGCGAGCACCGCGCAGATCGCGCGGGCGCTGCACGTCTCCGAGCGGACGGTCAAGCGCCTCACGGCCGGGCTGCTGCGCACGCTCGGCGTCGCGAACCGCACGGAGGCCGCCGCGCTCGCCGGGCGCGCCGGGCTGCTCGGCGACGACGGGGTGCGCGCGGAGCGGCTGCAGTCCCGGTAGCCGGACCGCCCCGCGACGCATCGAACAGGCGCTAGCCGGCGACCTCCTGCATCCGCACGAACTCCAGGTGCCGCTCGTACTGGTCCAGGATGTCGTCGATGAGCTGCTCGGACGTGTAGCCCATGACGTCGTAGTCCTGGCCGCCCTCGCGCAGGTGCACCTCGAGCCGCCAGTAGGTGTCGCTGCCCTTCGGCACCGCCCGCCCGTAGACGGGCACCGGCACCTCCCGCGGCCGGATCTCGTAGCGGAACGGGCGCTCCTCGCCGAGGTCCGCGTCGAGCACGACGTACCGCGTGCCGTCCTCGTCCCGGTCCTCGCGCGCCTGCGCCCCGCATCCGCGCTCCTGCAGGTGCGCCGCCACGTCCGTCATGGCGGGCAGCGCCACCTCGGTCAGGAACCGCTCCGTGCGCTCCCGGCTCGGGAACGACAGCGCCCGGTCCAGCCGCAGCCGCCAGGCCGGGACCCCTTCCAGGTGCCCGTTCGACGTGCTCCGGCTGGACAGCGAGCGCAGGCCGAACTGCCTGCTGTCGGCCTGCAGCGCCTCGAGCCGCAGCGCCCGGTACAGGCCGAGCATGACCAGCATCAGCACGAACGCGAACGGCAGGCCCATGATGATCGTGGCGTTCTGCAGCGCGGGCACGCCGCCGACCAGGAGCATCCCGACGGTGAGCAGGCCGGTGGCGATCGCCCAGAAGATGCGCATCCACGGGGCGCCGTCGGTCTTCGGCGTCGGCAGGTGCGAGCTCAGGTTCGCCATCACCAGCGCCGCCGAGTCGGCGGAGGTCACGTAGAACAGCAGGCCGACGAAGGTGGCGATCGACGCGACGAACGTGACCGCCGGGTACTGCGCGAGCAGCTCGTAGAAGCCCTGCGCCGGGTTGTCGATCGTCGCCTGCCCGAACTCGGCGTTGCCGCGGCGGATCACGTCGAGGGCGCTGTTGCCGAAGATCGAGATCCACATGACGATGTAGGTGAACGGGATGATCATCGTCCCGGCCACGAACTGGCGGATCGTGCGCCCGCGGGAGATGCGGGCGAGGAAGAGCCCGACGAACGACGCCCAGGCGATCCACCACGCCCAGAAGAACAGCGTCCACGCGTTGAGCCAGTCGACGGGCCGGTCGTAGGCGAACGTCTGCAGCGTCATGCCCGGGAAGGAGGCGACGAAGTCGCCGACGTTCTGCACGAGCCCGTTGAGCAGGAACACGGTGTCGCCCGCGACCAGGAGGTAGAGGGCCAGCGCGATCGCGAGCAGCACGTTGAGCTGCGACAGCAGCTTGATCCCGCGGTCGACGCCGCTCACCGCGGAGATGGTGGCGATGGTGACCGCGATGGCGACCAGCCCGATCTGGGCGGCCGCGCCCTCGGGGATCCCGAACAGGAAGTACAGCCCGTAGTTGAGCAGCACGACCCCGATGCCGAGGGAGGCCGCGACCCCGAAGATCGTGCCGAGCACGGCGGCGAGGTCCACCGCGGTGCCGATCCCGCCGTGGATCCGCTTGCCGAAGATCGGGTAGAGCGCGGAGCGGATGGCGAGCGGCAGGTTCCGCCGGTAGGCGAAGTACCCGAGCGCCATGCCCATCAGCGCGTACATGCCCCAGCCGCTGATGCCGTAGTGGAACAGCGTCCACACCGTGGCTTCCTCGGCCGCCTGGAGCGTCTCGCCCTCGCCGCGCGGCGGGGTGAGGTACTGGGTGACCGGCTCGACGACGGCGAAGAACATCAGGTCGGTGCCGATGCCCGCGGCGAAGAGCATCGACGCCCACGCGAACGTGCTGAACTCCGGCCGCGCGTGCTCCGGTCCGAGCCTGGTCCGGCCGAGGCGGGAGGCGCCCACCAGGATCACGAAGACGAGGATGAGCGTCGACAGCAGGATGTAGAACCAGCCGAACCACTCCGAGGTCCAGCCGACGACCGCGGTGAGGACGTCGGAGGCGGCGGTCGGGGCGATGATCGCCCACAGCGCGATCAGGAGGGTGACCGCCGCGGACCCGTAGAAGACGACGGGCTTGACCCGGGGCTCGGACTCGGTCCGCGGGTCGGTGGGCACGCTCGCCAGCTCGCTCATCGGTCCCCCTGTCGTCAGGGTGTCAGGACGTGAGGGCGTCACATCGTGACGGTCCGGAATCGCTGCAGCTTCTCACGTCCTCCGGCCGGTGCGAAGGCTCACTCGCGGCCCGACCCGCGATCGTTGCCGTCCTGCATCCGAGCCCGCTGTGGGATTGACTCCGGTTGCGCCGCGTCACCACCCGCGGTGATGTATACATCCGAGGTCTGACCAGGGCGCTCCGTGCGGAGGAAAGGAACCCCGTGAGCTTCGTCCCGCCGTCCGAGTTCACCACCCGGCCCACGCTGCAGGGCACGTTCGGCATGTCGGCCACCACCCACTGGCTGGCGACCGCCACCGCCCAGTCGGTGCTGGAGCGCGGGGGCAACGCCTTCGACGCCGCCACGGCCGCCGGGTTCGTGCTGCACGTCGTCGAGCCGCACCTCAACGGCCCCGGCGGCGACCTGACCGGGGTGTTCGCCACGGCCGCCGACCCGACCCCGCAGGTGCTGATGGGACAGGGCCCCGCGCCGGCGGGTGCGACGATCGCGCACTACCGCGGCGAAGGCCTCGACCTGGTCCCGGGCGCGGGCGGGCTCGCCGCCGCCGTGCCGGGTGCGGTGGACGCGTGGCTCGTGCTGCTCGCCGAGCACGGCACGTGGGAGCTCGCCGACGTCCTCGCCTACGCGATCGGATACGCCCGCGACGGCCACCCCGTCGTCGGGCGGGTCGGCACCACGATCGAGACGGTCGCGGAGCTGTTCACCGAGCACTGGCCGACGTCCGCGCAGCTGTGGATGCCCGACGGCCGCCCGCCCCGCGCGGGCGAGATCATCCGGCTCCCCGCCTACGCCCGCACCCTCGAGCGGCTCGTCGAGGCCGGGTCGCGGGCCACCGACCGGCGCGGCCGGATCGAGGCGGCGCGCCGCGAGTGGAAGGAGGGGTTCGTCGCGCGGGAGGCGGTGGAGTTCCTGCGCACCCCGCACCGGCACTCGTCCGGCACCGACCACGCGGGCGTGATCGAGGTGGCCGACTTCGCCGCGTTCTCGGCGGGGTTCGAGCCCGCCGTGACCGCCGAGTTCCGCGGCACCACGGTCGCCAAGACCGGCCCGTGGGGCCAGGGCCCCGTCCTGCTGCAGGCGCTCATGATCCTCGACGGTCTGCCCGACGAGGCCCTCGACCCGTCCACCCCCGACGGGGCCCACCACGTGCTCGAGGCGCTCAAGCTCGCGCTCGCCGACCGCGACGCCCACTACGGCGACGCGATGCCCGAGGGCGTGCTGGAGGTCCTGCTGTCCGCCGAGTACGCGCGCGAGCGGCGGGAGCTCATCGGCGAGACGGCCTCGCACGAGTTCCGGCCCGGCCGCCCCGGCGGGCGGGAACCGTTCCTGCCGCCGCTCGTCACCGAGCCCGCGGAGGGCGACGCGGCGGGCGTGGGCGAGCCGACCGTCGTGCTGTCCGGCGAGACCCGCGGCGACACCTGCCACGTCGACGTCGTGGACCGGTGGGGCAACATCGTGGCGGTCACGCCGTCCGGGGGCTGGTTGCAGTCCTCCCCCACGATCCCGGAGCTCGGGTTCTGCCTCGGCTCGCGGCTGCAGATGACCTGGCTGGAAGAGGGCGCGCCGTCCTCGCTCGCGCCGGGCAAGCGGCCGCGCACCACGCTCACCCCCACCCTGCTGCTGCGCGACGGCGAACCGGTGGGCGCGCTCGGCTCGCCCGGCGGCGACCAGCAGGACCAGTGGCAGCTGCTCTACCTGCTGCGCACGCTCGTCGGCGGCTACTCGCCCCAGCAGGCCATCGACGCCCCGGCCCTGCACACCACGTCGATGCCCGGCTCGTTCTGGCCGCGCACCTGGACCCCGGGCGGCGCGGTGGTGGAGGACCGGCTCGGTGAGGAGGTCATCAGCGGGCTGGAGCGGCGCGGGCACCTGGTCACGCGCGCGGGCGACTGGGAGCTCGGGCGGCTGTCGAGCGTGCACCGCGACCCGGCGACCGGCGTGCTGTCCGCCGCGGCCAACCCGCGGGGCGCCCAGGGCTACGCCGCGGGGCGCTGACGGGTCGTTCCGCGCCATGATGGGTGGATGACGGACGGGATCGACCTCACCGCCGCCCCGAGCGGCACGGGCTGCCGCGAGTGCGACGACGTGGGCGGCTGGTGGGTCCACCTGCGCCGGTGCGCGCAGTGCGGCCACATCGGCTGCTGCGACTCGTCTCCGGCCCAGCACGCGACCGCGCACTTCCGCGCGACCGGCCACCCGCTGGTCCGCAGCTTCGAGCCGGGCGAGGGCTGGTACTGGGACTACCGCACGAACGAGCTGCTGGAGGGCCCCGACCTGCCCGAACCCCGGCACCGGCCGCTCGACCAGGCGGTCCCCGGCCCCGCGGAGCGGGTCCCGGCGGATTGGCGCGCTCACATCCACTAGCGGCACCACCTCCCCGCTGGGGAGGATCATCCGCGTGGAACCCCTTCGGATCGGAGTGCTCGGCGCCTCGCGCATCGCCGCCAACGCCATCGTCGCCCCCGCGCAGCTGACCGGGGCCCGGCTCGTCGCCGTCGCGGCGCGCGACCGCGACCGGGCCGAGGCCTTCGCCGCCCAGCACGGCGTCGAGCGGGTGCTCGACACCTACGCCGACGTGATCGCCGACCCCGAGGTCGAGGCCGTCTACAACCCGCTCGCCAACGGCCTGCACGGCCCGTGGAACCTCGCGGCGATCGCCGCGGGCAAGCACGTGCTCACCGAGAAGCCGTCGGCGAGCGACGCGGGCGAGGCCCGCGAGGTGCGCGACGCGGTCGCCGGGGCGGGCGTCGTGTTCATGGAGGCCTTCCACTACCTGTACCACCCGGTGGCGCAGCGGCTGCTGCAGGCCGTGGAGTCCGGCGAGATCGGTGAGCTGCGCGAGGTCGAGGTGCACATGGAGATCCCGCCCCCGCCGGACGGCGACCCGCGCTGGTCGCTCCCGCTGGCGGGCGGCGGGCTGATGGACGTCGGCTGCTACGGCCTGCACCTGCACCGGATGCTGGGCCGGTTCGCGGGCGGGGCCCCGCGGGTCACCGGCGCCGAGGCCCGCGAGCGCGCCGGCCACCCGGGGGTGGACGAGTGGGCGCGCGTCGAGCTCGCCTTCCCCGGCGGGGTGACCGGTGTGGTCCACAGCTCGATGGCCGCCGAGGAGGTGCGCATGACCGCCCGGCTCGTCGGCGACGCGGGCGAGGTGCGCGCCGGGAACTTCGTGCTCCCGCACCGCGACGACCGGGTGTGGATCGCGGTGGGCGGCACCGAGCGGGAGGAGCGGCTGGGCAAGCGCCCGTCGTACGCCTACCAGCTCGAGGCGTTCACCGCGGCCGTCCGCGACGGGCGGCCGGTGCCCACCGATGCCCACGACGCCGTGGCCACCGCCCAGTTGCTCGACGACAGCTACCGCGCAGCGGGTTTCGACCTTCGGCCCCGATCGGCACCGGTTGTCGCAAAGTGACCCAAAGGTGGATCTCCGCTCGCTAGATTGCCTGACATGACGGCTGCGGAGGACGACAGAACGATCCGTCATCAGGGCACCGACCCGGTGACGGTGTACGCGTACCTCTCGGCGATCGCCGCGGCACAGGACAAGCAGAGCGCCAGGCTCGACGAGATCGCGGGCGTGGCGGTGCAGCACACCGCCACCCTCGCCGGCCTCGTCGGCATGCAGGCGCAGCACAACGCGGTACTCGCCGAGCACGGAGCGAAGATCGACCGCATCCTGGAGCTGCTGGAGAAGCGCTGACCCCGGATCGGGCGAGCCCTCCCCCACCCGCGACGACACGCAGTGGCGGGTGCAGGATCGACGGGTGGTCTCCCGCACGGCGGCTCCGCTCGCCCACCCCGTCCGCTCCGTCGCCGCGGCCGTCGGCGCCGCGGCCGCGCGGCTGGAAGGCGTCGCGCTCGTCACCCCGCTGCAGCGGAGCGAGCGGCTCTCGGCCGCGACCGGCGCGCAGGTCTGGCTGAAGCGCGAGGACCTGCAGGTCGGGCGCTCGTACAAGCTGCGCGGCGCGTACAACCTCCTCGCCCAGCTCGGGCCCGAGGAGCGGGCGGCCGGTGCGGTGTGCGCGAGCGCGGGCAACCACGGCCAGGGCGTCGCGTACGCCTGCCGCAGGCTCGGCATCCGCGGGCGGGTGCACGTGCCGAGCACCACGCCGCGGCAGAAGCGGGAGCGGATCACCGCGCTCGGCGGCGACGCCGTGGAGCTCGTGGTCGAGGGCGACACCTACGACGAGGCGGCCGCCGCGGCCGCCGAGCACGCCCAGCGCACCGGGGCGACGGTCGTGCCCGCGTTCGACGACCCGCGCACCATCGCGGGCCAGGGCACGGTGGCCGCGGAGATCGTGGCACAGCTGGACCGCGCCCCGGACGTCGTCGTGGTGCCGGTGGGCGGCGGCGGGTTGCTCGCCGGCGTCGGCGGCTTCCTCGCCGAGCGCCACCCCGGGGTCCGGATCGTCGGCGTGGAGCCCGCGGGCGCGGCGAGCATGGCGGCCGCGCTCGACGCGGGCGAGCCGGTGCCGCTGGCCGAGCTCGACACGTTCGTCGACGGGGCCGCCGTGCGCCGGGTCGGCGACGTCACCTTCCCCCTCGTGCGCGACTGCGGCGCCGAGCTCACCACGGTGGCCGAGGGCCGGGTCTGCACCGAGATGCTCGACCTCTACCAGGTCGACGGGATCATCGCCGAGCCCGCGGGGGCGCTGGCCGCCGCGGCGCTCGACGAGCTCGACCTGCCTGCGGGCGCGACGGTCGTGTGCCTGCTCTCGGGCGGCAACAACGACGTGAGCCGCTACGCCGAGGTGATCGAGCGCTCGCTGGTGCACCGCGGCCTCAAGCACTACTTCCTCGTCGAGTTCCCGCAGGAGCCGGGCGCGCTGCGGCGGTTCCTCGACGAGGTGCTCGGCCCGGACGACGACATCGTGCTGTTCGAGTACGTCAAGCGCGACAACCGCGAGACCGGCCCCGCGCTCGTGGGCATCGAGCTGGCCCACCGCGACGGCTACGAGCCGCTGTGGAAGCGGATGGAGGCCAGCCCGCTGAAGATCCAGCACATCGCGCCGGGAACCACGGCCTACCGCTTCCTGGTCTGAGGCAGCTCAGCCGCGCCGGGCCAGCCCGCGCAGCAGCAGCTCGGCGAGGTGGGCGTAGGCCGCGGCGTCGTCCAGGCCCGTGGACGCGGCCACCTGCCGCTGCTGGATCCGCACCATCGTGGCCGTGACGACGTCGGCGACGAAGCCGGTGTGCACGTCGCGGAACGCGCCCGCCGCGACCCCGTCGGCCACGAGCTGCTGCACGCGGGCGGCGGCGGCGCGGGTGTTGCGCTCGTACACCTCGGCGGCGGGCGGGAAGGCGGCGACGTCGTCGAAGAACCGCGCGGAGGCGGGCGCGAGCTCCGTGGCGACGGCGCGCAGGTAGGCGGCGAGCCGCTCGGCGGGGTCGCTCCGCGCGGCGAGTGCGGCCTCGACGCGTTCGGTCGCGCCGCGGAAGAAGTGCACCACCGCGGCCCGCACCAGCTGCTCCTTGCTGCCCGCGAGCGCGTAGAGCGTGCGCTTGGAGCAGCGCAGCCGCGCGGCGACGTCGTCGAGGGTCAGGTGGGAGAAGCCCTCGGCCAGCAGCAGCTCCACCAACGCGTCGAACAGCTGCTCCCGCCGAACGGCGCCACGCCGGACCACGCCCATGTCGGCTATCCTAACCGGTACTGACGTTTCCCTCTGAGTACCGATAGAGGAGGCGGCCATGGCCGTCGAGCGCCTGCTTCCCACCACGGAGGCCGAGGACCTGATCGCGCTGACCCGCGAGATCGCCGACAAGGAGCTCGCCCCGCGCGTCGACCGGCACGAGCGGGAGGAGTCCTACCCGGAGGGGCTGTTCGCCACGCTCGGCGAGGCGGGCCTGCTGGGCCTGCCCTACCCCGAGGAGCTCGGGGGCGGTGGCCAGCCGTACGAGGTCTACCTGCAGGTGCTCGAGGAGCTCGCCGCGCGCTGGGCCGCGGTCGCCGTCGCGGTGAGCGTGCACGCGCTCGCCTGCCACCCGCTCGCCGCGTTCGGCACGGAGGAGCAGCAGGAGCGGTGGCTGCCCGCCATGCTCGCCGGCGAGGTCGTGGGCGCATACAGCCTGTCCGAGCCGCACGCGGGGTCGGACGCCGCGGCACTGGCGTGCAAGGCCGAGCGGGTCGAGGAGGGCTACCGGATCACCGGCACCAAGGCCTGGATCACCCACGGCGGGCGTGCGGGCTGCTACGCGCTCTTCGCCCGCACGGCACCGGGGAGCGGCGGCGTCTCCTGCTTCCTCGCCCCCGGGCAGGTCGACGGGCTCTCCTTCGGCAGGCCGGAGGAGAAGATGGGCCTGCACGCGATCCCGACCGCCACCGCGCACTGGGACGGTGCCGTGCTGGAGCCCGACCGGCTCATCGGCCGCGAGGGCCAGGGCCTGCAGATCGCGTTCGCCGCGCTCGACTCCGGGCGGCTCGGCATCGCCGCGGTCGCCACCGGCCTCGCCCAGGCCGCGCTCGACGCCGCCACCGCCTATGCGAACGAGCGCACCGCGTTCGGCCGCAAGATCATCGACCACGAGGGGCTCGGCTTCCTGCTGGCCGACATGGCCGCGGCGGTCGACTCCGCGCGCGCCACCTACCTCGAGGCCGCCCGCCGCCGCGACGCGGGCCGTGAGTACCGGCGCGCGGCGAGCGTGGCGAAGCTCGTGGCCACGGACGCGGCGATGAAGGTCACCACCGACGCCGTGCAGGTGCTCGGCGGCTACGGGTACA
The DNA here is from genome assembly GCF_035305885.1 of Pseudonocardia sp. Taxonomy (GTDB): domain Bacteria; phylum Actinomycetota; class Actinomycetes; order Mycobacteriales; family Pseudonocardiaceae; genus Pseudonocardia. The sequence continues at coordinate 53,077 of NZ_DATGOP010000006.1, forward strand.
CCCGCGACTTCCCGGTGGAGCGCTACATGCGCGAGGCCAAGGTCATGCAGATCTTCGAGGGAACCAACCAGATCCAGCGGCTCGTGATCGCGCGTTCACTGGCCCGCGCCGCATAGTCCCTCGGAGTCCGACCCGGCGGGGGCGGCGACGACCGCCCGCAGCGCCTCCGCGACGTCGGCCCCCGACGGCGCCCGGTCGGGGTCGACGAGCGCCTGCAGCACGACGCCGTTGACCAGCGCCAGCATGAGCGAGCCGACCCGGCGGGCGGTGTCGTCGTCGACCTCGCCGTCCGCGACGCCGAGCAGGGTCGCCGCGAACGCACCCCGCGCGCGGGAGAAGGCCAGCGCGAGCTGCTCGCGGACGGTGGCCGAGAACTGCACCTGCGCCACCCACTGCACGCCGGCCGCCACCATTGCCCGGTCGGTGCGCACCTTCTCGATCAGGACGTCGAGGAACGCGGCGAGCCGGTCGGTGGGCGCCCCGTCGGGCTGCGCGGCGAGCGCCGCCTCGATGTCCTCGTCCCAGTCGTCGAACGAGTCCAGCATCGCGGCGTCGAGCAGCGCGTCCTTCGACCCGAAGTGGTAGCCGATCGACGCCAGGTTGGTGCCGGACGCGGCCACGATGTCGCGCGCCGTGGTGTGGGCATAGCCCTTCTCGACGATGCAGCGCTTCGCGCCTGCCAGCAGCGCCTCCCGATTGCCCATGCGCCCGAGGTTAACGCCCGTTCAGGACATCCGTCATATACGGACGTCCTAGACGTACGTCCTTGACGTCCGTACCATCGGGGCGCGTGACGCGACACGACGCCCGGGTCGGGCACCGGGAATGGATCGGCCTCGCCGTGCTCACGCTCCCGGCGCTGCTGGCCTCGATGGACCTCTCCGTGCTGTTCATGGCGGCACCGTGGATCGCCGCCGACCTCACCCCGACGCCCGCGCAGCTGCTGTGGATCATGGACGCGTACGGCTTCCTCATGGCCGGCACGCTGCTGGTGATGGGCGCGCTCGGCGACCGCATCGGGCGGCGCAGGCTGCTGCTCGCGGGTGCCGCCGCGTTCGGCGCCGCCTCCGCGGTGGCCGCCTACGCCCCGACCGCCGAGCTGCTCGTGCTCGCCAGGGGCCTGCTCGGCGTCGCGGGGGCCACGCTCGCCCCGTCCACCCTCGCGCTGCTGCGCGGGATGTTCCCCGACGAGGGCAGGCGCCGGACCGCGATCGGGATCTGGACGGCGGCCTTCACCGGCGGCATCGCGGTCGGTCCGATCGTCGGCGGGCTCCTGCTCGAGCACTTCTGGTGGGGCTCGGTCTTCCTGATCAACGTGCCGGTCATGGCACTGCTGCTCGCGTTCGGGCCGGTGCTCCTGCCGGAGTCGAAGGACCCGTCCGGGCCGCGGTTCGACCTGGTCGGCGCGCTGTTGTCGATCGGGGCCGTGCTGGGTGTCGTGCACGGGGCGAAGCAGCTGCTGCACTCGGGGCCCGCGGGCTGGGCCGCCCTCGCCGCCGGGCTCGCGCTCGGCGCGGTGTTCGTCCGGCGGCAGCTGCGGCTGCGCGACCCGCTGGTCGACGTCCGGCTGTTCACCGACGGAGGGTTCGCCGCGGCGTTCGGCGGCTACGTCGTGATGATCGTCGGCAGCGCGGGCCTCGGGTTCCTCGCCGTGCAGTACCTGCAGCTGGTGCTCGAGATCCGGCCGTTCGCCGCGGCGCTGTGGCAGCTGCCCACCGTCGCCACCACCGGGATCGGCATCGCGCTCGCGACCACCCTGGTCCGGTTCGTGCGGCCCGGCCTGGTCGCCGGGTCCGCGCTCGCGGTCGCCGCGGTCGGGTTCCTGCTGGTCGCCCGGGTCGGCGTGGACACCGCGCCGGCGGCGGTGATCGCGGCCTACTCCGTGGTGACGCTGGGCACCGGGATGCTCGTGCCGCTCGCCATCGACCTGATCGTGAGCGCGGCCCCGCCGCACCGCGCGGGCGCGGCCGCGGGCCTCGGCGAGGCGGGCAGCGAGCTGGGTGGGGCGCTCGGCATCGCGGCGCTGGGCAGCATCGCGGGCGTGGTCTTCCGCAGCCGGTTCGAACCGGAGGGGCTCCCCGGCCCCGCCGCCGAGACGGTCGGCGGCGCGGTCACCGCCGCCGAGGCGCTCCCGGGGCCGGTCGCAGAGCGGGTGGTCGCCTCGGCGCAGCAGGCCTTCACCGCAGGCTTCACGACCGCGGCATCGGTGACCGCGACGCTGCTCGCGGCCACGGCGGCGCTCGTGGTGCTGCGTCTCCGGTGAGGCGTCAGCGCAACGGGCCGGTCACCGACTCGGCGGCGGCCAGCAGCTCACCCGCGGTCACGAGCTGCACGGCCGCCTCGATCTCCGGGGCGAGCACGCGGTCGGGGCCGGGCCCGGCGACGGCGGCGCGCAGGCGGTCCCGCGCGGCGCCGGTGGCGGGGGCCGGGGCGAGCGGGGCGCGCAGGTCCAGGGCCCGGGCGGCGGTGAGCGCCTCGATGGCCACCACCCTGGCGAGCCCGTCGACGGCGCGGCGCAGCTTGCGCGCCGCGGACCAGCCCATGGAGACGTGGTCCTCCTGCATCGCACTGGACGGGATGGAGTCGACCGACGCGGGGGCGGCGAGCCGCTTGAGCTCCGACACGATCCCGGCCTGCGTGTACTGCGCGATCATGTGGCCGGAGTCGACGCCCGCGTCCTCGGCGAGGAACGCCGGCAGCCCGTGGCTGCGGGCGACGTCGAGGATCCGGTCGGTGCGTCGCTCGCAGATGGAGGCGACGTCCGCGACGGCGATCGCGAGGAAGTCGAGCACGTACCCGACGGGGGCGCCGTGGAAGTTGCCGTTGCTCTCCACCCGCCCGTCGGCGGTGACCACCGGGTTGTCGACGGCGGCGGCCAGCTCGCGCGCGGCGACGGCGTCGGCGTGGGCGAGGGTGTCGCGGGCGGCGCCGTGCACCTGGGGCGCGCAGCGCAGCGAGTAGGCGTCCTGCACGCGGGTGGTGGCGTGGGTGTCGTGGCCCGCGATGATCGCCGAGCCCCGCAGCAGCGCGCGCAGGTTGGCGGCGCTGTCGCCCTGGCCGGGGTGCGGGCGCAGCGCCTGCAGGTCCGCGGCGAACACGGTGTCGGTGCCCAGCAGCGCCTCGACGCTCATCGCGGCGGCGAGGTCGGCCGTGGCGAGCAGCCGGTGCAGGTCGGCCGAGGCCAGCAGCAGCATGCCGAGCATCCCGCTCGTGCCGTTGATGAGCGCGAGCCCCTCCTTCTCCGTCAGCTCGACGGGGGCGATGCCGGCGCCGGCGAGCGCCTCGGCCGCCGGGCGCAGCGTCCCGTCGGCGCAGCGGACCTCCCCCTCCCCCATCAGCGCGAGCGCGCAGTGGGCGAGCGGCGCGAGGTCGCCCGAGCAGCCCAGCGAGCCGTGCTCGCGCACCACGGGGGTGATGCCCGCGGAGATCATGTCGGCGTACGCGATCGCGGTCTCGGGGCGCACCCCGGTGCGGCCGGTGGCGAGCGTCGCGAGCCGCAGCAGCATGAGCGCCCGCACCACCTCGCGCTCGACCTCGGGCCCGCTGCCCGCGGCGTGGGAGCGCACGAGGCTGCGCTGCAGCTGGATCCGCCGCTCGACCGGGATGTGGCGGACGGCGAGCGCACCGAACCCGGTGGAGACCCCGTAGTGCGGCTCGTCGTCGCCCGCGAGCGCCTCGACGACCTTGCGGCTCGCAGCGATCTCACCGAGTGCCTCCGCCGACAACGTGACCGGCAGGCCGTCGCGCGCGACGGCGACGACGTCTCGCGGGGTGAGCGGTTCCGTGCCGATGACGAGGGGAGCACAAGGGGGCATCCCACAATCTGACACCCATCCCGGAAGTGCGACCAGCGGCCAGCCGTGGGTGGCGCGATCACGCTCCGCGAATTCCCGCTGCCTGGAAGCCCGGTGCGTCCTCCCGCAGTCCGATGCGCTCGTGCAGGCGGCGCAGCGGGGCGGGCGCCCACCAGTTCGCCGCGCCCGCGAGCCGCATCGCGGCCGGGACGAGCACCCCGCGGATCACCGTGGCGTCGACGAGCACGGCGAGCGCCATCCCGATCCCGAGCTGTTGCAGGAACACCACCTCGCTGGTGGCGTACACCGCGAAGGACGCGGCGAGGATCAACGCGGCGGCCGTGACCAGCGGCGCGGACCGGGCGATGCCGCGCGGCACCGAGCCGACGACGTCGCCGGTGCGGTCGAAGTCGGCCTTGATGCGGGCGAGCAGGAAGACCTCGTAGTCCATCGACAGCCCGTAGCCGACGCAGAACATCAGGATCGGGATGCTCGGCTCGATCACCCCGGTCGGGGTGAACCCGAGCAGCCACGACAGGCCGCCCTCCTGGAAGCCCCACACGAGCACGCCGAACATCACGGTGAGCGACAGCAGGTTCAGCACCGAGGCCTTCACCGGCGCCAGCACCGACCCGGTCATGAGGAACAGCACGACGAACGTCACGAGCACGACGAGCGCGGCGACGAGCGGAAGCCGCTCGACGACGCCCGCGCGGTAGTCCGCGACCTCGGCCGGGTAGCCGCCGACCAGCACCGGCGACGGCGCCGGCAGCGCCCGGACGGCGGCGACGAGGCCGGTCGGGTCGGTGGCGAGCCGTTCCCCGGTGGGGAGGACGGACAGCCAGGTGCCGCCGCCGGGCCCGGTGAACCGCGCGGCCCCGGCCTCGCCGGTGCGCGCGCCGGCCTCGAACGAGCCCGCCGCGGAGTCGACGCGCAGCACGCCGTCGATCCGTGACAGCGCGGCCGCGTACCCGGCGACGTCCCCGGGCGCGAGGTCCGGCGCGACGACGTGGATCGCGTCGGCCTCCTCGGTGGCGAAGCCGGCGCGGATCGTGTCGTACATCGCGCGTACCGGCTGCGACGGCGGCAGCAGGCGGTCGTCGGGCGGGCCGAACGCGACGGCGGCGGCCGGGGCCCCGAGCAGGACGAGCACCGCGAGCCCGGCCCCGCCCGCGGCGACGGGACGGTGCATCACGCGCTGCGCGGTGCGGTACCAGAAGCCGTCGGTGCCGGGCGGTGCGGCGCGGCGCTGCACCCGGTGGCCGGCGAGCCGCAGCGTCGCCGGGAGCACGACGACGGCGGCGAACACCGCGGCGGCGACCACGGCCACGCCCGCGTAGGCGAACGAGGCGAGGAACGGGAACGGGAACACCAGCAGCACGGCGAGGGAGGCGGCGACGGTCGCCCCGCTGAACGCGACGGTGCGCCCGGCGTGCGCGACCGCGGCGCGCACCGCGGCGTCGACACCGCGGCCCGCGGCCAGCTCCTCGCGGAAGCGGTAGGTGACGAAGAGGCCGTAGTCGACGCCGAGGCCGATGCCCAGCACCAGCGCGATGTTCGCCGCGAACGTCGAGACCTCGGTGACCAGCGCCACCACCCGCAGGATGCCCAGGGCGGCGACCACCGCGACCACGCCGGTGGCGAGCGTGAGCAGCGCAGGCACGAGCCGCCGGTAGACCAGCCACAGCAGCAGCCCGACCAGCGGCAGCACGACGAGCTCGGCCCGGACGAAGTCGGTGCGCGCCTGCTCGGCGACCACGCGGAAGACCTCGTCCGCGCCGCCGAGCTGCAGGTCGACGGCGCCGCCGTCGAACGGGGCGATCGCGGCTTCCAGCGCCGGGAGCACGCCGGTGCGCACGTGGTCGGCGTCGCCGGGCACCCAGGCGAGCACCAGCGCGTGGGTGCGGTCGGCCGAGGCGAGGGTCTCGGGGGTGCCCCGCGTCCAGTACGACCAGGCGTCACCGACGCCGGGCTGCGCCGCGACCCGCTGCGTGAGCGCCGCCCCCGCCGCGGCCACCTCCGGGTCGTCGACGTCGCCGTGGCGGGCGGTGACCAGCACGGCGACGTTGGGGCTGCCGGTGGAGAACCGCTCGGCCAGCGCGGCGCGCGCGGCGAGCGACTCCGAGCCCGGCGCCTCGAAGCGGTTCAGCGACAGGGCCTCCACCGCGCCCGCGGCGAGCACCGCGAGCAGCGCGAGCACCAGCCCCGACAGGACCAGCACCCGCCGCGGTGCCGCGGTGACGAGACGACCGGGCATCGAGCGACCTCCACGAAATACGAGCGAACTCTCGTGTTTGCAGATTACGAGTCATTGCTCGCATTGTCCACACGATATTCATCGCTTGTTGAGTTTTGCCGGCAGCCGGTCTAGCGTGAGGTCCATGACCGGCGAAGATGTGGTCGTCGACCTCAAGGCCCTCGACGCGCAGGCGCTGCCCCGGGTGGGCGGCAAGGCCGCGAACCTCGGGGAGCTGATCGCCGCCGGTTTCCCGGTGCCGCCGGGGTTCGTCGTCACCACCGCCGCGTACCGGCGGGTGGCGGCGGCGCTCGAGGTGCCCGACCCGGCCCGCGCGCGCGAGGTGCTCGCGAACGCCGAGCCGCCGCCCGAGGTCGACCGGGCCGTGCGGGTCGCCTACACCGCGCTCGGCGACGGCGTCCCGGTCGCGGTGCGCTCGTCGGCCACCGCGGAGGACCTGCCGTGGGCGAGCTTCGCCGGCCAGCAGGACACGTTCCTCAACGTGGTCGGGGCCGACGCCGTGCTCGACGCGGTGCGCCGGTGCTGGGCGTCGCTGTGGACCGACCGCGCCGTGAGCTATCGCGAGACGCAGGGCATCGACCACCGGGCCGTGGAGATCGCGGTGGTCGTGCAGCGGATGGTCGAGGCCCGGGTGGCGGGCGTGCTGTTCACCGCCGACCCGGTGACCGGCACCCGCGGCCGCACGGTGATCGACGCCGCCCCCGGGCTGGGCGAGGCGGTCGTCTCGGGCGCGGTGAACCCCGACCACGTCGTCGTCGACGCCGAGGGCGTCCACGTCACCCCCGGCGACAAGGCGGTGCAGGTGCGCCCGCTGCCCGGCGGCGGCGTCGAACACGTGCCGGTCGCCGCCGCGGAGGAGCCGTGCCTCACCGAGGAGCAGGCCACCGCCCTCGCGGCCATCGGGCGCCGGGTCGAGGCCCACTTCGGCGCGCCCCAGGACGTCGAGTGGGCCATCGACGCCGACGGCGAGCCGTGGCTCACCCAGGCCCGGCCCATCACGACCCTCCACCCGCTGCCCACGCCTGCGGGCGAGGGGCTGCGCGTGCTGTTCTGCGCGAGCCTCGCGCAGGGCCTCACCCGGCCGCTCACGCCGATGGGCGTGTCGGGGATCCGGGTGATCACCTCGACGGCGTCCGAGCTCGCGTTCGGGGTGCCCGTCGCCGACCCCGTCACGGGGCCGCCCGCGGTGCGCACCGCAGGCGGGCGGCTGTTCATCGACATCACGCCGGCCCTGCGCAGCGCGCCGGGGCGGGCGCTCCTCCCCCGGGTCCTCGACCTCATGGAGTCGCGCTCGGCCGTCGTGCTGCGCCGCCTGTGCGACGACCCGCGGCTCGCGCCGACGAGCACGTCGTGGTGGCCGTTCCTGCGCAGGCTCGCCCGGGTCCTGCTGCGCTTCCGGGTGCCGCCCTTGGTGCTGCTCGCGCTGGTGCGGCCCGCGGCCGCGCGGCGGCACGTCGAGCGGATGGGCGACCGGGTGCGGGAGCTGACCCGCGCCCCCGCCGAGCTCACCGCCGAGGAGCGGCTCGACCACGCGATCCACGTGCTGCGCGCGGCCTTCCCCGTGATGCCCCGGATCGTGCCCGCGGCGGGTGCAGGCTTCCTCGCCCTCGGCGCGGCGCGCGCGCTCGCGGGCCGCGACCTGGACGAGTCCGCGGTCCACGAGGTGCTGCGGTCGCTGCCGCACAACAGCACCACCGAGATGGACCTGCGGCTGTGGGCGCTCGCGCGCAAGCTGCGCGGCGACCCGGCGTCCGCGGCGGCCCTGCGCGACACCCCGCCCGCCGAGCTCGCCCGCCGCTACCGCGACGGCACGCTGCCGCCCGCGCTGGAGAGCGGCCTGGCCGCGTTCCTCCTGCGCCACGGCCACCGGGCGGTCGCCGAGATCGACCTCGGCGTCCCCCGCTGGTCGGACGACCCGGCCCACGTGCTCGGCGCCCTGGCCAACTACCTGCGCCTCGACGACCCGCGGCTCGCCCCCGACGCCGTGTTCGCCCGGGGCGCCGAGGCGGCCGAGGCGGCCGTCACCGCCGTGGTCGACCGGGTGCGGGCGCGGTCCCGCCTGCGCGCCCCCGCCGTGCGGTTCGCCCTCGGGCGGGCCCGCGGCCTCGCCGGGCTGCGCGAGGAGCACAAGGACCAGCTCGTCCGGATCCTCTCCCACGCGAGGGCGCTGCTGGCCGGCGTCGGCGAGGAGCTCGCCCGTCGCGGCCTGCTCGCATCCGCCGACGACGTGTTCTTCCTCGACCTGGCCGAGGCGCGCGCCGCGCTGGCCGGCGCCGACCTGCGGGAGACCGTCGCCGCCCGCCGCGCGGACCACGACCGCGAGCTGCGCCGCCGCCACGTGCCGCGGGTGCTGCTGTCGGACGGCACGGAGCCCGAGGCGGTCGCCGCCCCGCAGGACGTGGCAGGGGCGCTGGTCGGGACGGCGGCGTCGGCGGGCACGGTCACCGCGCGGGCCCGCGTCGTGCTCGACCCGGCGGGCGCCCACCTCGAACCGGGCGAGATCCTCGTCGCACCGTCCACCGACCCGGGGTGGACGCCGCTCTTCCTCACCGCGGGCGGCCTCGTCATGGAGATGGGCGGCCCCAACTCCCACGGCGCGGTCGTGGCCCGGGAGTACGGCATCCCCGCCGTGGTCGGGGTGGCGGACGCGACGAGCCGCATCGCCACCGGCGACGAGATCACGGTGGACGGCGCAGCGGGGTTCGTCCGGCTGCCGACCGGCTAGAAGATCTTCGATACCGGGTACCCCGGCGCATGGCACGCGCGATCTGGACCGGGGCCATCAGCTTCGGGTTGGTCTCCATACCCGTCGGGCTGTTCAGCGCCACCTCCGACCACACGATCCACTTCCACCAGTTCGAGCGGGACACCTCCGACCGCATCCGCTACCAGCGGATCAACGAGCGGACGGGCGAGGAGGTGGACTACTCCGACATCGTGAAGGGCCGCGAGGTCGGCGACGGCGAGATCGTGCTCGTCGAGCAGGACGAGTTGGCCGACATCGCCCCGGGCCGGTCGCGCACCCTCGACATCGAGACGTTCGTCGACCTCGACGAGATCGACCCGATCTTCTTCCAGAAGACCTACTGGCTCGCCCCGACCGACGAGCGGTACGCGCGTCCGTACGCCCTGCTCCGCGAGGCCATGACCCGCACGAACCGGGCGGGCATCGCGACGTTCGTGATGCGCGGCAAGGAGTACCTCACGGCGCTGCGCGCCGACGGCGACGTGCTCGCGCTGGAGACGCTGTTCTTCGCCGACGAGATCCGCGACCGCTCCTCCCTCGACCTGCCGGGCGGCGTCAAGCCGAAGGGCAAGGAGCTGGACATGGCGACCGGGCTCATCGAGGCGATGAGCGGGGAGTGGAAGCCGGAGGACTTCCGCGACACCTACACCGAGCGCGTCGAGAAGCTGAGCGAGGACAAGCGCAAGGGCCGCGAGGTCGTGACCGAGGCCGAGCCGCCCGAACCGACGGCGATGTCGGACCTGATCGCGGCGCTGGAGCGCAGCGTCGCCGACGCCAAGGGCGGTGGGAAGTCCCAGAAGGGCTCGCAGAAGAGCTCGCAGAAGGACGCGCAGAAGAAGCGGAACGGCTCGCCCGACCTGTCCGAGCTGAGCAAGGCCGACCTCGCGAAGATGGCCCGCGAGCTCGACATCAAGGGCCGCTCCTCGATGAGCCGGGCGAAGCTGGAGAAGGCGGTCGCGGAGGCGTCCTCGGAAGGGTCCCGGAAGGCGTCGTGAGCTGCCTCGACTGCGCCCGCGACCTCGACCACTGCCACGGCGCGTTCGTCCGGCACGCCGACGGGACCGTCGAGTGCACCGATCCCGCCTGCGTCGACACCGGGCACGAGCGGCACGAGCTGGTCGTCGAGGACCACTCGGGGCTCTCCCGCTAACCACGGGCGGTCCGGTTCGCGCGCGCCACGAGCGTGCCGCTGCGGTGCGCCTGGAGCCGGCCGCATGCGCACCGGCTCCAGATGAGCGTGCCTTCGGACGTGACGTGGCGCGACACCACCTGGAACGGCTCGGCGGTCGGCCACCCGCAGTACGGGCAGCGGTCGGGGTCGGTGCATCGCATGCACCCAGCCTCGGCCACAAAACCTGTCAGGTCCATTTCACGTTCGTTCACCCGAACGTACAATCTGGCTGCATGTTCGACCTGCGTCGCCTGCACGTCCTTCGTGTGGTGCACCAGCTGGGCACGGTGACGGCGGCGGCGCGGTCGCTGCACCTCACCCCGTCGGCGGTGTCCCAGCAGCTGCGCCAGCTCTCCCACGAGCTCGACGTGCCGCTGCTCGAGCCCGACGGGCGCCGCGTCCGGCTCACCCCGGCCGCGCTGCGGCTGCTGCGCCACGCCGACGAGATCGCCGCGCGCTGGGAGGCGGCGCGCGGCGAGCTGCAGGCCGGGGCAGGCCGCTCCCCCGACCTGCTGCGGCTGGCCGGGTTCACCACGAGCCTGCGGACGCTGGTCGTCCCCGCCGCGGAGCACCTGCGCACCCGGGAGCCGGAGCTGTCGGTCCGGATCATGGAGGTGGAGACGGCCGCGGCGTTCGGCAGGCTGCTCGCGGGCGAGATCGACATCGCGGTGACGCTGCCCAACCAGGGCGGCCCGCCGCTGGACGACCCGCGGTTCGAGCAGGAGACGCTGCTCGACGAGCCGCTCGACCTGCTCGTGCGCCGCGACCACCCGCTCGTGGGCGCCCGCCCGGTGGCGCTCGAGGAGGCCGCGCACGAGCCGTGGGTCCTCCCGGCGCCGGGCACGTGCGACCACCAGGAGATCACCGCGGCGGCCTGCTCGGCGGCGGGGTTCACCCCGAAGGTGGCCCACGAGGCGATGGACTGGGCCGGGGTGGCCGCGATCGTGGCCAGCGGGTTGGGGGTGTGCCTCAAGCCGCGGCTGGTGCGGGTGCCGTCCGAGCTTCCCGTGGTGGCGGTTCCGCTCGCGGGGCCCGGCGCGCCGAAGCGGCGGATCCTGACCTGCACCCGCCGCGGCAGCCGCGCGCAACCGCACATCGCGGCGGGGCTGGAGGCGCTGATCGCGGCGGCCGCGACGGCCACCGCGCCGCGGATCCGTCCGGCGAGCTAGGAGGCCGGGTCAGTCCCCGCCGCCGGAGCCGCCGGAGTCGCCCCCACCGGAGCCACCGCCGGAGTCGCCACCGTCGGAACCACCGCCCGAACCGCCGTCCGAACCGCCGTCGTCCGAACCGTCGGAGCCACCGTCGTCGGAGCCACCGTCGTCAGAGCCACCGTCGGAACCGCCCTCGTCGGAGCCCCCACCGTCGGAGCCACCGTCGTCCGGCGGGTCGCTCGGCTCGGGGTCGGGCGTCGGCTCGGGGTCCGGCGACGGGGTCGGGTCCGGATCCGGTGACGGCGTCGGGTCGGGGCTCGGCGAGGGAGTGGGGTCCGGGCTGGGTGACGGGCTCGGCGTGGGCCGCGAGGTCGGCGGCTTCGACGGGCTCGGGTCGTGGTCGTCGCGGTCGCCGCCGGAGTGGTGGCCGCCGGAGTGGTGGCCGCCGGAGTGACCCCGGTCGGAGCGGTCGGACCCGGACGACGTGTGGGCCTCGCTCGTGGTGGGCGGCGCGGTCGGGGTGAGCGTGGGGTCGCCGAGCACGGGCGCGGGCGGTGCGACCGGGGACGGGGCGACCGGGCCGGCCGCGAGCGCTTCCTGCGGGGCGCCCGGGAGCAGCTGCGGGAGCGCCGCCGTGGCGAGCACGGTGGGGGCGTTCGCGGCGAGCTGGGCGAGCGCGGCGATGCTGCTGCCGGTCGCGATGTCGTAGTCGGTGCCCGACCGGTTCTCGCCCCCGGCCGAGAACAGGCGCGGGCCGTCGGTGACGTTGCCCGCGGCGCGCACGTCACCGCGCACGAGGTCGACGGGGGCGTTGCCGGTGGACAGCACGACCACGGACGACACGCTGGCCGCGGCCGCGCCGGCCACGGCCGTGGCGGCGAGCAGCGGGGCGGGCGAGACGCCCCGGGCGCCGCGCCGGTGCGAACCCGCAGGCCGGGCGGCGATGGCGTTCGACTCGCGAGAAAGCAGCGCCTCGACGCTGACGCCTCCGCGGCGCCCACGGGGCACCCGCGAGGGGCCCGGCGTCGCCGAGCTGTTACCGTGCGTGTCCACCTCGCGCACTCCTGGGGAGCGAAGACACCTGACCGGGTTACGGCCAGGGCCCGAATGGTGCATTCGTGCGGGGTGAATCTAACTCATCGTGTCCGGCGGCCGTCCAGTGCCACCGGTCACCGACACTCCTGGCGCAGCCGTTCGAGCCTCGCCTCGGCCTCGTGCATCTCCTGGGCGGCGCGCACCAGGTCCGCCACGAGCGGGCGGCGCAGCGGGGCCGCGGAGCGGGGGTGGCGCCGCCGCCACGCGATGAGCCCCGCGGCGATGCCGGCGGCCGCGGGGAGGGCGAGCAGGGAGAGGGGACCGAGGAAGGCGGTGGCGAGCAGCCACATGATCGCCAGGCCGGTGAGGATGCCGCCGCCGACGACGAGCAGCAGCATCTGCTGCCAGGTGGGCAACGGCCGCCACACCGCGTCGGCGGGCACCGGCGTGCTCGCGGCCTCCTTCAGGGCGCGGTAGCGGGCCGCGGCGGCCTCGGCCTCGCGCTCGGCCGCCTCCAGCTGCCGCGCCGCGCGTTCCTCGGAGCGGGTCCGGGCGCGCTGCCACGTCATGCCGGCGACCCCGCCCGCATCGATCTTGCCTGCGGCGCGGCTCGACACCCCCATGGACACCCTCGTTCACCTCCAACCCTGGTCAACGACCAGTACCCGTCGGGCCTGAAGGGCACCTCGCTCGATCCGGTGCAGATCCGGTCCCCGTGGGGTGCGCAGCGCCTGCCGAACGCCGGCACCGCTGCGCGATCCGCCGCCAACACCGCAGGTCACCCCCCGTCCACGATCGTCTGCCCGCTCCGGATCGGATCACGTGCGGGCGGGTGGGAGGCAGCCCGTCGCGGCGCGGTTCACCCTCACGTGCACCACAGGGCATCCGATCCGGTGAGCGGCGCGGTTTCGCCGCAGGCCCGCCCGGGTAGCTCGGATCATGAACGTGGCTCGGGCGTTCGCGCTGGGCGCTGCGGTCGCGATGCTCGCGGGGTGCGCCGCGACCCACCGCCCCGACGTCGAGCGGGTCGCCACGGCCTTCGCCACGGGTGACCCCGGCGCGCGCTGCGCGCTGCTCGCGCCGGCCACGCGGGCCGCGGTGGAACGGGCGGGGCCGTGCACCACCGCGATCGGCACCGCGCCCCCCGACGGCGGGCGGGTGTCGGAGACGTCGGTGTGGGGCGACAACGCCCAGGTCCGGCTGTCCGGCGACACGCTGTTCCTCACCCGCATCGGCGGCGGGTGGAAGGTCGCCGCCGCCGGCTGCACCCCCAACGGGGACCTGCCGTACTCGTGCCGCGTGGAGGGGCCGTGAGCGTGTCCCGCGCCTTGTTCGTCGCCTACCTGGTCGTGCTCGCGGTCGGGCTGGCGTACTTCACGCTGATCGGGCTGATGGGGCGATGAGCGGCGTGCGCAGGGCCCTGCGCGACAACGGCATCGGACTCGTCTTCGGCGGCCTGTTCCTGCTCGCGCTCGCGGGCCAGGCGGTCGCGGGGCAGGCGCAGTACAACGACCAGCAGGTCGCCGCGGGCGCCGAACCGGTCTCGCTGCTGCAGTTCGTCACGACCTCGACGTTCGCGGTGGACGTCGTGGAGAACTGGCAGTCGGAGTACCTGCAGTTCTTCCTCTACATCTTCTTCACCGTCTGGCTCGTGCAGCGCGGCTCACCCGAGTCGAAGCCGGTCGACGAGGCGGGCACGGAGACCGACGAGGAGCAGGAGGTCGGAGAGCACGCCGAGGCGGACTCGCCGGCCTGGGCACGCCACCGGGGCTGGCGGGGCGTGCTGTTCTCCCGCTCCCTCGGCATCGTGATGGGCGCGGTGTTCGCGCTGTCGTGGTTCGCGCAGTCGGTGGCCGGCTGGGCGGCCTACAACGCCGAGCAGCTGGGCAACCGGCAGGACCCGGTCACGTGGGTGGCCTACCTCGGCGAGCCCGACTTCTGGAACCGGACCCTGCAGAACTGGCAGTCGGAGATGCTCGCCGTGGGCTGCATGGCCGTGTTCGGCATCTACCTGCGCCAGCGGGGCTCGCCGGAGTCGAAGCCGGTCGGCGCCGCGCACGGCGACACCGGCGAGACCGGGTGACCGCCGCCCGGCTCACCCGGCGGGCGCGAGCGGGCGGTCGACGCGCAGCGCGGCGACGAGCCCGCGGTACAGCTCGTCGGACGCCATGAGCTCGTGGTGGGTACCGCGGGCCCGGATGCGGCCGTCCTCCACCACGACGATCGTGTCGGCGTCGACCACGGTGGACAGGCGGTGCGCGATGGTGACCACCGCGCCGAGGCGGGCCTGCTCGCGGATCGCGTCGTGCACCGCGGCCTCGGTGAGCCCGTCGACCTGGGCGGTGGCCTCGTCGAGCAGGAGCACCTCCGGGGTGCGCACGAGGGCGCGGGCGAGCGCGATGCGCTGGCGCTCCCCGCCGGACAGCGACGACGGGGTCAGGACGGCGTCGAGCCCGCCGTCGAGGGACTCCACCGCCTCCCGCAGCCGCACCCGCTCCAGCGCGGCCCACAGCTCGTCGTCGGTGGCGTCGGGGTGGGTGAAGCGGAGGTTGTCGGCGACGGTGCCGGGCAGGAGCGGCGTCTCCTGCTCGACGTAGGCGAGCCGGGCCCGCACCTCGGACGGCGCCAGCTCGGCGTACGGGCGCCCGGCCAGCAGGATCTGCCCGGCCTGCGGCTCGAGGAAGCGCAGCAGCAGGGCGAACAGCGTGGTCTTCCCCGCGCCCGAGGGGCCGACGATCGCGGTGTGCCCGCGGACGGGCACCACCAGGTCGACCCCGCGCACCGCGGGCGCGAGCCCCGGCCCGTAGGCCGCGGTGACCCCGCGCAGCTCCAGCGCGGGGTGCGACCCGGCGGACGGGGACCCGTCGGACGGCGCCGCGGCGTCCTGCGGCTCGAGCTCGAGGTGCTGGACCTGCCGGATCCGCCTGCTCGCGGCGATCCCGGCCTGCAGCCCCGTGAGGTTCTCGCTGAGGTCCATGATCGGCTCCATCAGGCCGAACGCGTAGAGCAGGAACGCGACGAGCGTCGAGACCTCGAGCAGGCCGAGCCCCACCCGCCACGCGCCGACGCCGAGCACCACGATGATCGCGAGCTGGATGCCCGACCAGGCGATCGTCCAGGCCACGGCCTCCCGGCGCACGCCGCGCACGCCGTGGCGCATCGCCTCTTTCGCGTGACCGACGATCCCGTCGGCGAGCCGCCCCTCGGCCCGGCTCGCCTTCACCGTGCGGATCGCCCGCAGTGCGGGCTCCAGCACGGCGCCGAGCCGCCCCACGTGCTCCTGCACCCGCTCCTGCGCCCGCGCGATCCCCGGCATGAGCACCGCGAACAGCGCGATGACCGCGAGGACCGCGGCGAGCGTCGTGGCGAGCAGCACCAGGTCGAGCACCGCCATCAGCACGAGCGTGCCGACGAGCATCACGACCCCGTTGGCGAGCCCCACCAGACTGGCCGAGATCGCCTCGCGCAGCAGGACGGTGTCGGAGGTGACCCGGGTGACCAGCTCGCCGGCCGACCTGCGGGTCAGCCCCGGCACCGTGGCGCGCAGGAACCGGCGCACCATCGACTCCCTCGCCTCCAGCACGACCCGCTCGCCCAGCGTGCCCAGCAGGGTCCACTGCAGCGCCGAGATGATCGCCCCGACGACGAACAGCCCCAACAGCAGGCCGATCGGGCCGGCGATCGACCCGGACGCCCCGAGCGAGTCGAGCACCCGCTTGGTGGCGAGCGGGATCGCCAGGCCGGTGGCGGAGCCGGCGACGGCCAGCGCCAGGCCGAGCAGCAGGGTGCGCAGGTGGGGCCGGGCGAAAGACCGGAGAACGCCGAACCCCGAGGCGACGGCAGGAGTACTCACGCTCAATAGTGGAGCATCAGTGTTCCGTTCTCGTCAAACCAGTTCCAATCCGGTGCAAGTTGCTACTCTTCCACCCGTGGTCGACGAGCCCGGAGCCGCCCCGGAGAGCGGCACGCGCGCCCGCACGCGGCGCGCCATCCTCGACGCGGCCGTGCGGGTGTTGTCCCAGCAGCCGAACGCGTCGCTGGCCGAGGTGGCGGCGGCCGCGGGGGTCGGGCGCACCACGATGCACCGCTACTTCCCCGAGCGCGCCGACCTGCTCACCGGGATCACGAACGACCTGCTGGAGAAGATCGCCGCCGCCACCGAGCGCGCCCGGCCGGACACGGGGCCCGCCATGGCCGCGCTGGAGCGGCTCTGTCAGGCCTACTTCGACCTCGGCGACGGCATCCTGCTCACCGTCAACGAGCCGCACCTGTTCACCGATGCGGCCTGGAGCCAGGAGAGCGAGACCGACCGAACGCTGCTGCGGCTGGTGAAGCGCGGGCAGGCCGAGGGCGCGATCGACCCCGACCTGACCCCGGAATGGGTGCAGAACGTGCTGTGGGCGCTGCTCTACGCCGCGTGGATGCACGCCCGCGACGACGACGTGCCCGAGCACGACGCGCTCGCCCTGTGCCTGCGCACGCTGCGCAAGGCCGTCGGCCGCTGAGATCTCAGCCCGGGCGGGCGACGTCGACGAACCGGGGCGGTTCCGGCGCCGAGCTCGGTGGGTCGACCGGGCGGATGACCTGCTCGACGTCCGAGGTGAGCGGGGGCATCTCCCCCGCGGCCCCGGCCGCCTGGATGACGCCGACACCCGCGGTGAACAGGACGACCACCGCGAACCACAGCGCCCCCCACGCCAGCGTGTGCGGCCGCAGGAGCCCGGCGAGCCCGAAGCCCTGGGGACCGCCAGCGGTCATGAGTCGTCCTTCCCCCGATGGGCCGGCGGCGACGGTCGCGGCCGGCGCGGGACGTGGTCCCGGGCCCCACTCCCGTGATCCGTCCCCCTCAACCGTCCATCGCCCGATCAGGGGGCCCCATTACGACCCGCAGCGCCCCGACGGGGCGTTTCACCCGGTCGGCGGCACCCCCCACCCCGGCGAGTCGCGCCCCGGGTGCGCGCGAGTCGCGCCCTCGGTGCGGGCGAGTCGCGCCCTGGGTGCGGGCGAGTCGCGGCCCCGTGCGCGCGAGTCGCGGCCCGGTGCACGCGAGTCGCGCTCTGGTGCGGGCGAGTCGCGCCCTGGTGCGGGCGTCGCGGCCCCGGGCAGGACGCAGCGCCGCCTGCTGCTGGCGCCGCGCGCGCCGGGCGGGCAGGCCGCCGGCCGGAAGGGACAGGCATGTCGTCAGCGCGCACCGCGATTGCCGTTGCGTGCACGGATGGCCGCACGCACCCCCGGACGGCCCGCACCGGCGCCACGATCGGCCCATGAACGACCTCGACGACCGGTCCTACGTGCTGGACCAGCACATGCGCATCACCGTCCTGACCCGGGGCGCCGAAACCGCGGGCCGCCACGACGTCGTCCGCGGGATCGCCGCCCCCGGCATGGCGACGGCGCTGCACGCGCACTCCCGCTACGAGGAACGGCTGTTCGTGATCGGCGGGCAGCTGTCGATCTGGGCGGGCGAGGAGGAGGTCGTCCTCGGGCCGGGCGAGTACTACACGATCCCCTGCAACGTCCCGCACATGCTGCAGGCAGGCCCGGACGGCGCCGACACGCTGAACATCAGCTCCCCCGCCGCGTTCGCCGAGCTGATCGAGCGGACCGCCACCCCCGCCCGGCTCGCCGGCCCCGGCACCGAGCTGGACTTCGAGAGGTTCATGCGGGTCACGACCGAGCTCGGCGACACCGTCCTCGGCCCGCCCGGCACCCGGCCCGGGGACGTGGCGGCCCCCACCGACGCCATCCACGCGCGCCCCGCCGGGTTCTGACGCGCTAGGTGTCCCACCCATGGAGGTTGGTGACGTGATGGTCGGGGACACGCGAGATGGGATGATCTTGCTTTAGGGAGGACCTCCAGGCGAGGTGTGGAGCTGCTGAAGGCGACCACACCGACGTCTGGAGGTCCTCGTGCCGCACCGTAACGCCCCGCTGACCGTGGAGGGCAGACGACGCCTGTGTGAGCGGGTGGATCGAGGCCGACCCAAGGCCCATGTGGCGGCCGAGGCCGGGATCTCACGGCAGTGTTTGTGGAAGTGGCATCGGCGCTGGCTGGCCGAAGGCGAGGCCGGGCTCGCCGACCGCTCGAGCCGGCCCAGCCGCAGCCCTCGCAGGCTGTCGGCCACGGTCGAAAAGCGGATCGAACGACTGCGCCGCGACCGCAACCTGGGCCCGGACCGGATCGCCTACGAGCTGCGCCGCGAGGGCATCCAGGTCTCGGCGTCCGGGGTGCATCGAGTCCTGGTCCGGCTCGGGATCAACCGGTTGCGGGACCTGGACCCGCCCACCGGCGAACAACTCCGCCAACCACAGCGCCAACCACAGCATCCAACACGGTGCGCTGCTGATTCGGCCACCAGCGCGCCCGGCCCAAACCGGTGGCGACGCTACGAACGCGAGCGGCCCGGCGAGCTGATCCACATCGATGTGAAGAAGCTGGGCCACATCCGCCCGGGCGGTGGCTGGTGGGCCCATGGCCGCGACAGCGCGCAAGCGAGGGCGTCCCGGTCCGGACCGCGGGTGGGCTACGACTACGTCCACGTCGCGGTGGACGACCACTCGCGGCTGGCCTACGTCGAGGTCATCACCAGCGACCAGGGCGGGGAAAACGCCGCCGCCTGCGCCGGGTTCCTACGCCGGGCGGCCGCGTTCTACGCCGGCTACGGCATCCACATCGAGCAGGTCATGACCGACAACGCCTTCGCCTACGCCCGCAGCCGGCTATTCGCCGCGACCCTGGCCGATATCGGCGCAACCCACAAACCGATCAAACCCCGCTGCCCGTGGACCAACGGCAAGGCCGAACGGTTCAACCGCACCCTGGCCGTCGAGTGGGCCTACGCCACCGCCTACGACTCCAGCGCCGACCGCGTCGCCGCCCTCCCGGCCTGGCTCCACGGCTATAACCACCACAGGCCCCACACCGCGCTCGGCGGCCACCCACCCGCCCACCGCGTCAACAACCTCTGCAGCGGGGACAGCTAGGCGCTCGCCCGGGTCGCGCCCGCCCTGATCGCGCGCGGCGAGGCGCCCAGCTCCCGGCGGCAGGCCTTGTTGAACGCCTGCAGGTCGTGGATGCCGACGGAGGCGGCCACCGCCGGGATCGACATCGTCGTGGCGGTGAGCAGGTGCTGGGCCCGGGCCATCCGCCGCCGCCGGATCCAGCCGACCACCGGCAGCCCGGTCTCGGCGCGGAAGAGCCGCGTGAGGTGGTTGTGCGAGACGCCGGCCACGCGGGCGACGTCGGGGACGGAGAGCGGGCGCGCGAGGTTGGCCTCGATGTGGTCGATCGCCGTCGCGACGGCCGCGTGCCGGGTGCCGACCCCGGCGGGCTCGGGCAGCTGGGCGATCCGCCAGAGCGCGGCCCACACCTCGGCCGCCACGCGCGCCGACCCACCGGGGGAGGCGGAGATCGCCGCCCGCAGCAGGTCGGACAGCCCCGCCGAGGCCGCGCCCGCGTCCCGCACCACGGGCACCACCGACGGCTCCCCCGCCGGCTC
The DNA here is from genome assembly GCF_035305885.1 of Pseudonocardia sp. Taxonomy (GTDB): domain Bacteria; phylum Actinomycetota; class Actinomycetes; order Mycobacteriales; family Pseudonocardiaceae; genus Pseudonocardia. Next base: position 72,730 of record NZ_DATGOP010000006.1, read on the forward strand.
CGGCCGGAAGTGGGCGAACAGGTGCTCGGAGCGGCCGGTGTAGTCGAAGCGGACCTCGACGCCCGCGGGCACGAAGCTCACCCAGCCCGGCGCGACGGCGTAGGTACGCCCGCCGATGGTGACCTCGGCGGAGTAGCCGTACAGGTGCAGCTGCCACAGGTCCGGTAGCCGGTACACGTCGTGCGGGCTGCGCACGCCGTGCACCCCGACACCGACGTTGGCCACGAACGGCGGACGCGCGAGGTGCAGCGCGACGCGCTCCACGTCCATGGTGAGAAATTACCACCAGTGGGGAGCCAGACCCACGCGCACACCCGGGGGTCACCCCTAACCTCGGTGCGCGAAGACCACTCGACGCCGAGGAGGACCGTGCACCGCGAGCACCTGCTGACATCCGTGCAGGTGGCCCGGTTCCAGCCCTCGCAGCTGCCGCCACCCCAGACGGACCACGAGCGGGTTCCTCTCCGAAGGCTCGGCTGACATCAGATCTTTTCTCGGCATCCCCCTTGACTCACCCGTGATCAAGCCGCAAAGGTGACAAGACATCGGATGTCTCACTCGACGCCGAGGAGCACCCAGGACGGCCACCTCGTCCGCGGCCTCGCACTGTCCGGCCTCGGTGGCCGGTGACATCTCGGGAGGACCGTTGACCGTCGACTGGAGCCGCTTCCAACGCCCGCTCCCCACCTGGTTCGCCGACGCCAAGTTCGGGATCTTCGTCCACTGGGGCGCCTACTCGGTGCCCGCGTGGGCGGAGCCGACCGGCGAGCTGGGCACCGTCGACGAGCACACGTGGTTCCGGCACAACGCCTACGCCGAGTGGTACTGGAACACCATCCGGATCGACGACAGCCCGGCGCGCAAGCACCACCTGGAGACCTACGGCGACGCCCCCTACGACGACTTCCTCGACGCGTGGCGCGCCGAGGAGTTCGACCCGGGCGCCTGGTGCGACCTGTTCGCCCGGGCCGGGGCGCGCTACGTCGTGCCGACCACGAAGCACCACGACGGCATCGCGCTGTGGGACGCGCCGGGCACCGCGACCCGCAACACCGTGCACCGGGGGCCGCGGCGCGACCTGGTCGGCGAGCTGGCGCGAGCCGCGCGGGAGGCCGGGCTGCGGTTCGGCGTGTACTACTCCGGCGGGCTCGACTGGAGCGTCACCCCGCACCTGCCGGCGATCGACACGTTCGCCGGCGTGCGCGCGCTGCGCCCCAACGACGCGGCCTACGCCGCGTACGCCTACCTGCACGTCCGCGACCTGATCGACCGGTACCGCCCGGACGTGCTGTGGAACGACATCGAGTGGCCCGAGGCCGGCAAGCACGACGGCGCGCTCGGGCTCGCCGAGCTGTTCCGGTACTTCTACGAGACGGTGCCGGACGGCGTCGTGAACGATCGCTGGGGCGACACCCACTGGGACTTCCGCACCAGCGAGTACCAGCACGCGCTCGCCGCCGAGACCGCGCCGGCGTGGGAGAACAACCGCGGCATCGGGCTGTCCTTCGGCTACAACCAGGTGGAGGACTCCCGGCACCTGATGGACGGGCCGCGCCTGGTGCGCCACCTCGTGGACGTGGTCTCCCGGGGCGGGAACCTGCTGCTCAACGTCGGCCCGACGGCGAGCGGCGCGATCCCGGACGGGCAGCGGCGCCCCCTGGAGGAGCTGGCGGCCTGGATGGCGGCGCACAGCGGTGTCGTGCACGGCTCCCGCCCGCTCGACGGCGCCGTCGCGACCGCCTCCGACGAGCCGTGGGTGCGCTGGACCCGCACCTCGGACCGCGCGTGGGCGGTCGTCGACGCCCACGGGCGGGTCGTGCTGCCGGCCCGGGCCGACCGGCTGGAGCTCGGCTCGGCCGCCCTCGCCGACGGCGCTCCGGTCGCGGCGCACGTCGATCCGGCCGGCGTCGCGGTGGAGCTGCCCGGACCGTCGGGGATGCCGGTCGCGGTCGGGTTCGACGTGCGCTGATGGCGGTCACCGACGACGCGATCGGCAAGATCAAGGAGATGATCCGCTCCGGGCAGCTGGGGCCCGGCGACCGGTTGCCGCCGGAGAAGGAGCTGTCCGAGGCGCTCGGGCTGTCGCGCAGCTCGCTGCGCGAGGCCGTGAAGGCGCTGGAGATCATCCGGGTGCTCGACGTCCGCCGCGGCGACGGCACCTACGTCACCAGCCTGACCCCGGACACGCTGCTCGACGCCATGTCGTTCGTGGTGGACATCCACCAGGACGCGTCGCTGCTGGAGCTGTTCGAGGTGCGCCGCATCCTGGAGCCCGCCGCGGCCGCGAAGGCCGCCGCGCGGGTCGAGGCGGCCGACGTCGAGGAGCTGCGGGGGCTGCTCGCCGCGCTGGGCGACTCCCCCACGACGGACGAGCTGGTGGCGCACGACCAGGTGTTCCACCGCCGCATCGCCTCGCTGGCCGGCAACGCCTACCTCACGAGCCTGCTCGACACGCTCTCCAGCAGCACCCTGCGCGCGCGGATCTGGCGCGGCCTGTCCGAGGAGGGCGCGACGGAGCGCAGCCTCACCGAGCACCGGATGATCGTCGACGCGCTGGAGCGCCGCGACGCCGCGCTCGTGGCCGCCCACGCGACGGTGCACATCGACGGGGTGGCCCGCTGGCTGCGGCGGGCGATCGGCTGACTACCCCCGCCGCGCCTCCAGGCCGTCGAGCAGGCAGCCCAGCGAGAACGCGAAGCGCTCGTCGGACCGGGCGGCGGCGTCGCCCGCCGTGCCCTCCCGCACGGCTGCCGCGACGGCCGGGTGCCGCTCGGTGGCCGCGGCCAGGTATTGCGCGAGCCGGTCGGCGTCCTGCGCCGCCGCGCGGGCGTGCCGGAGCCCGGTCTCGGCGAGCACCGCCCCGACCACCTGGTCGTGCAGCGCGGCGACGACGGCGGGCGGGTCGGGGAAGCCGGCGCGGGCGGCGACGTCGAGGGCCGCGTCGGCCAGCGCGAGCGCGTTCGGGCCGATGTTGGGCAGCCGTCCCATGAGCGGCAGCGCCCACGGGTGGCGCAGGAGGACCTCGCGCAGCCGCGCCGCGTGCGCGGCGAGCGCGTCGCGCCACCCGCCCTCCACCGGCGGCCCGAGCGCCTCCCCCAGCACGTCGTCGAGCGCCAGCTCGAGCAGCTCGTCCTTCGTGGTGACGTACCAGTAGAGGGCGCCCGCCGTGACGCCGAGGTCCGCCGCGACGCGGCGCATCGACACGCGCTCGAGACCGTCGGCGTCCAGCAGCGCGACCGCGGAACGCACGAGGGCCTCGCGGCTGAGGCCGGGGCTCGGCGCCGCGGGCGGGTCGAGCCAGACCGAGGGCATGATCACACCCTAGCGTTGAACGCTGTACAGGACCGCTGAACGGTGTTTAATGGCCTCGTGAACACCGTTGCCGCGACCGTCCTGGGCGAGGCGACCGACCGGCCGCCCGCCGTCTTCGTGCACGGGGTGCTCAGCTGGGGCGACGACGATGCCTACGGGTTCGGCGCCCAACGCCCGCTCGCCGCGCACCGCAGGCTGGTGCTGATGGACCGCAGGGGCTACGGCGCGAGCCCCGACCTGCCGCCGGGCCCGTACCGCAGCGACTACGCCGTCGACGCCGAGGACGTGGTGACCCTGCTCGGGGACGGCGCCCACCTGGTCGGGCACTCCTACGGCGCCGTCGCCGCCATGCTCGCCGCCGCGGCGCGCCCCGACCTCGTCCGCTCGCTCTGCCTCATCCAGCCCGGCTCGCTGCGCGCCGCCGAGTCGCACCCGGTGGTCGCCGAGGTCCTCGCCCGCAACCGCGCCGCGTCGGCAGCGTTGCCCGTCGACCTGACACCCGAGCAGTACCTGCGGCTGTCGACGGAGTCGGTCGGGATGCCCGCGCCGGAGCCGACGCCCGCCCGCCTGCGGGCGGCGCGCACCACCATGCACGAGCGGCCGTGCTGGGACGCCGAGGTCCCGCTCGACCCGCTGGCCGAGGCCGGCTTCCCGGTGCTCGTCGTGCGCGGTGACTGGGCGGGCGCCCCGGAGGAGTACCGGCGCCTGGCCGGCGTCCCACTGATGATCACCGCCGAGGTGGTCGCCGACCGGCTCGGCGGGCGCCTGCTGACCGTGCCCGGCTTCTACCCGCAGGTCCAGCAGCCCGAGGCCGTCAACGCGGCGCTCGGGCAGCTGTGGGAGCGGGGTGATCAGCGGTAGCGGTCCGGGGACGACGGGACGCCGAACGCGCTCGACGCCCGGACGCGTAGCCGAGGTGACAGCAGGACCGGGTCGGGCCGCCCGCCGTCGAGGATCTCGACGAGCAGCTCCACCGCCCGGCGCCCCATCTCGTCGTTCGGGGCGGCGACCGTGCTCAGCGGGACCGGCAGCTCCGCCGAGATGGACACGTCGTTGTAGCCGACGAGCGCCACGTCGCGCCCCACGCGCAGCCCGGCGTCGCGCAGCGCGCCCATCGCCCCGATCGCGGTGAAGTCGTTGACCGCGAACACCGCGGTCGGCGGCGGCCCGGCCTCCAGCACGCGCTGCATCGCCCACCGCCCGCCCGCGACGTCGAACGGCCCGTGCACGACCCGCTCGGCCGGCACCGTCCGACCCGCGGCCGACCAGCGCTCGAGGAAGCCCGCCGCCCGGTCCCGGCCGGTGCTCGCGTACGGCTCGCCCGCGAGCACGGCCACCCGCTCGTGGCCCCGCTCGAGCAGGTGCTCGGCGACGAGGCGACCGCCGGTGACGTCGTCGCCGATCACCGCCGGGTGGCCGTCGACCCGCCTGCTGACCAGCACGAACGGGACCCCGCGGCGGTCGAGGTCGGCGAGCAGGTCGCCGCGGTCGGAGCCGTCGCCGATGATCAGGCCGTCGACCCGGTGGTCGAGCATCACCGCGGCGCGCGCCCGCTGCTCGTCCGGGTCGTCGAAGGTGTTCGCGACCACCGTCCGGTAGCCGGCGTCGCGGGCGGCCGCCTCCACGCCCTCGTAGATCGTGGCGAGCACGGGGTCGGTGAGCCGCGGCACGAGCATCCCGAGCAGGCGGCTGCGCCGGGTCCGCAGGCCGGTGGCCAGCTGGTCGCGCGAGTACCCGAGCCGCGCCGCCGACGCCCGCACCCTCGCCGCCGTGGCGGCCGACGGGGCCCGGGCACCCCCGGTCACCCCGTGCAGCGCGCGCGAGGCGGTGGTCACCGAGACGCCCGCGTCCCGGGCGATGTCTCTCAAGGTGACCCGCGCTGCCGGCACCGTCACCCCTTGACGCATCGGACGGACTGCTGTTCGGTGTGGGTGTACAAACGATAGTACAAGATCGGGAGTGGGGCAGGGTGTACATCTGCAGCACGTGCGGGGTGGAGCACGCCGAGAAGGTCGACGTCTGCGCCATCTGCGCCGACGAACGGCAGTGGGTGCCCGCGGACGGGCAGCGGTGGACCACCCTCGAGGAGCTCGCCGCCGCCGGGCACGAGGTCGTGGTGCGGGAGCTGGAACCGGACCTCTTCGGCATCACCGTCGAGCCGAAGGTCGGGATCGGCCAGCAGGCGCACCTGGTGCGCACTCCCGACGGCAACGTCATCTGGGACATGGTCGGCTACATCGACGACGCCGCCGTCCGCCGCATCCGGGAGCTGGGCGAGGTGGCCGCGATCGTGGCCAGCCACCCGCACATGTACGGCGTGCAGGTGGAGTGGAGCCGGGCGCTGGGCGGGGCGCCGGTGCTGGTGGCCGAGGCGGACGAGGAGTGGGTGGCGCGGCCGGACCCCGTGATCCGCACCTGGTCGGGCAGCCTCGACGTCGTGCCCGGGGTCCGGCTGCTGCAGCTCGGCGGGCACTTCCCGGGCAGCGCGGTCGCGCTCTGGTCGGCGGGCGCAGGCGGCAAGGGCGTGCTGCTGGGCGGCGACACGATCCAGGCCAACCCGGACCGGGTCACGATGACGTTCATGCGCAGCTACCCGAACCGCATCCCGCTCTCCGCGGCCGTGGTGGAACGCATCACGAAGGCCGTCGAGGCGCTCGAGTTCGACCGGCTGTACGACAACTTCGGCAAGACGGTCGACTCCGACGCCCGGGCGGCCCTGCGCCGGTCGGCGGACCGCTACATCGGGTGGGTGCGCGGCGACTTCGACCACCTCACCTGAGATCGGGTTCGTTCTGCGCGAGCCGGGGTATTCCGGCGGAGCTGTCAGCTCCACGTGATCGCAAAGCGACGCGAGCCGAGATCTTGTTTCCGGCCGAGCGCTGCGCGATTTCCGGCCGCGCAAGGGGGTCAACCCGCCGTGAGCGAACCGATCAATGCCGTCGACATCAGCGGGTACATCCTCCTGGGCACGAAACGGCTCAACATCCACATCACCCTCGAGGACCTCGAAACCGGCGACGACGAATACGCCGACGAATACGCCGACGACGAGACCGAGGACGAGGACGACGCCGAGAGCGAGGACGACGAGGTCCCCGAGGACGACTCCGACGAGGACGAGGAGTACGACGAGGAGGACGAGGAACCCGACGAGGAGGACGACGAGGAGGACGACGAGCGAGCCGCCTCGCAGGACGACCTGCGCCACCTGCTGCGCCCGCGCCGCCGGGGCCGGGCGCCCGAGGGGCGGCCGCGGCGCGCACCGCGCTGAGCCGGCGGATCACCGAGCGGTGCGGAGGTGCCGATGGCCGAGCGCCTGACGGATCGGGAGCGGGACTTCGCCCTGGCGCGGGTCATCGCGATCGTCAACGACAAGGGCGGGGTCGGCAAGACGTCGATCGCCGCGAACCTGGGCGGCCAGTTCGCGGGCGCGGGCTACCGGTGCCTGCTCGTCGACCTGAACCGGCAGGCGAACCTCGCCGACGACCTCGGCTACCGCGACTCGGCCGCCGACGACGACGGGGCGGGGCTGCTCGGCAGCATCATCGCCGGCACGCCGCTCTCGCCCGCGGTCGGCGTGCGCCCCGAGCTGGACGTGGTCTGCGGCGGGTCCCGGCTCGAGGACCTGACGCCGGTGATGGTCTCCCGGCTGCAGCACCGCGGCCGGCGCGCCTTCCGGGTGCTGGGCGACGTGCTCGCCCCGATCGCGACCGACTACGAGGTCGTGTTCATCGACTGCCCACCGGAGTCGACGATCCTGTCCGACCTGGCGCTGGCCGCGGCCCGCTGGGTGCTCATGCCGACGAAGTCCGACGTCGGCGGCCTCGTGGGCATGAGCCTCGTCGCCGAGCGGTTCGCCCTCGCCCAGGAGATCAACCCGCGGCTGGGCCTGCTCGGGGTGGTCCTCTTCGCGACCGGCACCCGCTCGCGCGCCGTGCACGCCGAGGCGATGACGGCCATCGACGGGGCGTTCGGGGGCAGCTCGCCGCGGTTCCGGACGACCATCAGGCACGCCGAACGCACGGCCCAGGACGCGCGCCGGCTCGGCAAGCTCGCCCACGAGCTCGAGCTCGAGGCCGCGGCCCAGCCGGCGTGGTGGGAGGCGCTGCGGACGGGGGTGCGCACGCCGCGGGTCTCCCCCACCGCCGCCAGCGTCGCCGGTGACTACCGCGCGCTGGGTGTGGAGGTGCTCACCGCGCTGCAGGCGGCCGAGGAGGCCGCAGGCAACGGCGACGGCACCGCGGCCGGGGCATGACCCCGCGCGACCCGGCGGCAGGCCTGTCGTCCGTCTTCGGCGCCCCAGCCGCCGCGTTGAAGCGCCGCCGCAGGCGCCCGGTGCGGGAGGAGCCCCCGGTGGAAACACGACCCGCGCCACGCCCGACACGCACGGGCACCGTGGAGGTCCGCGACCGCCGCCACGTCGACCTGCTCCTCCTCGCGGCCGCGGCGCACGGACCCGCGACCGGCTACCAGCTGATCGACCGCATCCGCGACCGCAGCGGTGGGCTCGTCGAGCTGCCCGTGCGCGTCGTCGTCCCCGAGCTGCGCCGGCTGACCCGCAACCGGCTCGTGGAGGCCACCGACGACCGGGTCCGCCGCTACGCCCTGACCCCGCTCGGGCGCCGGATCCTCGCGGCGCGGCAGGAGGACTGGGCGAGGTTCTGCCTCGCGCTGGGCCGCGTGCTGGACGCGTCCGACCGGGAGCGCGGATAGCGCGGAGAGCCTTTCACGATCATGTGGCTCGGCCGGTGAGCGCTGCGCCGCCTGCTCCGAACGGCTCAATTTCCGCCGATCCCGCCGCCGCGGGAGTGCGAGATCAGCTCCGCGGGTAGTCGCTGGCTGCGGCCGGCGGGGGCGCGCATTGCAGAGAACGACGTGGTTCGCGATGCCGGAACGGTCGAGAGCCCGAGAACCGACAGGGAGATCCGGTGAAGTGTGGAGCACGAGTGGCCCTCGGCGTTGCCGGAGGCTATTTCCTCGGACGAACCAAGAAGATGAAGCTCGCATTGATGCTGGGCGGGATGGCCGCGGGCCGACGGCTCGGCGGGCCGGGTGAGCTGCTCAGCCAGGGGAGCAAGCTGCTCTCGTCGTCGCCGGAACTGACCCGACTCGTCGACGAGGTGCGCGGGCGCCTCGTGGAAGCGGGCAAGGGCGCCGCCGTCGCGGTGGCCACCCGCCAGGTCGAGGCGCTCACCGACCGGGTCGGCAAGCGCGTCGAGTCGCTCGCAGGCGCCGTGCCGCGCCGCGGCTCCGCCGACGACACGGCCGACACCGCCGACGACACGGCCGACGAGGAGCCGGAGGACGAGCGGTACACCGAGGACGCCGAACAGGAGGAGTCGGCGCCGGAGCCGGACGAGGAACCCGCCGAGGAGGAGGCACCGCCGCCGCGGCGCCGTTCCCGCACGCAGGCCAAGGCCACCACCTCAGCCCGGGCCGGCAAGAAGCCGTCGGCGTCCGCGACCGCCAAGCGCGGTGCCTCGACGGCGGGCCGGGCCGCGGGCCGCAAGCCCGCCCGGCCGCGCAGCCAGGGGAGCGACGGCCGTGGCTGACCCGAAGAACCGCGTCACCGACGCCCTGCCGACCGACGCGCTCAAGGACGCCGGGCAGCGCCTGCTGGGGCTCCTGGTCCAGAACGCGGCCGAGTCCGCGACGTCCCGCATCCAGGGCCTCACCGACCGCCTCACGGGCGTCGCCGAGAACCCCGAGCAAGGACTGGGCGCGGTCTTCGGACGCCAGCGCAACGGAGACGGCGACGGAGACGGAGACGGCGACGGAGACGGAGACGGCTCCTCCCCCGGCGGGGTGCTGAGCCGCGGGTTCTCCGCGCTCAAGGAGAAGGTCGGCGACGCGGTCGGCGGAGGCGGTGGCTCGGGCGGCAAGAAGAAGCTCAAGGTCACCGTCATCAGCGAGGACCAGGACATCGGTCTGCCCCTGCGCACCACCTACGACCTGTGGACCCAGTTCGCCGACTTCCCGACGTTCATGAAGAAGGTCGAGAGCGTCGAGCAGGAATCGGACGAGAAGACCAACTGGAAGGCCCAGGTCTTCTGGTCGCACCGCACCTGGGAGGCGACGATCGTCGAGCAGGTGCCCGACTCCCACATCGTCTGGCGGTCCAAGGGCGAGAAGGGCCACGTCGACGGCGCGGTGACCTTCACCGAGCTCGGCCCCAACCTGACCCGCGTGCTGCTGGTCCTCGAGTACCACCCGCAAGGGCTCTTCGAGCGGACCGGGAACCTCTGGCGCGCCCAGGGCAGGCGGGCCCGGCTGGAGTTCAAGCACTTCCGCCGCCACGCGATGTCGAACGTCCTGCTGCACCAGGAAGAGGTGGAGGGCTGGCGCGGCGAGATCCGCGACAGCGAGGTCGTCAAGACCCACGAGGAGGCCCTCGAGGAGGAGCAGCGCTCCCGGTCCGCAGAACCCGGCGAGGAGGAGCGGGCCGAGGAGGAGCCCTACGAGGAGCCGCCCTACGACGAGCACGACTCCGCCGACGAAGGCGACGAGTACGCCGACGAGGAGGAGCCTGCCGACGACGAGTACCGGGCTGACGAGCACCGGGCCGACGCGGACCGGGCCGACGAAGAGGAAGAGGAGCCGGCCGACGAGGACGAGTACGCCGACGAGGACTACGGCGACGAGGACGAGTACGCCGACGAGGGCGACTTCGCCGACGAGGAACCGGACACGGCCGACCGAGAGCCGGTGTCCGCCTCACGATCACGACGGGAGCGGTGAGGCATGACGGTGGCGACACAACGCCAGGGCGGCGGGTACGTCGAGCGGGGCGGCGGTGGCTCCAGCAGCCTCGCCGACGTCGTCGAGCTGATCCTCGACAAGGGCCTCGTCATCGACGTGTTCGTCCGCGTGTCCCTGGTCGGGATCGAGATCCTCACCATCGACGCCCGGATCGTCGTGGCGAGCGTGGACACGTTCCTGCGCTTCGCCGAGGCGACCAACCGGCTCGACCTCTACGGCAAGGGCAAGGGCGGCAAGGACCTGACCGAGCTCGTGGAGGGCGTCACCGAGGGCGGTGCGCGCGGCAAGACCACCGGGATGCTCGACGCGGCCGTCGACAAGGTCGGCGACATGCTCGGCGGCGGCCGCGAGGAGCGGGAGCCCGAGCGGGAGGAGGCGCCCCGCAGGCGGCCCGCCCGTCAGCGTGCGCGGGAGCGCGAGGAATGAGCGCGACGTACGTCTACGGCCTCGTCGGCGCCGACGCGCGGCTCCCCGAGGACCTCAAGGGCCTCGGCCCGTCGGGCCGGGTCTCCACGATCGCCCACGGCGAGGTCGCCGCGATCGTCGGCGACGTACCCGTCGACCGCCCGATCGGCACCCGCGACGACCTGCTGGCCCACGAGGCGGTGGTCGACGCGGTGGCGGCGACCACCGCGGTCCTCCCGATGCGGTTCCCCGCCGTCGTCGAGTCCGACGGCGTGGTCGAGGAGCTCATCGCTCCACACCACGACCACTTCGTCGACGTGCTCGACGCGCTCGACGGCAAGGTGCAGTTCACGCTCAAGGGCCGCTACGAGCAGGACGTCGTGCTGGCCGAGCTGGTGGAGGAGGACCCGGAGATCCGGGCCCTCCAGGAGAAGGTGCGCGAGCTGCCCGAGGACGCCTCCTACTACGACCGCGTCCGGCTGGGCGAGCTCGTGGTCACGGCGCTGGAGGAGCGGCGCGACGACGAGGGCGAGCGGCTCGTGCAGCGGCTGGAGCCGTTCGCGGCCGAGGTCGTGGCCCACCGGCCCGGCCAGCCGGACGACGTGGTCAACGCGGCGTTCCTCGTCGAACGGGCCCGCATCGGCGAGTTCGAGGACGCCGTGGAGGACACGGGCCGCGACCTCGCCGGCCGGGTGCGGCTGCGGCTGCTCGGCCCGCTCGCGCCCTACGACTTCGTCCCGGAGGGATGAGTTGGGTCTGCTGACCGGTCTGCTCGGCCTGCCGCTCGCGCCCGTGCGGGGCGTCGTGTGGCTGGCCGAGCAGATCCGCGACCAGGCCGAGGAGCAGTACTACGACCCCGCGCGCATCCGGGCCGAGCTCGACCGGGTCGACGAGGGGCGCCGCAGCGGCGAGCTCACCGAGGAGGAGGCCGCCGAGCTCGAGAACGAGCTGCTGCAGCGCCTGATGGCCGGGCGGCGCTCGCCCGGGGTGGGAGGCGATCGTGGCGGATGAGCAACGGACGACCCCGCGCCGCACGCGGCGCGCCCGGGACGACGACCCCGCGCGGGAGACCGGGGCCCAGCACACCGGGCCCCGGCGCAACGGGCAGGCGGACGCCGCCGAGGCCGCGCGCAAGGCCGCGCAGCACGTCGCGGACTTCACCGGCAAGCAGCCCGAGTGCGTGATCTCGATCGAGCGCCACGACGGCGACTGGCAGGTCGGCGTGGAGGTGGTCGAGACCCACCGCATCCCCGACACCACGGACGTCCTCGCGATCTACGAGGTGCGCCTCGACGCGGACGGCAACCTGCTGTCCTACCGCCGCAAGCGCCGCTACGCGCGCGGACAACTCGACAGGGAGTGCCGATGACCTCCGGTGGACTCTCCACCAACCGCGCCCGCCCGCCGGAACACCGGCAGGAGTCGACGAACCTCGCCGACATCCTCGAACGCGTCCTCGACAAGGGGATCGTGATCGCGGGCGACATCCGGGTGAACCTGCTCGACATCGAGCTGCTGACGATCAAGATCCGGCTGCTGGTCGCGTCGGTCGACAAGGCCCGTGAGATCGGCATCGACTGGTGGGAGCACGACCCGACCCTGAGCATCGGGCAGCGGGACCTGGCCGAGGAGAACAAGGCGCTGCGGCAGCGGATCGCCGCGCTCGAGTCCGGCCGCAACGGGAACGAGGGCGGGGCCGATGGCTGACGCGCTCGTCTACCTCTACGCGGTCACCGACGCCGACGCGGCGGAGCCCGCCGCCCCCGGGGGCGTCGACGACGCCCCGGTGCGCCGCGTCGTCGCGGGCGCCCTCGCGGCCGTCGTCAGCTCCGTCGACGCCGTCCGGTTCGGGGAGGAGGCGCTCCAGCGCAGCCTCGAGGACCTGCAGTGGTTGGAGCGGGCGGCCCGCGCCCACCACGAGGTGGTCGCCGCGGCCGCGGAGTCCGGCCCCGTCGCCCCGGTGCGCCTCGCGACCGTCTACCACGACGATCAGAGCGTTCGCGCGCTGCTGCACGAGCGCGCCGCCGACTTCCGCGCCGCGCTGGACCGCGTCCGCGGGCGCGTCGAGTGGGGGGTGAAGGCGTTCGCGGCGCCCACCGCCGACGACACCGCAGACGCCGGCGCCGCACCCGGGTCCGGCGACGGGTCGGCCCGGCCGGGCACGTCCTACCTGCTGCGGCGGCGCGCCGAGCGGGACCGCGCCGGCACCCGCCTCGAGGCCGCCACCGCGGCCGCGGAGGCGCTGCACCGCGAGCTCACCGACCTCGCCGTCGCGAACCGCCGCTACGAGCCGCAGGACCCGCGGCTGTCCGGGCACCGGGAGCCGATGGTGCTCAACGCGGCGTACCTCGTCGACGAGGTGGGCGGCGACGCGCTGCGGGAGCTCGTCGCGACCCGCGCCGACGGACCCCTCCAGCTGGAGCTGACCGGCCCGTGGGCGCCGTACTCGTTCGCCGCGCTGGAGGACTCGTGACGCTCGCCGCGGACCGCGAGGTCGCGCTGGTCGACCTGCTGGACCGGCTGCTCGCCGGCGGGGTCGTGATCAGCGGGGACATCACGATCTCCCTCGCCGACGTCGACCTGGTGCACGTCTCGCTGCGTGCCCTGATCAGCTCGGTGTCGACGCTGGTGGAACCGTGACCCGCGTCCCGGAGCGGCTCGAACTCGACCCGGACGCGGTCGGGCGGGACCTCGGCCGGCTCGTCCTCACGATCGTCGAGCTCGTCCGCCAGCTGATGGAGCGCCAGGCGATCCGGCGCGTCGAGGCGGGCGACCTGCCGGACGAGACCGTCGAGCGGCTCGGACTCGGGCTCATGCGCCTCGACGAGGCGATGACCGAGCTGCGGGAGCACTTCGGGCTGCGCGCCGAGGACCTCAACATCGACCTCGGGCCGCTGGGGAGCCTGCTGCCCCGGCAGCCCGACGGGTGACGCCCGGCCCCGTTCCGGCCACGACGACGTCGATCCCCGCGGCGCGGAACCGGTCGACCACCCGCGGGTCGGCGCCGTCGTCGGTGATCAGCCGCCAGCCGGGGTCGAGTCGGGCCCAGGCGTGGAACGGCCGCCGCCCGAGCTTCGCGCCGTGGGCGAGCACGACGACCTGCGCGGCGCGCCGCGCCATCAGCTCCTTGAGCCGGGTCTGGGCGAGGTCGGCCTCGCAGAGGCCCTCGACCGTGACGCCGTCGGCGCCGAGGAACGCCCGGTCGAACGTCAGCCGCTCCAGCGCCGCCTCCGCGAGCGGCCCGACGAAGCCCTGGCTGAGCGGCCGCAGGGTGCCGCCGAGGCAGTGCACGGTGATCCCCTGGGCGTCGATCTCAGCGGGGTCGGAGAGCTCCTGCAGCGCGGTCAGCCCGACGGTGATCACCGTGAGCCCCGGCACCGACCGCAGCTCGCGCGCGAGCGCGCCGACCGTCGAGCCGGCGTCCAGCAGCACCGTCTCCCCCGGCCCGACCTCGGCCACGGCAGCCCGGGCGATCGCCCGCTTCGCCGCGAACGCCTCCCCGGTGCGCTCCCGCAACGGCGGCTCGGGGTGCGCGGTGACCGGCATCGCGCCGCCGTAGGTGCGCGCGAGGCGACCCTCGGCGGTGAGCGCGGCGAGGTCGCGGCGGATCGTCGAGGCGGTGACCCCGAACGCCCGCGCCAGCTCCTCGACGCTGGCCGGCCCGGACGCGGTGGCGAGCCGGACGATCTCGTCGCGCCGCCGCTGCGACCCGCGCGACCGCATCGCCCCCAGGCCCGCCCTCAGGCCGCGGGGCGCGACGCCAGCTCGGCGGCCTGGCGCAGCGCCTCGACCATGCTGCGGGGGTCCGCGACGCCCTTGCCCGCGATGTCGAACGCGGTGCCGTGGTCGACCGACGTGCGGATCACCGGGAGCCCGACCGTGATGTTCACGCCCGCCTCGATGCCCAGCACCTTCACCGGCGCGTGCCCCTGGTCGTGGTACATGGCGACGATCAGGTCGTAGTCGCCGCGGCCGGCGAGGAAGAACGCCGTGTCGGCCGGGAGCGGGCCGCGGGCGTCGATACCGTCGGCCTGCAGCACCCGCAGCGCCGGGACGATCTTCTCCTCCTCCTCGCCGTAGCCGAACAGGCCGTTCTCGCCCGCGTGCGGGTTGATGCCGCACACCCCGATCTTCGGGTTGGCGATCCCGGAGCGCACCAGCGCCTCGTGCCCGCGCCGCACCGTGCGCTCGACGAGCCCCGGCTCGATCTTCGCGACCGCGTCGATCAGCCCGATGTGCGTGGTGACGTGCACGACCTTCACCTTGGGCGTCGAGAGCATCATCGACACCTCCTCGGTGCCGGTGAGGTGCGCGAGCAGCTCGGTGTGGCCGGGGAAGCGGTGGCCCGCGGCGTGCAGCGCCTCCTTGTTGAGCGGCGCCGTGCAGATCGCCTGCACCGCGCCCTGCACCGCGAGCTCGGCCGCCACCCGGATGTACTGGTAGGCCGCCTCCCCCGCGACGGGCGACACCGCGCCCCACGGCAGGTCGTCCGGCAGCAGCCCCAGGTCGATGACGTTGATGCGGTTGCCGCCGAACTCGGCCTGTGCGGGCCCGTCGACCGCGACGATCTCGACGTCCTGGCCGAGGATGCCCGCGGCCGCGCGGAGCCGGCCTGCGTCGCCGATCACGACGGGGCGGCAGCGGGCGAGGGTGTCGGGGTGCACGACGGCGGGGACGATCACCTCGGGCCCCACGCCGGCGCCGTCGCCCATGGTGACGGCGACGATCGGCAGGGTGCCGGTGGGTGTCGTGGCTGCGGGTGCTGGGCCGGCGGTCATGGTGCGCCTTCCTGGTGTGGCGTGCGGGACTGCAGCTTCGCGACGATGTCGCGCAGGGAGTCGACCCCGCCGAAGCTGCCGGGGCGGGTGACGACGTGGCGGCCGTCCGCGGTGCGGCTCTCGACGGCGCCGTGCCCGATCTGGGCGAGCGGTTCGAGCTGGTCGATCCCCAGCTCGTCGAGCACCCGGCGAGCGGTCTCGCCCCCGGTGAGGACGAGGTCGGCGGCCGCCGGGCCGGGGTCGAGGTCGACGACGGCGCGAGCGAGCTCGGTGACGACCGCCCGCGGGTCCGCCCGCTCGACCGGGGCGGGGCGCAGGACGGTGACGCCGGGCTCGAGGGATACCCCGGCGACGGGGAGCCGCAGCTCGCGCGCCCCGTCGGCGAGCAGCCGCTCCACCTGGCGGGCCGCGATCGGCGCCGCCGACCCGACCACGACGAGCACCGAGGGCGACGGGACGCGGTCAGGTGGTGCGCCGTCGGCGGGGGCGCCGGCGAGCCGCCTGCCGATGGCGGCGGCGAACCCGCCCGAGCCGGCGAGCACCACGTCGGGGCGGTCCAGCGCGGCGGCGGCGATCGCGTCCAGGTCGGCGTCGGTGACCGCGTCGCAGATCACGACGGGGGCCCGGTCGACGGCGGCCGCCAGCGCCGCCGCGGCGTCACGGCGGACGGCGTCGAGGCCGAGCGCGGTGGTGCGCAGCCCGTCGAGGCCCGCCGCGACGCTCGTCGGGGCGGGCACCGGCTCGATCGCCCACGCGTCGG
Source organism: Pseudonocardia sp. (assembly GCF_035305885.1). Lineage (GTDB taxonomy): Bacteria > Actinomycetota > Actinomycetes > Mycobacteriales > Pseudonocardiaceae > Pseudonocardia. Next base: position 88,744 of record NZ_DATGOP010000006.1, read on the forward strand.
TCTCGTGCAGCGGGACGCCGGACAGGTGCACGACCCCGCCGCGCACGACGCGGTCGGCCACCGGCAGCGCGGGGGCGAGCACCACGGGGCGGTCGGCGGCGAGCACCCCGATCTCGGCCGCGAGGTTGCCGCGCAACAGCGAATCGATCTTCTTCACGATCCGGGCCGACGGGGGCGCGGCGGCGACGGCGTTGCGCACGGCGCGGGCGGCGTCCTCCGCGGGCGCAAGCCGGCTGTCGAGGTCCACCACGGTGAGCCCGCCCGTCGCGGGCACCGGGCGTCCGCGCCCGGCGAGCACGACCCGCGCGGGCACGCCGGGCCGGGCCAGCACGGCGGCGGTCTCCGCGGCGCCGGACAGGTCGTCGGCGACGACGAACAGCTCGGCTGGCCCCGACACCGGCCCTCCCTTCGGCGGTCCGGGTCCATCATGCGCCTCGTGCGCGATCCGCGCGAGTGGATCGCGCTGTTGCGCAGATCGCGCAGACAGCCCGGGTCAGCGCAGGTCGACCACCTCGGGCGGCCGGTCGGCCCACAGCTTCCAGGAGGCCTCCTCCGGGTAGGGCCGCACGCCGCCCCGCTCGCCCACGTCGAACACGCGCGTGAGCTGCCGGGCGTCGTAAGGTGTCCAGCCCGGGTCGCCGTCGCGGGCGAACCCGGTCCACGCGGCCTGCATCTGCGCGGAGACCTCGCGCGCGTCGTCCGGCGGCGGGGAACCCACGAGCTGCAGCGGCAGGCCCTCGTCGGACACGCCGAAGACGAGCGGCACGTCGAGGGCGTGGCAGGCGCCGAACACGCCGCCGAGGGCAGGGGTGGGCCAGGTCAGCTCGTAGAGGTGGCTGCGGCCGCCGCCCGCGGTGTGCGCCTCGGCGAGGTGCACGCTCGGCATGCGGAACATCCGGTCCGAGCAGGCGAGGACGAACAGCTCCTCGGCGCTCGCGCCTGGGAAGGCGGCCCGCATCCGTTCCTCGGGGTCCGGTTCTGGCCCGAACACGCGCATCGCGCCGGCCGCCATCTCGTCGGTGACGGACTGCCCGCCCATGACGAGGAAGAGCCGCCACTCGTCGCGTGTGTGCCCGACGACCAACGGCACGTCCCGCGCGGCGCCCGCGGCCAGCCCGGTCCACGGGTCGGTCGGCAGCACCTCGCCGTCCACGACCGGCGAGAACGGGGTGGGGGTGTGGGCGACGAGGCCCCAGCGCTCGATCGCGGGCATCCGCCGGTCCAGCTCGCCCAGCGCGTCGACCAGCCGCTGCGGGTCCACGTCGGCGAGGGCGGCCGCCGACGGCGCGAGGCCCAGCGGCGCGACGATCTCCGCGCTGACGTCGCGGGCGAGCGCCGGCGTGAAGCAGGTGGCGGGCACGCTCTGCGCGATCACCCGGTCGAACAGGCCCTCGGCCGCGGGCATGACCATCAGCGCGGCGACGGCGCCCGCGCCGGCCGACTCGCCGAACACGGTCACGTTGGCGGGGTCGCCGCCGAACGCGGCGATCTCCTCGCGGACCCAGCGGAGCACCGCGACGACGTCCAGCAGGCCCCGGTTGGCCGGCGCACCGTCCAGCTGCGCGTAGCCCTCGACGCCGACGCGGTGGTTCGCGGTCACCACGACCGCGCCGTGGCCCGCCAGCACGGACCCGCGGTAGCCGGGCTCGGCGGAGGAGCCCATGCGGTAGGCCCCGCCGTAGACCCACACGAGCACCGGCAGGCCGGCCGCACCGGGGTCGGGCGTCCACACGTTGAGGGTGAGCCAGTCGCCGGGGTCGTGGCGGACCGGCTCCGGCGCGGGCGGCTGCGGGCCGAGCGGGGCCTGCGGGGGCGGTGGGCCGAACGCGTCCGCCTCGCGCACGCCGTCCCACGGCGCCGCGGGCTGCGGCGCCTGGAAGCGCAGCGCACCGAGCGGCGGCGCCGCGAACGGGATGCCGAGGAACGCCGTGACCCCGCCCTCGGTGCGTCCCCGCACCGCGCCGCGAGCCGTCCGCACGACCGTCTGTTCACCCATGGTCGACACGCTGGCGGCCCGCGGCGGCCCGCGTCAACGGTCGGTGCGCGGGGCGGAAGGGATTCAGGCGCCCTCGATCGATCCCGCGGGCAGGAACTCGACGTCGTGCTCCGCCGACACGCGCACGACCTCGTCGGGGTCGGTGAGGTTGTGCAGCTTGTCGAACAGCTGCGCGAGCTTCCCGGCCGGGCTCACCCAGAACAGGCCGCGGGTGGGCGCCTCGCTGCGGTTGTAGTAGGCGTGCGGGAGGTTGCGCGGCATCAGCACGGTGTCGCCGGGGCCCGCGGTCGTCCACTCGCCGTCCAGGTAGAGGGTGAACACACCCTCCAGCACGTAGATGTGCTCGTCCTGCAGGGGGTGGACGTGGGGCGGCACCCCGGTGCCCGGCGGGTCGTAGGTCTCGAAGGCGAAGCTCGACTCGCTCGCCGCCTTCATCCAGTAGGTGTGGCCGAGGACGTTCCACACCCTCTTGCGCATCCCCTCCTTCGCGAGGGTGATGCCCTTGGGCAGCGGGCCGAGCACGATCTCGTCGCCGGTCATCGTCCGATCATCCACGCGGGGCCGGGCCCGTCAACCGGGCGAGCCGCGGTACACCCCGTCGTCGTCGGCGGCATCGGCGAACTCGTGCCGGTCCGTGTTCGCCTCCGACAGGTTGTTCTCCACCGACCACAGCCCGGCGGCGAGCACGCGGAACGGCTCGCGCCGCCGGTCGTCGCGGATCGGGCTGGGCAGCGGCACGACGAGGATCGGGTGGCCCGGCGAGGCCAGCGCGACGGTGTCGGCGACGAAGAAGAGGGCGGGGCCGGCGTACGGGCGCGGGAACCGCTCGCGCCCGCCGGCGGGGTCGAGCCCGCGGCACGCGGGGTCGTCGACGACCTCCGCGGCCGGCAGGAACCCCTCGGGCGTCGGCGTGCCGAATCTCCTCCAGGAGGGCGCGCCACGAGGGCTCATCGGAGAAGTCGGTGCGCACGAGCAGCGCCGCCCCGCGGGGTGGAGCGCGGGTGTGTCGATCGTGTGCACCGTCCTGGGTCGCCGTCCGCCCCCGTGATCCGGGATCGGCCACCCGGCGGGATCACCGCACCCGGGCGAACACCTCCGCGAACCGAGCGGGCATCGACGCCATCGGCTGGTGCGACGAGGGATCCGCTCGACGTGGTCGGCGGCCGCGGCCACGGCCTCCTGGGCGTCGACCGGGATGCGGTTGTCGCGGTCGCAGACGACGTAGGTCGTCGGGTGCGTGCGATCCGACGCCGAGCTCGGGGTGGCGAAGCCCGACAGGGCCTGCGGGTCAGGCGGCGCAGCTCCACCGCGGCCGGCTCGAGGTCGACGTCGGCGCAGAAGGTCCAGCGCGCGAGCTCGAGGTCGCCGGTGACGGTGGCCGTGCCGTCGGCGTGCAGACCATCCAGTCCGGCAGCCCCGCGTCGCCGAGCAGGTCGAGCAGCGACTGCCCACGGCGCGGCCAGAACGCGGTCACGTACCCGGTGTGGGCCACGGCGGGGTGGTCGGCCGGCTCCGTGATGACCATCCCGCCGTACGAGTGGCCGACCAGCACGACCGGCTCCCCCACCGGCCTCGACGTACCGCCGCACGTGCGCGGCGTCGGCGCGGAGATCACCGAGCCGGGCGGGGTCGCCGCCCCGGCGCTGGGCTTCTCCTCGACCACGTGGGCCCGGTGGCCGTCCTTCTCGAGGTGCCGGGCGAGCTCGTGCCAGTACCAGCCGCCGACGAACGCGCCGGGGACGAGGACGAGATCAGCCATCGGCGGAGCGTGGCAGCGGTCACTTCGAGCGGCCAGGGGTCGGACGGCCCGCGGGCACCGGCGCCGGTCGCCCCTGGTCGGGTCACAGCAGCTGCGGGTCCAGGCCGAGCTCGCGGACCGCGCCGTGCACCTTGAGCGCCCGGCCGCCGGGGATGGGGGTGACCCAGCCGTGGCGGAGCGCGTGCCGGCACAGCGCGGCCCCGAGGGCCCCGGCCAGGTGCGGCCGCCGCTCGGTGACGTCCAGGCAGGGCCGCACGACCGGGCGCCCTCGCCTGGCCTCGACCGCGATCCCCTTCTCGTCCAGCCACGCGCGGCCGTGCGGGGTGAGCGTCCCGCCGTCCGACCAGTCGACGACGCCGCGTTCGGTCATCGCGTCGGCGAGGGCGACGCCGAGCCTCCCGGCGAGGTGGTCGTAGCAGGTGCGGGCCCGCGCGAAGGCCTTGCGACGGTTGACGGCGGACAGGCCGGTCGCCACCTCGGTCCGCCGGGGCGCGAGCGCGGCCAGCCGCTCGATCACCTCGGCCGTCTCCTGCCCCGCGAGCCGCACGTACCGGTGCCTGCCCTGCCGCACCTCGGCCAGCAGCCCGCCGTCCACCAGGAGGTTGAGGTGCTCGCTGATCGTCGGGCGGGACACCTTCGCCGCACGGGCGAGCTCCGTGGCGGTCCACACCCTGCCGTCGAGCAGCGCCAGGCAGACGGTGGCGCGGGTCGGGTCGGCGAGCATCCGCGCCCAGCCGGCCAGCGCCTCCCCTTCGGCACCCACCCGGCCATCATGCCCCGCCGACCGTTCGGCACCGGCCGAAACGATCGCGACCTAGCGTCCGGCGCCGTGAGCCACGTGACGATCGAACCCTCGATCCTGTACGTCGGTACGCCGGTCGCGCTGCTCAGCACCCTCAACGAGGACGGGACCCCGAACCTGGCGCCGATGTCGTCGGCGTGGGCGCTGTCCGACGTCGTGGTCCTCGGGATCGCGATGTCCGGCCAGACCGCCGCCAACCTGCGCGCCCGCCGCGAGGTGGTGATCAACTACCCGGGCCCGGAGCAGTGGGAGGCGGTCGAGCGGTTGGCCCCGCTGACCGGGCGGGATCCGGTACCCGCGGAGAAACGTGACCGGTTCCGCTTCGAACGGGACAAGTTCGCCGCCGCCGGGTTGACGCCGGTCGCTTCGGAACGGGTCGGGCCGCCGCGGGTCGCGGAGTGCCCGCTGCAGTTCGAGGCGGTCGTCGTCCGCAACGAGGTGGGGGCGGGAGGCTTCTTCGCGGTCGTGCACACGCGGGTGCTGCGGGTGCACGCCGACCGCCGCATCGTCGTACCGGGGACCTCGCACGTCGACCCGGCACGGTGGTCGCCGCTGATCTACAACTTCCGCCACTACTTCGGTCTCGGCGCCGAGCTCGGCGAGTCGTTCCGCACCGAGACGCCGCGGGCGGCGAGGCGGGCGCGGGCGGGCGCGGGCGCGTCCGGCCGGACGTGACCGGCGTCGCCGGCGGGCCCGCTCCTGCGGGGTCCTCCCGGCGGCGCGGCCGCGGCGGGGGCCTCGCCGCTCCCCGCAGGTCAACGGGTCGGGCATCGGTGGCTTCCGCGGAACACCGCGATGCCCACCAGCCACGGCTCCGGGAACCGGTCGGTCAGCCGCCCCGGCCGGCGGCCTCCTCGACGACCTCCGGAACCCGCAGCGGCGGCAACGACGCGGCGATCTGCTCCCGATCCGGCTCCAGCCACGGCGGCAGCTTCAGGGACCGCCCCAGCTCGAGCAGGGGCTCGTCGACGGTGAAGCCGGGCCGGTCGGTGGCGATCTCCAGCAGCGCGCCGCCCGGCTCGCGGAAGTAGATCGACGTGAAGTACTTCCGGTCCAGCACCTCGGTGACGTGCACGCCGGCCTCCACCAGCTGCCGGCGCCACCGCATCTGGGTCTCGCCGTCCGGGGCCCGCAGCGCGACGTGGTGGACGGTGCCCCCGGCCACCAGGCCGGGGCGGCCGTTCGTCGCGGCGACGTCCACCGCGGCGCCCTCGCCGCCGCCCATCACGAACCGCGTGCGGCCGTCCTCCTCGGCGTCGACCCGCATGTTCAAAAGCTCGGCCAGCATCCGCTGGGTCGGCTCGAGGTCGTCCGCCGCGATCGTGACCGCGTGCAACCCGCGCACGGCGTGCTCCGCGGGCACGTGCGCGGCCCCGTCCCAGCCGGAGCGGGTGTCGCCGGGGCTCGCGACGAGCTCGATCAGCAGCCCGTCCGGGTCGCGGAGGGCCAGCACCTCCTCGTCCGAGCGGTCCACCGGACGACCGGTGGGCACCCCCATCTCGGCGAGGCGCCGCTGCCACCAGCCCAGCGAGTCGGGAGGCACGCTGAACGCCGTCGCGGTCACCGTCCCGGGGCCGGGGCGGCCGGCGGGCACCCCGCGCCACGGGAAGAAGGTCAGCAGCGTCGACGGCCGGCCCTCCGCGTCCCCGTAGTAGAGGTGGTAGGTGTCGGGCGCGTCGAAGTTGACCGTCTGCTTGACCAGCCGGAGCCCCAGCACCTCGGTGTAGAAGTCGACGTTGCGCTGCGGGTCCGACGCGATCGCGGTGACGTGGTGCAGGCCGTGCGGTGCGATGTCGCTCATCAGAACTCCCGTTGCCGTGCCACGACCAGGATGCGCCCGATCGTCGCCGCCGGCACGCCGGGCGGGGGCGCGTCCCCGTCAGGCGGCCGTCGGCACCGCCATCGGGACGCCCGGCGCGCGGTAGCAGCGCCAGGCCCCGCGGCCGAGCAGCGCGGCGGCGACCACCAGCGTGAGGGCCACGAGGATCCCGGCCTCCTGACCGACCCACAGCGCGGCGTCCGGCCCGCCGGTCGCCGGGGTGAACCCGGTCTGGATCACGCTGTTGTACGCGGCGTGCAGCGCGATCGGCGGCCAGATGCTGCCGGTTTCCAGGCGGAACCGGGCGATGACGATCCCCGCCGCCGTCGCCGAGACCATGAACAGGCCGACGGCGAGCACCCGCGGGCTGTCGCCGTAGATGACGCCGGTGACGATCAGCGGCTGGTGCCACAGGCCCCAGATCAGGCCGCTCACGAGCACCGGGCGCGGGACGCCCGCGTCGATGAGCCTGGTGAGAAGGTAGCCGCGCCAGCCGATCTCCTCCCCCGCCACCGTCAGCACGGCCGCGGCGCTGCCGAGGGTCGCCGCGACGAGCAGGCCGGTGAGGAATTCGCCGGGCGACGCGGTGAACTCGGCGAGCCCGGTCAGCCACGCCGTGCCGTAGGCGACGAACCCCACCGCGAGCGGGAAGAGCAGCCCGGCGCCGACGAAGGCGAGCGATCGACGGCCGCCGAACCGGAACGAGACGTCGCCGAACCCCTCGCGCAGGACCAAGCGGCAGATCACCGAGGCCGCGGCGACCGACCACATCAGCCCGATGATCCAGCGCACGTCGCCGGTGCCGATCAGGGCGGCGACGAAGAGCAGGTCCAACCCGGCCACGAGCGGAAGGAACAGCAGCAGGCCGCGGCGGGCGACCACCCGGTCGGCACCGGCGGCATCGGCGGGGTTCAGGGCGCCCATCGCAGCTCCCCTCGGGCGTGGGGCGGCAGTATGGGGTCGGCGGAGCGGCCGCGTCCACGCCTCGGCCCGGCGAGCGGCCGGCCGGGCTCTGCGAAGCGGGTCCGATCGGTGCAGGCCGCTACGCCGGAACCGACGATCGCCCCGGCCGCCCGTGGCTCAGGCGGTCAGCCGGCTGCGGACCGCCTGGATCTCGGCTGCCGAGACCCCGGCGGCCAGGAGGTAGTCCTCGGCGTCGAACCCGTCGAGGGTGGCGCGTACCGCGTCACGCGCCGTCGTGCCGTGTTCGGCGAGAAGCGCTGCCAGCGCCGGAGCCTGGTCCTGCTGCCCCATCGCGGCGAAGAGCGGCCGAAGCGCATCCGTGGACAGCTCGTAGTCGTCGGCGATCGCGTCCGGCTCGACCCCTGCGAGCGAGAGCAGCAGGAGGGTGATGAGCCCGGTCCGATCGCGGCCGGCGCCGCAGTGGTAGATGACGCCCCCGGACGCCGAAGCGAGCGCGGAGATCACCGCGGCGCAGCGGTCCGCCTTGCGTTGCAGGAACGGGCGCATGTACAACGGCGTGCCGTCGACCCGCGTGCGCGCGATCTCCGCCCAGAACGCGGTGTCGGCGACGTCGTCGAGCGGGACGTGCAGCCTGGTCATCGCGGGTGGCGCGACGGGCCCCCGGCAGGGGCGCAGAACCGCTGCGAACCCGGCCCGCGCTCCGGTGTCCCCGTGGCCTCGCCGGGAGCGATCTCGTCGTCGTTGCGCAGGTCGACGACCGTGCGCATGCCGGCGGCGTGGGCCTGGCGCCAGCCCCGAGCGGTGACGAAACGCAGGTCGGCCGACCTCACGAACGCACCGAACCGCGTCGCCCGGCCACCGGATGTCGGCAACCCGCCGAGGTCCCTGGCGTTGAAGAAGCCTTCCCAGGTGATCGTTCTGCGGTGCGCCACCCGGCAAGTCTCGCGCGGGCGCGGGACGAGGTCGGAAGCTCGGTCCCCGAGTGGGTTCAGGCCGCTGACTCGCGGCGGAGCTCCTCCGGTTGGACTCGAACCAACAACCCTGCGATTAACAGTCGCATGCTCTGCCAATTGAGCTACGGAGGACCGTATGGGCGCGGGGGCGTGACCCCCGCTGACAGGAAGAACCTTAGCGCACGGCACCCGCGCGCT
>NZ_DATGOP010000007.1:0-4981 GCF_035305885.1 Pseudonocardia sp.
TACCGGGCGCAGCTGTTCGAGGCGCTCGACGCGGGCATCCGGTGGGTGCTCCACCCGCCGGACGGGACCAGCCGCACCCGCGACGAGCTGGAGACCGTCGCCGAGACGCTCGGCGTGCCGGTCGAGTTGGTGGAGTCGATCGCCCTCGACCCCCTGATCCCGGTCGACACCCCGGTCGCGATCGGCGGCCACCCCGACCGGTTCCGGGGCTTCGAGACCGACCTGCGCCTGGTGCGCGTCGCCGTCGAGAGCAAGCGGCAGCTCCTGGACAAGGCCGAGCGGCAGCTGCAGGACGCCGTCGCGGGCCTCCCGGGCGCGCTGGCGGCCGCCGGCGACCGGGCCCAGCAGCGGTACGCCGTGATCGGTGGCAGGCTCGCGACGCGCGCCGCGGGACGGGTCCCCGCGATCGTGGCCGGGGCGGGCGCCGGTGGCGGTGGTGCGCCGACCGCGGCCGCCGTGGCGTCGGGTGGCACCGGTGGCACCCCGCTCGCCGAGGTGGGGACGGGGCGGCCGGTCACGTCCGCGGCACGGGGCCGGGAGCGGGTGACCAACCCGATCCGCGGACCGCCGTCGCTGGAGGACCTCGGGCGTTCCCGTGCCGCCCGGGCACTCCGCAAGGCCTTGCTCGCCGCGCAAGCGCTGCGTGAGCGGCTCGCCGCGGCCGAGACGGAGCTGCAGGAAGCGCTCCAGCGCAACCGCGAGCTGCGCGACGCCTACGAGCAGGCGGCCGGCGGCCTGCGCGCTGTCCTGGCCGGCGCCGGCAACGCGGTACCGGACGAGCTGTCGGTGCGCTTGCGCCAGTCGAACCGCGAGGTGGCCGCGGCGCTCGCTGCCCGGCGCCGCGCGGAGGCCGACCTCGCCCACGGCATCGCGGAGGCGGTGCGCGCGGCCAGCAACCGAGGCATGCCGCACCGGGTGCTGCGCGAGGCGACCGGGCTCGGCGCCGACACGATCACGATGCTGACGGGCCCGTGGCGCGGTGACCCCGAGCGGTTCCCGAAGGTGGACGCGTTGAACACGCGCCTGATGCGCTGGTTCAACCGGGGCGCCGAGTTCGGCCTGCCCGACGGCGGCCGGGTGACGGTCGGGTGGCTGCGCGAGCAGCTCGGCGACGAGGGCCGCTTCGTCGTGGTGACGACCGAGGACGGCGCGCTCGTGCTCGTCGGGCGCAACCGGATCGCGCAGTACGACCTGTCCGACGGCCACTTCCACCCGGCGGGCTACGACCACTCGCGGCCGCCGAAGGTGAAGGGCCTCGTCAAGTGGCTGCGCGACGCCGGCCACCAGGGCGTGGTGACCTTCCACTTCATCCCGCAGCACGGCAAGGGCTTCGCCCCGCTCGGGGCGACCTTCTACTACCTGGTCAACAGCGTCCTGAACGTGGCGTTCGGGACGCGCACCCCGATGCTGCGGATGTGGGGCGTCTTCTCCGACGTCCGACTGACCCGTGAGGTGCGCGAGCTCCCGTCGGACCTGCGCTGGCGGGCGGTGGTCGGCTCCACCGGCGCGCGGATGGACATCCCTGGTGCCCTCGCGTACCTGCGGCTGTTCACGATCCTCAACCCGGACGTCGCCGGGCTTATCGGCGAGACGACCATCGCCAAGGAGGCCGTCACCCGGTTGCTCGGCCCCCAGGCGATCCACGCGATCAACCCCGAATGGCGGACGCAGATCGATCGCCTCGTCACCGCGGCGGGCCTGCTGCGCACCGCGCTCGAGAAGGGTCGGATCGCGGCGGACGACATGCCGGCTGCCCTGCGGATGATGGTGGCGGGCGGCGACGAGCGCGACGCCACGCAGCTACTGCCCGTGCTGCTGGCGAACGTCGATGCGATCCGCTCGCTGCTCGCCGCGGCGGGGTACGACGCAGCCGCCCGGTCCCTGCTGACGGCCGCCGACCTGCGCCGCCTGGACATCTACAACCCGCACCTGCGCGAGCTGTTGGCCGCGGTGCAGGAGCAGGGCCACCTGATCGTCATCCACAACGACTTCGGGCTGGCGCGGATCCTCGAGGACTTCCGCTACGCGGCCGAGCGGCCGGACGGCCGCTTCGGCATGCCGCTGCTGTCGCTGCTCAAGCAGTACCCGGGCGCGAAGGTGATCTTGGCCCACATGGGGATGGGCAAGTTCACCGACCCGACGCCGGAGTACATCCGGCTGTGGGGCCGCATCCTGTCCGACCCGGGCCTGCAGCACGTCTCGACCGACATCTCCTGGAACGAGGTGGCCCGCCACCTCAAGGCGACGAAGGCGATCACCGACGCGTTCATCGACCTGGTGCGCCGGCACGAGGACCGGTTCATCTACGGCACGGACGGGGTGAAGCCGGAGTCGCTCGCCCAGTACTTCCGCCAGGCCCACGACCTCGACCCGGTGTTCGAGCGGATCCGCGACGAGGTCGGGCCGGAGGCGTTGGCGAAGCTGCGGCACGCCAACCTGGAGCGGCTGCTGCTGGCCGCCCGGCGCGACGTGCAGCAGTGGGCGTACGTCCAGCTGCGGTCCGGGCGGTGGGACGAGGTCCTCGCCGAGCTCACGCCGCAGTACCGGCGGTTCCTCGACCGGTGGGCGGCCCGCTACGCGTTCGAGCGCGACGAGTCCGCGCTCGCCCGGCCCGACTCCGACATACCGGTCGTCGGGCCCGGTGACTGGCGCAACCCGGCCGACGAGGCCACCGGCCAGCTGCGCAACCTGCTGCGCTGGCACAACGCGGTCACCCCCGATGCGGTCAGCGCGAAGAAGCTGATCACCTGGAGGCTGGTGCGGGCGTCGCTGCGGGCGTCGGTCGAGGACCACTGGCGGGCCAGGGAGCGGCGCGCCGCGCAGCGCCGCGCGGACGCCGCACTGCCGCCGGCCCACGACACCGCCGCGCTCGGCCTCGTCGATCCGTCCGGTGCGCCGTACACGGTCGATGCGCTCGTGGCCGCGGACCAGGCCCGGCGGGCGCTGGGTGACCCGGCCACGACCACAGGCGTGCTGAGCGAGGTGCAGCGCACGCAGCTCGACCAGGACGCCGCCGACCGCGAGATGGAGCGTCAGCGCACCCGCTTCCTCGTGAAGACGGCGATCGGGGCGGGCGTGACCGCGGTGCTGATCGCGGTGGGCGCTCCGCTGCTGCAGATCACCGCGACGGTCAGCTACGCGGCGTTCACGGTGCGCGGTGCGCTGAACCTCTACCGCGCGGCGTACGCGCAGCAGATCCGCGTGATGGTCGAGTCGATCCTCGAGCGGGGGCAGTTCGACCCCAACACGATCGACCAGCTCGTCGCGAAGACCCGCAAGTACGCGGTGCTGGGTGGCGCCGGCCCGGCCCGGCTGCAGCGGCTCGACGCCGTCACCGACAGGTTCCGGACCGAGGTGGCCGCGATCGCCGAGGAATGGGACGCCGTCGTTCGCTCCGGTCGGCCCACGGCCGCTCAGATCCAGGAGCTCCGGGACCGGGCGCTCGCGGCGTTCTCGGTGATGCTCGACCGGGTCGGCGTCCACTCGGGCACGCAGTACCAGTCCTACCCGTCGATCTCGGCGGACGCGGGCTTCTCGGGCCGGACGGTCAACACCGCGCTGGCCGTCACCTACGTGATCCACTTCATCTGGCACGTGAGCCAGGCCCTGGCCACGAGCGGCCTGGAGATGTGGGTGAACGCGGTCTACGCCGTCACCGACGCCCTGTTCTTCGCCCAGGCCGGTCCGGCCGCGATCACCGGGCTCGCCGGGCGGGACGTGGCGAGCCACCACCCGCTGGCCCGCAAGATCGTGCACCTGCTCGGGTTGCCGATCATCACGGTGGCGAACGCCCTGCTGACCGCGCAGATGGTCGCGGACGGGAACCTGCTGCTGGTCGCCCCGGCGGTCGTGCTGACGCTGGCGAGCGGCTACCTGACCAAGCTCGGCCTCGCCGTCGAGCTCGGGTTGGGCCGGATCGCGCCGCGCAAGGGTGCGTGGGCGAACGTGCACCTCAACACCGGGCTGGTGGCGTTCGGCGTGCTCGGGTTGCTCCCCGCCAACTGGCCCATCGTGGTGTTCGGCCTCGCCGGCGGCGCCGCCGTCCTGCTCGGGTTGTCGAAGATCGACACCTGGCGGAGCATGCGGGTGCGCGGCCCGCCGACCCCGCGCGCGCGGCGGGACGCGACGGACGCCGATCTGGAGCGGATCCGCCGCGAGGCGATCGTGCACCCGGACGGGCGCGGCGTCGTGCTCGTGCCACCGGGCGACCCGCTGCGGGCGCATGCGCTCGAGCTGCGCGTGGCAGACGGCGAGCTCGTGCTGGTCATGCACGGTGAGCGGGACGGGTTCATCTACCCGATGCCGGACGCGGACGTGCGCGTCACGCCCGCGCAGGTCGCGGAGCTGCTCGAGCAGCTGCTGCCACCGTCGGCGCCGTCGGGACCGATGACGGTCTGCGCGTGCTCGCTCGCGGCGGGCCCCGCGACCCCTGCGCGGGAGCTCGCGCAGCGCACCGGTCGGACGATCGTCGCGTTCACCTCCACCGTGCGGGTGCACCGGCCGGGTCGCGCGGGCGCGCGCATCACGACCGACGGCAGTTGGCTCGAGTTCGACGCGACCGGCGCGTCCCGGGCGGCGTTCCGGCCGACGGTGTTGCTGTACCCGTGGGCGGTGCCCGGAGCGCAGCGGCTCGGGCCGCCCGGGGTGCGGCTGCCGATCGCGCCGCGCGCGCCCCCGGCCACGGCGGGCGCCGGCAGCGGTTCCGACGCCGCTGCCGGCGCCGTCAACGGCGACCTGCTGATCACGCCGGCGCAGCGGGCGTTCGCGGTCGAGCGCGTTGCGGTGCACGGCGGGCAGAAGCTGGCGCAGTCCCGCAAGCAGCGCCGCAACTACGCCTCGTACCAGTTCGTGAAGGACACGAACTGGACCGGTGCGCTCATGGGCGACCTCGTGGAGGAGCTGGGCCGGCCGGGCATGGCGCGGCTGGCGGCCGCGAACGGGGAGCGGCTGCTGGCCAACGTCACCCTCGTCGCGGTCGGGA
>NZ_DATGOP010000008.1:0-13487 GCF_035305885.1 Pseudonocardia sp.
TTCGGCTGCTGCCGCCCAGACGTCCATGACGTGGAACGGGGGCACCGCGGCCCGGGCGGCGACCGTGAGCTGGGTGGGCGGAACGGGCTGCATCGGCACGGCCCGAGCTTAGGCAGGAAAGCGGAACGGCGGCCGCCCCACATCGGTGGAGGGCGGCCGCCGTTCCAGCGCCGGTCGGGTCCCCGGCGTCAGAGCACGCTGGCCACCAGGTCCTTGGCCGAGAACCGGTCCCCGCCGGAGTCGGAATCGGAGTCGTCGTCCGAGTCCTCGTCGTCGTCCGAGTCCTCGTCGTCGTCGGAGTCGGAGTCCTCGTCGTCCGAGCTGTCGCTCCTGCCGCGGTCGGAGGAGTCCTCGTCCTCGTCCTCGTCGTCGGAGTCGGCCTCGTCGGAGTCGGAGTCGTCGTCGGAGTCCGCGTCCGCCCCGCCGCCGAGCAGGCCCGACAGCAGGCCGCCGCGGCGCTCGCCGCGGTCGCGGTCCTCGTCGTCGGAGTCGGAGTCCTCGTCGTCGTCCGAGTCCGCCTCGTCGGCCTCGTCGTTGTCGGCACCGCCGCCGAGGAGGCCGGACAGCAGGCCACCGCGCCGCTCGCGGTCGCGGTCGTCCTCGTCGTCGTCCTCGTCGTCGTCGACGTTCTGCGTGGAGCCGCCGCCCAGCAGGCCGGACAGCAGGCCACCGCGCCGCTCGCGGTCGCGGTCGTCCTCGTCGTCGTCCTCGTCGTCGTCCTGACCGCCCAGCAGGCTGGTGAGCAGGCCGCGGCGCTCGCGGTCGTCGTCATCGTCGTCCGCGCCACCGAGCAGACCGGACAGCAGGCCGGCACGGCGCTCGCGGTCGTCGTCGTCATCGTCGGCCGAGCCGCCGAGGAGGCCACCCAGCAGGCCGCGCTCGTCGCCGAGGCCGAGCGGCAGGCCGGCCCGCAGGTTGCCGCCGTTGAGCACGGAGGCGAGCGTGGCGCTGACGTCGCTGGTGAGGCCCTCGACCTCGTCCAGGACGTCGCGCAGCTCGTCGGCGCCCAGGTTCTTCAGGTCGAGGTCGGACAGGACGCTGCGCAGCTCGCCCAGGTCGAGCCGGTCCAGGTCGAGGTCGTCGACCCCGAGGTCGGACAGCAGGCTGCGCAGCTCGCCGAGGTCCAGGTCGCCCAGGTCCAGGTCGCCCAGGTCGAGCGCCTGCAGGTCCAGGCTCGCGAGCACGGTCCGCAGCTCGCCCAGGTCGAGCCGGTCCAGGTCCAGCTCGTCGAGGTCGAGGTCGGACACGAGGGAGGTGACCTTGCTGAGCTCGAGCCCGTCCAGGACCGCGGGCAGCTGGCTCAGCTTGACGTTCTTCAGGACCGACGGCAGCTCGTCCAGGTCGAGGTCCTGCAGGACCGACGGCAGCTCGTCGAGGTCGATGTCCAGGTCCTCGAGCACGTCGGCGAGGTCACCGAGCCGGACGTTCAGCAGGTCCGCCGGGAGGTCACCCAGGTCCAGGTCGGACAGCTGGTCGGTGAGCCCGGCGAGCTTGAGCTTGCCGACCGCGGGCAGCTCGGCGTCCTCGAGCGCACCCAGCGCGGGCAGCGACGTCAGGTCGCCGACCACCGGCAGGACGTCCGCGCCCGGCAGGTCGGTCAGGTCGTCGGCCAGGTCCGAGGCCACCGTGGTCAGGTCGCTGACCACCGGGAGCACGTCGGCGGTGGGCCCGAGGCCGGTGGGCAGGATGCCGCCGGCGAGGCTGGGCGCCGTCTTCAGGGCGCGGGCGACGTCGAAGACCTCGATGTTGTCGGTGAGACCGTCCGCGAGGTCGGACGCGGGAAGCCCCTCAACCCCCAGCGCCTCCAACCCGGGCAGGACCGACCCGACCATCGACAGCTTGACGTCGGTTCCGAGGTTGTCGTTCGTGACGTGCGCGTCGGTGGCAGCCGCGGCGGGGCCGGCGGCGGCCATCATCGCCATCGGCGCACCCATCACGCCGACCGCGGCGCGCCCGGCGATCTTCGACGCGCGGCTCGGGGCTGCGTGTCGAGGCCGTGCGTTGTTGGTCATTCGAGTCCTCATGTTTCTCGGGGGAGCGACATCGGACCCGACGTGATCAGTAGGGAGCCGTCGTGGGGAGCGTCGACGACGTGATCACCCCGGGTGCGCAGACCCCGGCGTGGCCACCCGTCCGGGTGCTTGTCGCGCTGAGCGACCCAGGATGGCACGCCTCACCCCGATCGGGGCACGGGAAATGCGCGTCACGCGCCGGAGCGTACGCCAAGAGATCGCAAATGTCACCTGTTCGGCGGACCCGATTTCACGATCGAGCGGGTACAGAGACGAGTCCTTGGGCCGCCCGGAGGGCGATGTCGGTCCGATGGTGGGAACCGGGCAGGTGGACCTGCGCCAACCGGTCGTAGGCCTCCTGGCGGGCCGCGGCGAGGTCGGGGCCGGTGCCGACCACCGACAGCACCCGCCCCCCGGACGACACGACCGCGCCGTCGTCGCGGCGCCGCGTGCCCGCGTGCAGCACCCCGGTCGCCTCCGCGCCGATGACCACGTCGCCGAGGCGGGGCGGCCCGGGGTAGCCCTCCGCGGCGACGACGACGGTGACCGCAGCCCCGTCGGCCCACTGCGGCGGCGGCTCCTCGGCGAGCGTGCCGGTGGCCGTGGCGTGCAGCAGGCGGGCGAGCGGGCTGCGCAGCAGCGCCAGCACCACCTGGGTCTCGGGGTCGCCGAAGCGGCAGTTGAACTCGACGACCGCCGGGCCGGTCGCCGTGAGCGCGAGCCCGGCGTAGAGCAGACCGGAGAACGGCGTGCCGCGCCGCACGAGCTCCGCCGCGACCGGCGCGACCACCTTCTCGACCAGCTCGCCGGTGAGGTTCGGCGGGGCCCACGGCAGCGGGGCGTAGGCGCCCATGCCGCCCGTGTTGGGGCCGGTGTCCTCGTCGCCGACGCGCTTGAAGTCCTGCGCGGGCAGGAGCGGCACCACGGTCTCGCCGTCGACGAAGCTGAACAGCGAGACCTCGGGCCCGTCGAGGTAGGACTCGAGCAGCACGGGGTGCCCGCCGTCGAGCAGCGTGCTCGCGTGGGCGCGCGCGACGTCGAGGTCGGGGGTCACCACCACGCCCTTGCCCGCGGCCAGGCCGTCGTCCTTCACGACGTACGGGGGGTCGAAGCGGGCGAGCGCGGCGTCGAGGTGCGCCGGATTGTCCACCACGACGGAGGTCGCGGTGTTGACCCCCGCGGCCGCCATGACGTCCTTGGCGAAGCTCTTCGAGCCCTCGATCCGGGCGGCCGCGGCGCTCGGGCCGAAGCACGGGATGCCCGCGGCGCGCACGGCGTCGGCCGCGCCGGCCACGAGCGGCGCCTCCGGCCCGATCACGACGAGGTCGGCCCGCCAGTCGACGGCGAGCGCCGCCACCGCCGCCGGGTTCGCGACGTCGAGCCCGCGCTGCTCGGCCACCGTGGCCGTGCCCGCGTTGCCCGGCGCGCAGGCCAGCGCCGTGACGCCGGGGTCCTGCGCCAGGGCGAGGACGATGGCGTGCTCTCGAGCACCGGACCCCACGACCAGAACGCGCACGTCACGGAATCGTAGAGGCCCGCGGGCGGCCTTCCGTGGGCGGATGCGGATGCGGCGACCTCACGCGTCCCGCAGGGCGTCGGAGAGCACGCCGGTGACGGCGGCGGGGCGTTCCTCGTGCGGGAAGTGGCCGGCGTCGGCGACGACGTGCAGGCGGTGCCGCGGCCCCGCCCACCGGGTGGAGGCCGCAGCGGTGCGCTCCAGCACGCAGGGGTCGAGCCCGCCGTGCACCTGCAGCACCGGCACCGTCGGGATCCGGGCCACGGCCGCCGCGAACCGCCGTCCCTCGGCCCGCAGCTGCGAGCGCGCCGCCCACCGGTAGTACTCGAGCGCGCTGTGCACGACGCCGGTGACCTGGATGGCGCGCCGGTAGTGCCCGGCCGCCTCGGCGAAGTCGTCCCACTCCCGCCCGGACCAGTCGCGCAGGATCCGCGCGACCCGCGCGCCGCCGTCGCGGCGCAGCGACCACTCGGGCCAGCGCGGGAGCTGGAACGCCGCCGCATAGCGGGCCGTCGCCAGGCCCTGCCCGCGCGGGTCGCGGACCACCGCCGCGCGCACGGCCAGGGGGTGCGGAGCGGCGAGCGAGGAGAGCGAGAGCACGAGCCGCGGGTGCAGCGCCGTCACCGTCCAGGCGATCAGGCCGCCCCAGCCGTGCCCGACGACGTGCGCCCGCTGTTCGCCGAGCGCCCGGATCAGGCCCGCGACGTCGCCGGCGAGCGTCCACAGGTCGTAGCCGCGCGGGGGCTTGTCGGACTCGCCGTAGCCGCGCAGGTCGGCGGCCACCACGCGGTAGCCGCGCTCGGCGAGGGCGGGCAGCTGGTGGCGCCACGCCCACCAGAACTCGGGGAAGCCGTGCAGCAGGACGACGAGCGGCCCGCCGCCGTCGCACTCGGCGACGTGCAGCCGGATCCCGTTCGCCGAGACGGCCCGGTGCGTCCACGGCCCGGGCAGCCGGAGCGAGGACGCGTCAGGACCCCGGCGCACGACGCGCCCGCCCCGTCAGCGGGCCGTGAGCTCGGGCTGCGCGTCCCCGTCGTGGCCGCGGTGCGAGAGGACCTGCGCAGACTCCTTGAGGGTCGAGATGGTGCGCTCCGGCTTGCGGATGCGCCGCACGCGCAGGTAGCCGAGGAGGCCGAAGAGCGCGGCGGCGAGCAGCATGATCCCGAAGACGATGCCGAACGCCGCGGAGCGCGGCAGCCAGATGTCGAGCACCTCGCCCAGCGCGAGGAACGCGAAGAACAGGCTGAACAGCAGGATCGCCAGCGCGATGACGAAGAAGATGCTGCCCTGCAGCCCCTTCTTCACCTCGGACGTGATCTCGGCCTTCGCCAGCTCGACCTCGGCCCGGACCAGCGTGGACACGTGCGTCGTGGCCTGACGGACGAGCTCACCGATGGACTGCTCGCCTGCCGATCGGACGGGCTCCGGTGCGAGCGGGATCGACGGCAGGACGGGCGGAACGTCCCCGCCGCCGGAGCTGGTCGGGCTGGCCACCGCGGTCCTCCTACTCATCCGTGTCGAAATCGGTGATCGCGGGCCATCCTTCCACGACGCCGCGCGCGGTGCCGGTCAGGAAGCCCGGCGCGCCGCCCGATCAGACCACCCGGTCGGCGTTCTCCCGCGCCTGCGCCCGGCCGCGGCGCACGAGCAGCGCCGCCCCGATGACCGCCGCCGCGGCGGACCCGACCAGTACCGCCGCCTTCGCCGTGGCGAGCAGGGCGCCGTCGTCGGCCAGGGACAGCTCCGCGATCAGCAGGCTGACGGTGAACCCGACCCCGCCGAGCATCGACACCGCCGCGAGGTCCGACCAGCTCAGGCCGCGCGGCCGCGCGGCGGGCGTGAACCGGATGACGAGCCAGCTCGCGCCGAAGATCCCGATGACCTTGCCGACGAGCAATCCCACCACCACGCCGAGCGCGACCGGTTCGGCGAACACGGCGCGCAGGGCGTCCGGGCCGATCGGGACGCCCGCGGCGAAGAGCGCGAACACGGGCACGCAGATGCCCGCCGACCACGGCTGCAGGCGGTGCTCGAGGCGCAGGGCCGGCGCGAGGTCCTCGCCCGGGTCGGCCTTCACCCGGGTGAGCAGGCCGAGCAGGACGCCGGAGACCGTGGCGTGGATCCCCGTCTCGTGCACCGCGAACCACGTGAACACCCCGAGCGGCACGTACAGCCACCACGCGCGCACCCGCTTGTGCTGCAGCCACCGGTAGGCGAGGCAGGCGAGGACGACGACGCCGAGCCAGAGCGGGTCGAGCCCGCGGGCGAACACCACCGCGATCACGATGATCCCGCCGAGGTCGTCGGCGACGGCCAGCCCGAGGAGGAAGACGCGCGCGCTCGCCGGGAGCGAGGGCCCCGCGACCGCCAGCACCCCCAGCGCGAAGGCGATGTCCGTGGCGACGGGGATGGCCCACGCCGTCTCGCTGCCCGGCGCTCCCCAGCCCACGAGCAGCGCGAGCAGGGCGGGCACGATCATCCCGCCCAGCGCCGCGACCACCGGGAGCAGCGCCTGGCTGCGCGTCGACAGCTCCCCGATCACCAGCTCGCGCTTGAGCTCGAGCCCGACGACGAAGAAGAACACCGCCAGCAGGCCGTCGGTCACCCACGTGGCCAGGGTCAGGTCGAGGTGAAGGGCGTGCGGCCCCACCACCGTCTCGCGCACGGCCTCGTAGGCGTGGGCCCACGGGGAGTTCGCCCAGAACAGGGCGACGGCAGCGGCGCCGAGCAGGACGACCCCGCCGACGGTCTCGGTGCGCAGGAACCGCGCGAACTCGCTCATCGGGTTCCCGGGTCGGCGTTCCTGCACGGGGCTGCTCCGGTCGTTCTCGGGGACGGGGACGAGATCGCCGACCAGACTTCCCGGCACACCGGGAGGGACCTTAGCCCGAGGGAGCCGGGATGGAGCTGTGATCGACCCCATACCGCGGCGGCCCGCCATACCCTGGAGGCGTCGGAAGGAGGACGAGACGCCCGTGCCCGTGCCACGCGAGATCCGAGCCTCGGACGCGGAGCGGCAGGCCGTCGTGCGACGGCTCGAGAGGGCGCTGCGGGACGGCCGCCTGACGATCGTCGAGTTCGACGAGCGGACCCGGGCCGTCTACGCGGCCCGCACCCGCGGCGAGCTGGACGACCTCACCACCGACCTGCCTCCCGACCTCTGGTGAACGCCTACCCCTTCTCGTCACCGTCGGCCGACGGCTCCTGATCGACGCCTGCCAGCTCCACCCGGGGTTTCGGGAGCCGGGTCGGGGTGTCGGCGGGCCGGTCGCCGACCTCGCCGCCCCCGGGCTGCCCCGTGGAGTGCTCGAAGAAGCGCAGGAGCTCGACCGGCAGCGGCATCACCAGGGTGCTGTTGTGGTCGGACGCCACATCGGACACGGTCTGCAGCAGCCGCAGCTGCAGCGCGCCGGGGGTGTCGGCCATGGCCCGCGCGGCGTCGGCGAGCCGGGTGGAGGCCTGGTACTCGCCGTCGGCCGCGATGATCCGGGCGCGCCGGTCCCGCTCGGCCTCGGCCTGGTGGGCCATCGCCCGGCGCATGCTCTCGGGCAGCGCGATGTCCTTGATCTCCACCCGGTCGACCGTGATCCCCCACTCGTCGGTCGGGGTGTCGATCACCGCGCGCAGCTCGCCGTTGATCTGTTCCCGGTCCGACAGCAGCGTGTCGAGGTCGGCGCGGCCGATCACCGACCGGAGCGAGGTCCGCGCGACCTGGGAGACGGCGCCCATGTAGTTCTCCACGTTGACCACGGCCTTCACCGGGTCCGTCACCCGGAAGTACACGACCGCGTCGACGTTGAGCGTGACGTTGTCCCTGGTGATCGCGCCCTGCGGCGGGACGTCCAGCACGATCGTCTGCACCGGCACCTTCACCATCCGGTCGGCGATCGGGACCATCAGCCGCAGGCCCGGCTGCCGGACCTCCGGCAGCAACCGCCCGAACCGCAGCACCACCCCGCGCTGGTACTGCTGGACCATCCGGACACCGGAGGCGAGCAGCAGCACCACCAGGGCGACGACGACGAACAGCACGGTCGAGAGCACGGGCTCCACATCCTTCGTCAAGCGGGCGACCTCGGTCGCGGACCGGTGGGGTCTCCACCGTTGTTCCCCGCTGCGGCCACGATCAGCCACGGGACCACGACGAGGGCGGTGATGACGCCGAGCACGGGCCACCACGACGACGGCAGCAACGTGCCGATCACGGCGAGGCCGGAGAGCTCGGCGACCAGGAGCCCGGTGGCGAGGGCGGAGAACGGCCACCAGCGGTGCGGCCCGCGCGGCCTGGTGCGCCCGAGGCGCGCGAACCGCCGGAAGAGGCGCGGGTCGCTCCTGGCCAGGTCCTGTTCGATCTCGGCGAGGATCCGGCGCTCCCACGGCGACGGGGCGTCGTGGTCGCCGGAGCCGGGGTGGAACGACGTGCTCATCGCCGGACCTCTTCTGCAGCAGCTTCGATCAGCTGCCGACCAGCCTTCCCGGCACGCCCTACCCCGATGGTACGTCCGCACCCGGCCGCCGCTCACCCTCCGCGGGCGGCCCGACCCCCTCCTTCAGGCCGGTCCGACTCGTACACGTCGGGGATGCCGTCGGCGTCGCTGTCGCGTTCCTCCTCCTCGCAGATCCGGCGGTAGCGCCGGTTGCGCAGCCGCAGCACGACCGTCGCGAGCAGGGCCGACAGCAGCGACCCGAGCAGCACGCCGATCTTGACGTGCTCGTCGCGCTCGCTCCCGGCGCCGAACGCGAGCTCGCCGATGAGCAGCGACACGGTGAACCCGATGCCGGCGAGCAGGGCGAGCCCGAACACGTCCGCCCAGCCCAGCTCGTCGGCGAGCCGGGCGTGGGTGAACCGCTGGACGAACCAGGTCGAGCCCATGACACCCACCGGTTTGCCGACCAGCAACCCGACGAGGATCCCGACGGTGACCGGGTCGGTGAGGCTCGTGCCGAACTCCTCCAGGCCGCCGATCGCCACGCCCGCGGCGAAGAACGCGAAGATCGGCACGGCCACGCCCGCCGACAGCGGGCGGAACCGGTGCTCGAAGTGCTCGGCCAGGCCGGGGCCGGGCCCGGGCGACCGCCGGACGACCGGCACGGCGAACCCGAGCAGGACGCCGGCCACGGTGGCGTGCACCCCGGAGGAGTGCACCAGCACCCAGGTGGCGACCGCGAGCGGGAGCAGCAGCCACCACGACCGCACGCGCCGCTGCACCAGCACCGTGAACAGCGCGAGCGGCACCAGGGCGAGCGCGAGCGGGCCCCAGGCGAGCGAGCTCGTGTAGAAGATCGCGATGACCACGATCGCGAGCAGGTCGTCGACCACCGCGAGCGTGAGCAGGAACGTGCGCAGCGCCGACGGCAGGTGGGTGCTGATCACCGCGAGCACGGCGAGCGCGAAGGCGATGTCCGTCGCGGTCGGGATCGCCCAGCCGACCAGCGCGTCCGAACCGGCCGCGAGGTTCACCGAGATGTAGATGAGGGCGGGGACCGCCATCCCCCCGACCGCGGCGGCCACCGGCAGCGCCGCCCGCCGCGGGTCGCGCAGGTCGCCCGCGACGAACTCGCGCTTGAGCTCCAGCCCGGCCACGAAGAAGAAGATGGCGAGCAACCCGTCGGCCGCCCACTGGTGCAGCGTCAGGTCGAGGTGCAGCGCGGCCGGGCCGATCCGCAGGTCGGACAACGCCTGGTAGGCATCCCCCCACGGGGAGTTCGCCCACAGCAACCCGACCGCCGCCGCGACGACCAGCAGCACCCCGCCCACGGTCTCGGCGCGCAGGATCTCGCCGATGCGCTGGAACTCCGGCCAGCTGCTCCGCGCGAAGAGCGACGGGGTGGGGTGGTCGGTCGTGCCCATGCGGGCTCCTTCGGGAGGCGACGGCGAATCACGTCGCCGACCAGGCTTCCCGGCACACCGCCGAACACCCTAACGGCTCCGTCAGTCGTCCGGGCGGGCGCGCAGCCGCTTGATCGCCGACCGGCGCGCCTTGGCCTCCAGCCGCCTGCGCTTCGCCCCCGGGGTGGGCCGGGTGGGCCGGCGCTTCGGCGGATCGGGCCGCATGGCCTCCCGCAGCGTCGCGGCGAGCCGCTCGCGAGCGGCCTCGCGGTTGCGCAGCTGGCTGCGGTGCTCGGCGGCCACGACGGTGAGCACGCCGTCGACGAGGCGACCGCCGAGCCGGCGCAGCGCGCGCTCGCGCAGCGGCTCGGGCACCGACGGCGAGCGGGCGAGGTCGAACGACAGCTCCACCCGCGAGTCGGTGGTGTTCACGCCCTGGCCCCCGGGCCCGGACGCCCGGGAGAAGCGCCAACGCAGCTCCCGGCCGGGCAGCACCAGCGCGCGTCGCACCGGGAGGTCGGGTTCTGCCACCTGCCCAGGATGCCGGTTCCGTCCCGCGTGAGCATGTTCACGGCGGGGAACAGCTCAGACATCCTCGGCACTTTGTATGCTGTAAGCAGTCGACCAGGTAACCAGGAGCACGCGATGGCACTGTCCCAGACGCCCGAGGCCGGAAGCCGGCGGATCGCCCGTCCGGTCCCGCTGCGCGAGAGCGTCTACAGCGCGATCCTGGACATGATCGTCAGCCGCCAGCTCCAGCCCGGCCAGCACCTCGTGGAGAGCGAGCTGGCCATGATGCTGGGGGTATCCCGGCAGCCGGTGCGCGAAGCGCTCCAGTGGCTGAAGAACGACGGCTGGGTGGATCTGCGCCCCGGGCTGGGAGCGTTCGTGCACACCCCCACGGTCGAGGAGGCCGACCAGCTGCTCGCCGTGCGCAGCCTGCTGGAGACCGAGTCGGCGCGGCTGGCCGCCACCAACGCCACCGAGGAGGGCGTCGCCCACCTGCGTGAACTCTGCGAGCGGGGCAAGCAGGCCCTCGCCGCCGAGGACGTCGGCACCCTGGTCGAGCTCAACGCCGAGCTGCACAAGGCGGTCATGAAGATGTCCGGCAACGACGTGCTCGTCGAGCTGGCCGCGCAGGTCGACCGCCGGGTCCGCTGGTACTACACGCCGGTGGCCCGCCACCGCGGCGAGCAGTCCTGGAGCGAGCACGAGGCCCTGATCGACGCGATCGCGGCGGGCGACGCCGCCCGGGCGGGCGAGGTCATGGCCGAGCACACCGAACAGACCCGCCGCTCCTACCTGGAGCACCGCGACGAAGCGGACGACGCGGCCCCCGCGCTGCGGGGTCGCGTCCACTGACCGGCCGGGGCCCGCGCCCCGCCGCACCACCTCGGCGCCGACGACGCAGCCGAGGCTCACCGCTCGCCTGACCGGCGAGCCAGCACGCCCATCCGACGCGCGACGCCGCGCGCCGGCCGTCCCCGCGCGCCGACCGATCGGCGCCGCCGCGTCCGAACCCGCATGCCGGCTCGCGGTCGGGGAACCCTGACTACGGAGGTGACAAGCATGCGTACGCTGCGCACGTTCATCCGGTCCCTGAGGGACCTCCCGCGCGGCGCCTCTGCCGACGGCCGCAGCATCGGCCTCGGGCTCGACGCCGCGATGCGCGCCCACCGCGCCCGCGGCGCCGAGGCCGAGCCGCTCCGGCGGAGCCGTCCGCCGGCCGGTGGCCGCCCGTTCACGCGGGCCTGATCCCCGCTCGACCCGGTGGCCGCCCCGATGCGGGGACGGCCACCGTCGTGTGCTCAGACCGCGTACTCCGACGTCCGCTCGGGGAGCCGGGGCAGCGGGAGGGTGCGGGGCAGCCCGGGGCGCTGCAGCGCCCCGGTGGCCCGCGCCGCCGCGAGCGACACGACCGCCGCGACCGCGAACGCCACGGCCCAGCCCCACGCGGTGACGGCGAGCACGGCCAGCCCGACGCCGAGCACCCCACCCGCGGCCTTGGCGCTGTAGACCACGCCGTGGACCTCGAGCGCGCTCTCCTCCCCGAAGTACTCGCGAGCGAGGCTCGCGAAGATCGGGTAGAAGCCGCCGCCCCCGAGGCCGGCGAGCGCCGCGGCCACGACGACCGCGCCGGCGGACCCGCTGGTGGCCGACATCGCGAACACCAGCTGCGCGAGACCCTGCACGGCGAGCACGACGGCCAGCGTGCGGCAGCGCCCGACCCGGTCGGAGATCCGCATCGACAGGGCCCTGCCCGCACCGTTGACGCCCGCGAACAGGCCCGCGGCGAGGGCGACCACGCCCGCGGCCGCCGTGATCCCGCTCGCGTAGACCACGACGAACGCGGCGTTGAACAGCGAGACCGCCCCGGCGCCGAGCAGGATCAGGCACATCACCGGCAGCTCGCGGGTCTGCATCGCCTGCGCGGGTGAGAACTCGCGGACCGCGGGCGGGTTCATCCGGCGCGCGGGGTTGCGCAGGGCCCACTCCCGCGGGTCGACCTCGGCGGGCCACCACCGCTCGGGCGGGTCGCGGAAGAAGAGGCCGGGCCCCGCAACCAGCAGGAAGAGCACGACCGCCGCGGCCTCGAGGACGAGGGTGAGGTTCGCCGCGTCCAGCCCGACCACGGCCGCGACGATGAACGGCACCGAGCCGTAGGCGTAGGCGCCGGTCACCGCGCTCACCCGGCGACCCATCTTCTCGGGGTACCACTTGGCCACCGTGGACGTGCAGGCCGCGTAGACCAGGCCCGCGCCGGTGCCGCCGAGGAGGGCGTAGCCGAGCAGCGCACCGACGAGGTCGGTGCTGTGCGCGAGCACGGCGAGCCCGAGGGCGGACAGCACCGCGCCCACCAGCATCACCTGGCGCGGCTCGATGCGGTGGCGGTCCCGCAGGTAGGCGGTGGGCAGCCCGACCCCGGCCTGGAGCACGGTCCACGCCGCGAGCAGCCACATCGCCCCGACGAGGCCCCAGCCGTTGCGCTCCATCAGCGCGGGCACCGCGGCGCCGTACCCGTACTGCAACACGCCGACCGCCGCCATGGGCAGCCACGCCTGCCACAGCACGCTGGAGCGGGGACGGCCGATCAGCACCTCGGGGGACTCGCCCACGCGGTAGCGGCGGCCGTGGTTGTCACGGATCTCCCGGACGCATCCCGGGTCCGGCATCGCCATGGCGACTCCTTCCATACTGTATGCAGTATCGTGCGACAGGGGTGACGCAGGGCACAAGACTTCTGGACAACTTTCTCCATACTGCATACAGTCGACCGCCTACGCTCGAGCAGCAGACGGGAGACCGCACTGTGGACCTCTACGAGCACCAGGCCAGGGACGTCTTCGCCGCGCACGGCGTACCCGTCCCCCGCGGCGCGGTGGCCGACAGCCCCGCCGAAGCGGCCGACCGGGCGCGGGAGCTCGGCGGGCCGGTCGTGGTGAAGGCTCAGGTCAAGACCGGCGGCCGCGGCAAGGCGGGCGGCGTGCAGCTGGCGAGGACACCCGAGGAGGCGCGCGAGAAGGCCGAGGCGATCCTCGGCATGGACATCAAGGGCCATACCGTGCACCGCGTGCTGGTCACCGAGGCCAGCGACATCGCCGAGGAGTACTACCTCTCCTTCCTGCTCGACCGCTCGAACCGCACGTTCCTCGCCATGTGCTCCGCCGAGGGCGGCGTCGAGATCGAGCAGCTCGCCGCCGAGCGGCCCGACGCGATCCTCAAGGTGCCGGTCGACCCGCTCCGCGGCGTCGACGCCGAGACCGCCGCCCGGATCGCCTCCGCCCTGCCCGCCGAGATCGCCGAACAGGCGGCCAAGGTGATCAGCAACCTGTGGGACGCGTTCGTGGCCGAGGACGCCACGCTCGTCGAGGTCAACCCCCTCGTCCGGACCGGGCGGGGCGAGATCGTGGCCCTGGACGGCAAGGTCACGCTGGACGACAACGCCGCGTTCCGCCACCCCGGCCACGCCGAGCTCGTGGACCGGCGCACCGAGGACCCCCTGGAGGCGAAGGCGAAGGCGAAGGACCTCAACTACGTCAAGCTGGACGGTGAGGTCGGGATCATCGGCAACGGTGCGGGCCTGGTGATGTCGACCCTCGACGTGGTGGCCTACGCCGGGGAGCGGCAC
>NZ_DATGOP010000009.1:0-109449 GCF_035305885.1 Pseudonocardia sp.
CCACGTTCTTCGCGCCCGCGTACCGGGCCCCCTGCACCGCGTTGCTGCCCACCCCACCCGCGCCGTAGATCACCACGGTGTCGCCGGCGCGCACCCCCGCGGCGTACACCGCCGAGCCCCAGCCGGTCGGCACCCCGCAGCTCACCAGCGCGGCGACGTCGAACGGGATGTCGTCGGGGATCGGGATGCACGAGAACTCCGACACCACGGCGCGCTCGGAGAACGTGCCGAGCACGCACAGCCCGCCGAGGTCCTCCCCGTCGAGGTGGAACCGGAACGTCCCGTCCGGGAACTCGCCGGTCGAGGCGTTCTTGCCCGCGTCGCACAGGTTCTGCCGGCCCGTCGAGCAGTAGCGGCAGGCCCCGCACGCGGGGATGAACGAGCAGACCACGTGGTCGCCGACCGCGACCCGGGTGACGCCCTCGCCGACCGCCTCGACCACCCCGGCGCCCTCGTGCCCGCCGACCACCGGGAACCGCATCCGGGCGTCGCCCTTCTGGATGTGGTCGTCGGAGTGGCACAACCCGGCGGCGTGGAACCGGATGCGCACCTCGTTCGCGCGCGGGTCGTCGAGCTCGACGTCGGTGATCTCCCACGGCCTGCGGGGCTCCCGGCAGATCGCGGCGCGGGTGGTCATGCTCATGCACCTCACGATGCCCGCGGCGCGGGGCCCGGCTCGACAGCGCTTTCGCAACGCGGAAGCTCGGCGCGACCCCGCTCAGCGCACCGCCGGCTCCGGGGCGCGCAGCGACCCGTCGGCGCCGGCGGGCAGCCCCTTCTGGATGCGCCCCAGCACCACCAGCAGCACCACCATGGCGACCGGGAAGAACCCGAAGACGAAGAACGTGCCGCGGGCGTCGAGGCCGTGGTCCATGACGAAACCCGCGAGCCACGGGCCGAGCATCGCGCCGAACTTGGCGACCGACGTCGCCCAGCCGGCCCCGTTGGCGCGGATCGCGGGCCGGTAGAAGATCCCGCAGATCGAGATGATCCCGCCGTGGCCGCCGATCACGAACACGTGCGCCAGGATGATCACGGCGACGTAGGTGGCCGCGTTCAGCGGGACGAGCCCGATGAGCATGAGACAGGGCACCGCGAGCAGCGGCATCCACGCGATCGTCCCGGCGCCCCGGTGATCGATGAACCGCCCGATCAGAAGTTGCCCGGCGGCCCCGGCGACGGCGGTCCAGGCGGCCAGCGTCGCCGCGGCGGACACGCTGAACCCGATCCGCTCGTTGAGGATCGGCCCCCAGAACGCCAGGTAGAACACGATCGCCGACGAGCAGGTGTAGGCCAGCCACACCAGCGGGGTGATCAGCGCGAGCCGGCCGCCGCGGAACAGGTCGGCCGGGCGGAACGGCGCGCGGGCGCGCCCGGCGGTGCCGACGACGAACCGGGCGCCCTCCGGCAGCTCGGCCGCGGGGACGGCGCGGCGCAGGATCGCGGCGATGCGGTGCTGGTGCAAGTCCTTCTGGGCGAGGAACTTCACCGACTCCGGCAGGAACAGCACCACCGGGACGGCGGCGAGCAGGGACGCGACCCCGCCCGCGATGAACACCGACTCCCAGCCGAAGCGCGGGATGAGCAGGTTGGACACCGGCCCGCCCGACGCGCTGCCGAGGCTGTAGCCGATCATCGTGATCACGACCGAGGTCGAGCGCAGCCGCACCGGGGCGAACTCCGTCACCACGGCCCACACCAGCGGCAGCGCCCCGCCGAGGAACACGCCCGTGGCGAACCGCAGCACCACCAGCTGCGCGTAGCCCTGCGCGACGGCGAACAGCAGCATGAAGACGCCGAAGCCGACCGTCGAGCAGAGGATCGCGGGCTTGCGGCCCACCCGGTCCCCGAGGTAGCCCAGCACGATGCCGCCGAGCAGGGTGCCCACCACGCCGACGGTGCCGAGCGTGCCGAGCTGGGTGTTGGTGAGGGCGAACGACTCCTGGATGTAGCGGCCCGCGAACGAGATGATCTGCAGGTCGAACCCGTCGAGGAACGTCACCGCCCAGGACACGGCGAACAGCAGCAGCCAGAACCGGCCGATCCGCTGGTTCTCGATGAGCGGGACGACGTCCACCACGGGGCCGTCGTCGGTTCGGGCATCGCGGGCGTCGACCGGATCGGCCACGGGCACCCCCCTGTGCGCGCTGCTCGGTTCGCCGACGACGCTAGGAACCCACCTCGCATCCCCGGAAATCACGAGTTGGCATGCGCACCATCAATCCCGTGGATGGCGCTTCCCCGCCGCGGCGTCGGGCTCGCCGCACTCGGCGGCGCGGGCCACCATCGACCGGAACCACGTGTGGGCGTCGTCCTCGTCGTTCTTGGCGTGCCACCACAGCGTCTCGACGATCGGCGGCGGGTCGCCGGGGCATTCCAGCACCCGCAGGTCGGGGCGGTCGGCGAAGCGCACCGCGAGCCGCCGCTGCATCACCGCCACCCGCCCGGTGCCCGCGACGAAGTACGGGGTGGCCTGGTAGCTGTCGACGCGCACGGCGACCTTCGGGCGCCGCGACAGCCGGGCGAACAGCGGCGCGAGCGGCGACGTGGCGGGGTAGTCGCCGTCGGGGTGGTGCGGCACCACCCAGGGCAGGCGTTCCAGGTCGGAGAGCTCCAAGCGGTCGCCGACGGGGTTGTCGGCGGCGACGACGCACACCCACCGGTCGCGGAACAGCTCGCGGCCGCGGATGCCCGTGACCTGGAACCGCGGCATCGGCACCGACACGATCCCGTCGAGCACCCGCAGCGTCTCCAGCAGGTCGGCGGGCATCGACTCGTGGACCACCTTCATGTGCAGCCGGGTCCCGGGCGCCTCGGCGTGCATGACCCGCGACAGGTTCTCCCCCATCGCCGCGAGCACGTAGTCGGGCACCAGCAGCGCGAACTCCCGCTCGGAGTCCTCCGGCCGGAACGCCGGGTCGGTGGAGAACAGCCGCTCGACGCCCGCGCAGACCGTCTCGATCTGGGTGGCGAGCTGCGCCCCGAGCGGGGTGAGGACGAACCCGCCGCGGGTGCGTTCCAGCAGCTCGTCGCCGAAGTGGCGGCGCAGCCTGCCGAGCGCGGCGCTCGCCGCCGGCTGGGTGATCCCGACCTGGCGGGCGGCCCGGGTGACGTTCCGCTCCCGCAGGAGCTCCCGCAGGATCACGAGGAGGTTCAGGTCGAGGTTCGCCAGCGACGTCGCCCGCCTCACCACCGGCCCAGTATGTCCCGCAGCGCGGCGATCGTCTCGGCCGGACGTTCTTCGGCCAGGTAGTGGCCGCAGTCGAGGGCGTGTCCGACCACCTGCGGCGCCCACGCCCGCCAGGTGCCGAGCACGTCGGGTTCGCGGCCGAGCGGGCCCCTGGTCCCCCACAGCACGAGCGTCGGGCAGCCGATCGTGCGCCGCCCGCGGTCGGCCTCGTCGCAGGCGACGTCGACGGTCGCCCCCGCCCGGTAGTCCTGGCACATCGCGTGGATCACCTCGGGGCGCGACCAGGCCGCCCGGTAGGCGGCGAGCGCCTCCGCGGCGAAGGGCGGGGCGCCGCGGAGGAAGAACGCGTCCGGGTCGGCGGCGATCAGCCGTTCCGGCAGGTCGCCGGGCTGGGCGAGGAAGAACCAGTGCCACGCCGAGCGGGCGAAGGCGGCGTCCACCCGCGCGAAGACGTCGGCGGTCGGCAGGATGTCGAGCACCGCGAGCGCGGTGACGGCGTCCGGGTGGTCCAGCGCCAGCCGGTAGGCGCACCGGGCGCCGCGGTCGTGGCCGACCACCGCGAACCGCTCGTGCCCCAGCTCCCTCATGACCGCCACGACCTCGGCGGCCATGGCCCGCTTCCCGAAGGCCTCGACGCCCGCGCCGGGCGGGGCGGTGCTGTCGCCGTAGCCGGGCAGGTCGGCGAGCACCACCGTGTGGTCGCGGGCCAGCTCGGGCGCGAGGAGGTGCCACATGGCCGAGGTCTGCGGGTAGCCGTGCAGCAGCACCACCGGCGGGCCCGCGCCCGCGGTGCGTACCCGGATGCGCGCCCCGGACGGGGTCGCGACGTCGGCGGCGGCGAATCCCTCCATCACCCCAGGCGGTACCAGTCCGCGGCGTTACCGGACAGCACCCGCCGCCGCTCCTCGTCGGTGAGCGCGGCGAGCAGCCGCTCACCGCCGGTGCCGTGGTCGTGCGGGTGGTCGCTCGCGTGCAGCAGCAGGTTCGCCGCGTCGAGCAGGTCGAGCGCCTCCCGCACCTGCGCCGGGTCGCGGGGCAGGTGGGCCGGGGCGGTGGTGAGCCGCAGGTGCCGCCGCACGACCTCCGAGGGCTTGGCGTCCAGCCACGGGACCTCGCGCCACACGCCCTTCCAGTCCTTGTCGAACCGCCACAGGAGGGTGGGCAGCCAGGAGAACCCGCATTCCACGAGCGTCACCCGCAGGTCCGGCAGCTGCGCGAACACGCCCTCGGTGACCAGGCTCGTCACCTGCGCCTGCACGATGATCTGGGAGTTGGCGAGGTAGTCCTCGAGGTAGGTGTGGGTCATGCCGCTCGAGGTCGGGGCGTTGCCGATGCGGCCCCACGCGTGCAGCCCCACGACGAGGTCGCGCTCGACCGCGGCCCGCAGCAGCGGGCGGTGCCGGACGTTGCCCCACGGGGCGTCGGTGCGCACCGGCAACAGCACCTGCACCACCCGCGGGTGGTCGCCGATCCGCTCGATCTCGGCCACCGCCGCCGCGGTGTCCAGGGTGGGCACCACGATGCTCGCGCGCAGCCGCTCGTCGCGCTCGAGCCACTCGGCGACCAGCCAGTCGTTGATGGCCCGGCACAGGGCGGCCTCGTAGTAGGGGTTGCGGTTGCAGTGGAACGACGTCGTGCAGTTCAGCACGGCCAACTGCGGGCCGCCGGCGTCGAGGAAGCCCTCCCGCAGCTGGTCCACCGAGGTGGGCGCGGGCGCGCCGGTGGTGGGCGCCGCGGGCGGGTACGCCCCGCCCTGGGTGGGCGAGAGCGCGAGCCCGCCCTCGGCGATGTAGCCGCGCCAGTAGGGGTCGAGGTGGGGCGAGAGGTCGGTCAGCGCGCTCGGCGAGCAGTGGACGTCGGTGTCGATCACCGCCGTCTCGATGGCGGTGGCCCCTTCCTGGAGGACGGTCACGCCTCGGCCTCCCGCTCGGGCAGCCCGTACAGGCGGCAGGCGTTCGACCCCATGATCGCGGGGCGCAGCGCGGCCGGGAACAGCTTCGGCGCCTGCGTGGGCGAGTCGAAGTCCCAGTGCGGGTAGTCGGAGGCGAACATGATGCGGTCGTCCATGCCGACGTGGCGCAGGGCGATCTCCAGGTGCTTCGGGTCGTCGGGCTCCTCGACGGGCTGGGTGGTGAACCACACGTGCTCGCGGATGTACTCCGACGGCGGGCGCGTGAGGTGCGGGACGTCCTCGCGCAGTTTCGGCCACGCCTCGTCGAGCGCCCACATCAGCGGCCCGGCCCAGGCGATGCCGCCCTCGACGCAGATCACCTGCAGCGACGGGAACTCGGTGAACACGCCCTCGCACAGCATGCTGACGACCAGCGAGGCCATCAGGTTGCCGTTCCAGACGTGTTCTTCGAGGTAGAACGAGGGCCAGCCGGCGCCGCGGTGCTGCTCCAGCCCGCCGGTGTGGGCCGCGATCGGCAGGCCCGCCTCGGCGGCGGCCCGGTAGATCGGCCAGTAGCGGCGCACGCCGAACCCGGACTCGCCGCCCGTGGACAGCAGCACCTGCACGAACCGGGGGTCGGCCGCGCGGCGCGCGATCTCCCTCGCGGCGAGGTCGGGCGTCTCGATCGAGATCGCGATCGAGCTGCGCAGCCGCGGCTCCGGGTCGAGCCACTCCTCGACGATCCAGTCGTTGAGCGCCGCGCACAGGGCGGCGGCGTACTCCGGCTGCTCGACCCCCCAGCTGTGGCCCTGCAGCGGGATGAGGATGCCGTGGTCGATGTCGAACTCGTCCAGCAGCTGCTCGCGCGTCAGCTGCAGGTCGCTGCCGGGGAAGCCGCCCTCGGGCCAGGAGTCGAGCCGGAACCCGGAGTTGCGCACCCGCGGGTAGATCTCCGGCGGGCCGGGCACGCGGCTGCCGAACATCTCGAACCGCCTGCGGTGCTGCCCGGTGAGCCTCGGCAGGATCTGGCGGGGCAGCGCGTGCGGGTGGATGTCGGAGTCGACGATCGTGTAGCCGGCCCGCCGTCCCGCGGGCCGGGTCATGGGTAGCGTGCTCGTCATCCGGCACCTCCGGCGGCTCGGGCGCCCGGCACCGCCGCCGGGCGGGGGGTGGTCTCGACGACGACGTAGGCGTCCTCGACGTGCACGGGGAAGGTGTCGGCCACGTAGGGCCCGGGGATCCGCCCGCCCTTCGGCGCGGCGGCGGGGTTCTCCGGCTCGATGGACACCTCGTAGGTGCGGACCGGTGGCTCGCCGGGGCCGAGGAAGGACTGGCCGGTGGCGAGGTCGTACTCCCACCCGTGCCACGGGCAGGCGAGCAGCGCCTCCTCGGTGTCGAGCACGAAGTCGCCGGGCCCGCGCGAGGTCACCCACGGCTTCGTCCGGCCGAGGCAGAGCGGGCCGCCCATGTGGGGGCAGTGGTTGTTGATCGCGTAGAAGCGGTCCCCCACCCGGAACACCCCGATGGAACGCCGACCCGCCCGGACGATGCGCCGTTCACCCGGCGGGAACTCGTCGAGCCGACACACCACGATCCGCATGGGATGACGGTAGGAACGGGCTGCGCCCCACCGGAAACAGATAGTCGGGATGGCCGGCATCAACGCCGTTTATGAACCGGCGCGCTTCAGAAATCGTCCCCCAGCCAGCGCCGCTGCTGTTCGGTCATCGCCTCGAACATCCGCGACGTGGCCGCGACGGCGCGGTCGACCTGGCGGGTCTCCTCCTCGGAGACCCATGCGATGGTCCGGCGGACGGCCGCGAGCTTCTGCTCGGCCGAGCGGGGATCGTCGTCGGCCGTGATCGCCTCGATCCGGCCGAACGCGCGGGCATACAGCTCGAGGCGCGACGCCGTGTCTGGTTTGTTGATCGCCACTTCTCGTCCCTAGCACGGGCGGCAGCGGCCCGTCCACCGCCTCAGGTCCGGCGCCGAGCGCCCGGCCGGTCCCGGTACAGCTCCGCCATCAGCCCGACGAGGTCGGTGGTCGCCGGGTGCGGGTCGTCGCGCCACCAGACCAGCCGCACCGGCACCGGTGGCGCGTCGCGGAGCCGGCGGAACACCACGCCCTGGCGCCGGTACTGGGTGAGGGTGCTCTCCGCGGTGACCCCGACGCAGCGGCCGCTCGCGATGACCGCGAGCCAGTCGTCGACGTCGTGCACCTCCTCCGCCTCCGGGCGCGCGTCGGGTGGCCAGAGGTCCACGGTGGTGGTTCCGGTTCGCGGGTCGATCGCGACGACCCGGTCGGAGAGGTCGGCGAGCCGCAGCAGCCTGCGCCGGGCCAGCGGGTCGTCCGCGGCGACGGCGCCGTAGCGGGCCTCCAGGCCCACCAGGACGCTGTCGAACCGGGCGGCGTCGAACCGGAAGGGGCCGGGCGCCGAGCGCACGACCGCGACGTCGCAGACGCCCTCGGCCAGGCCGCCGGTGGCGGTGTTGGTGCGCACCAGCTGCAGCGCCACGTCCGGGTGCGCGGCCGCCCAGCGTCGTTGCAGCTCGACGGTGTGCTCGCCGATCGCCGCCCACGCGTGGCCGAGCCGCAGCCGCGTGTGCCCGCTGCGGGCCTCCTCGACGAGGTCGTCGACCTCGGCGAGGACCCGTCGCGCCCGGGCCAGCACGCGCTCCCCGGCCGCGGTGAGCAGCACCTCCCGGCTGGTGCGGCGCAGCACCCGCACGCCGAGCGCCTCCTCGAGCGCGGCGAGCGCCCGGGACACCGACGGCTGCGTGACGCCCAGCTGCGCGGCCGCCCCGGTGAACCCGCCCGCGTCGACGATCGCGACGAGGCAGCGCAGGTGCCGCACCTCGACATCCATGCGCAGAGCGTATCGATGAAACGGACAATGCATTTTGGGAATGTTCGGAGGGCGCCCATGCTGGCCGGGTGGACACCGACACCCGATCCCGCCGGGAGGCGTCCGGCGTCGCGATGCTCCTGGGCAGCGCCCTGTCCAACCAGACCGGCGCCGCCGTCGGTTCGCTCGCGTTCGACGTGATCGGGCCGGTCGGCGTGGTGGCGGTGCGCCAGTGGGTGGCCGGGGCGGCGCTGCTCGCCATCGGCAGGCCGCGGGTGCGGGCGTTCACGCGACGGCAGTGGTGGCCCGTGGTGGGCCTCGCCGCCGTCTTCGGCACGATGAACGTCTCGCTCTACACCGCGATCGACCGCATCGGGCTCGGCCTCGCGGTCACGCTGGAGTTCCTCGGCCCGCTCGCGGTCGCGCTGGCCGGGGCGCGCCACCGCGCGACGATCGGCTGCGCCGCGGCCGCAGCGGCCGGCGTCGTCCTGCTCACCCGCCCGCAGCCGTCCAGCGACGGCCTCGGGATCGCGCTCGGGCTGCTCGCGGCGGCCTGCTGGTCGGCCTACATCCTGCTCAACCGCACCGTCGGCAGGCGGATACCCGGCGTGGCGGGGTCGGCGGCGGCCAGCGCGGCGTCGGCGCTCGCGTACCTGCCGATCGGGATCGCGGTGCTGCTCGCCCACCCGCCCACCCCGGCCGCGCTCGCCTGCGCGGCGGCCGCCGGCCTGCTGGCCTCGACCGTGCCGTTCGTCGTGGACCTGCTGGCGCTGCGCCGGATCCCAGCCCACTTCTTCGGGCTCTTCATGAGCGTGCACCCGGTGTTCGCGGCCGCGATCGGCGCCGTCGCGCTCGGCGAGGCGCTCGCCGCGCTGGACTGGCTCGGCATCGCGCTGGTCGTCACCGCGAACGCGGCGGCCGTGCTGATCCGGGCGCGCACGACCGGCTGACGGCCGCTCAGGCCAGGCGGCGGCCCGCCTCGGGCGGCCGGACGTGCGGGCCCTCGGCCGCCCCGGGCCTCGCCGCCCGCTCCCCCAGGGCGGCCTCGTCCACCTCCACGCCGATGCCCGGCTGCTCGCCCAGCACGATCGCCCCGTCCTCCACGCGGAGATCGGTGTGGACGCCCGCAGGCCCGGTGAGGTCCTGCAGCTCGCAGGAGATGTGGTTGGGCACCGCGGCCGCGGCGTGGACCAGCGGGTTCGGCGTGCCGCCGACCGGGCTCACCGGCAGGTCGTGGGCGTGGGCCAGCACCGCGACCCGCAGGAAGTGCGTGATCCCGAAGACCCCGCCCGCCTGCACGACGTCCACTCCGCCCGCCGCCAGCAGCGGCCGGTACTGCTCGAGCCCGGTGAGGTTCTCCCCCGTCGCCACCCCGGCGCGCACGCCCCGGCTCACCACGGCGAACCCCTCGGCGTCCCAGCGCCGCACCGGCTCCTCCACCCACACGAGGTCGAGCGTGCGCTCCAGCTCGGCGACGTGGCGCACGGCCTGCTTGCGCGACCACGCCTCGTTCGCGTCGAGCATCAGCGCCGGGCGGCGCGCGCCCGCCGCGGCGAGCACGTCGCGCACCAGCGCCAGCCGCCTGCGGTCGGCGTCGACGTCCAGCCCGCCCTTGAGCTTCGCCGCGGTCAGCCCGCGCTCGGCGTAACGCCGGTAGAGCGCGGCGAGCTCCTCGTCGGACAGCGCGATGTCGATGCCGGAGGCGTACGCGGGCACCCGCGGCGACCGGGCGCCGAGCAGCCGCCACAGCGGCTCGCCCGCGGCCTTGGCCTTGATGTCCCACAGCGCGGTGTCGAGCGCGCCGATCGTGCCGAACACCGCGCCGCCGTGCCCGGTTTTGAACACCCGGTCGAGCATCCGGTCGTAGAGCGCGGTGACCGCGCGCGGGTCCTCGCCCTCGATCGCGGCGAACACCCGCTCCAGCTCCGGGTGCGGGCCGAGCCCGACGCCGGTGATCCCCGCGTCGGTGTCCACGAGCACGATCGGCAGCTCGGTCACGCCGTCGGCGAACACGCCGTTGGCGTCGCCGAGGGGGCGCCCGCGGTCGTGGACCGCCGTCAGGGTCCGGTACCCGGTGATCCGCACGTGCCCCTCTCCCGCTCCTTCTCCCGACGAACGGCGCGTTGGTCGGAACCTATCCGACCAACGCGCGCCGTTCGTCGGAAGCGGGAGTTGTGCACCTCGCGCCTCGGGCATCCACAGATCCGGATCTCCCCCTCGAAGCGCGCCCACGCCCATGCGGCCTCGCGCCCGCGCCCGAGCCTTTTCGCCCTCCGTCCCCGTCGATCACGTCGATTCCCGGCCCGCCGGGACCCGGCCCGGCGCGCGGTGGCCGTTGGTGGCCCGGGTGGCGGCGAGCAGGATCGCGCCCAGCTGCACCGCCACCGGCCTGCGGATCTCCAACGGGGGGCCCGGGGTGTCGGCCTGGGCCTCGGCCACCCAGCGATCGAACGTCTCGCCGAGCGCGCTCCGCTGGGCGAGCACGCGCGGCGTCGGGCGCCCGGCGCCGATCTCGGCGTCGAGCATGCGCAGGAACGTGCCGAGCAGGCGCAGCCGCAGCAGGTGCAGCGCCTGCCGGTGGTCGAACGCCTCCGCCACGGTGGCGGGCCGGTCCTGGCCGGGCAGGGCGAGGCGCTGCGCGGTGACCGTGCGGAAGGTCCGCAGGCTCGCGCGCAGCGAGCGTTCGAACGGGGTGTGCACCCGCAGCTCGCCCGCGACGGCAGCGAACTCGCGCTCCAGCATGTCCAGCGCCTCCCGGCGGGCCGCCGCGCCGTCGGCCACCAGCTGGTGGTACCCGGTGCCGGTCGCGCTCCGGTCGGCCACCCGCTGGTCGGTCCACATCGGCACCTCCGGGACGAGGTGCAGCGCGCCGAACCGGGCGGCGTAGTCGGCGCTGCCCGCGCCCGCCCCGAGCATCGCGCCCACCCGCGCGCCGTCCTGCGTGGCGTAGACGGCCGGGGCGATCAACCGCGAGCCCGGCAGCTCCGCCTCGCCGTGGTGCAGCGGCAGGCCCGCGATCGAGGCCAGCTCGCCGAGCCCGCGGCCGAGCTCCGGGTCGTCGCGGTTGAGGTAGAAGAAGACGCCGTGGTGCTCGCCGTTGTGCAGCGAGCACACCAGCGCCGGCTCCACCTCGTCCATCAGCCGCATCAGCGCCGAGGTCTCCGGCAGCGTCCGGTCGAACCGGTAGCCCGCACCGGACAGGGGGAAGGTCCACTCCACCTGCTCGGCCGGGTCCGGGCGGTAGAAGTGCTCGGCGTAGGCCCTGCGGTCGCCGGGCCGGCCGAACCAGCCCTGGTTGAGCCGGGCGCCGTCCGGGTCGATGCACGCGACGAGGTGCCAGCGCAGCCCGAGCTCGGCCCGCAGCGCGGCGTCCCGGCAGAGCAGGCCGGCCAGCGCGCCGACGGTGAGCCCGCCGATCGGTTCGTTCGGATGTGGTCCGCCGATGACGACCGCATCCGCCCGGCCGTCCCCTAGGGTCAGCACACGCAGCGGCTCGCCCTGCCGGGACGTGCCCAACCGACGCACGCGCACGAGCTCGGGGTGGGCGGTGGCCAGGGCATCCATCTCGGCGTGGAGGTCGTCCACCGAGGGGAACCGCGGGAAGTCGGGCACCCGGCGCATGCACTCGGCGAGATTCATAATCCGATTACCGTAATAATCCGATTATGAGAACGACAAGGGCCGAGGCGAAGGAGCGCAACCGCCGCGCCCTGCTCGACGCCGCGCGCCGGATCGTCGCCCGCGACGGCCACCGGGCCCGGCTCGGCGAGATCACCGAACAGGCCGGCCTGACGACCGGCGCGGTGTATTCGCTGTTCGGCAGCAAGAACGCCTTGCTCGCCGCCCTCGTCACCGACCACATCGGCCGCCACTACGACCGCATCGAGCGGGGCGTCCCCGCCGGGCTGGACCTGCAGGACGCCGTCGAGGCGGTCGCCCGCCACCACCGCCGCATCATCGACGACCCGGTGGCGCTGCGGCACCTGGCGTTCGAGATCAGCCTCCAGGACACGGCGCTGCGCGACCCCGACCTGCAGGCCCGGCTGGCCACGTCGGTCCGCGCGCACCAGGAGCGGCTCACCGACCTGTTCACCGGGCGCCTCCACCGCGGCACCCCGCTGACCGCGGCGCAGGCCGGTCGGCTGGCCACCGCGCTCCGGGCGCTCCTGGTCGGGCTGGTGCAGGGCGTCGTCCTCGGCGTCGCCGAGCAGGCATCCGAGCAGTACGTGGCCGCGGCCGCCCGTGCCCTCACCACGCCCGAGGTGCTCGGCCCGCCCTGATCCGCGGGAACCGGAGCCGGCGCCGCGGCGACCCCTGCAACGTGATCACGTCGCTGTCGCTCACCCGGCGGTCGCTGCTCGGCGCCGCCGCGGCCGCCCTCCTCGCCGGATGCGCCCGGGACGTCCACGCCGCCGGCCCGCCCGGCGGGCTCGTCACCCTGGACGGCACGACCGCCGCGCTCGCGCTGCTGCTGGGCCGCGACCAGGTGGGCACCGCCTCCTTCCTCTCCGCCGACCCGCTCCTGACGGCCGTCGAGCGACTCCAGGGCAGCCCGGTGACCGACGTGTCCGGCGCGGGCGGCGAGATCGACGTCGAACGGCTGGCCGCGCTGCGACCGCAGCGGCTCGTCGGGTTCCGCCCACCCGGCGGCGACGGCGTGCTCGACGGTCTCGCGCCGCTGCACACCGTCGAGCGCACCGGCGACCACGCCGCCGACTGCCGCGCCCTCGCCGCGGCCATGGGCGCCGACGCGGGCCCGCTGCTGCAGGACGTGCACCGGCGGACGACCGAGCTCGCCGGCCGGCTGCGGGCGGGTTCGCCGCCCACCGTCTCGCTGCTCTCACCCGGCCTCGACGGCCGGTCGCTGTACGCGCTCGGCGCCGGGACGCCGGCCGGCTCCGTCGCCGCCGCGCTCGGCCTGCCCCGCCCGGCGGCGCAGCGGGGCCTCACCGACCCCGCCACCCCGTTCGTCCCGATCTCGACCGAGCGGTTCACCGAGCACGACGCCGACGTCGTCCTGCTCCTGACCGGGCCGACCGCCGACCCGACCTTCCTGCGTTCCGAACCGCTGTGGCAGCGGCTCGGCGCGGTGCGCGGCGGGCGCGTGGTGGAGGTGGACGCGATGCGGTGGGCCTCGCTGTCGTGCCCGCTCGGGGCGCTGTGGGTGCTCGACGACCTCGCCGCGGTGCTGCTCGGCGAGGGCGCGGTGGTCACCGGGGCGGCGTCCCCGGCCGGGCTGGACCGCCTGCGCGGCTACCGCGAGCGTTACGCGGCGTGACGCCGGTCAGCGCCGGTAGACCGAGACGTGGCGCAGGCTGCGCCCGTCGAACGGCTCACCCGCCCAGCCGCCCCAGCGGTGCAGCAGCCGCAGCCCGGCGAGCCGGGCCATGAGGTCGAGCTCGCTGGGCCAGACGTAGCGCAGCGCGAGCGGGTCGAGGCGGAAGCCGGACTCGGTGAGCTGGACGTGGCACTTGTCGACGCGCTGGGTGGCCCGGTCGAACCGGCCCACCTCGACCGACACGCGCCCGGGCTCGACCCGGGACGCGTCGACGTACTGGTCGACGCCGTCACGGTCCTGCCGCAGCCCGTACATCGGGTCCGGGACGACGTTCTCGACGACGAACACGCCGTCGTCGGTGAGGTGGCGGGCCGCGTTGGCGACGCAGGCGACCTGCTGGTCCTGGGTGATGAGGTTCATCAGCGAGTTGAACACGACGTAGACCAGCCGGTAGCGGTCCGACAGCTGCACCTCGGCCATGTCGCCGCAGGTCACCGCGAGCGCGTCGCCGCCCGGCTTCGCCCGCAGCTTCTCGATCATGGCCTCGGAGAGCTCGATGCCGTCCACGCGGACGCCGGTCGCGGCGAGCGGCAGGGCGATCCGGCCGGTGCCGATCGCGAGCTCGAGCGCGGGCCCTCCCCGCGCCAGCTCGGCGAGCCGGGCCACGGCCGCCTCCTCGTCACCCCGGGGCTGTTCGTCGTAGGTGGCCGCCACCTGCGGGCCGAAGCTCGTGCGCGGATCGAAGGACATCGCGTCGAAGGGCACGGCCCGATTCGACCTCGCCGCCGCCAGGGCGGGCAACCGGTTTCCCGCGGGCGCGGAGCCCGTCTGTCACCGCCGCCGGGCCGCTTCCCCACCGCGGGCAGAGCACGACCGGCCCGCGGAGCGGTCGAGCGCGCCGGGCGGTCATCCCGCGACGGGCCGCGCCCCGTCCGCGGAGGGGGGCAGCGGGCCGTTGAGGATGCGGTCGACGAACTCGGTGACGATCGCGACGACCTCCTCGTCGCTCATCGCGACCACCGGGGGCAGCCGCAGGACGTAGCGGGTCAGCGCGACCCCGAGCAGCTGCGTGCTGAGCAGCCCGGCCCGCACGACCGTCCCCGGCCCCTCCCCCAGCAGGCCGCGAACCATCCCGGCCACCTGGTCGGCGAACACCGCCCGCAGCCGCTCGGCCGCCACCTCGTGCGTCACGGCCGACCGCAGCAGGATGCGCAGCGGCCCACCCTCCTCACCGCCCCACATCGCCACGAAGTGCCGGGCCAGCACGCCCGCGACCTGCGCGCGCGGGAACGTCGTGAGGTCGGGCAGCCGCAGGTCGACGTCCACGGCCGCGGCGAACAGGCCCTCCTTGCTGCCGTAGTACCGCATCACCATGGACGGGTCGATGCCGGCGTCGGCGGCCACCTGGCGGATGGTCGTGCGGTCGTAGCCCTGCTCGGTGAAACGCGCGCGCGCCGCGGCGAGGATCGCCTCCCGCGCCGCGAGGGAGCGATGCGTGAACGCCACGGGGCGACCCTATTCGCCCGCGGGGGCCGCCACCCGTTCCGGTCGACCCGCGTGGCCGCCGGACGTGCCACCATGGACCGATGTCCGGACCGACGGGTCACACGGTGCCCGAGCCGAGCAGCGGGCCGTCCGGGACGCTGGTGCTGGCCGGCGCGCCGCTGCCGCTCACCGTTCCCGCCCGCATCTACTCCTGCGGGATCACCCCCTACGACGTGACGCACCTGGGTCACGCGTCGGCGTTCGTGTGGACCGACGTGCTCCGCCAGGTGATCCGGCTGACCGGGATCGACGCCGTCCTCACGCGCAACGTCACCGACGTCGACGACGTGCTGACCCGCGCGGCCGCCGAGCGGGGCCGGTCCTACGACGAGTTCGGCCTGATCCAGGAGTACTGGTTCGACCGGGACATGGCCGCGCTGCACGTCCGGCCGCCGACCCACGCGCCGCACGCCCGCCACCACGTCGAGCACGTGGTCCGGCTGGCGTCCGCGCTGCTCGCCACGGGCGCGGCCTACGAGCGCGACGGGCACGTGTTCTTCCGGGGGGCGCACCTGCCGGACACCGTGGGCCTGTCCCGGGACGAGGCGCTCGCGCTGTCGACGGAGTACGGCGACCGCCCGGACGACCCGCTGCGCGACGACCCGTTCGACGTGGCCGTGTGGCAGCGGTCCGGGCCGGGCGACCCGGCCTGGCCGAGCCCGTGGGGCCCCGGCCGCCCGGGCTGGCACGCCGAGTGCGCGGCGATGGCGCTCGCCACGCTCGGCGGGGTGGTCGACGTGCTCACCGGGGGCGCGGACCTCGCGTTCCCGCACCACGTCTACCAGGCGGCGATGGTCGAGGCGGCCACCGGCGCAGCGCCGTTCGCGCGGCGGCAGGTCCACGTCGGCACGGTCTGCCTCGACGGGGCCAAGATGGCCAAGTCCACCGGCAACCTCGTGCTGGTGGGCGACCTGCTGCGTGACGCCCCGGGTGCGGCCGTGCGCCTGATGCTGCTGGATCGCCGGTGGGACCAGGCCTGGGAGTACCGGCCGGGCGCGCTCGCGGACGCGACGGCCCTGCTCGAGGAGCTCTACGGCGCGGGCGGCACCCCGGGCACGAGCGAGGCCGCCGTGGAGCGCGTGCGCGCGGCGCTACTGGGTGACCTCGACGTCCCCTCCGCCGTGCGGATCGCGGTGGAGTCCGGCGGCGACGCCGCCCGCCTGCTCATCCGCACCCTGGCGCTGCACTGACCGCGGCCGCCACCACCGGACCCCGCCCACCCGCGGTGAACTTCACACAGCGCCGGCCGGCACCCCCTACCCTTGGATCCCAGGTTGCGATTCCGGTATCCCGACGCGATGCTGGGTCCGGCACCGTCGGGCGGAAGGGGCTTCGAGCGTGGACTCCGACCCGGCTCCGCGTGGGCCGAGCGCCCTCGTCGACGAGACCGCCGCCGCGATCCGCGCCCGGATCATGTCGGGCGAGATCCCGATCGGCGCCCAGCTGCGCCAGGCCGAGCTCGCCGCGGCACTCGGGGTCAGCCGCACACCGATCCGGGAGGCGCTGCGCCAGCTGCAGGCTGGCGGGCTGATCGAGGTGCTGCCCCGCCGCGGGGCGGTGGTGCGCGTCCCCGCGCCGTGGGAGGTCAGGGAG
This sequence comes from Pseudonocardia sp., assembly GCF_035305885.1. Classification (GTDB taxonomy): domain Bacteria; phylum Actinomycetota; class Actinomycetes; order Mycobacteriales; family Pseudonocardiaceae; genus Pseudonocardia. The sequence goes on from NZ_DATGOP010000009.1 coordinate 16,344, forward strand.
GCCTACGAGGTGCGGGCCGAGCTGGAGGGGCTCGCCTGCGTCCGCGCCGTCGGCGAGGTGACCGCCGAGCACCTCGACGAGCTGCGGCGCACGCTCGAGGTCGTGCGCGAGGACCCGCCCGCCGCCGACGGCGCGCCGTCCCCGCTCACCGTGGCGAACGACCGGTTCCACGCGCTCATCCACGAGGTCGCCGGGAACGAGCGGCTCGCCCGCACCATCCGCGACATCAACGACGCGTTCCCGCGCAACGTCGCCGAGCTCGTGCTGCGCGACAACCCGCGGCTGCGCAGCAACAACCTCGCCCAGCACGAGCAGATCGTCGACGCGCTCGCGGCGGGCGACGGCGAGCTCGCCCGCAGGCTGATGCGCGACCACGTCATCGCCGCGGGCGAGGCGCTCGCCCGCTGGTACGAGCGGCGCTCCCGCACGGTGTTCCGCGGCTGACCGGCTCACAGCAGCCCGAAGTACTCGCGCTGCTCCCAGTCGGACACGTGGGCGAGGTAGCGCTCGTACTCGGCCCGCTTCAGCGTGGTGAACCAGCGCACGACCTCGCTCCCCCACGCCCGCTCGAACACCGGGTCGGCGGCCAGCGCGTCGAGCGCCTCGCCCAGCGAGCGGGGCAGCGCCGCCACCGGCGCCGAGTAGGGCGCGTCGAGCGGCTCGCCGGGATCGGCCGCGGTCGCGATCCCGTCCCGCCCGGCGACCACCTGTGCCGCGATGTAGAGGTACGGGTTCGCGGCGGGCTCGCCCGCGCGGTTCTCCAGCCGCGCTCCCTCCCCGCGGTCCGGCACGACCCGGATCATCGCGGCCCGGTTGTCGATCCCCCAGCCCACCCGGTCCGGCGCGAGCGAATGCGGCCGGAACCGCTTGTAGCCGTTGACCGTGGGCGTCGCGAAGACCGACCCGGCCGCCGCGTGCGCGAGCAGCCCGCCCAGCCACCGCCTGCCGGTCGCCGAGAGGACCTCGCCGGGCTCGTCCATGACGGCCCGCCCGGTGCCGTCGCGCAGCGACTGGTGCAGGTGCCAGCCGGTGCTGGCCGACTCGCTGCCCGCGGGCCGCGACATGAACGTGGCGCGCAGCCCGGCGCGCCGGCACAGCTGCCGGATCGCGGCCCGGGTCAGCACGACGTCATCGGCGGCCCGGTGGGCGGCCCGGGCGGCGAGGGTGACCTCGAACTGGCTCGGCCCGAACTCCAGCTCCAGCGAGCGCACGGGCAGGTCGAGGTCGGTGAGCCCGCGGTGCAGGGTGCGGACGAGGTCGTCGTGGCGGTCGAGGCCCTCCTCGTGCAGGAGCTGGCCGCCGCCGGTGAGCGGGGTCGGGACGCCGTCCGCGCCGGGCTCGCCGAAGACGTGGAACTCCAGCTCCACGCCGACGGTCAGCTCGAGCCCGGTGGCCGCGAGCCGGCGCAGCTCGTCGCGCAGCAGCCCGCGCGTGCAGAACGGCACCCGCCGCCCGTCCGGGAAGTGCACGTCGCACAGCAGCCACCCGGTGTCGCGCGACCACGGCAGCACCCGGAACGTGGTCGGGTCCGCCACGAGCACGACGTCGCCCACCCCGGCGAAGCCGCCGACGCCGAGCCCGGGGTCGGCGGTGAACACCGGCGGGACCGTGCGGCCGGACGTGTCCTTGATCAGCAGCGACGACGGCACGGTGATCCCGGAGCGCAGCGCGGCGGGCAACGCCTCCCGGGTGACGGTCTTGCCGTGCACCACGCCGTGCTGGTCGGCGAACCCGATCCGCACCCGCTCGACGCCCAGCTCATCGACCACGCGGCGCAGCTGCGCGGCCGCGGCGTGCTTCGCGTCGTCCCACAGCCCGTGGCGGGCGACGAAGCCCTCCCGGTCGACGGCGAGCATCGGGCGCACGGCGCTCCCGCCGCCCGCCTCGGAGACCGGGCGCTCGTCCACGCTACGCATCGGCTGCCTGCACCGAGCGGGCCGCAGCCCACGGCGATCGCGCGCGCCGCCGCTGTTCGCGCTCCCGCCACGCCCGTTCCCAGTCGTCGCTCGGCGCGATCGTGTCGACGGCGAGCGGGCCGGTGAGCGCGCGGGCGGCGGCCGCGTCGACGGGGCGGCCGGGCGTGGGGCGGCCCGCCGCGAACGCGTCGATCGACCGCAGCAGCATCCGGCGGTACGCGGTGATCGCCCGGTCGGAGACGCCGAGCCGCTCCACCGTGCGGTCCTGGATGCGGCCCATGCTCTCCACGGCCCACTGGTCGTGGACGTTGATGTCGAGCCCCATGCCGGTGTAGGTGAGCTCGCGCTGCTCGACCGGGTCGAAGCCCCAGTTGTTGGAGCGGTTGCGCAGCGGCCGGTAGTCCGGGAGCGAGACCTCGGAGAGCCGCTGGGCGAGCAGCGTCTCCTTGTCGGTCTCCTCCGCGAAGTCGTAGAAGATCATGTACCAGTAGTGGTTCTCGTCGTCGACCGGCACGTGCCACTGGCAGAAGACGCGGTCGTTGCCGAACGGCACGACGAAGGCGTTGGGGAACACCAGGTTGGTGACCCGGACGTGGTTGAGCCGTTCGGTGAGCCGGCGGACCGCGTAGACCCGCAGGCCGTGCTCGGCGGGCTCCACCTCGATGTCGGGCCGGTGGTTCTCGGCGACGAGCTGCGAGAGCTTCTTGTCGGTCCCCTCGACGACCTCGCTGAACTGCTGGCCGTACACCTCACGCGGGTCCTCGCCCACGAACCGGTGCAGGAACGACACGTGGCTCGGGTCGATCCCACCCTCGAGGCCCTGCAGCCAGTTGCACTCCCAGAGCCCCTTGAACGCGAACGTGTACGCCTCGGGCGCGGTGAAGCAGTCGTAGTCGGGGAACGGGGGCGGGTCGCCCTCGCCGAGGTAGGCGAACACGATCCCGTTGCGCTCCTCGCAGGGGTAGCTCGGGATGCGCACCCGGGAGGCGAACGTCGAGTGCTCCGGCTCGGCGGGCTGCTCGAGGCAGCGCCCGTCGGGGCCGTAGAGCCAGCCGTGGTAGAGGCAGCGCAGGCCGCCGTCCTCCAGCCGCCCGAAGGACAGGTCGACGCCCCGGTGGGCGCAGTAGCGGCCGACGAGGCTCCACCCGCCGTCGCGGCGGAACAGCACGAGGTCCTCGCCGAGCAGCCGCACCGCCTTGACCGGCCGGTCGTCGGGCATCTCCGACACCAGCGCCGCGGGCTGCCAGTACGCGCGCATCAGCCGCCCCAGCGGCGTCCCCGGCCCGGACCGCGTGACCCGTTCGTTGTCCGCCTGCTTCAGCATCCGCAACCCCTGTGCATCCTGGACCGGGCGAAGTGGATCCACGATACGGAGGAAGGGGTCCACACACCAGGGGGCGGGACCGGCCGCGACGGATGGCGCAGCCCGGACCGCCCGGACCGCCGATCCGCCCCGCGCGGCGAGCGGGGAGGATTCGCTGGTGCACGCACGGTTCGACGACCTGGTCGCGGGCTCGGCGATCCGCTTCCCCGCCGCCGAGCAGGTGCTCGCGGCGCGCGAGCCCGGGGAGGTGCCGGCCGTGCTCGACGAGGTGGAGCGACGCACCGCCGCGGGCGCGTGGGCGTTCGGGTTCGTCGCCTACGAGGCAGCGCCCGGTCTCGATCCGGTCCTCGCCACCCGGGAGCCGGTCGACGGGCTGCCGCCGGCGTGGTTCGGCCTCGCCGCGGCGCCGCGGGACGCCGACCCGCTGCGCCCCGGTCCGGGGCGACGGGCGGGCGGGGCGTGGTCGGCGGCGTGGGACGAGCGCACGCACCGCGCCGTCGTCGAGGAGGTGCGGTCGCGGATCGCCGCGGGCGAGACCTACCAGTGCAACCTCACCACCCGGCTCGCGGCCACGTTCGACGGCGACCCCGAGCAGCTGTACCGGGACCTCGCGCTCGGCCAGCGCGGCGCCTACAACGCCTACCTCGACACCGGGCGGTTCGTCGTGGCGAGCGCGAGCCCCGAGCTGTTCTTCGAGCTGGCGGGCGAGCGCATCCTCATGCGCCCGATGAAGGGCACCGCCGCCCGCGGCCGCACCGTCGCCGAGGACGAGCGGATCGTCGCCCGGCTGCGCTCCAGCCCCAAGGAGCGCGCCGAGAACGTCATGATCGTCGACCTCGTGCGCAACGACCTGGCCCGCGTCGCGGCGACCGGCAGCGTGCGCGTGCCGCGCCTGCTGCACGCCGAACGGTTCGCGACCGTGCACCAGCTGACCTCGGACGTCACCGCGCGGCTGCGCCCCGGGGTCGGGATCGCCGACGTCTTCCGCGCCCTGTTCCCCTGCGGGTCGGTCACCGGTGCCCCGAAGCCCCGCACGATGGAGCTGATCCGCGACCTCGAGGCCGCGCCCCGCGGGGTGTACTGCGGCGCGGTCGGGCTGGTCGCCCCGCCGGGCGCGCCGATGCGGGCCCGGTTCTCCGTGGCGATCCGCACGGTGCTCCTCGACCGCGCCGACGGCACCGCCACCTACGGCACCGGCGGCGGGATCACCTGGAGCTCCCGGCCGGCGGCCGAGTACGCGGAGCTGCTCGCGAAGGCCCGGGTGCTCGAGGAGCGCCCCCGCGAGTTCCACCTGCTGGAGACCATGCGCCACGAGGCCGGCGCGCTGCGCTCGCTCGACGCCCACCTCGCCCGGGTCGCGGCCTCGGCGGACTACTTCGGCTTCCGCTTCGACGCCGCCGCCGCCCGGGGCGCCCTCGCCGCGCGGCTCGCGGGGGCGGGGGATGCCCGGGTCCGGCTGCGCTGCTACCGCGACGGCACCGTGGGCGTCGACGTCGAGGACCTCCCCCCGCCGCCGGCGGGCCCGGTCCGCCTCGCGATCGACCCGGAACCGATCGACTCGACCGCGTGCTGGCCGCACCACAAGACGAGCCTGCGCGAGCCCTACACCTCCCGCCTGGCCCGCCACCCCGAGGCCGACGACGTGGTGCTCACCAACGAGCGCGGCGAGGTCACCGAGTCCACCACCGCGAACCTCGCCGTCCGGCTCGACGGGCGGTGGTGGACGCCCCCGCTGGACTGCGGCGTGCTGCCCGGGGTGCGGCGCGGCCTCCTCCTCGCCCGCGGCGAGCTCGCCGAACGGGTCCTGCGCCCGGACGACCTGCGCCGGGCCGAGGGGCTCGCGCTGGTCAACTCGCTGCGCGGGTGGCGCGGCGCGACCCTCGTCGCCCCGGTCGGCGCCGCCGCCCACCCGAGTTTCGACGTCTCGTAGAATGTCGAGATGGTCCGGTTCACCACCGCTCTCGGCATCGCGCTCGTCGTCCTCGGCGTCGGCGCCTACGTCCTCACCTCGGCCGTGAGCGTCACGGCCCTCATCCCCGCATTCGTCGGGGTTCCGCTGCTCGTCTGCGCCGCGGTCGCCCGCGCGGAGTCGCGCCGGCGCCTGGCGATCATCGTCGCGCTCGTGATCGCCGTGCTCGGGGCGCTGGGGTCGTCGATGAACGCGCTCAAGATCGGCGAGGCGATCGCGGGCACGGCGCAGCGGCCCGCCGCGGTCTGGGTCAGCACGATCATGTTCGTGCTGCTGGTCGTCTACGTCGTCGTCGGCGTGCGCGCGCTCCTGCGCGCCCGCACGGCGCCGCTGCGCTAGCTAGCCGGACCGCGCCGGCTCAGGCCGACAGCCGCATCGGCAGCGACGCCCACGCGCGCAGGGTGTTGTTGTGGTGGCGTCGCCCCGGCCCGGCGGGCTCGATCCGGGTCACCCGGCGGGCGAGCGCGGTGAGCAGGGCCTCCGCCTCGAGCCGCGCCACGTGCTGGCCGACGCACTGGTGGATACCCATGCCGAACCCGACGTGCCCGGACGGGTCGCGGGACAGGTCGAACGCGTCGGGGTCCGCCCAGCGCCGGGGGTCGCGGTTCGCCGCGGCCAGGAACATGAGGATCTTGCACCCCTCCGGGACGACGACGCCGTCGGCGACGGTGACGTCCGTGGTGGCGGTGCGGAAGAACGTCTGCACCGGCGACTCCCAGCGCACGGCCTCGTCGAAGGCCACCCGCGCGAGCCGGGGGTCCTCCCGCAGCCGGTCCCACTGCCGCGGGTGGGTGGCCAGCGCGTGCAGCACGGCGCCCAGCGCGTGGACGGTGGTGTCGACGCCCGCGGTGAGCAGCGAGCGGACCACGAGCGGCGCCTGCTCGTGGGTGATCTCGCCGCGGTCGGCCGCCTCCCAGATCCGGGCGCCGAACCCTCCCGGTGCGAGGGCCTCCCGCGCGCACCGGGAGGCCACCCACGCCGACAGCTCCGCCACCCGCGGCGCGCCCTTGGCGACGAGGTCGTTGTTCGGGCCGAACGCGTTGAACGCGTGGTCGCCGTAGGGCAGCAGGTTCTCCCGCCCCTCGGGCGGCAGGCCGACCGCGTCCGGGAACACGCGCAGCGGGAACGCCTCGGCGAGCGCCGGGACGGCGTCGAGCTCGGTGCGGGCCCCGGTGAGCACCTCGTCGACGAGCTGCTCCGCCGCGGCCGCCCACTCGTCGCGCAGCCGGCGCAGCGCCCGCGCACCCAGGATCGCCGACAGCACCCGCCGCGGGGCGTCGTGGCGCGGCGGGTCGGCCTCGAGCAGCAGGCTGGGCGGGCGCCACGGCTTCTCGTACCGGAAGTTCGTCAGGCCCACCCCGGCCCCGGACTCGAAGCCCTGCCAGTTGGTGAGGGCGGCGTGCACCTGCTCGTAGCGGGCGAACGCGTAGACGCCGTACCGGGTGAGGTACGCGACGGGCCCGGCCTCGCGCAGCCGCGCGTGCAGCGGCAGCGGGTCGGAGAGCACCTCGTGGGAGAACGGGTCGGCGTCCACGGCGGGCACCCCGGGCGGGGCGGTCGCGGGCACGGTGGTCACGGGCACGGTGGTCGCGGGCACGGTGGTCACGGCACCTCCTACAGGTCGAGCACGAGCCGGTCGTCGCAGGAGCGCGACACGCACGGGAACATGCAGTCGTTCGCGGCGCGCTCGTGGTCGGCGAGGATCGCGTCGCGGTGGTCGGGGCGGCCGGAGAGCACGGTCGTCTCGCAGGTGCCGCAGATCCCCTGCCGGCAGGACGACAGCACCTCCACCCCCGCGGCGCGCACGGCGTCGAGCACCGAGGCCTCGGGCGGCACGTCGACGACCACGCCGGCGCGGGCCAACTCCACGGTGAACGGACCGGGGCGGGCGGGCGCGGCCCGCTCCGCCGCGACGAACCGCTCCAGGTGCAGCGTGTACGGCGGCCACCCCGCGCAGGCCCGCTGCGCGGCCGCGAGCAACGGCGCCGGGCCGCAGCAGTACACCTTCACGCCCTCGCGCGGCGCGCCGAGGAACGCCGCGAGGTCGAGCAGGCCGTGCTCGTCCTGCGGGACGAGCTGCACGCGGTCGGGGTAGGCGGCGAGCTCCTCGCGGAACGCCATCGACGCGCGGGTGCGGCCGCCGTAGAGCAGCCGCCAGTCGGCGCCGAGGAGGGCGGCCTGGTGGATCATCGGCAGCAGCGGGGTGATGCCGATCCCGCCCGCCACGAACAGGTACGACCCCGACGGGACGAGCGGGAAGTTGTTGCGCGGCCCGCCGACGCCGACCAGGTCCCCGGTCGCGAGCACGTCGTGCACGTACGCCGAGCCGCCGCGGCCGCCGGGCTCGCGCAGCACGCCGATCCGGTAGGTGTGGGCGTCGAAGCGGTCGCCGCACAGCGAGTACTGGCGGGTGCACCCGTTCGGCAGGACGAGGTCGATGTGCGCGCCCGGCGTCCAGTCCGGCAGGCGGCGCCGGTCCGGACGGGCGAGCGTCAGCGCGACCACGCCCTCGGCGACGGGTTGTTTGGAGACGACCTCGAGCGAGACGACGTTCGCCGCGGCAGCGCCGCTCACAGCACCGTTCACAGCACCGTTCACGCCGGGCAGGATCGGCGGGCGCCGGAACCGGGCGATACGGCGTTCTCAATCAATGAGAGACGAGACCGCGACCGATCCCCCGGGCCGCCGCCAGCAGCGCCGGGACGTGGACGTAGGCGTTGCCGTCGTTGGGCACCACGGTGCCGATCGCCGCGACCACGGCCCCGGAGCCGTCGCGCACGGGCGCCGCCACCCCGGTGGCGTCGACGTGGATGAAGCCCGGGCACAGGGCGTAGCCCCGGGCGCGGATGTCGGCGAGCGTCGCCCGCACCTGCCGCGGTTCGGTGGGGGTGTGCGGGGTGAGGCGCTGCAGCGGGGAGGCGAGCACGCGTTCCTGCTGCTCGACCGGCGCGTGGGCGAGCAGCACGAGCCCGGACGAGGACGCGTGCAGCGGCAGCCGCCCGGCGATGCGCGTGTAGTTGATCACCGCGTTCGGCGCGGACATCCGCTCCACGAACAGCACCTCGTCGCCGTCGAGGACGCCGAGCTGCACGTGCTGGCCGATCACGGCGTGCAGGTCCTCGAGGAACGGCATCGCCGCCTCGCGCAACGAGAGGGTGGGCGAGGCGCGCTGGGCCAGCTCCCACATCCGCACGCCGACGCGGACCGACCCGCCGCTGCGCACCAGCAGGCCGTGCGCGGCGAGCTCGGCCACCAGCCGCGACGCCGTGGCCAGGGGCAGGGCGGAGCGCCGGGCGATCTCGGTGACCGTGAGCGCCCGTTCGTCGGAGGTGAACGCCTCCAGCACCCGTACCACTCGGGCTACCACCGATTCGCCCGTCCGCACGCGCGGCATCGGGTGAGTTTCCTGCATGATCGCTGCCATGACCAGGGGCCGGCTCTTCACGCTCGTCGGGGGCATCTTCGGGCTGGTCGGGCTGGTGCTGCTCGGCGTCGGGATCGCGCTCGCCGCCTCGACCGCGAACTTCCTCGCGTCGGCGGAGCGGACCGACGGCACCGTGGTCGCGGTGACCGAGCGGATCTCGTCGAGCACCGACGGCCGCCGCAGCACCGCGTGGTACCCGACCGTGGAGTACACCGTCGGCGGGCGGCAGTACTCGTTCTCGAGCTCCGTCGGTACGAACCCGCCCGCGTACGCCGAGGGCGACACCGTCCCCGTGGCCTACGACCCGGCCGACCCGGCGGACGCGCAGATCGCGTCCACCTGGTCGGCCTACCTCGCGGCGCTGATCGTCGGCGGCATCGGCATCGTGTTCGCCCCGCTCGGGTCCGTGCTGTTCGTCAAGGGCCGCCGCGACGCGCGGCGGCGCACCTGGCTCCGGCAGGAGGGCCGCGAGGTCTGGGCGGAGATCGCGGACGTGGGCGTCGACTTCACCTCGCGGATCAACGGCAGGCACCCGTACGTCGTGCACGCCACCTGGTACGACCCCCGTACCGGCCGCACCCACGTCGCCAGCAGCGACGGCCTGCGCGAGGACCCGGGGCCCCGCCTGCTCGGCCGCACCCACGTCCGGGTGCTCCACGACCCGGCCGATCCCGACCGGAACGTGATGGACCTCAGCGCCCTGCGGTGACGAACGCCGCGAGGTCGGCCGACTGCCGCAGCCGGCTCGGCTCGTGGACGTACATCATGTGCCCGGCCTCGTAGTAGCGGACCTCGATCCGGTCGCGCAGCTCGTCGGGGATCGGCAGCTGGGCGAGCACCTGCTCGGCCGCGAAGTACGGCGTGGCGCCGTCGTGGTAGCCGCACGCGACGTGCACGCGCAGGTGCGGGTTGGCGCGCATCGCGGCCGAGAGCTTCCCCACCACCGAGACCGGCCGGCCCTCGAACTCCTTGTACGACCAGGGCTGCACGCGGCTGGTGAGGATCTCGTAGGGCAGGTCGTTGGCGTAGCCGAGCGTGGTGCGCACGTGGGAGTTGATCGCGGCCGTGTACGGGCCGGTGATCGCCGCGATCGACGGGTCGTAGCTGGGCGCCTCTCCCCCGTCGTCGGGCTCCCACCCGGTGAACCGGCCATCGATCCGCCCGACCGTGCGCCCGCGCTCGCGCAGCAGCTCGCGGAAGAACCGCTGGTGCTCGATCCGCAGGCGCACCCGCCGCACGTAGCCCTCGTCCAGCCCGGACAGCGCCGCGAGCCGGGCGGCCACCCGGTCGAGGTCGGCGGCGGGGAGCCGATTGCCCATGGCGAGCGCCCACGGGTACTCGCGGGAGGCGAACTCGGTGGCGTCGGCGAGCACCTCGTCGAGCGTCCGGCCCGGGTGCAGGCCGTGGTAGTGGGCGATCGCGGCGTACGTCGGCAGGTAGAGCGGGTACGGCCGGTCGTTGCCCTCGGTGAACCGGATCGTGCCCATGTCGAGCACGCTCGAGATCAGCATCAGGCCGTTGACGTACATGCCGTAGCGGTCCTGCAGGTGCTGGGCGAGCGCCGCCGCCCGCAGCGTGCCGTACGACTCGCCCGCGAGGAACTTCGGCGACAGCCACCGCTCGTTGCGGGTGATCCACAGCCGGATGACCTCGCCGACCGTCTCGACGTCGCCGGTGAACCCGTGGAACTCGGCGGGCTTGCCGCCCTCGACGGCGCGCGAGTAGCCGGTGGAGACGGGGTCGATGAACACCAGGTCGGAGTGGGCGAGCAGGGTCTCGGCGTTGTCGGTGAGCCCCCACGGCGGCGGGGTGAGCGCGCCCGCGTCCCCCATCACGACGCGGCGCGGCCCGAACAGGCCCATGTGCAGCCACACGCTCGACGAGCCGGGCCCGCCGTTGAACGCGATCGTGACCGGCCGGGTGCCCGGGTCGGCGCCGTCGACGGTGTAGGCGACCAGGAACACCTCGGCGTGCGGCTCGTGCCCGTCGAACGTCCCGTCGTCGGCGTGCTTCTCGCGCCGCACGACGATGCGGCCCGCCGTCGCGGTGTAGGCCAGCTCGCCGTCGGCGGTGCGCACCGTGTGCGAGGTGGTGACCAGGTCGTCCGTCGGGGGCTCTGGTTTCTCGTTCTGGGGAGCTTCTTCGGCCACGTGCTGACACTAGGTGATCCGATCGGCCTATGATCGCCTCCTTCCGGAGCAAGGAGGAGGTCGACGTGGTGCAGCTCCCCCGCCGGCGGTTCCTGAAGCTCTCCGGCGCCGCCGGCGCCGCGCTCGGGCTCGCGGCCTGCGGCGGGGCCCCGCCGCCGAACCCCGGCGCGGGCGGTGGCGGGGAGGCCGGCTCGGTCACCGTCGGCACCTGGGGCGGCGACTACCAGAAGTTCCTGCAGGACTTCGTCGAGCCGGCGCTGGCCCGGACCGAGGGCGCGCCCACGGTGGTCTACGACGTGGCCGACCAGGTCGCGCGCATGACGAAGATGCGCACGGAGGGCCAGACCGGCGGGCCGGGCACCATCGACGTCACGGCGCTGTCGGACCAGCAGGCGCAGGAGATGGCCGACGCCTCGCTGCTGGCGAGGATCGACCCGGCGCGCCTGTCCAACTACGCCGACATCCGCGAGGACTTCCGCAACGACCTGTGGGTGCCGCACATCTACAGCGCCGGTGTGATCATCTACAACACCGAGCACGTGAACCCGGCGCCCACCAGCTACGAGGTGTTCTTCGACCCCGCCTACGCCGGCCGCATCGGGATCATGTCGATCCAGTGGGCCACCGAGTACTTCATGGCGGCGGCGCTGGAGGCGGGCGGCGACCCGGGCAACGACTGGGACGCGGGCTGGCAGCGGATGCTCGAGCGCAAGGGCACCGTGCGCGTCTACGAGTCCCAGGAGCAGCTCGGCCAGGCGCTGATGTCGGGCGAGGTGTGGCTCGCCTTCAACTGGAAGGCGCGCGCCTACCAGTGGCGGCAGGCCGGGGCGCCGCTCGCGTCGGTCGTGGCGCGGGAGGGCACGTTCCCGGTCGTGTTCACCCTCGGCATCCCGGCCAACGCCCCCGACCCGGACGCCGCCCACGCCTACCTCGACGCGGCGCTGGACCCCGAGGCGCAGCTGCGGTTCGCCGAGAACATGGGCTACTGGCCGACGGTCACCGACGTCGACCCGTCGCCGGAGCTGACCGCCGAGATCGGGTTCACCCCCGAGGAGGAGCAGCGGATCTACCAGATCGACCTCGGCTACGTCGCGCAGAACAACGAGCGCTGGCGCCAGCAGTACGTCGAGCAGCTCATCAACCAGTGATCCCGGTGGTCCACGGGCGATGACGTTCGACCGCAGCACCGGCAGGCTGCTGGTGATGCCCGCCGCGGTGATCACGGTGGTGTTCTTCGTGGCGCCGCTGGTGTACTTCCTGCGGTTCGCCTTCGAGCGGCCGTCGCGCACGGCGTTCTCGGAGCCGGTGTTCACGGTGGAGAACTTCACCCGGCTGTTCACGAGCCCCTTCCACGTCGGCGCGCTGACCCGCACGGTGGTGGTCGCCGCGGCGGCCACGGCGCTCGCGCTGCTGCTCGCGCTCCCGGTGGCCTACCTGATCACCAAGGCGAGCCCCCGCAGGAAGGCGTTGCTGATCATCCTCACGGTGTTCCCGCTGCTCGTCGGCAACGTCGTGCGCTCGATCGGCTGGGTCGCCCTCCTCGGCTACTCGGGGGTGGTCAACACCGTGCTCACCGCGGTCGGGATCCTCGACACTCCCGTGGAGCTGCTGCGCACCGCCACCACGGTCACGGTGGCGATCACCTCGGTGGTGCTGCCGCTGATGGTGCTCACGTTGCAGGCCTCGCTCGAGGCGGTGGACCCGAACACCGAACGCGCCGCGCTCGACCTGGGTGCCCGCCCGCTGCGGGTGTTCCGCCAGGTCGTGCTGCCGCAGATCGTGCCGGGGATCGCGGCGGGCACGTCGCTCGTGTTCGTGCTGTGCATCAACGCCTATGCCACCCCGCGGCTGGTCGGCGGCGCTCAGGTGCCGATGCTCGCCCCCGTCGTCTACGACACGATCTCGTCGGACAACAACTGGCCGTTCGGCGCCTGCATGGCCGCGGTCATGCTCGTCGTGAGCCTCGCGGTGGTGGCGCTCTACGGCACGCTGCTGCGCCGTCAGTTCGAGGGGTGGCGGATGGCCCGATGACCCTCCCCCGCTGGCTCACCGCGGTGGGCGTGCTCGTCTTCGGCTTCATGCTGCTGCCGGTGGCGCTCGTGGTCTGGATGTCGGTGTTCGACAGCGAGTTCCTCATGTTCCCGCCGCCGGGCTACTCGCTGCGCTGGTTCACGGGCCTGTCCCGCGAGCGCGGGCTGTTCGGCGGGTTGCAGCTGTCGTTCGTGCTCGCGGTGTCGACGGCGGTGCTCTCGACGGCGCTCGGCCTGCTCGCGGCGCTCGGGCTCTCCCGCGCGCGGCTGCGGTGGCGCGGCCTGCTGGAGAACGGGTTGCTGCTGCCGCTGCTGATCCCGGCGATCGTGAGCGGCGTCGCGATCTACATCTACCTCTACCAGCTGTCGTGGGCGCTGCAGGTCCGGCTGGTGCCGACGCTCGGTGCCCTGCTGCTCGCCCACACCACGATCACGCTCCCGTGGACGTTCCGGCTCGTCCACGCCGGCCTCGCGGGCCTCGGCACGGACGTCGAGCGGGCGTCGCTCGACCTCGGCCGCGGCCCGTGGCAGACGCTGTGGCGGGTGACGCTGCCGCTGCTTCGGCCCTCGCTGGTCGGGGCGTTCGTGTTCGCGTTCATCTTCTCGTTCGCCGAGCTGGAGATCAGCCTGTTCCTCATCTCCCCCGGCCAGATCACGCTGCCGGTGGCGATGGTGCAGTACGCCGAGTTCCGCGTGGACCCGACGCTCGCCGCCGTGTCCACCGTGCAGATCCTGCTGGTGGGCACGCTGCTCGCGGTCTCCAACCGGTTCATCAGGTTCGGCCAGGTCCTGTCCGGAGGCGTCAAGGGATGACCGCGCTGACCATCGACGACGTCAGCAAGTCGTTCGGCTCCACACCGGTGCTGGACGGCATCCGCGTCGACGTCGAGGCGGGCGAGCTGGTGAGCCTGCTCGGCCCCAGCGGGTGCGGCAAGACCACCACCTTGAACGTCGTGGCGGGGTTCCTGCCCGCCGACAGCGGCCGGGTGCTGCTCGCGGGCACCGACGTCACGACGGTGCCGCCCTACCGGCGCGACACGGCCGTCGTGTTCCAGAACTACGCGCTCTTCCCGCACCTGCGCGTGCGGGACAACGTCGCCTACGGGCTGCGGGCGCGCAAGCTGCCCGCCGCCGAGGTGGCCGAGCGCGTGCAGGCGGCGCTCGAGCTGATGGACATCGCCGAGCTCGCCGACCGCTACCCCGGCCAGCTGTCGGGCGGGCAGCAGCAGCGCGTCGCCGTCGCCCGCGCCGTGGCGGTGCGGCCGCGGGTGCTGCTGATGGACGAGCCGCTGTCGAACCTCGACGCGAAGCTCCGCCAGGAGATCCGCCTCGAGCTGCGCGCCCTGCAGCAGCGCCTCGGGCAGGCGGTCCTGTTCGTCACCCACGACCAGCAGGAGGCCCTGTCCATCTCCGACCGCATCGCCGTGCTGAACGCCGGGCGGGTGGAGCAGGTCGGGAGCCCGGCGGAGGTGTTCGAGCGCCCCCGCACCGTGTTCGTGGCCGACTTCATGGGGGTGGAGAACATCTTCGCCGGTGAGGTGGCCGACGGGCGCTTCCGCACCGACGACGGGCTGGAGCTGCCCGCGCCGAGCGGGGGCCCGGTGGGCCACGTGGGGATCCGCCCGACCGCGGTGCGGCTCTCGCCGCCCGAGGAGGGCGCGCCGCAGGACGCGGCACGCCGGAACGCGACCGTCACCGGTCGCGTCTACCTCGGCGACAGCGTGCGCTACCACCTGCAGCTCGAACCGACGGGCACGGCGGTGGTGGCGGAGCAGCCCCGCGGCGCGGGCACGTCGTGGCAGCCGGGGGACGCGGTGACGGTGGGGTTCGCGGCGGAGGACCTGCTCGGACTGCAGGACGCACCGGCGGCCTGAACGCCGCTCGCGACTCGAGGCGAATTTCCCGGGAACGAATCACCGCACCGTTCCCACTCTCAACGTATAGCGCACCGCGGTGGCTGTCCCGGTTCGGCGACGGCACCCGGCTGGCCGAGCGCTACCGGGTGGGCCGGGTGCTGCTGGCGGGCGACGCGGCGCACACCCACCCGCCCGCAGGCGGGCAGGGGCTCAACCTCGGCGTCCAGGACGCGTTCAACCTCGGGTGGAAGCTCGCCGCGCAGGTCCGCGGCTGGGCGCCCGCCGGCCTGCTCGACACCTACCACGCCGAACGGCACCCGGTGGCCGCGGCGGTGCTGGACAACACCCGCGCGCAGTGGGAGCTGCTCTCGCCCGGACCGGGCGCTCAGGCGGTGCGCCGGCTGCTGGCCGAACTCGTGGCCTTCGAGGACGTGAGCAGGCACCTGAGCGAGAAGATCACCGCGATCGGGCTCCGCTACGACCTCGGCGAGGAACCCGACCTGGTCGGCAGGCGGATGCGCGACCTCACGCTCTCCCGGGGGCGCCTCTACCCGCTGATGCACCGCGGCCGCGGGCTGCTGCTCGACCAGACGGGCCGGCTCTCGGTCGCCGGGTGGGCCGACCGCGTCGACCACGTCGTCGACACCAGCGACGAGCTGGACGCGCCGGCCGTGCTGCTGCGCCCGGACGGCCACGTGGCGTGGGTCGGCGACGACCAGGACGACCTGCTCGACCGGCTGCCCCGCTGGTTCGGCGCCGCCGCCTGAGCGGGCCGCCCGGCGCCACCGGCCAGCGTCATCTGTCCTGGTTCGCGCCCGACGGACCGCCACCTCGATGCCGTCATCCGCGCGATGAGCGCCCGGGCGGCCGATTCCTACCGTCGAGACGTGCCCTCCGAGACCCTCTCCGCCGCGATCGCTCGCGTCGGGAACCCGGTCGACCTGCTGCGGAACGCCCCGACGCCGGCGCACATCTTCCCCATCGCGCCCGAGTTCACCAACTGGCGCTCCGAGCAGCGGGCGTGGGCCACGACCTGCGCCCTGCTCGACCAGTCGCACCACATGACGGACCTGTTCATCCAGGGACCGGACGCGCTGCGGCTGCTCGCCGACCTCGGCGTGAACACGTTCGCGAACTTCGGCGTGAACCGGGCCAAGCAGTTCGTCGCCGTCGGCCCCAGCGGCCACCTGATCGGCGACGCGATCCTCTTCCACCTCGAGGAGGACCTGTTCGACCTGGTCGGGCACCCCTTCGTGGTCGACTGGGTGCAGTTCCACCTCGAGACGGGCGACTACCGGGCGAGCGCCGAGCGCGACGACAACTCGGCCATCCGCTCCGGGCCGCCCCGGCTGTACCGCTACGAGCTGCAGGGGCCCACCGCCGTCGCCGTCATCGAGACGGCCACCGGGAGCCCGTTGCCGCCCACGAAGTTCTTCCACATGGCCGAGTTCACGATCGCGGGCAGGCGCGTCCGTGGCCTGCGCCACGGCATGGCGGGCCAGCCGGGTTTCGAGCTGTTCGGCCCGTGGGAGGACGGCGAGGCCGTGCTCGCCGCCCTGCTCGAGGCCGGCGCCGCCCACGGACTCGTCCGCGCGGGCGCAAAGGCCTACTCCACGGCCAACCTGGAGTCCGGCTGGGTGCCCGCCCCGCTGCCGGCGATCTTCGACGACGACCCGCGGCTTTCGGCCTACCGCGAGTGGCTGCCGGCCACGGCCGTCGGGTCGCTCGGCGGGAGCGTCGACTCGACCGACATCGCCGACTACTACCTGTCCCCCTACGACATCGGCTACGACCGCGTCGTCCGGTTCGACCACGACTTCGTGGGCCGGGCCGCGCTCGAGCGGATGGCCGCGGCCCCGCCGCGGCGGAAGGTCACGCTCCTGTGGCACCCCGAGGACGTCGCGGCGGCGATCGGGTCGCTGTTCGCCCCCGGCCCCGGGGCGAAGCACTTCGAGCTGCCGAAGGCGCGCTACGCCCTCCACCAGCAGGACAAGGTGCTCGTCGGGGACGAGCAGGTGGGCGTCTCCCTCGACTGCGGCTACATCGCGAACGAACGCGCCATGGTGTCGCTCGCGACGGTCGACGTCGCCCACAGCGCGCCGGGCACCGAGGTCGCCGTGCTGTGGGGCGAGGAGCCCAACTCGGCCAAGCCGCAGGTCGAGGAGCACCGGCAGTGGCGGATCCGGGCGACGGTCGCCCCGGTCCCGTACGTGCAGTTCGCCCGCGACTCCTACCGGGGGAGATAGATGTCGACCGAGACCAACGACGCAGCCGCCGGCAACACCGGCGCCGGGACCGGCAACAGACCGGCTGCGCAGCAGCCGGCCGCCGCTCCCGCCAACCGGAAGCAGGCCCTCGCCCACGCGCTGCGCAACGCCAGCTACGAGATCCTGCCGTTCAAGAAGACCGAGGCGTCGGTGCTCGAGCACGTCCCGCCGGACGTGCCGCTGACCGTCACCACGACCGAGGCGAAGGGCCTCGGCCCCACCGTCGACCTCGCCGTGCGCCTGACCCGGCACGGCTACTCGGCGGCGCCCCACCTCGCCGCGCGGCTGGTCCGCGACGAGGCCCACCTCACCGACCTGCTCGCCCAGCTGCGGGAGGCGGGGGTGCGCAACGTCTTCGTGATCGGCGGCGACGCGGCCGAGCCGGCCGGGCCGTTCCCCGACGCGCTGAGCCTGCTGCGGGCCCTCGACGAGATCGGGCACCCGTTCGACGGCGTCGGCATCGGCGGCTACCCCGAGGGTCACGGCCACATCCCCGACGACGTGATCGCCAAGGCGCTCGAGGACAAGGCGCCGTACGCCACCCAGGTGATCACGCAGCTCTGCTTCGACGCCGCCACGACGGTGAACTGGGCCCGCACGATCAAGTCCCGCGGCGTGGACCTGCCGGTCCGCGTCGGCATCCCCGGCGCGGTCAGCCGGCAGAAGCTCGTGCGCATCACCGCGGGGATCGGCCTCGGCCAGTCCGCCCGGTTCCTCAAGAAGCAGCAGAACCTGCTGTGGCGCTTCTTCCTGCCCGGCGGCTACAGCCCGAACCGGCTCGTCCGCCGGCTCACCCCGAGCTTCGGGGGCCCCGACACCAACCTGGCGGGCTTCCACGTCTTCACGTTCAACGAGCTGGAGGGAACGCAGCGGTGGCGCAAGCAGTGGCTCGCCCGGCTGGAGGGCGCGTGACGGCCGAGGCCGGTCGGCAGTGCGTGCTCACGCTGTCGTGCCCGGACACGCTCGGCATCGTGCACGCCGTGTCCGGGTTCCTGGTCGAGCACGGCTGCACGATCCGCGAGAGCCAGCAGTTCGAAGACCCCGACAGCGGCAGCTTCTTCATGCGGGTGAAGTTCGCGCGCGCCGACGGCGGCACCCTCGACGTCGAGCGGCTCCGCGACGAGTTCACCGAGGTCTCGGGCAGGTTCTCGATGTCGTGGCGGATGGCCGACGCCGCCGAGCGCCAGCGGGTGCTGATCATGGTCAGCAGGTTCGCCCACTGCCTGAACGACCTGCTGTTCCGCACGTCGATCGGCGAGCTCAACCTCGACGTGGTCGCCGTGGTGTCCAACCACCCCGACCTCGGCAGGCTGGCCGAGCACTACGGGGTGCCGTTCCGGCACATCCCGGTCACGCCCGAGACGAAACCGCAGGCCGAGGCGGAGCTGCTCGACCTCATCCAGCGCGAGCGCGTCGACCTGGTGGTGCTCGCCCGCTACATGCAGATCCTGTCCGACGAGCTGTGCAAACAGCTCGAGGGCCGGGCGATCAACATCCACCACTCGGCGCTGCCGAGCTTCAAGGGCGCCCGCCCGTACCACCAGGCGCACGCCCGCGGGGTCAAGGTCATCGGGGCCACGGCCCACTACGTCACCACCGACCTCGACGAGGGCCCGATCATCGAGCAGGAGCTCGTGCGCGTCGACCACACGATGAGCGCCGAGGAGTTCGCCGAGCGCGGCCGCGAGGTCGAGTGCCGCGCGCTGGCCCGCGCGGTGCGCTGGCACACCGAGAACCGCGTCGTGCTCAACGGCACGAAGACGGTGGTGCTCCAGTAGCCGGTGAACCGCGCGGCCGCGGGGGCCGTGTCCGCAAGCGTGTGGACGGGCAACCGGTGGCGGCGGACCGCGGTCGTGTGCTGTCTCGCGGCCGGTCTCGCCGCCTTCCTCGCCGCCTGCGCCGGGGTGACCGTGCCGGGCACGGCGGCGGCCCCGCAGGCGATGAGGGCCGTGCCGGCGGCGCCGGTGCGGGTGCTGCAGCTCAACCTGTGCAACAGCGGCATCGCCGCCTGCTACACGGGTCGTTCGGTCGAGGAGGCGGCCCGGGTGATCCGCGTCGAGGCGCCCGACGTGGTCGCCGTGAACGAGATCTGCGAGGCCGACGTGCGCCCGCTCGAGCGGGCCATGGCCCGCGCGGTGCCGGGCGGCACGGCCACCTCCGCGTTCCAGCCCGCGCGCGACCGCACCACGGGCGAGGCGTACCGGTGCGCGAACGGCGAGCGGTTCGGCATCGGCATCGTGTCCCGGTGGCGCCCGCCGCCCGGCTCCACCCCGGACGCGGGGATCTACCCGGTGCAGGACCCTGACGACCCGGAGGAACGGGCCTGGCTGTGCCTGGACGCTCGTGGCACCTCTGCCGGCACGCCCGCCGTCACCGCCTGCACGACGCACCTGGCCTACACCGACCCCGACGTCGCGGCCGGCCAGTGCCGCCACCTGTCCGAGGTCGTCGTCGCCCGGCTGCGGGATCGCGACGGAGCGCCGCCGGTGGTGCTGGCCGGTGACCTGAACCTCGCGCGCGACGACCCCCGGCTGGAGGCCTGCCTGCCGCCGGGTGCCACGCGCGCCGACGACGGCGCGGTGCAGTACGTCGTCGGGGCGTCCGGGCTCGCGGTGACCGACGCCCGCACGATCGAGCTGCGCGTCGACACCGAGCACCCCGGCCTGCTGGTCGCCCTGACCCCGAACTGACCCGAGCTGAGCCGCCCAGGCCCGGGCGGCCCGCACCGCGCGGGACGAAGGTCCCGAACGACCGGGAGCACGGTCCCGCCGCCACGCGACCAAGGTCGCCGATCTCGGTGGGTTCGAAACAGCGCCCGCGCTGCCGACGAACAACAGGCGGCTCCCCCCACGGGCCGCGAGCAGCGCAGTGCCCCGGCCCTCCGGTCGACCCACGCCAGGTCGGCACGAGGGCGGTGACGGCGCGCGAGCGGACGGAGGGCTGCCCCGGTGGGCGGGTGTGGCGTACCCGTCCGGCGGGGGGCGCCCCGCCGAGCCGAGCGCCGCCGATCCCGGCGGAACCCCGCCCGTTCCAGATGGAGATCACCCATGCCCAGGCCCGCCAAGGTCGGACTCTCGATCCTCGGATCCCTCGTCGCGATCATCGTCTTCGCCGGCATCGTCGGCGCCGGCGAACCCGCCGCCACCGCCGCCTCCTCCGCCACCTCCACTGTCCCGACGACCGCCCCGACCACCACCACACCCGCTGCGACGACGTCGTCGGCGCCGGTGGCGGCGACGCCCGACGAGCGGTTCGCGGCCGCCGTGGCCGCCACCGGTGAGCTGCTCGAGGTCGGGCGCTCGATCTGCGGCTCGATCGGCGTCCCGGGCGTGACCCACGCGGGCCTCGTCGACGAGCTCGCCGCGTCGCGGTGGGGCGCCGCCCTCGCCGAGGCCGTCGTCACCTCCGCCGAGGTGAACCTCTGCCCGGACCGCCGGTTCGTCGCCGCCGCGCCCCAACCCCTGGCCCAGCCCGCCCCCGCCCAGGCCGCGCCGGCGCCGGCCGCCCCGGCCCGGCCCGAGCCCCGCGAGCAGGGGACCCGCCGGCCCGAGACCCGCACGCAGCAGGCGCCCGAGCCGAAGAAGGCGCCGTCGAAGAGGTCGTTCAAGAACTGCACCGAGGCCCGCGCGGCCGGCGCCGCCCCGCTCTACGCGGGCGAGCCGGGCTACCGCGGCGCCCTCGACCGCGACAAGGACGGCGTCGCCTGCGAGTGAGCCCGCTCAGCGCGGCTCGACCAGGCCCTCCCGGACGGCGACGAGCGCGGCCTGCGTGCGCGAGGCGAGGTTCAGCTTGCCGAGCACGTTGCTCACGTGGGTGCGCGCGGTCCGTTCGCTGATCACGAGGGTGGCCGCGATCTCCTTGTTGGACATGCCCTCGGCCACGAGCGTGAGGATCTCGCGCTCCCGCGCGGTGAGCGCGCTCAGCCCGTGCCGCGGGCTGCGGATGTCCTGGGCGAGCCGCCGGGCGACGGCGGCGTCGAGGAACACCTCGTCGCGGGCCGCGGCGTACAGCGCGGCGGCGACCTCCGCCGCGCCCGCGTCCTTGAGCAGGTAGCCGGACGCGCCGTGCTGCAGCGCGGCGTGCACCCGCTCGTTCTCACCGAAGCTGGTGAGGATCACGACACGGACCGACGGGAACCGCTGCGCGATCTCCGCGGTGGCGGTGACCCCGTCCATGCGGGGCATCTGCAGGTCCATGAGCACGACGTGCGGGAGACCCTCGGCCCGCTCGAGCGCGGCGAGCCGGTCGAGGGCGTCCCTGCCGTCGGTGGCCTCGCCCGCCACCTCGATGTCGTCGAGCACGTCGAGGTAGGCGACGACGCCGCGCCGGACGACCGAATGGTCGTCGACGACGAGCACCCGCAGCGGCGCCGGCGCGGTCACGGCGCGCCCACCGGGTCCGGAGGGGCCGGGGAGGCCCGCCATCGACCGACCAACACGCAACCGACGCTAGCCGCCGCCGCGCCACCGGCAATCACACGCTTGACCGGTCCGGCCCCGGCGCTGTGTCACCGGCCCGAGTACGTCATATGACGCCGACCGATCGTGCGTCGGACCCGATCGCGTCAGACCCCGATCGCGTCAGACCAGGTGGCGGGTGAGGATGGTCGCCACGCACGCCGGCTTCGCCGCGCCCTCGACCGTGATCGTGACGGTCAGGGTGACCTGCACACCGCCCGGCACGTCGGCGACCGCGTCCAGCGCGGCCGAGGCGGTGACCTTGCTGCCCACCGGCACCGGCGAGGGGAACCGCACCCGCTCGCACCCGTAGTTGACCACCATGCCGAACCCGGTGAACTCGACGATCTCCGGCAGCAGCCGCGGGATCAACGACAGGGTGAGGTACCCGTGCGCGATGGTCCCGCCGAACGGGCCGCTCCTGGCGCGCTCGGGGTCGACGTGGATCCACTGGTGGTCCTCGGTGGCGTCGGCGAACAGGTCCACCGCGCGCTGGGTGACCTCGTACGGGGCGCTGCGCCCCAGCTCCTGGCCGAGCGGCAGCGCCTTCACGCCCTCGACGCCGTGGGCCACGACGGCAGCCATGTCAGTTCCCTCCCAGGTCGAGCGGGGCAGGCAGGTGGTCCTGCAGCCGGTCCTTGAGCTCGGTGGCGAACACGTCGCGCACCGCCTCGGGCGTCCAGCCGCCGGGCCGCAGCTGTTCGGCGACCTGGTCGGGGTGGGTCCACAGGGCGATGCGGTCGCCGCCGACGGCGATGGCCTGACCGGTGACGTCCGACGACTCGGCCGAGGCGAGGTAGACGACGAGGGGCGCGACGTCGTCCGGGGTGCCCAGGCCCTGGCGGCGGATGTGCTCCGGCACCGGTTCGCCGCGGTCGGCCGCCGCCACGAGCTCGCCGAGGCCGGGGATCGTCGCCACCATGCGGGTCAGCGCGGTCGGGATGATCGCGTTCACGGTCACGCCGATCTTCGCGAGCTCCACGGCCCAGGTGCGCATCATCGCCACGATCGCGCCCTTGGACGCGGAGTAGGCGGTCTGGCCGAAGCTCGCCCGCTGTCCGGCGGGCGAGCCGACCAGGATCAGGCGGCCGCCCTCGCCCTGCTCGCGGAAGCGCGCCGCGGCGGCGCGGCCGCAGGTGAACGTGCCGCGCAGGTGGCTGGTCACCACGAGGTCGAAGTCCTCGTCGGTGGTGTTGCGCAGGGTCTTGTCCCGCAGCGCGCCCGCGTTCGTGATCATCACGTCGAGGCGGCCGAACTCGGACACGGCGCGGGCGACGAGCGCGTCGGCCGTCTCCGAGCCACCCACGGCGCCGGGGACCGCGACCGCGGCGCCGCCTGCCTTCTCGATCGCGTCGACCGTCTCCTCGGCCACGTCGGCGTCGATGTCGTTGACCACGACGGACGCGCCCGCGGCCGCCAGCGCCTTCGCGTAGGCGCGGCCGAGGCCGCGCCCGGCGCCGGTGACCACGGCTACCCTGCCGTCGAGCATGGATCTCCTCCTCGGTTCTCGGGCCGGTCGTGCGGGACCGACACGGGGAGCGGGACGACGGCCCGCACGGACGTGCCCCCGGTGGGCCGCTGCCGGACCCGCAGCGTGCCGCCCCACCGCTCGGCGCGTTCGCGCATGCTCGTCACGCCGTAGCCGCCGTTTCGACCCGCGTCCTGCGCGGGCAGGCCGCGCCCGTCGTCGGCGACGCTCACGGTGAGCACGCGCCCGCGCACCCCGACGCGGACGGCGACGGTGCGGGCCTCGGCGTGCTTGACGACGTTGTGGATGGCCTCGGCGACGATGCGGTAGGCGTCCTCGGCGATCTCCGAGCCCACGTCGGCGAGCCCGTCGCCCACCTCGAGGTCGAACCGCAGGCCGGTGCGGTTGCCGGTGCTCTCGACGAGCGCCCGTACCGCCTCGCCCAGGCCGAGCTGGGGGGACGCGGGCGGGCGCAGCTCGTGCACCATCGCCCGCAGGTCGGCGAGCACGGTCTTGGACAGCTGCTCGATCTCGCCCGCGATGCGCTGCACGTTGGCCGCGGGCACCGCCTCGCCGCGCCCGCCCAGCACCGTCAGCGACTTGGCCTGCATGCCGACCGAGAACACCTGCTGGACGATCGAGTCGTGCAGGTCCCTGGCCAGCCGCTGGCGCTCCTCGCGGCGGGCCAGCTCCCGCTCGCTGTGCAGCAGCGCGGCGTAGTCGATCGCCACCGCGGCCTGCTCGGCCATCGCCACCAGGAACTCGACCGTGGCCGGGCCGACGTCCTGGCCGGGGGCGAAGAAGGCGTTCATGACGCCCTGCGCGCGGCCGCGGGCCGTGAGCGGCACGCTGGCGAACGAGTCCCACTCCAGCTCGCTCAGGTAGTCCCGCAGCGGCTCCCACGCGGGGTCGCCTTCGATCATCGCCCAGCGGTGGGGCACCACGACCGGCTCGCGCCCGTCGAGCGCGTCGAGCATGTGCAGCGTCGCGCCGAGGTCGCGGCAGCGCATGAGGCGCTCGAAGAAATCCGGCCACCGGCGGAACCCGGCCGACCCCATGATCTGCAGGTTCCGGCCCGCGCCGTCGAAGGCGAAGATCTGCACGGCGGCGAGCGCATCGGCCTGCACCACCTCGTGGGCGAGCCCGTCGAGCATCGCGGTGATCGACGGGGCCGAGGCGAGCGTCGCCGAGGTGCGGGCGATCGCCGCCACGCGGCGCTCCTGGTGGCGCTGCGCGGTGACGTCGCGGAACGCCACGACCGCGGCACCCGGCGGGGACGGCAGCGGACGGACCCGGTAGGCGAACTCCCGGCGCACCGCCGCCGCCGGCGTCCAGACCGACACCCGCTCGCCCGGGTCCTGCTCCGCGAGCCCGGCCGGGATGCGCGGGAAGGGCGCGGGCGCGCCGATGAGCTCGCCCGCGTCCCGGCAGCCGGAGCCGGGCAGCAGCAGCGCGACGGCGGCGTCGTTGAGCTGCGCGAAGCGCCCGTCCGCGTCGATGACCGCCAACGCGTCGGGGGCGGACGCGGCCACCTGCGCCCAGTCCACGAGCGGCGACCCGACCCCCTTCTTCGTGGGCGTCGCCGACCCTCGACCCGGCATCCGACCTCCTTGCGACCCGCGCCGTCCGGCCGCCAGCATGCCCAGGTCCGCCGCGGCCCGTCATCCCGCCGCGGGCGAAGCGGGCCGATCCGCGTCATGTGTCTCGGACGACCTCGGTCGGCGGGCCGACCCCGATCGGTCATTGCGCTCTGTCGGCACCCCCGGCGGCGTTCCTAGCCTCGTTCCCGTGGGCCACCGCATCGACTTGGGCCGGTTGACCGCGATCGACGTGCACACCCACGTGCTGGCCTCGGTCACCGAGGAGGAGCGCTCCGGGACCGACGCCGCGGCGCTCGCGGGCACGTTCGGCGAGATCCCGGAGCTGACCGTGCCCGAGCTCGCTGCCTACTACCGCGAGCGGCAGATGGCCGCCGTCGTGTTCACCGTCGACAACGTGACCCGCACCGGGCGGGAGCCGCGGGTGTCGAACGAGGAGATCGCCGAGCAGGCCGCGCGGTTCCCGGACACGCTCATCCCGTTCGCGAGCGTCGACCCGGGCCGCGGCGCGGCGGCGGTGCGCATCGCACGCAGGCTGATCGAGGACCACGGCGTGCGCGGCTTCAAGTTCCACCCCAGCGACCAGGAGTTCTACCCGAACGACCGGGCGGTGTACCCGCTGTACGAGGTGATCGCCGAGGCCGGGCTGCCTGCGCTGTTCCACAGCGGCCAGACCGGGGTGGGCTCGGGCCAGCGCGCGGGCGGCGGCATCCGCCTGAAGTACTCCAACCCGATCCACCTCGACGACGTCGCGGTCGACTTCCCCGACATGCCGATCGTCATCGCCCACCCGTCGGTGCCGTGGCAGGACGAGGCGCTCGCGGTGGCCGGGCACAAACCGCACGTCTACATCGACCTCTCCGGCTGGTCGCCGAAGTACTTCCCGCCCCAGCTGGTGGCGCACGCCAACTCCCTGCTCAAGCACAAGGTGCTGTTCGGCTCCGACTTCCCCGCGCTCACGCCGGACCGTTGGCTCGCCGACTTCGCCAAGCTCGACCTGAAGGACGAGGTCCGCCCGCTGATCCTCAAGGACAACGCCGTCCGCCTGCTCGGCCTCGGGGGGTGATCGCCGTGGACGTCTCGTTCGGCACGGTGTGGGAGGCGGTGGCCGCGCACCTCCCCGACGAGGTCGCGGTCTCCGAGCCGGGCCGCGACCTGACCTACGCCGAGTTCGACGAGCGCGCCGCGCGGCTCGCCGCCGCACTCGAGGCGGCCGGGGTCGGGCCGGGCGACACGGTCGCCTGCTACCTCTACAACGGAGCCGCGTACCTGGAGACCGTCTTCGCCGCGTTCAAGATCGGCGCGATCCCGGTCAACGCGAACTACCGCTACACCGGCCACGAGCTCACCGAGCTGCTCACCGACGCCGACGCCGCGGCCGTGGTGTTCAGCGGGGCGCTGGGTGCGAACGTCACGCACGCCGCCCGGCACGTGCGCACCCTGCGGCTGCTGGTGCGCGTCGGCCCCGGCGACGGCCCGGAGGCGCCCGAGCTCGAGCAGCTCCTCGCCGCCACCGCCCCGCGCCCGCGCACGCCGCGACCCGGTTCCGACCAGCTGTTCATGTACACCGGCGGCACCACCGGCAAGCCGAAGGGCGTGATCTGGCGGCAGGGCGACCTCATGCACAGCATCACGGTCGCCGTGTTCGGCCCGCTGGGGCGCACCACGCTGCCGGCCACGCTCGACGAGGCGGTCGAGATCGCGGTGGCCGCCCGCACCGCGGGCAGGGCGCCGGTGATGATGCCGGTCGTGCCGCTCATGCACGGCACCGGGATGTTCAACACGATGGGCGCGCTGATGGTCGGCGGCCGGGCCGTCACCGCCCGCCCGGGCCGGCTCGACCCGCGCCACGTGTGGGAGACCGTCGCCGCGCAGCGGGTGAGCACGATCATCGTGGCCGGCAACGCGGTGGCCCAGCCGCTGGTCGACGAGCTGCGCGCCGCCGAGGAGGCGGGCAGGCCGCACGACCTGTCGTCGCTTTCCAACGTGATCAGCTCGGGTACCGCGTTCAGCGACCGGCTCAAGCGGGCCCTGCACGAGCGCGCGCAGGTGACGGTCACCGACGCGATCGCCTCCAGCGAGGGCGGGCCGTTCGCGTTCGCGATCACCCGCTCCGTCGACGACCTGCCGTCGCGGTTCATGCCCGTTCCCGCGACCGCGGTCATCGGTCCCGGCGACCGGATCCTCGAACCGGGCAGCGACGAGGTCGGCGTCCTGGGCTACCGCGGCCCGATGCCGATCGGCTACTACAAGGACACCGACAAGACCGCCGCGACGTTCCGCACCGTGGACGGCGTCCGCTACGCCATCCCGGGCGACCACGCCCAGATCACCGCCGACGGCGCGATCCGCTTCCTCGGCCGCCGGTCCGGCGTGATCAACACCGGCGGGGAGAAGGTGCACCCCCAGGAGGTCGAGGACGCGCTGCTCACCCACCCCGACGTCGCCGACTGCGCGGTGGTGGGCGTCCCCGACCCGACGTGGGGCGAGACCGTCGCCGCCGTCGTCGCGACGCCGGCGTCCCCCACCGAGGACGAGCTGCGGCGGTGGGTGCGGCGCACGCTGGCCGGCTACAAGGTGCCGCGCCGCATCGTGCTGGTCGACCACCTCCCGCGCACCCCGACCGGCAAGCTCGAGGTGGCACGGGTGAGAGACATCGTCGAGCACGCCA
The DNA here is from genome assembly GCF_035305885.1 of Pseudonocardia sp. GTDB lineage: Bacteria > Actinomycetota > Actinomycetes > Mycobacteriales > Pseudonocardiaceae > Pseudonocardia. The sequence goes on from NZ_DATGOP010000009.1 coordinate 43,474, forward strand.
CGCCGGCGCGACCCGGCCGGCCGGCGTAGCGCCCTCTCAGACCCCCGCGGCGACGACGGCCCGCGCGGTGTTGCGCTGCTCGCCCAGCCCGTCGATCGCCGTGGTGAGCACGGCCCCGTCGGTGAGGTAGCGGGCCGGCGTGCGGGCGTGCCCGACCCCGCCCGGGGTGCCGGTGGCGATCACGTCGCCCGGGCCCAGGGTGAGGATCCGCGAGACGTAGCCGACCAGCGCGACCGGGTCGAAGACCAGGTCGGAGGTGTTGGCGGACTGGACGGTCTCGCCGTCGACCGCGCAGGTGAGCGCGAGGGCGGGCCGCACCCCGCCGGGCAGCTCGTCCGGGGTGACCAGCTGCGGCCCGAACGGCGTGGTCGCCTCGAACGTCTTGCCCTGCAGCCACTGCAGCGTGCGGTACTGCCAGTCGCGCATGGTGACGTCGTTGAGCACGGCGAACCCGGCGATGGCCGCCTCGGCCTCCGCCTCGGTGGCGCGCCGGACCGGGGCGCCGACCACGACGGCGAGCTCGGCCTCCCAGTCGACCGCTTGCGACTGCGGGTCGAGGGCGATCTCGTCGTGCGGCCCGACGAGCGCCTCGGGGAACTTCGCGAACAGCGTGGGGTGCTCGGGCAGCTCCCGGCCCATCTCCAGGATGTGCGTCCGGTAGTTCAGGCCCACGCAGAGGATCTTCGCCGGGCGCGGCACGAGCGGGGCGAGGTCGGCGGCGGCGAGGTCGTGGCGGGGCCCGTCCGCGGCGTCCGCCCGCGCCCGCCACGCGGGGTCGGCGAGCAGCGCCCCCACGTCGGGCGCGTCGATCTCGACGGCCACCTCGCCGTCGACGCGCGCGGCGCGGGTGCCGTCCGGGGTGCGCAGGGTCGTGAGCCTCACGCGGGGGCCCCTTCCGCGTGGACCCCCTCGACGGGGACCCCCTCGACGTGGACCCCCTCGACGTGGACGCGGTCGGCGTGCAGGCGCTCGAAGATCGGGGTGTCGGAGAAGCGGAACAGGTCCAGCCCGGTCTCCGCGCCGATCGTGAGCGGCACCCAGGACGGGACGGCGACGAGGTCGCCGCGGCCGACGCGCCACTCGCGCTCGCCGACCCGCACGGTGCCGGTGCCGTCGAACACCTGCCACACCGAGGAGCCGACCTCGCGGCGGGTGGCGGTGGTGGTGCCGGGGCGCAGGCGGTGCATCTCGGCGCGGATGGTCGGCATGACGTCGCCGCCGGTGGTCGGGTTGGAGAACCGGACGGCCGCGTGCCCCGGCTCGACGACGCCGGGGTGGCCCTCGTCCTCCAGCGCGAGCTGCGCGGCGAGCGCGGCGTCGGTGTGCTCCCACCGGTAGGCCGCGATCGGCGAGCTCGGGGTGGGCCCGGGCTGTGCGACCGGCCGCAGGCCGGGGTGGGCCCAGAGCCGCTCGGAGCGGGACCGGGCGGGCGTCGAGCGGTCGGTGACCTCGTCGGGGCCCGGCTCGAAGAACGCGGAGCCGACGTGGTGGACGAACGGGATGTCGAGCCCGTCGAGCCACGCCATCGGCCGGTCGGCCTGGTTGTGGTGGCCGTGGAACCGCCAGCCGGGGGTGAGCAGGAAGTCGCCGCGGCGCATGGCGACCGGGTCGTCGTCGACGACGGTCCACACGCCCTCGCCCTCGACGACGAACCGGAACGCGTGCTGGGTGTGCCGGTGGACGGGGGCGTCCTCGCGCGGGTTGAGGTACTGGATCGCCGCCCAGAGCGTCGGCGTGGCGTAGGGGGCGCCGCCGAGGCCGGGGTTGGCGAGTGCGATGGCGCGGCGCTCGCCGCCGCGCCCGACCGGTACCAGCTCGCCCGAGCGCTCCGCGAGCCGCAGCAGGTTCTGCCAGCGCCACACGTGCGCCTGCGCGGCCGGGCGCGGGCTGGTCGGCATGAGGTCGCCGATCTCGGTCCACAGCGGCACGAGCAGCTCCTGCTCGAAGCCGCGGTAGAGCTCTTCGAGGGCGGGGGTGCGCTCCGGCTGGCCCGGCCCGTCGACCGCCTTCAGCGTCACCGGTGAGAGCGTCGTGGTCATGCGGGAACGCTATGACCGTCCCGCTGTGGAGGAGCCGTTGTTCTGGACCGCAGAACCGTCGGCGAGGTCGCGCTCGATCCGCGCGACCGCGGTCGCGAGGTGGTTCGTCCACTCCGGCAGCCGGTTGCGGCGGAAGCGCACGGTCGGCATCGCGATCGAGACGGCGGCCGGCGCCATCCCGTCCGGGCACCGCAGCGCCTGCCCGATCGCGGTGACCCCGGTCTCGGTCGCCTGGTCGTTGACCGCGAAGCCCTGCTTGCGCACCCGGCGCAGGTCCCGCAGCAGGGCGGGCAGGTCCACCTGGGCGTCCGACCGCGCGTACAGGTCGACGACGTCGGCCTCGGGCCGCTGGGCGAGCACCGCGCGCCCGCCGGAGGCGAGGTGGGCGGGCAGCACCCGGCCCTCCCGATCGCCCACGCGCAGCACCTGGGTCGACTCGACGGTCGCGATGAACCGGGTCTGGTCGCCGACCACGATCGCGAGGTTCACCGACTCGTCGGTGCGGGCGGCGAGCGCCTCGAGGTGCGGCAGCGCGATCCGGCGCAGGTCCGCGACCGGCTCCGGCGCCGCCGCCCCGCGCAGCACCGGGCCCGCCACGTAGCGGCGGTCCTCGTCCTGCTCGGCGAAGTCGCGGTAGACGAGCATCGCCAGCAGCCGGTGCGCGGTCGAGCGGGCGACGCCGAGGCGGGCGGCGGCGTCGGTGACCCGCAGCGGCCCCTCGTGCAGCAGGAGCGTCGCGAGGTGGAGCGCGTGGTCGACGGACTCGATGCCGTACGCCGGTTTGTTCTTCACAACGGAATCGTAACGGCCGCCATCCAGAACGCCAGGGGAGGCGACCACCCTCGGCGGGTTCGGTCACGGCGTGTCGTAATGTCGGGCCGGCTTGGCATTCGAGGGATGGGAACGTTCGTGGCGCGCTACGTCATGACTCGACTCGTGGACGACATCGACGGCTCGGACGCCGTGACGACGGTGTCGTTCTCCCTTGACGGACGCAACTACGAGATCGACCTGTCGGAGTCGCACCTCGAGCGCCTGCAGCAGGCGCTCGAGCCGTACCTGAACGCCGCCCGCACCGTCTCCAGTGGGCGGCGGCGCAGGCGGTCCCCCGCCACCCGCCGCACCGCGCCGAAGCCGCGGCTCACGCGCGAGGTGATCAAGCGCGAGCCGCCCGCGGAGCGCCCGGCCCCCGCCGAGGCACCGGCCGCCGGGGCACCCACCACCGCCCAGCCGTTCCAGGAGCCGGAGCCGAGCCGGCCCCGCAAGCGCAAGGCGGCCGCGCCGCTGGTGGCCGACCCGTTCAACCCGCAGCTCTGAGGCCGACGACGGGCAGGCCGGGGGCCTGCCCGGACGCTGTGCGGCGCCGCGGCGGGCCGGCCGCCGCCCCGTGCGGCGAAGGCGGGGCCGGTTCCGCGGAACCGGCGAAGACCGCGCCGGAGGAATGATCACCGATTAGCCGCCGGAAGGGTCGCGAGCCATCCGGGAAAGACACCGCGCGGACGTCGCCTCGGGAGCCGAAAGGCCCTGGTCGACCCCCTACCGGCGGCCTCGCGCACACGCAGCGCCCGGCCGATGGCGTGACGCCGACAACTTCGGGAACAACTCGGTCGAATTCCCTCGTTGAACGAGTCATCATCGATGTGCGGGCGGTTGTTGCCCGCGTTTCGAAACCCCCTCTGCGCCGCCGGCGAGGCGGCGCGCCCACCCACCGGTGCACGCGCGGGCGCCCCCGCGCGCTCACACCCCTGATTGGAGGCGGCACGCTCATGCCTGACTTCGACGACTGGCGGCTGGCGGCCGCCTGCCGGGACCACGACCCTGAGCTGTTCTTCCCGCTCAGCGAGGTGGGCCCCGGTGCCCGCCAGGTGGAGCGGGCGAAGGCGGTCTGCGCCGGCTGCCCGGTGCGCTCCGAGTGCCTCGACTACGCCCTCGCGGCCGGCCTCGACCACGGGATCTTCGGCGGCATGACCGAGACCGAGCGGCGGGTGCTGCGGCGGGCCCGCGCCCCCCGCGAGGTCGCCTGACCCGGGTCGTCCGTTTGTCTTGACATACGGACGAGGGCCTCGTTAGCGTCCTGGGCCTCGGGGCCGCACCAGGAGGACAGCGATGAGGCTCGCCCTCGATCCGCAGATGTTCTACTCCACGCACTCGGTCTGGGAGCTGCCCGACGTGGTGGCCCGCTCGGGCTACGAGTGGATGGAGCTGTCGCCCAAGGACGACTTCATCCCGTTCTTCCGCTACCCCCGCGTCGACGACGCCGGCGTCGCCAAGCTGCGCAAGCGCGCCGCCGACGCGGGGGTGGGGATCTCCTCGGTGCTGCCGGTGCTGCGCTGGTCCGGGCCCGGCGAGGACGAGCGGCAGGCCGCGGTCCGCGCGTGGAAGCGCGCCATCCAGATCACCGTCGACCTCGGCGTCGACACGATGAACTCCGAGTTCAACGGCCGCCCCGAGGCAGCCGAGCACGCCGAGAGCCAGTTCCTGCGCTCGATGGACGAGCTGATCCCGGTCTTCGAGCGCGAGGGCATCAAGCTCGCCCTCGAACCGCACCCCGACGACTTCATCGAGGACGGCCACGCCGCGGTGCGCATGGTGCGCGGGCTCAACCGCGACTGGATCTCCTTCGTCTACTGCACCCCGCACACGTTCCACCAGGGCGACGACGCCACCGGGATCATCACCGCCGCGGGCGAGAAGGTGACGCTGGTCCACCTCGCCGACACCCTCGACCACACCGCCTCGAACGGACTGCGCTACATCGTCAACCCGCCCGGCTCGCCCGCTCGCGTGCACCAGCACGCCGAGATCGGCCGCGGCGAGGTCGACTTCGACGAGGTCTTCTCCGCCCTCGCCGCCGTCGGGTTCGACGGGGTGCTCACCTCCTGCGTCTTCGGTTGGGAGGAACAGGCGGCGGAGATCAGCGTGCGCCAGCGCGAGAAGATCACCGCGCTGGTCGAGAAGCACTTCGGCACGCGCTGAGGTCGCCTCCTACCATCGATCGGTGGGCCAGCACCCTGACGCGTTCCTCTCCTTCGCCGACGTCGCCCCCGACCGCGCCGCCGAGCGGCTGCCGGGCATGGACCGCGACGCCATGGCGATGGTGCTGCTGCTCTACCGGGTCACGAGCACGGTCGTCTACGACCTGGAGTCCACCGTGCACCGGCCCGCCGGGTGGAGCTGGTCGGCGTTCCGGCTGCTGTTCACGCTCTGGATCAGCGGCCCCCAGGAGGCCAGCCGCGCCGCGGAGCTCGCGGGCATGAGCCGCGCCGCGGTGTCGAGCCTGTCCCGCACGCTCACCGCGGCGGGCCTGCTCGAACGCGGCCCCGGCGAGCGCGACCGTCGCGGCGTCGTGCTCTCGCTCAGCGAGGAGGGCACGCGCCGGCTCGAGGCCGCGCTGCGCGATCACAACCGGCGCGAGGCCGAGTGGGCGGCGCTGCTCACGCCCGAGGAGCGCGAGGTGTTCCACACGGTGCTGTCGAAGCTCGCCAAGGCCGCCCGGACCGAGGACTGGGTCAGCCACCGGTTCTAGCCGATCGGTCTGGTGTTCTTGGCCACGAGGCCCTACGGTCCCCGGTAGTTAAACCTTTTATTTGCCGAGAGGACGACACCGTGGTCAAGCCGTTCGCCTCCTCAGCAGACACCGCCGCCAAGCAGCAGACCCTCGAGGTGCTGGCCGACGGCGTGTACGCCCTCACCGCGGAGGGCGACCCCAACATCGGTGCGATCGAGGGCGAGGACTTCCTCGTCTGCTTCGAAGCGCTGGCCACCCCCGTGGCGGCGCGCAGGTGGCTCGACCGGCTGCGTGAGCACACCGACAAGCCGGTCCGCTACCTGGTGCTCTCGCACTACCACGCGGTCCGCGTGCTCGGTGCGTCCGCGTTCGACGCCGACGTCATCGTCGCCCACGAGAACACCCGCGCGCTCGTGGCCGAGCGCGGCAAGGAGGACTGGGAGAGCGAGTTCGCCCGCATGCCCCGCCTCGCCGAGGGCGCCGACTCGGTACCGGGGCTCACCTGGCCGACCCTCACGTTCTCCGACCGGCTCACCATCGACCTCGGCGGCGACCGCGGCGACCTCGTGCTGCAGTACCACGGCCGCGGCCACACCGAGGGCGACATCACCGCGTGGCTGCCCCGCCACAAGATCCTCTTCGCCGGTGACCTCGTCGAGGCCCAGGCCGCGCTCTACACCGGCGACGCGTTCCACCGCGAGTGGGCCACGGGCACGCTGGACCGGGTCAAGGCGCTCGAGGCCGAGCAGCTCGTCGGCGGGCGCGGCGCGGTGACCCGCGGCCGGGCGGAGGTCGACGCCGCGATCGAGCAGACCCGCAACTTCCTGAACGTGATGATCCGCGAGGTCGGGGCGGTCCACAGCCGCGGCGGCACGCTCAAGGAGGCGTTCGAGGCCACGCACGCCGCGCTCGTGGACGACTACGGGCACTGGCCGATCTTCGAGCACTGCCTGCCGTTCGACGTGTCCCGGCTGTGGGACGAGCTGTCCGGGATCGAGCGCCCGATCATCTGGACCGCGGAACGCGACCAGGAGGTCTGGGCCCAGCTGCAGTCGTGAGCCCCGCCGTGAACCCGGTACTCGTCCTCGGCGCGGGCCCGGTCGGGCAGACCACCGCCCTGCTGCTCGCCCGCTGGGGCGTGCCCACGATCGTCGTCGACCAGCGGCCGTTCCGGGACGCGGTCGGGTCGAAGTCGATCTGCCAGCAGCGCGACGTCCTCGACATCTGGGAGTCGGTGGGTGCGGGCAGGCGCATCGCCGACGAGGGGGTCACCTGGACGACCGCCCGCACCTTCTACCGCGACGCCGAACTGTTCAGCTACACGTTCGCCGAGCCCGGTCGGCCGGCGTTCCCGCCGTTCGTCAACATCTCGCAGACCCGCACCGAGCAGATCCTCGACGAGCGCATCGCCCGAGAACCGCTGGTGGACGTGCGCTGGGGCCACCGGGTCGTGCACATCGAGCAGGACGACGCGGGCGTGGAGATCACCTGCGCCGACGGCACCCGGCTGCGGGGGGCCTACCTCGTCGTCTGCGCCGGCTCCCGCTGCGACGAGCTGCGCCGCCTGCTCGGCGTGGAGTTCGGCGGCCGGTCCTTCGACGACCGGTTCCTGATCTGCGACATCCGCACCGACCTGCCCGGGTGGGCCACGGAGCGCCGGTTCTACTTCGACCCGTCGTGGAACCCCGGCCGCCAGGTGCTCATCCACCCCTGCCCCGACTCGACGTTCCGCATCGACTGGCAGGTGCCCGCCGGCTACGACCTGGACGCCGAGGCCGCCTCCGGGGCCCTCGACGCCCGGATCCGCGCGATCATCGGCGACCGCGACTACGAGATCGTGTGGAAGTCGGTCTACCGCTTCCACTCGCGGCTGGTCGACCGCATGCGCTGCGGGCGCGTGCTCATCGCGGGCGACGCGGCGCACCTGGTGGCGCCGTTCGGGGCGCGCGGGCTCAACTCCGGGGTCGCCGACGCCGAGAACGCCGCCTGGAAGATCGCCTACGTCGCGCACGGCTGGGCCCCGGAGCGGCTGCTCGCGACCTACCACGACGAGCGGCACGCCGCGGCCCAGGAGAACCTCGCGGTCACCACGGCGACGATGAACTTCCTGGTGCCGCAGGACGCCGAGGCGGCCGCGTACCGCCGCGACGTCCTCGCCCGCGCCGCCACGGACCCGGCCGCCCGCGCCCTCGTCGACTCCGGTCGGCTCGCCGAGCCGTACTGGTACGTCGACTCCCCGCTCACCACCCCGAACCCGGCCCGGCCGTTCGCGGGACGGCCCCCGCGCGGGGCCGCGCCGCCGCCGGGGCCGGGCATCCTCGTCCCGGACGCCCCCGTGCCCGGCGGGCGGCTGCGCGCGCTCGCCCGGGACGGGTTCCTGCTGCTCGTGGGCGCCCGGGCCGACGTCGAGGCGGCCCGGGCGGCGGCCGACGCCACGCCCGGTCCGGTCCGGGTGTTCGAGCTCGCCCGGATCGACACCGGCACCGGCGCGGGGATCGACACCGCGGGCGCGCTCGGCGCCCACCCCGAGGAGGTCTGGGTCATCCGCCCGGACGCGCACATCGCCGCCGTCCTCGACAACCCCACGCGACAGGAGATCCGCGCGACGCTGGCGCGCGCCACCCACTCCGAAGGAGGAGGAGCACCATGGCCTACTACCGGCGAGTCGGCGACGTCCCACCCAAGCGGCACACGCAGCACCGCACCCCCGACGGGGGCCTCTACCGCGAGGAGCTGATGGGCGAGGAGGGCTTCTCCTCCGACTCCTCGCTGCTCTACCACAAGGGCGTGCCCTCGGCGATCGTGGACGCGTCGCCGTGGGAGCTGCCCGACCAGACGCTCACCGAGAACCGCCCGCTCAAGCCGCGCCACCTCAAGCTGCACGACCTGTTCGGCGACGACTGGAAGGCCGTCGACGCGGTCACCGGAAGGCGGCTGGTGCTGGGCAACGCCGACGTGCGCATCTCCTACGTCGTCGCGGGCCAGCCCTCGCCGCTGTACCGCAACGCCATGGGTGACGAGTGCGTGTACGTCGAGTCGGGGACCGCGACGGTCGAGACGGTGTTCGGGGTGCTCCCGGCGCGGCAGGGCGACTACGTGATCCTGCCGCGGTCGACCACGCACCGCTGGATCCCGACCGGCTCGGAGCCGCTGCGCCTGTACGCCATCGAAGCCAACTCGCACATCGCGCCGCCCAAGCGCTACCTGTCGCGCTACGGGCAGCTCCTGGAGCACTCGCCCTACTGCGAGCGCGACCTGCACGGGCCGAGCGAGCCGTTCCTCGTCGACGGCACCGACGTGGAGGTGCTGGTCAAGCACCGCGGTTCGCGCGGGGTCACCGGCACCCGCTACGTCTACCCGACCCACCCGTTCGACGTGGTCGGGTGGGACGGCTGCCTCTACCCGTTCACGTTCAACGTCGCCGACTTCGAGCCGATCACCGGCCGGGTGCACCAGCCGCCGCCCGTGCACCAGGTGTTCGAGGGCTCGAACTTCGTGATCTGCAACTTCGTGCCGCGCAAGGTGGACTACCACCCGCTGGCGATCCCGGTGCCCTACTACCACTCCAACGTCGACTCCGACGAGGTCATGTTCTACTGCGGCGGCAACTACGAGGCCCGCAAGGGATCGGGCATCGGCCAGGGCTCGATCAGCCTGCACCCGGGCGGGCACAGCCACGGCCCGCAACCGGGCGCGGTGGAGCGGTCGCTCGGCGTGGAGTTCTTCGACGAGCTCGCCGTCATGGTCGACACGTTCCGGCCGCTGGAGCTGGGTGAGGGCGGCATCGCCGCCGAGGACCCCGGCTACGCGTGGACCTGGTCGGGTCGGGGGCCCGCCCGATGAGCGAGCCCTCCCTGTTCGGGCTGGACAACCTGCCCTACGGCGTGTTCTCACCCGCGGGCGGCGCCCCGCGGGTGGGGGTGCGCCTCGGCGACGACGTCGTCGACCTGTCGGTGCTGCTCGACGACCCGGTGTTCGCCGCGCCGTCGCTCAACCCGTTCATGGCGCAGGGCCGGACCCGCTGGACGGAGGTCCGCGCGCGGCTCGTCGACCTGCTGTCCCGCGAGGCGCCGCCCGCCGCCGTGCACCCGCTGTCCGAGGTGCGGCTGCACCTGCCGTTCGAGGTCGCCGACTACGTCGACTTCTACGCCTCCGAGCACCACGCCTCGAACCTCGGGCGGCTGTTCCGCCCGGACTCCGAGCCGCTGATGCCGAACTGGAAGCACCTGCCGGTCGGCTACCACGGCCGGGCGGGCACGGTCGTCGTGTCCGGCACCGACGTGGTGCGCCCGTGCGGGCAGCGCAAGGCGCCCGACGAGCCGGCACCCACGTACGGGCCGAGCACGCGGCTCGACATCGAGGCGGAGCTGGGCTTCGTCGTCGGGGTGGGCTCGCCGCTCGGCGGGCGGATCGGCGTGGACGAGTTCGCCGACCACGTCTTCGGCGCGGTGCTGGTCAACGACTGGTCCGCCCGCGACCTGCAGGCGTGGGAGTACGTCCCGCTCGGCCCGCACCTGGGCAAGAGCTTCGCCACGTCGATCTCGCCGTGGGTGGTGCCGCTCGCGGCGCTCGAGGCCGCGCGGGTGCCGCTGCCCGGGCAGGACCCCGAGCCCCTCCCCTACCTGCGCGGCAGCGAGGACTGGGGGCTCGACATCGAGCTCGTCGTCGAGTGGAACGGGGAGGAGGTCTCCCGCCCGCCGTACCGCGAGATGTACTGGTCGCCCGCGCAGATGCTCGCCCACATGACGGTGAACGGGGCGTCGGCGCGCACCGGCGACCTGTTCGCCTCGGGCACGATCTCCGGGCCGCAGCGCCACCAGCGCGGCGCGTTCATCGAGCTCACCTGGGGCGGGCGCGAACCGATCACGGTCAAGGGCGAGGAGCGCACGTTCCTGCAGGACGGCGACGAGGTGTCCATCTCGGCCACCGCACCCGGCGCGGGCGGCGGCCGGATCGGGTTCGGGGAGGTCAGGGGCGCGATCCGCGCCGCGGTTCCCTGACCCCGGGGCCGCGGCGGCGGTACGGTCGCGGCGTGGGCACCGGGACGGGCGCGGGTGAGGTCGAGGTGCTCGACGTCGCCGGGCGGCAGGTGCGCATCACCAGCCCGGGCAAGGTGATCTTCTCCGCGCGCGGGGAGACCAAGCTCGACCTCGCCCGCTACTACCTGGCCGTGGCCGGGCCGCTCATGGCGGCGATGGGCGGCCGGCCGGTGCTGCTGCAGCGCTTCCCGAAGGGCGCGACCGGGCCGTCGTTCTTCCAGAAGCGCGTCGCACCGACCGCCGCCGACCCGTGGGTGACCACCACGGTGGTGTCGACGCCGAACGGCACCACCTCGAACGCGCTCGTCGCCGCGGACCTCGCGCACGTGCTGTGGGCGGTGAACCTCGGCTGCCTCGGCTTCCACGTCTGGCCCGTGACCGCCGCCGACCCCGCGCACGCCGACGAGCTGCGCATCGACCTCGACCCGAGCCCCGGCGTGACGTTCGCGATGATCCGGGAGGCGGCCGCGGAGACGAAGGCGCTGCTCGACGAGCTGGGCGTCGCCGGCTACCCGAAGACGACCGGCAGCCGCGGGATCCACGTCTACGTGCGCCTGCGGCCGGAGTGGGACGGCGTGGCCGTGCGGTCGGCGGCCGTCGCCGTGGCCCGCGAGCTGGAGCGGCGCCGCCCGGACCTGATCACCGCCTCCTGGTGGAAGGAGGAGCGCGGCGCCCGGGTGTTCGTCGACTTCAACCAGAACGCGCCGCACAAGACGGTCTTCGGCGCGTGGGGCGTGCGCGCCGACCCGCAGGCACGGGTGTCGGCCCCGTTCGCGTGGTCGGAACTGGCGGCGATCGATCCGGCCGAGCTCACCATCGCCACCGTGCCGGACCGGCTCGCCGCGCACGGCGACCCGTGGGCGCCGATGGCGGCTGAGCGGCAGTCGCTCGAACCGCTGCTCGAGCTGCACCGCCGCGACGTCGCCGCCGGGCTGCCGGACGCGCCGTGGCCCCCCGTCTACCCGAAGATGCCGGGCGAGCCGCCGCGGGTCGCGCCGTCGCGGGCCCGCCGCGCACCGTCGGCCTGAGGCCTACGAGGCCGGCATCCAGTCGATCGTCACCGGGAACAGGTACCGGTCGGCGACGAGCGTGATCACCCGACGCGCGGTGCGCGGGGACTCGACGACCGCGCGCGGCACGCCGGAGCCCGCCCGTTCGTAGGCGCGGCCGGCGAGCTCCTCGAGCATCTCGCTCACCTGGCCGCCCGCCGCGGCCAGCCGCAGGCCGGTGGCGCGCTGCAGCCGCGCAACCTCGACCATGCCCAGCGCCCGCTCGGCGTGCTCGGGGAACATCCCGGCCAGGAACAGCGCGCCGTCACCGATGCGCCGCCAGATGCCCGGCTGCTCGAGCGGCGTGACGACGTCGAGCAGCCCGGCCAGGCGGGGCAGGTCGAGCTCGTTCCAGCGCTGGCGACGCCAGCCGCCGCGGTCGGTGCGCCGCCACACGGTGCCGGACATGACGCGCGCGTAGGACGCCAGCAACTCGGCGAGGAACAGCCGGTGCACCGGGTCCGTGGCGAAGGCCGCCAGCGCCGGGGCGTCGAAGACCGGCACCCGCGACCGCGGCCCCGCGCGGTCGGCGACGTAGGAGCGGCCGACGAGCGTGGCGCCGACCCGGTGCACCGCGGCGGCGAACACGAGGAACGGCGAGACGTAGCGGAAGCGCTCCGGTTCGTCGGCCTGGGCCCGGATGATCGAGTCGGCGACGCCGGGGCGCTCCAGCAGGTCGAGGACAAGGGTCGGCTCCCGCCGCAGGGCCGCCACCTGGTCGGCCCGCCCGCCGGTGAGGACCAACAGGTCGTTGTCGGTCAGGTGTTCGGCATAGCGCCTACCGACAGACTCGCGCCCGTCCATACAAACCATTTTGCGCGCGAAACCGGCGGCTTCCCAGTGGATCGCGCCCCGTTCACCTGGCCAGGAGGTCCCGCACCCCCTCGTCGATGAACGCGGTGTCCACCGGGTTCAACCCGCCACCCGCGAAGTGACCCCACACGCCGGGGATCACGCGCAATTCCGCGGATTTCATGTGCGAAACGGTCCACCGTTCGTCCTCCGGCGGGAAGTACAGGTCCTTCTCCGCCGGCATGACGATCGCGCGCGCCCGGATGGAGGCGAGCGCCTCCTCGGTGGAGGAGAAGCCGGGCGTGGTGCCCACGTCGCCGGTCCACCACGTGTCGAGCATCGTGAGCAGGTTGTTCGGGTCCCGGTCGTCGAGGAAGAAGCCCTCCCAGAAGCCGACCGCGAAGTCCTCGAGCGAGGTGTAGCCGAGCTCGCGCCACACCTCGTCCCAGTAGAACGCCTGGGAGAAGCCCCAGCCCGCGTAGATCCGCGCGAACGCGCGCAGCCCGCGCACCGGCAGCCGGTCGGGGTCGTACCAGCCCCCGGCGAAGTCGGCGTCGGCCCGCAGCGCGTGGGCGAGCGAGTCGAGGAACACCCGGTTGTGCGGCGAGGTCCGGGGCGAGCCGCAGAACGGCAGGATGCGCTCGACCATCTCCGGGTGGCTGACCGCCCACTGGTAGGTCTGGCCCGCCCCCATCGACCACCCGAGCACGAGCTGCAGCGTCTCGATGCCGAACACCTCCGTCACGAGCCGGTGCTGCGCCTCGACGTTGTCGCGCACGGCGATCCGGGGGAACCGGGCCCGGTCCCACGGCGGCGGCGTGTTCGACGGGGACGCCGACAGCCCGTTGCCGAGCATGTTCGGCACGATGATGAACCAGCGGTCCGGGTCGAGCGCCTTGTCCGGGCCGATGAGCCACTCGTTGTCCCAGTGGCGGCCCGAGAACCAGGTCGGGTAGAGGATCGCGTTGTCCTTCGCCTCGGTGAGCGTCCCGTAGGTCTGGTAGGCGATCCGCGCGGGCCGCAGCGTGGCGCCGCAGGCCAACGTGAAGTCCGGGATCTCGTGGACGTCGTACGGCGCGTCGCGGCCGGTCATGGGCACCCTCCTCGGCGAGGTCCACGAAAGCTACCGAATGAAACTATTGCCGCCGGAAGGGTGCGTCAATCGGCCGGGCGGCGGCGCTCGCGGATCACCCGGCTCCCGCGGATGGGGGAGGATGGCCGCCATGGCACAACCGACAACCCGCCCCGGCCGGGTCGGGGCGGCGTCGGCGCTGCTCGCCGTCGCGGTGGTCCTCGTGGCGTTCAACCTCCGGCCGGCGATCACGAGCGTCGGTCCGGTGCTCGACCAGGCCAGGGCGGCGTTCGCCGCGTCCGCCGGCTGGGTCGGCCTGCTCACCACCGTCCCCGTGCTGTGCCTCGCCGCAGCGGGGGCGGCCGCCCCGCAGCTCGCGCGGCGGGCCGGGCTGCGCGGGGCGATCGCGCTGGCGCTGGTCGCGATCACCGCGGGGCTGGCGCTGCGGGTGCTCGGCGGCCCGTCGCTCATGATCGCGGCCACCGTCGTGGCGACGAGCGGGGTCGCGGTCGCCGGCGTGCTCGTGCCGGTGGTCGTGCGGGCCGGGTTCCCCACCCGCGTCGGGCTGGTCACCGGCCTCTACACCGCCGCGCTGCAGGCCGGGGCCACGCTGGGGTTCGCGTTCACCCCGCGTCCCCACGCGCAGCGTCGAGGTCACGGCCGCCGCTGCTCGCCGACGGGCTCGGCGGCTGGCGGCCCGCCCTCGCGAGCTGGGCGGCCATCGGGGCGGTCGCGCTCGCGGGCTGGCTCGCCTGGGGCCGCCCCGGCGCGCCGGCGGCGGGCCCGGCGCCCGCGGTGGGCGGCTCGGTGCTCGCCTCCCCGCTGGCGTGGACGGTCACGGCCTTCTTCGGGCTGCAGGCCTTCGTCGCCTTCTCCGTGATGAACTGGCTCCCGCTCGCGCTGATGGACCGGGGCGTCACCCGCACCGAGGCCGGCTTCCTGCTGGGCGTGCTGTCGATCGTCGCGCTGCCGGTCAGCCTGCTGGTGCCGCCGCTCGCCGGCCGCGCCCGCGGGCAGAGCGGCTGGATCCTGGGCCTGAGCGCGTGCGGCGCCGCCGGCCTGTCGGGCTTGCTGTTCGTGCCCACCGACGGGCCGTGGCAGGCCTTGCCGTGGGTGCTGCTCGTCGGGCTCGGCATGAGCGTGTTCTCGCTCGCCCTCACGGTGATCGCGCTGCGCGCGTCGACCGCGGAGCGCACCGCGAGCCTGTCCGGCATGGCGCAGGGCATCGGCTACGTGATCGCGGGCATCGGCCCCTTCCTCAGCGGGCTGCTGCACGAGGCCACCGGCGGCTGGGACGTGCCGTTCGCGGTGCTGCTCGCCGTGGTGGTCGCCCAGTCCGTCACCGGCGCGCTCGCGGGCCGGCCCCGCACGATCTGACCGGTCAGGCCCCCGGTTCGGGACCGGTCGCCACGGGCCGCTGCGGGTCCGACGACCAGGCCGAGAAGGAGCCGGGGAAGAGCGCGGCCTCGACCCCGATCGCAGCGAGGGCGGCGACCTCGTGCGCGGCGGTGATCCCGGAGCCGCAGTACACCCCCACCTCGCCGGTCGCACCGAGCTCGGCGAACCGCGCCCGCAGCTCGTCGAGGCGCCGGAACCTCCCGTCCGGGGCGAGGTTGTCGGTGGTGGGCGCGCTCACCGCGCCGGGGATGTGGCCGGCCCGCGGGTCGATCGGCTCGACCTCGCCCCGGTAGCGCTCGCCCGCGCGGGCGTCGAGCAGCACACCGGTGCGGGCGAGCGCGGCCGCGCCGTCGGCGTCGAGGACGGGCAGGTGCCCGCCGGTCAGCTCGACGTCACCGGGTTCCGGCTCGGGCCCGGCACCGGTCTCGAGGGCGCGCCCGCTCGCGGTCCAGGCGCCGAGGCCGCCGTCGAGCAGCCGCACGTCGGTGAGCCCGCCCCAGCGCAGCAGCCACCAGGCCCGGCCGGCCGCGAGCCCGCCGGTGGCGTCGTAGACGACGACCGGGCGGCCCGCGCTGATCCCCCAGCGGCGCGCCGCGGCCTGCAGGGCCGCGACGTCGGGCAGGGGGTGCCTGCCCTGCGTCGGGTCGTCCGGGTGCGCGGCGAGCTCGGTGTCGAGGTCCACGTACACCGCACCGGGGATGTGGCCGTCGCGGTAGTGGTCGCGGCCGTGCGGGTCGCCGAGCGCCCACCGGACGTCGAGCAGCACCGGCGGGTTCGGCCCGGCGAGCTCCGCGGCGAGGCCCTCGACGTCGACGAGCACGGCGAGGTCGGGCAGCACCCGCAGCAGGTCGGCGTCGTCGAGCGACCCGACCGGCGTCGCCTCCCGGACGGCCCGGTGCACCCGGGCGAGCACCGCCGCGTTGCGCGGCGCCTCGACGCCGTGCAGCCGGGCGAGCAGCGTGATCTCCCCGTTGAGGAAGTCGGTCTCGGGCGGCGCGCCGCGCTGCAGGCTCTGCCGCGTGGAGCGGCCGGCCGGCTCCCGGCCCGGGACCGGGTGCGCCGTGTAGGCCGAGAGATCCAGCCCGGTCTCGGCCACGATGTCGGCCGCGTCGACGCCCGCCGCCCGGAACACCTCGCGCGCCTCGGCGCGCAGCGCGGCGGTGGCGCGCTCCCGCAGCGGGCTCGGCGCGTAGAGCGCCTCGAGCGCGTTGCCGACCACGGAGAGCAGCTTGCCCGCCTTGAACCGCGGCACGTCGTCGACGACCTCCACCAGGTGCCGGGCCGCGCGCAGGTCGGCGGCGATCCGCTCGAGGCGGGCGTCGCGGCCGGACGGGTACCGGCCGATCCAGACCACCCCGACGGCGGGGTCGGCGGGCGAGACCACCTCGCCCGGCGTGACGTGCTCGGCGGGCGAGAAGGCCACCGCCCCGTACACCGCGGCGAAGCGGCGCAGCGCGACCCGCTCGCTGTCGAGCCCGTTCTGCAGCACCACGATCGGCAGCACCTCGGCCGCGGCGCCGTGGTCCCCGACCGGCCGCCACGCCCACGCCGCGACGGCGGCCTCCGCGTCGTGGGCCTTGGTCGCGAGGACGAGCACGTCGTCCGGCCGCAGGTCGACCTCGTCGGGGCCGCCGGCCACCGGGACCGGCACGACGCGCTCGCCGTCGGGGCGGACCTGGCGCAGGCCGGCGCGGCGCAGCTCGGCGAGGTGGGCACCGCGGGCGACGAGCACCACCGGGATCCCGGCCGTGTGCAGCTCGGCGGCCAGCGTGGCGCCGACCGCGCCCGCGCCGACGACGACGTAACGGTGTTCGGGGGGCACGAGCGGAGAAAACATCATCCGGCCGGGCCCTGTCCAACCCGCCCCCCGAGTCTGGTCATCACCGGGGCCGTCTGGTACGAAATGCCCATGGCCGGTCACACGTTCCTCGTGCGCCGACGCCACGTGGACCACGGCCTGGTCTCCACCTGCGGCTGTCCGCTCTTCCGCTGAGCCGCCCCTCCCCTGCCCTTCCTCGCTGCGGCACGCCCACACGCGCGTGCCGCGATCGCGGTTCCCCTGGAGGATCCATGACGACCACGGACACCCCTGCTGTCGACAACGGCGTGAACGTCGAGGCGCTCCTCGGCGTGCGCAGCTCGCTCGCCGACACCCCCGAGATCGCCCAGTTCCAGTGGCGGGCGAACGTCTCGTGGGTCAAGGGCACCCACAGCCGCTCCACCGTGGAGACCTTCCACGGCTTCGGCGACGAGCAGCGCCACAAGACCACCTTCACGTTCGACGCCGACCACCCGCTGCAGTTCGCCGCCGAGGACAACGGCATCACGCCGGTGGAGTACGTGCTGGTGGCGCTGGGCAGCTGCCTCACCGCGGGCATCGCGTCGGTGGCCCAGCAGCGGGGCATCCAGCTGCGGTCGGTGACCGGAACGATCGAGGCCGACATGGACCTGCACGGCATCCTCGGCGCCGACCCGGAGGTCCGCAACGGGTTCAGCGGCGTGAAGGTGAACTTCACCGTCGACGCCGACGCCTCCGAGGACGACATCAAGGCGCTGGTCGCGCAGTCGCAGAAGCGCTCGGCGGTCTACGACATCCTCACCAACCCGACCAACGTCAGCGTGACGGTGGGCTGATCGCACCCATGCCGCAGACGACCACCGTCGTCATCGGGGCCGGGCACAGCGGCCTCGCCATGAGCCGCTGCCTCACCGACCGGGCGATCGACCACGTCGTGCTCGAGCGCGGTGAGGTGGCGAACTCGTGGCGCACCCAGCGCTGGGACTCGCTGCGCCTGCTCACCCCGAACTGGATGACCCGCCTGCCCGGGCACCGCTACGACGGCGACGACCCCGACGGCTTCCTCACGGTGCCGGAGGTCGTCGACCTGATCGAGGGCTACGCCAAGACCGTGGACGCGCCGGTGCAGGCGCACACCACCGTCACCGCCGTCCGCCCCGAGGAGGGCGGGTTCACGGTCGAGACGGACGCGGGCCGGTGGCGGGCGCGGACCGTGGTGCTCGCCTCCGGCGCGCACAACCTCGCCGCGGTGCCCGCCGTCGGCGAGGCGGTGCCCGAGGGGATCACCCAGGTCGCGCTCGACGCCTACCGCCGCCCGGAACAGCTGCCCGAGGGCGGGGTGCTCGTCGTCGGCGCGGCGGCGAGCGGCATCCAGATCGCCGACGAGGTGCACCGCTCGGGCCGGCCGGTCACGCTGTCGGTGGGCGAGCACGTGCGGGTGCCGCGCACCTACCGCGGCCGCGACATCTTCGCGTGGATGGACGCCACCGGCCTGCTCGACGAGCGCTACGACGAGGTTCCCGACCTGCTGCGGGCGCGCAACCTGCCGTCGATGCAGCTGGTCGGCACGCCGGAGCGGATCACGCTCGACCTCAACGCCCTGACCGACCGCGGGGTGCGGCTCGTCGGCAGGCTCGCCGGGATCCGGGACGGGGTCGCGCAGTTCTCCGGCTCGCTGCCGAACGTGTGCGCGCTGGCCGACCTCAAGCTCGGCCGGCTGCTGGACGGCATCGACGCCCACGCGGGGGCGAACGGCGACCGCCCGCGGCCCGAGCCGACCCGGGTGCCCGACCCGCCGCCGCTCACGCTCGACCTGCGCCGCGGCGAGATCCGCTCGATCGTGTGGGCCACCGGGTTCCGGCCGGACCTGTCCTGGCTGGACGTGCCGGTGCTCGACCGCAAGGGGCGGATCCGCCACGACGGCGGTGTCACCCCGTGGCCCGGGCTCTACGTGCTGGGGTGGCCGTTCCTGCGGCGGCGCAAGTCCACGTTCATCGACGGCGCCGGGGCCGACGCGGCGGAGCTCGCCGACCACCTGGTGGCGCACCTGGCCGCCGCGGCGTGATCAGCCGGTGACCACCCGCTGATCACGCCGGGGCGCGGCTGCTCGACCGCGCGGGGCGCAGCGCGAGCAGCCCGGCGGCGCCGAGCAGCCCGCCCGCGGCCGAGATCGCCATCACCGGCGTGTAGGACCCCGCGACGGTGCGCAGCCACGCCGCACCCAGCGGCGCGAGCGCCTTGGTCACGGTGAGCACCGCGGCGAGCAGCCCGGCCACGGTGGCGTAGCCGGCCACGCCGTACCGGTCGGCCAGCAGCGCGGGCCGGGCGATCGTGCTCACGCCGAAGCCGAGCCCCACGGCGAGCACGCACGCGACGGCGGGCGCGAGCACGCTTCCCACGACCGGCAGGAGGGCGAGCCCGGCCGCCTGCACGGCGAAGACCACCGCCACCACCGCCGTTCCGTACCTGCGGGCGGCGAGGGTGGTCACGATCCGACCGGTCACCGACATCACCCCGAGCAGGCCGGCGACGTTCGCGGCCACGGTCGGGGCGTGGCCGAGCTCGCGCAGGTAGGCGACCAGGTGGACGCCGACGACGAACACGCCGATGCCCTGCGCCACGAACACGGACGCGATCAGCCAGTACCCGGGGTCGCGGACGGCGTTCGCGGCGTTGCGCCCCGCCTCCCGGCGCTGGGGCGCGAAGCCGGGCGGCCGGCGCACGAGCAGGTGCAGCGGGATCGTGAGCCCGCCGTAGACCGCCGCCAGCACGACCAGCGCGTGCCGCCAGCCGTGCGCCTCCACCAGCGCCGCCGTGAGCGGCATGAAGATCGTCGAGGCGAAGCCGCCCGCGATCGTGATCGCGAGCATCGCGGTCCCGCGCCTGGCATCGTCGAACCAGGTGACGACCACGGCGAACGCCGCCTCGTACAACACGCCCGCCGCGGCGACGCCGAGCCCCGCCGACACCGCGTACAGCGCGGCGACGCTCGTGACCCGGGACCAGGCGAACAGCAGCAGCGTCGCGAGCACCGAGCAGCCGACCATCAGCGCGCGCCCGCCCCACCGGTCGAGCCAGCGGCCCGCGGGCACCGCGGCGAGCGCGGCCGCGAGCAGCGAGGCGGTCTGGGCGCCGGTGATGGCGGTGCGGTCGGCGCCGAGCGCCTCCTGCATCGGCACCAGCAGGACGGCGAAGGCGTAGGTGAGCACCCCGTAGCCCGCGGTCGAGGTCACCGCGAGCGCGGCGACCATCCACCACCGGTACCGCCGCACACCGATCACCGTACGGATCACCGGCGCGGCCCGCACGGGGGCGGCACGCGCTAGACCGCGGCGGTGACGCTCCCGGACCGGCGCGGCAGCGGCGGCAGGCCGAGGTTGTCGCGCAGGGTCGTGCCGGTGTACTCGGTGCGCAGCGAGCCGCGCTCCTGCAGCAGCGGCACCACCTTGTCGACGAACTCGTCGAGCCCCGACGGCACCAGGTGCGAGCCGATGATCAGCCCGTCGGCGCCGTCGTTCTGCACGAAGTCGTCGATCTGCTGCGCCACCTGCGCCGGGGTGCCGACGAACGGGCCCCGCTCGAACTGGTCGATCACCAGCTCGCGCAGGCTGAGCTTCTTCGCCTCGGCGATCTCGCGCCAGCGCGCCACCGTCGCGAACCGGTCCTGGTGGACCAGCGCCCGGCCCTGGATGAACGGCGGCGCGTCCGGGTCCGGGTCGATGTCGGGCAGCGGGCCGTCGGGGTCGTAGCCGGACAGGTCGCGGTTCCAGATCTGCTCGAGCAGGATCAGCGCGGTCTGGCCGGTGATCTGCTGCTCGCGGATCTCCCGGTGGCGTTCCTTCGCCTCGGCCTCGGTGTCGCCGAGCACGAAGCTCGCCGACGGGAGGATCTTCAGCTCGTCGGGGTTGCGCCCGAACCGGGCCGCCCTGGCCTTCACATCGCGGTAGAACTCCGCGGCCTCCGGTAGCTTGCCGAACGGGGAGAAGATCGCATCCGAGTGGCGGGCGGCGAAGTCGCGGCCCTCCGGGGAGACCCCGGCCTGCAGGATCACCGGGCGACCCTGCGGGCTGCGCGGCACGGTGAAGCGCCCGTGGATGTCGAACTGGTTGCCCGTGATGTCGAACCGGCCGGCGTCGGGCCGGCCGAGGAACCGCCCTCCCGCCTGGTCGGCGATCAGGTCCTCGTCGTCCCACGAGTCCCACAGCACCCGCGCCGCCTCGATCATCTCGGCGGCCCGCTCGTAGCGCTGGGACCGCTGCAGGAACCCCCCGCGGCGGAAGTTCTGGCCGGTGAACGCGTCGAAGGAGGTGACGACGTTCCAGGCGGTGCGCCCGCCGGAGAGGTGGTCGAGCGTGGCGAACTGGCGCGCCAGCTCGTAGGGCTCGTTGAACGTCGCGTTGATGGTGCCGGCCAGGCCGAGGTGGGTGGTGACGGCGGCGAGGGAGGCGAGCACCGGCAGCGTGTCCGGCCGCCCGACGACGTCCTGGTCGAAGACCTGCCCGGCCCGCTCGCGCAGCGCGAGGCCCTCGGCGAGGAAGAAGAAGTCGAACCTGCCCCGCTCCGCGGTGCGGGCGACGTGCTCGAACGTGGAGAAGTCGATCTGGCTGCCCGCGTCCGGGTGCCACCAGGCGGTGTGGTGGTTCACGCCCGCCACGTAGGCGCCGAGGATGACCTGCTTGCGGCTGCTCATGTCAGACGGCCTTCGCGTAGCGGTTGGGGACGGAGGTCGGCAGGCCCAGCAGGCCACGCAGGGAGGAGGCCTCCGGGTAGGAGGTGCGGTGCAGGCCGCGGCGCTGCAGCTCGGGGACCAGGTCGGCGACGATCCGGTCGAGGTCGTCGGGCAGCGCGGCGGGTCGCAGCCGCACCCCGCGGAAGCCGAGCGCCTGCCAGGAGGCGAGGAGGTCGGCCAGCTCGCCCGCCGAGCCGGCGAAGACGGTGGTGTCGCAGGTGTACGGCTCGCCCGCGAGGTCGTCGAGGCGGCGCAGCCGGTCGGCGCCCGACTCCCCCGGCCCGTCGAGGGCGACCACCACGTCGGCGTAGACGTGCAGCGGCTCCCCGGTCCGCCCGACGTCGGCGACGGCCCGGGTGACGTCGCCGAGCACCTCCTCGGCGCCGCGCTTCGCGGTGGGGGTGACGAACACCAGGTCGGCGGCGCGGGCGGCCAGCTCGTAGGGCTCGCGGCGGTGGGCGAGCACGCTCACCACCGGCTGGCCCTGCGGCGGGCGCGGGGTGATCGACGGGCCGCGCACGGAGAAGAACCGCCCCTCGAAGTTCACGTGGTGGACCTTGGAGCGGTCGATGAACCGGCGGGTGGCGACGTCGCGGATCTCCGCGTCGTCCTCCCAGGAGTCCCACAGCCGCCGCACGACGTCGATCACGTCCTCGGCCTCGGCGAACAGGTCGCGCAGCTCGGCGGGCAGCTCGTCGGCGGCGACGATGCGCTCGTCGTACCCGCTGATGGTCCGCCTGCCGACGAGCGCGGCGTCGGCGGCCGAGCCCGACACCCGCGCCTGCCAGCCGGCCCGGCCGCGCGAGGTGTGGTCGAGGGTCGCGAGCCCCTTCGAGACGTGGAACGGTTCGGTGTGGGTGGTGGTCACGGTCGGGACCAGGCCGATCCGGGAGGTGAGCGGCGCGAGGTAGGACGCCACCAGCAGCGCGTCCAGCCGGCCGCGGACCTGGTCCACGCGGTCGTCGGGCACGCCGAGGCGGTGGGTCTGGATGCCGAAGGTGTCCTCGACGGTCACGAGGTCGAGCAGGCCGCGTTCGGCGGTGCGCACGAGGTCGGCCCAGTAGCGCGGGGAGAACAGCTCGCTCGGCCGGGCGGCGGGCTCCCGCCACGCGGCGGGGTGCCAGCCGGCGCCGTCGAGCGCGACGGCGAGGTGGAGGTGTTCGGGCATTTCCTGCCTCTCGGGACGAACCGGGGACGGGTCGAATGAAATGTCCGGTCAATTCCGAGGGGCCCGACAACGAGCGCTGTGCACCCGCATCAGATCGAGGTACCGGCGGCCCACCAACAGGGTTCCCACCACCCGACCGACGCTATTCGTGCCCCGCCCGGGGCGACAAGGTCCGATGATTCCCGTCACGAGCTTTTGCCCTTCGCCACCCGAACCGCGTAGCGTGCCGCCGTGGCCCTCACCGACCGTGGAGCGGGCGAGGATCTCGCCGCCCGGTTGTGGCTCGACCTCGGCTACGGGGTGAGCGCCGCCTGTCCGGGCTGACGGCCCTGCTCCCCCCGACCCCGGACGAGGAACCCCTTTCGTGCAGACCACCGCTCCGCGGGTGGCCGCGGCCCCCGTGACGCTGCGCGGCGTCGGCCGCGCCTTCGACGCCCACACCGTCCTCGACGGCATCGACCTCGACGTCGCCGCGGGTGAGGTCGTCGCGCTGCTCGGCGCGTCCGGCTGCGGCAAGTCGACGCTGCTGCGCCTCGTCGCCGGCCTCGACCGGCCGACCTCCGGCGAGGTGCTGATCGACGGCGCCCGCGTCGAGGGGATCGACCCGCGCGCGGCCGTGGTGTTCCAGGAGCCCCGGCTGCTGCCCTGGCGGACCCTCGCCGAGAACGTGGCGTTCGGCCTGCCGGACGGCGTCGGCAGCCGCGCCGAGCGCCGGGGCGCGGTCGAGCGCGCCCTGGAGGTCGTCGGGCTGTCGGCCTTCGCCGGGTACCGGCCGCGCGCGGTCTCCGGCGGCATGGCCCAGCGCACGGCGCTCGCCCGGGCCCTCGTGCGCAGGCCCGGCGTGCTGCTGCTCGACGAGCCGTTCGCCGCGCTCGACGCCCTCACCCGGCTGCACATGCAGGACCTGGTCGACGACCTGCAGCGCGCGGAGGGCGCCACCATCCTGCTCGTCACCCACGACGTCGACGAGGCGCTGCAGCTCGCCGACCGCGTCGTCGTGCTCGCCCCCCGGGCGCCGGGAGCGGGCTCCGGCATCGGGCACGCGCTCGAGGTGCCCGGCGCCCGCCCCCGCGACCGCGCCGACCCGGTCCTCGCCGCCCTGCGCGTCGAGCTGCTCGACCGGCTCGGCGTGCCCCGCCACGCCTGACCGCCTCCCCCATCAGCACCCCGGAGTCCACGATGTCCCGATCGCTCCCCCGCCTCGCCCGCCTCGGCGGGCTCGTCGCCGCGCTCGGCATGCTCGCCGGCTGCGTGTCCGGCGAGAGCGCCGACGGCTCGGTCGGCGAGCCGGCCGACAGCGGCGTCCAGATCCGCCTCGACTACGCCTACTACAACCCCGAGAGCCTCGTGATCAAGGAGCAGGGCTGGCTGGAGCAGGAGCTCGGGCCCGGTTCCGTCGAGTGGGTGCTCTCGCAGGGCAGCAACAAGGCCAACGAGAACCTGCGCGCCGACGCGATCGACATCGGCTCGACCGCGGGCACCCCGGCGCTGCTGGCCAGGGCGAACGGCTCGGCGATCCGCTCGATCGACGTCTACTCGCGCCCCGAGTGGTCGGCGATCGTCGTGCCCGGCGACTCCGCGATCACCGAGCCGGCGCAGCTGCGGGGGCAGAAGATCGCGGCCACCCAGGGCACCGACCCGTATTTCTTCCTGCTGCAGACGCTCGCCGCGGCGGGCCTGTCGGCCTCCGACGTGGAGATCGTCAACTTGCAGCACTCCGACGGCAAGACCGCGCTCGAGCGCGGCGACGTCGCCGCGTGGGCCGGGCTGGACCCGTTCATGGCGCAGACCGAGCTGGAGGCCGGCTCCCGGCTGATCTACCGCAACCTCGACTTCAACTCCTACGGGCTGCTCAACGCCCGGGAGGAGTTCATCGACCAGCACCCCGACCTCGTGCAGACCGTCGTGAACGCCTACGAGCGGGCCCGCGCGTGGATCCTGGAGAACCCGGACGCGGCCGTCCAGACGCTCGCCACGGCCGCGAGCATCGACCCGGAGATCGCCCGCCAGCAGCTGCTCACCCGCACGCAGCTCGACATCGACCCGGTGCCGGGTGAGCCGCAGCGGGAGGTGCTGTGGCGCCTGCTGCCGCTGCTCGTGAACGACGGGCTGGTGCGCTCGGAGGAGGAGGCGCGGACCGCGCTCAACACCCTGTTCGAGCCCCGGTTCGCCGAGGCGGCGCGCGGCGCCACCCCGGCCGGGTCGTGACGGTCACCGAACACCCGAGCGCCCCGGCCCCCGCCCCCGCCCGGGCGCCGGGGCGCGCCCGCGGCGCGGCGGGCACCGCGCTGCTCGGGCTCGTCGTCCCCGTCCTGTTCGTGCTGGGGTGGCAGGCGCTCGCCACCTCGGGGCGGTTCTCGCCCGCGCAGCTGCCCACGCCCGGCGCGGTGCTCGCCGCGCTCGCCGAGCTGCTGCGCCGCGGCGAGCTGTGGCTGCACATCGCGATCAGCACCCAGCGCGTGCTCGCCGGGTTCGCGCTCGGCGCGGGGGCCGGGCTGCTGCTCGGTGGCGTCGTCGGGCTCTCCCACCGCGCCCGCACGCTGCTCGCGCCGTCCATCCAGGCGGTGCGCGCGGTGCCCTCGCTGGCCTGGGTGCCGCTGCTGCTGCTCTGGCTGGGCATCGGCGAGACGCCGAAGATCACGCTCGTGGCGATCGGCGCGTTCTTCCCCGTCTACACCACCGTGTCGGCGGCGCTCGCGCACGTCGACCGGCACCTCGTCGAGGTCGGCCGCGCCTACGGGCGCAGCGGCGTGCGGCTGTTCCTGCAGATCCAGCTGCCCGCGATCGCGCCCGGCGCGCTGGCCGGCCTGCGGTTGGGGCTCGCGCAGGGCTGGCTGTTCCTGGTGGCCGCCGAGCTGATCGCCTCGTCGATCGGGCTCGGGTTCCTGCTCATCGACAGCCAGAACACCGGCCGCACCGACATCCTGCTGCTCGCGATCGCGCTGCTCGCCCTGCTCGGCAAGCTCACCGACGGGCTGCTCGGGCTCGCCGAGCGGAGGCTGCTGCGCCGCTGGACGTGAGCGGCCGGCCCCTCCCGTCCACGACGAGGAATGGGGACGGACATTTCCCGGCCGTGCTGTCCGGCAATTGCGCGCCGAAATGAGCACCGCTTGACAAGGCGCACGCGTTTCGACATAGGGTTTCGCACATGCGTTTTTCCGGGTCGCCGCGGCGGCACGTCGACCTGTGCCGCACGCAGACCGCCCTCTGTCGCTGATCCCCGTCGCGCATTCCCTCACCGCACCCCCGCTTCCGCGGCGGTTTCCCCATGCCTTCTCGACGGAGGATCCGATGAGTGCACCGGCACTCGAGGCACGCCTTGTCCCCTACACCGACCCGCTCGCCCTGCCGCTGCTCGCCGAGCTGGACCGCGAGTACTCCCCCGCTACGGCCACACGCTGGGCGACCTGCGCCACGAGGCGCTGCGCGGCGCGGCCGAGTTCGGCCCGCCCGACGGCGGCCTGGTCCTGCTGCTCGCCGACGACGCCCCGGTCGCCGGGGGACGCGTTCCGCCGCTACGACGAGCGGACCGCCGAGCTGAAGCGGATCTGGACGCACTCGGCGCACCGGCGCCGCGGCTTCGCCCAGAGGCGCTGAACACGGTGATCGAGAACGGCACCTACGCCGAGGTGCTGGCCCGCTGGAACCTCACCAGCGAGGCCGTGCCCACCTCGGAGATCAACCCGCCGGGCCTGCCCCGCACGGCGGCCTCGTGAGGCCCGGCTACGGGGCGGCCACCGGCGGCTCGTAGGCCCGCACCGGCGGCAGCGGCTCGGGCGCCTTGCGCACCTCGACCCGCGACAGCTGCCCGGTGCAGCCCTGCGCGAGCCGGGAGGTCCCGACGTCGGTGGTGACGGCGTTCGGGTTGCCGTGCACGCAGGTCGCCACCTCGGGGGCGCTCGGGTCGAACCAGGCGCCGGTCGACAGCTGCACCACGCCGGGTGCGACGGCGTCGGAGAGCACCAGCCCCGCCAGCACGCTGCCCACCCGGCTCTCCACCACGACGACGTCGCCGTCCGCCAGCCCGCGGGCGGCGGCGTCGGTGGGGTGCATCCGC
Organism: Pseudonocardia sp.; assembly: GCF_035305885.1. Classification (GTDB taxonomy): domain Bacteria; phylum Actinomycetota; class Actinomycetes; order Mycobacteriales; family Pseudonocardiaceae; genus Pseudonocardia. The sequence continues at coordinate 70,123 of NZ_DATGOP010000009.1, forward strand.
GCCGGCTCGCGGCCCGCGATCTTCGACCCGGCGCTGCCGGCGCCGTGGTCGAGCTGGCTGTGCAGCCGGGTGGCCGGGTTGTTCGCCACCAGGAACAGCGGGTACGGGCCCGTGCCCGGCGGGTCGGCGAGGAACTCCGGTTCGAGCCACGCCGGGTGGCCGGGGCAGTCGTCGTAGCCGAACGACGCGACCGTGGCGGAGGTGATCTCGATGCGCCCGCTCGGCGTGGGCAGGGGGTGGGCCTCGGGGTCGGCCCGGAAGTCGGCGTAGAGCACCCGGTCGCGGTCGAGCCGGGGCAGATCGATGCGGCCCTTCGCCCAGAACGCGGCGAAATCGAGCCCCGGGTCGTCGCCCGCGGGCAGCGCGGCCCGCCAGCGGTCGTAGAGGTGCTCGAGCCACCCCCGCTCGTCGCGGCCCTCGTCGAACTCCTTGCCCGCGCCCAGCTGGTCGGCGAGCGCGCGGAAGATCTCGAAGTCCGACCGCGCCTCGCCGAGCGGCTCCGCGATCCGCGGCATCGCGACGATGGCGTCGCTCTCGCGGGCGCAGCCGATGTCGTCGCGCTCCAGCGTCGTCGTCGCCGGGAACACGATGTCGGCGTGCCGGGCGGTCGCGGTCCAGAACTGCTCGTTGACGATGATCGTCTCCGGGCGGGCGAAGGCGCGCCGCAGCCGCGCCAGGTCCTGGTGGTGGTGGAACGGGTTGCCGCCTGCCCAGTAGACGAGCCGGATGTCGGGGTAGCGCAGGCGCGCGCCGTCGAAGTCGAACTCGCCGCCCGGGTTCAGCAGCATGTCGGCGATCCGGGCGACCGGGATGAAGTCCCGGACCGGGTTGACGCCCCTGGGCAGCGTCGGCAGGGGACCCTCGACGCGCGGCCCGCCGACGCCCGCCATCGAGCCGTAGCCGTGCGCGAACCCGCCGCCGGGCAACCCGATCTGGCCGAGCACGCAGGCGAGCGCGATCCCCGCCCACAGCGGCTGCTCCCCGTAGCGCGCCCGCTGCAGCGACCAGCTGAGCGTGATCATCGTGCGGTGCGCGGCCATCTCGCGGGCCAGCGCGACGATCCGCTCCGCGGGCACCCCGCAGATGCGCGACGCCCACGCCGCGTCGCGGACGACCCCGTCGGCGCGCCCGTCCAGATAGGCCCACCACTCGTCGAACCCGGCGCAGTGGGTGCGCAGGAAGGCGGCGTCGTGCAAGCCGTGCGCCACGAGCGTGTGCGCAAGCCCGAGCATCAGCGCCGTGTCCGTGCCGGGCACGGGCACGATCCACTCGGCGTCGAGGTCGGCGACCAGGTCGTCGCGCAGCGGGGAGACCAGGACGAACCGCGCGCCGCGCTCCCGGGCCCGCCGCAGGTGCCCGACGGTGGTGTGCCGCGCGATGCCGCCCGGGTTGACGTGCGCGTTCTTCGCCGGGATCCCGCCGAAGCAGACGAACAGCTCCGTGTGCTCGGCGAGCACCGGCAACGTGGTCGGCCGCGAGATCGGGTCGTCGTTGCCGACGATGCGGCGCAGCAGCGGGCGGGCGGCGCCGAGGCTGTAGGTCTCGACGGAGCGGGTGTAGCCGCCGAGCACCCCGAGGAACCGGTGCACCTGGCTCTGCGCGTGGTGGAACCGGCCCGCGCTCGCCCAGCCGTACGAGCCGCCGAAGATCGAGGCGTTGCCGTGCTCGGTGCGGACCCGCTCCAGCTCCCCCGCGGCCAGCGCGACCGCCCGCTCCCACGAGACGGGGACGTAGTCGTCGCGTCCCCGCCGCTCGTCCGGGCCCGCGCCCCGCTCCAGGAAGCCGCGGCGCACGTGCGGCACCAGCACGCGGACCCGTTCGTCGAGCATCGCGGGCACGTTGCGCAGCAGCGGCAGCGCCGGATCCGGGTCGACGGGATCGGGACGGACGTCCAGGCCGGTGTCCGTGGCGACGGCCTCGAAGTTGCCCCAGTGCGAGCTGTGGAGTGTCACGCGGTCCCCTCTCGTGCGACGAACCCGCACCCGCGATCCTGCGACCCCGCGGCGCCGAGGGCAGGCCCTCTGTGACCCACGGCACGTGGACTCAGGAGCCGGTCCCCACCGGCTCGGCCGCCGCGGCGGGTGAGCGGCCGGGCAGCCGGGCGCTCGCCACCAGCCCACCGACGACCGCGAGCGCGAGGAACGCGAACGCCGGCCGGAAGCCCGCGACCGACGGCTCCGCGCCGGCGACCAGCACCGCGCCGACCGCGATCCCCACGGCCGCCCCGACCTGGTTGAACACGTAGAGCAGGGCGCTGCCCTGGGAGGCGGCCGCGGGCGGCACGGTGCGGAACACCGAACCGATGGCGGGCGCACCGACCGTCCCGAGGCCGAAGCCGAGCACCACGGCCCCGGCCACCGCCCCGGCGAGCCCCGCCCCCGCGGGCTGCGCGGCGAGCAGGACGGCCCCCGCGAGCGCGACGACGCTGCCCGTGACCGCCACGCGCCGGGCCCCGACCCGGTCCGACAGCCGCCCCGACACCGGCATCGCGATCATCGAGGCCGCCCCGAGCGGCGCGAGCAGCAATCCGGCCGCCGCCGGGCCGAGACCGTGCACCTGCTGGTAGGACAGCGGGATCAAAAGGAGCGCCCCGAACGTGGCGAGCCCGTTCGTGCCCGCGGCGGCGAGGCTCGGCGTGACCCCGCGCCGGGCGAGCAGCCGCAGGTCCAGAAGCGGCGCCGCGCTGCGCAGGGCGTGCGCGGTGTAGCAGGCGAGCGCCACCGCGGCCAGCGCGAGCGGGACGAGCACCGACCAGGCCGGCGCGCCGTGCTCGTGTTCGACGCGGGACAGGCCGAGCAGCGCGGCGCCCACGCCGGGCCCCACCAGCGCGACGCCCACCACGTCGAGCCGGCGCACCGGCGCGCCCGCGGCGGGGGCGTCCGGGGCGAGCACCCGGACCGCGAGCACGATCGCCACCACCACGATCGGCAGGTTGACCAGGAACAGCCAGCGCCAGTCCAGCGCCTGCAGCAGCGCCCCGCCGACGATCGGCCCGGCCACCGGTCCCGCGGAACCGACGACGCCCATGATCCCCATCACCTGCCCGGACCGCGCCGGCCCCGCGGCGCGCGCGAGCAGCGTGAGCATCAGCGGGTCGAGGACCCCCGCCCCGACGCCCTGCACCACCCGGAACGCGATCAGCACCCCGAGCTGCGGGGCGAGCGCCGCGCCCAACGAGCCGACGAGGAACACCACGAGCCCGGCGAGCCACATCCGCTTGCCGCCGTAGCGGTCGACGGCCCACGCCCCCACCGGCACGGTCGCGGTCACCGCGAGCAGGTACGCCGTGCCGACCCACCCGACGGCGCCGAGCGTCGCGCCGGTGTCCTCGGCGATGGTCCGCACCGCCACCAGGACCATCGAGCCGTCGAGGATCCCCATGATCCCGCCGAGGAGGACGACCGCGATCGTCCGACGCAGCGGTGCATCCATTCGAGTTTGCCTATCCAGACTCACGAGTCTGATTAAGTAGTACGTCGAGTTGAACTGTCAAGTCTGGATTTCGAGTCGCTCGGGTAGCATCGGCACCATGACGGCGGGCACCCGGACGCGCGGTCGCATCGACAAGCGCCTGGCCATCCTCGAGGCGGCGAGCGTCGTGTTCGCCCGCGAGGGCTACGCCCAGGCCGGGGTCGACGAGATCGCGGCGGAGGCCGGGGTGGCGAAGGCCACGGTCTACAGCCACTTCGGCGACAAGCAGACCCTGTTGCGCGAGTGCCTGATGACCGAGGCCGACCGGGCCGCGCAGGCCAACCTCGAGGCCGTCGAACGGCTGCTGGAACCGGGCTCGGACGTCCGCGCCGCGCTGGAGGACGTCGCGGTGAAGCTGCTGCAGTGCTACACCGACCAGCGGTCCTGGGCGCTGCGCAGGCTCGTCACCGCCGAGGTTCCGCAGCACCCCGAGCTCGTCGACGTCTACTGCACCCGCGCCTCGACCAGGGTCAGCCAGGCGCTCGCCGACCGGCTGCTCGCCCTGTCCGTCGCCGGGCACCTCTCGGTCCCCGACCCCGCGCTCGCCGCCGAGCACTTCGCCAGCCTGCTCACCGGCGGCATGGACACGCGCACCCGCTTCGGCACCCGCGCGGTGCCCGAGGAGGAGCTGCGCGAGGTGGCGAAGGCGGCGGTCGACACGTTCCTGCGCGCGTTCGCCCCGGCCTGACCCGTCCGGCGCTCCCGAGCACCGCCCCACCGGGCGGCGGGCCCGGTGGTCGAGGATGATCACTACCGGCATCCCGACCAGCACCCGTCGCCAGCGGCGGGCCGGACGAGGCAGGAGCGCACGTGACGGAAGCCCGCGACCGCGACACCCGGCGGTTCACCGGCCTGGGGCACGAGCGGATCACGTTCTGGCAGGGCGTCGCGATCATCTTCGGCGCGAACATCGGCGCGGGCATCCTGAGCCTGCCCTACGGCGCGCGCACCGGCGGTTTTCCGGCGCTGGTCATCGCGCTGCTGATCGCGGGCTTCCTGACGACGGCGTCGATGCTCTACGTCGCCGAGGTCGCGCTGCGCACGGAGACGCCGCTGCAGCTGTCCGGGCTCGCGCGCAAGTACCTCGGCGACGCCGGGTCGTGGCTGCTGTTCGCGGGGATCTCGATCAACGGCCTCGGCGCGCTGATCGCCTATGCGAGCGGGGGCGGGGAGGTGCTCGGCGAGCTGCTGGGCATCCCGCAGCTGGCCGGCAGCCTGCTGTTCTACGTGCCGGGGGTCGTCGTGGTGTGGCTGGGCCTGCGCGCGACCGGGCGCTCCGAGCAGGCGATCACGACGGGGATGGCGCTGCTGATCGCGGTGCTCGTGGGGTGGACGCTGGTCGGGCCCGGCATCGAGGTCGACAACCTGACGTTCCTGCAGCCGTACTTCGTCGTGCCGATCATGAACCTCGCCGTGTTCTCGTTCATCGCGCAGTACACGGTGCCCGAGCTCGCCCGCGGCCTGGCCCGGCACGCGCCGCTCGCGTTGCCGCGGGCCGTGGTGGCCGGGATGTGCGCCACGGGGTTCGTGCTGGCCCTGGTGCCGTTCGCCGCGCTCGGGATGATGGGCCCCGACCGGATCACCGAGGTCGTCACGATCGCGTGGGCCGACGCACTGGGGCCCGTCGCGTACTACTGCGCAAACGTGTTCGCGCTGCTGGCGATGATGACGTCCTTCTGGGCGATCGGGCTGACGCTGCTCACCAACGTCTTCGACCGCTTCGCCTGGCCGGCCACGGGGTCGGTGCGCCATCGCCTGATGGGGATCACGCTGGTCGTCGTGCCCCCGTTCCTCATCGCGGCCCTCGGCCTCGCCGGGTTCGTCTCCGCGCTCGGCTACGCGGGCGGGTTCGCCGGCGCGATCATGTCCATCGTGCCGGTGCTGATGCTGCGCCGGGCCCGCCGCACCGGCGACCGGGAGCCCGAGTGGCGGGCGGGCTGGATCGCGCACCCGGTCGTGCAGGTCGCGCTGATCGCGGTGTTCGGGCTGGCGTTCCTCTACTCGCTGCTGACGATCGTCGGGCTCGTCCCGGAGGGCTGGTCGTAGCGTGCAGGTCTTCCCCGCGTCCGGCGCCGTCACGCGGTTCGGCCCGCGGTTCGACCCCGTGGGGTCGGTGGCGCTCGGCGAGCGCTTCGTCCTGGAGACCGCCGACTGCTACGACGGCCAGTTCACCTCCGCCGATGTCCTGCGGCCCGACATCGACATGGCGCGCTTCAACCGCGCCACCGGCCCGGTGCGCGTCGACGGGGTCGAGGTGGGCGACGGCGTCGTGGTCCGCGTCGAGCGCATCGACGTGCGCGGGCCGGGCGTCATGGCGGTCGCCCCCGGGCTGGGGGTGCTCGGTGGGCAGGTTGCGCAGCCGTCGACCCGCCTGCTGCCCGTCCGGGACGGGCACGCGTGGCTGACCCCGCAGATCGGGGTGCCGCTCGCCCCCATGGTCGGGATCCTCGGGATCGCGACCGCGGCCGAGACGGTGGCGACCTCGGTTCCCGGCGCCCACGGCGGCAACCTCGACACCCGACTGCTCCGGGAGGGCGCCGCGGTCGCCTTCCGCGCCCACCAGCCGGGGCTCGGGCTCGCCGCCGGTGACGTGCACGCCGCGATGGGCGACGGCGAGCTCGGCGGCACCGGCATCGAGATCGCGGGCCGGGTGCAGCTGTCGGTCGAGCGCTACACCGGTCCCGTCGGGAGCTGGCCGCTGCTCTTCGCCGACGACGCGGCGCACGTGCTCGCGAGCGCCGCCGACGTCGACACCGCCGTGCGGGCCGGGTTCGGCGAGGCGGTGGCGCTCGTCGCCGGCGCCCACGGGCTGGCCTGGCCCGACGCGTACCGGCTCGCGAGCGTGGTGTGCGACGTGCAGGTCAGCCAGCTGGTCAACCCCCGTGTCACGGTCCGGGTGCGCGTGCCGCGGCGGTGGTGCCCCGGGGTGTGGCCGGAGGCGTGACGGGCCGGCAAGTCCGGTCGGATCCCCGCAGCGCTCCGCTCGGGCGTTCTCGAGCGGCCGGACGGCCTCATGACCTCGCCGCGTTCCCGCCCTAACGTCGAACCGGCCCGAGATGGGGACGGCCGGACCGCGAGGAGGCGGAACGATGGCCACGAACAGCGACATCTGCCAGATGGACACGGTCGGCCTCGCGCGGCGCATCGCCGCGAAGGAGCTCTCCCCCGTCGAGGTGGTCGACGCCGTCCTCGACCGGCTGGACCGGCTCGATCCCGTCCTCCACATGTTCACGACCGTCGTGCCGGACCTCGCGCGTCAGGAGGCCGAGCGCATCGAGGCCGAGATCGCGGCGGGACGCGAGATCGGGCCGCTGGCCGGCGTGCCGACCGGCGTGAAGGACCTGATCTACACGAAGGGGATCCGCACCGCGTCCGGGTCGAACGCCTACCGCGAGTTCGTGCCGGACGAGGACGACGTGGTGGTCGAGCGGATCAAGGACGCGGGCGCGATCGTGATCGGCAAGACGCAGGTGCCGGAGTTCGGCTACTCCGGCACCGGGCAGACCCCGCTCGCCGAGCCGACCCGCAACCCGTGGAACGTGGATCGCACGTCCGGTGGGTCGTCTGCCGGGTCCGGGGCCGCGGTCGCCACCGGCGTCGGGCCGTTCTCGCTGGGCAGCGACGGGGGCGGGTCCATCCGCATCCCGGCGAGCTTCTGCGGGCTGTACGGGATCAAGCCCACGATGGGCCGCGTGCCGCTCTGGCCGGGCACGAAGGACGAGCGCTATCCCGGCGTCTCCAGCTGGGAGTCCCTCGAACACATCGGCCCGATCACCCGCACCGTCGCCGACGCCGCCCTCGTCCTGTCGGTGATCGCCGGGTTCGACGACCGCGACCGGCTGAGCCTCCGCTCGGACGACGTTGACTGGCGGCGGGCCGTGGACGGCGACCTGCGCGGTGTCCGCGTCGCGTACAGCGCGGACCTGGGATACGCCGCCGTCGACCCGCAGGTGCGTTCGGTGGTCGACCAGGCCGTCACGGTGTTCGAGCGCGATCTCGGCTGCACCGTCGAACGCGCCGACCCGGGCTGGTCCGACCCGTACGACGCGCTCCTGCCGCTGATCATCTGCGAGAGCGACCTCGCGGGCATGCGCCGGCTCGCCGACGAGCTCGGCGACCGCATGTCACCGCACCTGGTCGACGTGCTGCGCGCCGACTGGACGGCCGAGCAGCTCACGAGCGCGGTGATCCAGCGCAAGGCCGTCTACAACGCCGCGTGGCGGTTCTTCCGCTCGTACGACCTGCTCCTCACGCCCACGCTGGCGGTGCCGCCGTTCGAGCACGGCCTGCAGGGTCCGCCGACGATCGACGGCCGGGACGTCGACGGGTTCTACTGGCTGTCCTTCACGTTCCCGTTCAACTTCACCGGCCAGCCGGCGGCGACGGTCCCAGCCGGCTTCACCGAGGACGGGCTGCCGGTCGGCCTGCAGCTCGTCGGGCGCCGCCTCGACGACGCGCTCGTGTTGCGGGCCTCGGCCGCGTTCGAGGCGGCGGCCCCGTGGCAGGACCGGTGGCCCCCGGTCCTCGCAGAGCACGGCCTATAGGTCGTAGTAGAGCATGAACTCCCACGGGTGCGGCCGCAGGCGGATCTGGTTGAGCTCCTTGGTGCGCTTGTAGTCGAGCCAGGTCTCGACCAGGTCCTCCGTGAAGACCCCGCCCTCCAGCAGGAACTCGTGGTCCGCCTCGAGCGCGTCCAGGACCGCTTCGAGGGAGCCGGGCACCTGCTTGAGGTCGGTCGCCTCCTCGGGCGTGAGCTCGTAGAGGTCGCGGTCGATCGGCTCCGGCGGCTCGATCTTGTTCCGGATCCCGTCGAGGCCTGCCTGCAGCATCGCGGTGAAGGCGAGGTACGGGTTCGCGGTCGGGTCGGGACAGCGGTACTCGAGGCGCTTCGCCTTGGCGTTCTGGGTGTACATCGGGATGCGGACGCAGGCCGACCGGTTGCGCTGCGAGTAGACGAGGTTGATCGGCGCCTCGAAGCCGGGAACGAGGCGGCGGTAGGAGTTCGTGGTCGGCGCGCAGAACGCCAGCAGCGCGGGCGAGTGGGCCAGGATCCCGCCGATGTAGTGGCGGCCCAGGTCGCTGAATCCCGCGTACCCCGACTCGTCGAAGAACAGGTTCCGCCCGTTCTTCCACAACGACTGGTGGACGTGCATCCCCGAGCCGTTGTCGGCGAAGACCGGTTTGGGCATGAACGTGGCGGTCTTGCCCGCCTGCCACGCGACGTTCTTGACCACGTACTTGTAGTTCATGACGTTGTCGGCCATGGCCAGCAGCGACGAGAAGCGCATGTCCATCTCGGCCTGGCCCGCGGTGCCGACCTCGTGGTGCTGGACCTCGATCGGGATGCCGAGGTCCATGAGGGTCAGGGCCATCTGGGTGCGCAGGTCCTGGTGCTGGTCCATCGGGGGCACCGGGAAGTAGCCCTCCTTGTAGCGGGGACGGTAGCCCCGGCTCCCCTCCCGCCCGGACGCCCAGACGCCCTCGACCGACTCGATGTGGTAGTAGCCCTCGTGCTGGTTCTGGTCGAACCGGGCCCCGTCGAAGATGTAGAACTCGAGCTCGGGACCCCAGTAGGAGACGTCGGCGATCCCGGTCTCCCGCAGGTGGTCCTCCGCTTTCCTCGCGATGTGCCGTGGGTCGCGCGAGTAGCTCTGCTGCGTCAGCGGGTCGGCGACGAAGCAGTGGATCTGCAGGGTCGGCACGTCCCGGAACGGGTCCATCACGGCCGTTGTCGGGTCCGGCACGAGGAGCATGTCCGACTCGTGGATCTCCTGGAACCCGCGGATCGACGAGCCGTCGAAACCGTAGCCCGACTCGAACCCCTCCTCCGTGAGCTCCTCCACCGGGACGGAGAAGTGCTGCATCAAGCCGGGGAGATCGCAGAACCGGAGATCCACGATCCGCGCGGAATTCTCCCGTGCCAACGTGAGGACGTCGTGCGGTGTGTCGGGCATGGCCACCAGCTCCTCGTCGGGTCTGGCCTGCAGCCGGGATCGGCAGGGCCAGTCCTACGCGCGCGCGGCGCCCGCCGCTACGGCCAGAGCGGGCCCTCGCGTTGCTCCGAGTGGAAGACCCGGCCGGCGAGACGGGTCAGGACCCGGCCCCCGGGTCACGCGCGGCGCTCACGGCCTCTCGCCACACGTCGAAGAGCTCGTCCGCGGCCTCCGGCGCGCAGACGAGGATGCCGCCGCGCTCGGGGAACGGCGTCTGCGCGCCGGACTCGTCGCGCACCGCGAGCCCGGCCTCGGCGCAGGCGAACGCGGCGGCGAGGTGGTCCTCCGGGTGGAACTCGCTGATCACCGCGCCGGTGGCCCGCCCGGCGGCGACGTGGCCCAGCGCGAGGGTGCCGCTGCCCATCACGCGGACGGTGCACGCGCGGTCGGCGAGCGCGGCGAGCAGCGGCGCCATCCCCGGCCACGGCCGGTGCGCGGCCCACTCGGTCAGCACCACGCCACCGGTGAGCCGCGAGCGGTGGGGCGGGCGGGTGCGCGGGACCGGCCGCCCGTTCACCGTGACGCCCTTCCCGGCGACGGCGAGCACCACCTCCTCGCGCCACGGGTCGGCGACGACGCCCACCAGCGGGGACGTGCCGACGGCGAGCGCGAGCGAGAACGACGTCCACGGCAGGCCGGCGACGAGGTTCGTGGTGCCGTCGACCGGGTCGCAGTACCAGGTCGGGCCGTCGGCCGCGGCGCCGCCGAACTCCTCCCCCACCAGCGTGTGCCCGGGCAGGCGGCGCGCGACCAGCTCGCGCACCTCGCGCTCGACCGCCCGGTCGACGTCGGTGACCAGGTCGGCGGCGTGCACCTTCTCCTCGACCGTGCCGAGCGGGGCGGAGCGGACGATCCGGATCGCGAGCCGGGCCGCGTCCTCGGCCACCCGCGCCGCCTCGGCCAGCTCCTCAGGCTGCAGCGTCGAGTCCACCGTCGAGCTCATCGAGCACCCTTCGTCCGGCAGCGCCGGTGTGGTCCGGCGTCACCGGGATCATCCGACGAGCTGCCCGTCGGCGTAACCCAGCGCGCGGCGGAACCGGACGCCGGTGTTCGCGCCCAGCTCCGGGCGGGGGTCGTCGGGGCCGAGGTAGGCCCGCAGGCTCGTCCCGGCGAAGTCGAGCACCACCTCGGTGAAGTGCCCGCGGGCGACCACGCGCTCCACACGCGCGGGCGGCCCGTCGGCGCCCAGCACGACGTCCTCCGGGCGCACCGCGATCTCCGTGCCGCCCGCCGCGCACGGGCTCAGCACCTCGACCCGCGTGCCGTCGGCGAGGACCGCCTTCCCGTCCTCGATGGCGCCGGGCAGGCTGTTCATCGCGCCGACGAAGTTGCCGACGAACCGGGTGGCGGGCTGCCGGTAGAGCGCGTCCGGCGGCGCGACCTGTTCGATGCGCCCGCCGTTCATCACGGCGACCCGGTCGCCGATCGACAGCGCCTCGTCCTGGTCGTGGGTGACCACCAGGGTCGTGATCCCCAGCCTCAGCTGGATGTCACGGATGTCCTCGCGCACGCGGACCCGCAGCTTCGCGTCCAGGTTGGACAACGGCTCGTCGAGCAGCAGCACCGCGGGCTCCTGCACCAGCGCCCTCGCCAGCGCGACGCGCTGCTGCTCCCCGCCGGAGATGTGGGCGGGCCTGCTGCGCAGGTGGTGGGTGAGCCCGACCAGCTCCAGCATCCCCTCGACCCGCTTCGCGATCTCGGCGCGAGGCAGCTTGCGCAGCTTGAGGGGGAAGGCCACGTTGTCGAACACGGACATGTGCGGCCACAGCGCGTAGTTCTGGAACACCATGGCCGTGGGGCGGCGCTCCGGTGGCAGGTGCGTGACGTCCCGGCCGTCGATCACGACCTTGCCCACGTCGGGTCCGAGGAACCCGGCGACGATGCGCAGGGTGGTGGTCTTGCCGCAGCCCGACGGGCCGAGCAGGCACACCAGCTCCCCGCTGTCGACCTCGAGGTCGAGGTCGTCGACGATGCGGCGTCCGCCCAGGTCCTTGGAGACGCCCGACAGGTGCAGGCTCACCGGATCTGGAACCCCTCCGCGAGCTGGCCGCCCATGACGTGGCGGCGCACGAGCAACAGCAGCGCGACGGACGGGATCGACAGCAGGATCGAGAACACCGCCGCCACCTGGCGCGGGTAGTTGAGCACCAACGAGTACATCTCCGTGGGCATCGTGTAGTAGACCGGGGCGCCGACCAGGTAGGTGCCCTGTGCCTCGTCGAACGAGGCGAGGAAGGACATGACCAGCGCCACCAGGATCCCGGGGAGCGCCATCGGCAGCGTCACCGACGTGAACACCCGGATCGGACCGGCGCCCGCGTCCCGCGCGGCCTCCTCGAGGCTGCGCGGCACCGCGGCGAACGCCGCCGCCGGGATCCACGTCATGAACACCACCGTGCCGAGCAGGTGCACGATCACGATCCCGGTGAACGTCGACATGAGGCCGAGCGCGTAGAACAGCGCGGCGATGGAGACGAACAGCCCGGTCTTCGGGAACGCGTTCGTGGCGAACAGACCGATCAGGAAGAACCGCCGGCCCGGGAAGTCGAACCGGGCGAACGCGTACGCCGCCGGCAGGCAGATCACGGCCGAGACGGCGATCGTGGTGAACGCGAACGCGAGCGACAGCTGGATCGAGGAGAACAGCAGGGGGTCGGCGAACACCTGGCCGAACCAGTGCAGGGTCCACCCGTCGGGCAGCAGGTTCGGGTAGGTCCACCCGGTGGCGAAGGCGCGCACGGCGAGCCACGCCAGCGGGCCGATGATGAACACGCCGAGCAGCACCAGCGCGATGCCGCCCAGCACCCGCACCGCGACGGCCATCAGATCCGCCCCGCGTCGCGCGCCGCCCGCAGGTTCGCCCACACGTACAACGCCCCGATGCCCGCCGCGATCACGAACACGATCACGGCGATCACCACGGCCTGCTGGGGCAGGTTGTAGGACTGGAAGAAGGCCGCCATGTCCACGCCGAGCATCGTCGGCGCGTTCGGCCCGGTGAAGTACGGCACCGTGAACGCGCCGAGGGTGGCGATGGCCGTGAACGTCGCCGCGATCACCGTCGGCACCACGGAGAGCGGCAGCAGCACCGACCGCACGATCCGCGGCAGCGACGCGCCCGCGTCGGCCGCGGCCTCGATGAGCGCGTTCGGCACCGACTGCACGCCCGAGGTGACCATGAGCGTGGCGAACGGCAACGACGTCCAGATCATCGCGATCGTGATGCAGGTGACCGTGTAGCCCAGGGTCGGGGCCTCCCCGCCCAGCTGCGCGGCGACCGAGCGCACGAACCCGTCACCGGCGTAGAAGGTGAGGATCGCCCACGAGGCGATCACGACCGGGATGAACATCGGCACCACGGCGAGCGCGGCGAGGACCTGGGCGGCGCGGGAGCCGGAGAACCGCAGGTAGAGCGCGATCACCCAGGCGAGCACGACGACCACCACCGTGGTCACGAACGTGACCGTCACCGTCGTCATCAGGTCGCGCACGACCCGCGCGTCACCGAGCACGTCGGTGTAGGCGCCGAAGGTCTGCTGCCACCAGGCATCGACGGTGTGCTGGTCGCGCGCGATCCGCGCGATCGTCGTGTTCAGCCCGCCGACGTGGCCGAGGCTGTAGGCGATCGCCGTCGCGATCGGGAAGCCGACGAACACCGCGACGACGAGCACCGGTGGGGCCGCCATCAGCAGCCCGGCGATCGGTCTCCTGCGCATGTCGGCTGCCTAGTGCCCGGGGACCAGCTGGTCCCACAGGTTGTTCAGGTCGTTCTTGTGGTCGGTGAAGTAGGTCGGGCGCAGCTGGTCCGGGCGCGCGTCGCCGAACGCCGTCCGCACCTCCTCCGACAGCTGGTCGAGGGGGATGACGGGGTAGCCCGCGATCTTCTCCGCGATCGCCTGCTGCTGGGCCGGCTGGAGCAGGAAGTCGATCAGCTTCGCCGCGTTCTCCTGCCGGTCGGAAGCCTTGACGATGCCGATCGGGGTGGCGCCGCCGGTGAAGGGCGGATCGCTGATCTGCAGCGCTTTGACGGTGGGCGGGATGGTGCCGTTGCGCTGGCCGGTGAGGAACTGGTCCGACCACACGGGGCTCATCGACACCTGGCCGCTCGCGAGCAGCTCGAGCGTGCCGTTGTTGCCGTTCGGGTAGACGCCGCCCTGGAACACGTACTGGTTGAGCTCCTGGAGCGTGCGCCAGCCCTCGTCCCAGTGGCTCTCGAGGTCCTTGTGGTAGCCGGTCGTCATCTGCGCGCGCACGTCCGGCGGCACGAACTTGTCCAGCACGGTGGTGACGAACGCCTGGCCGGAGCCGCCGGTCTTGGGCGAGTTGTAGGTGAACTGGCCGGGGTTCGCCTTGATCCACGCGAGCAGCTCGTCGAGGGTGCGCGGCGGGTTGGGCACCTTGGTGGAATCGTAGGCGAGCAGCACCGACGACGCGCGGTAGGGCACCGCCCCGGGACCGGCCGCCGCGACGATGTCGGGGGCGACGGCGGACAGTCCGGGGATGAGGCCCGCCGGGTCGACGAGCAGGTCGGCCGCCCCGGCCTGCTGGGCGGGGTCGCCCTCGACGATGTCGATGCCGGGGTCGGCGCCCTGCGCGTCGGCGGCCGCGAGCTTCGCGACGGTCTGCGTCTGGTTGTTGCCGTGCAGGTCGAACTGCACCTCGACGCCGATGTCCGGGTTCGCCGCGGTGAAGGCCGGGATCAGGGTGTCTTCCCACAGCTCCTGGATGTTGGTGTCGCTCGCGAGGTACACGCGCACGTTCTGGGGGTTGTCCGACCCCTGGGCGCCGGCGGCGCCCGGGCCGTTGCCCGCGCATGCGGTGAGCAGACCGGTCACGGCGAGGAAGGCCGCCGTGCAGAGGATTCGGCGTCGCGTCATCGGGTTGCCTTCTTCGGTTGTCTGGGAAGCCACGCGATCATGACATGACGTGCTGATCTTCGGTAGGCGGGGCCGCGTCACGCCGTCGCGAGGATCCGCGCGGTCACGCGGGCACCGAACCGCAGCGCCGACAGCGGCACCCGCTCGTCGGCGGCGTGCAACAGGCCGAAGGCGTCGAACCCGTCCGGAACGCGCAGCGGTGTGAACCCGTAGCCGGCGATCCCGAGCCGCGCGAAGTGCTTGTTGTCGGTGGACGCGGGCGAGAGGTGGGGCACCACGACCCCGCCGGGGTCCTCGGCGGCGACCGCGGCGCGCAGCGCGTCCACGAGCGGGCCGTCCGCGGGCGCGGCGATCGGCGGCATCGTCCGCCACTCGACCGCGACGCCGTGGCCGGCCAGCCGCTCGACCTCGCGTTCGATCTCCCCCTCGCCGCCGGGCAGGATCCGGGTGTCGATCTCGGCCACCGCCTCGCCGGGGATCACGTTGGGCCGCCCGCCCGCGGACAGGACGGTGGGGGTCGCGGTGTGGCGCAGGCCGGCCCGGGCGATGTCGCCGACGAAGCCGAGCCGGTCGAGCTCCCGCTCCAGCTCGGCGCCGTCGCCGCTCAGGTCGCGACCGGACAGCAGGCCGAGCGCGGCGAGGAAGGCGGCCGTCGCCTCGGTGCGCCGGACCGGGAACTCGTGGTCGTGGATCGCCGCGACCGCCCGCGCGATCCGGCCCACCGGGTTGTCGCGCGTCGGGCGGGAGGGGTGACCGGCCGCCCCGCGGGCGCGCATGATCCCCCAGCCGACGCCCTTCTCCGCGGTGGCGAGCAGGTAGGCCCGCCGCGCCGAGTCGCCGGGCAGCGGCACCGAGAAGCCGCCGACCTCGCCGATCGCCTCCGTCGCGCCCGCGAAGAGGTCGGGCCGGTGCTCCACCAGCCACTGCGCCCCGTGCGCCCCGCCCGCCTCCTCGTCGGCGACGAACGCGAGCACGAGGTCGCGGCGCGGCTGCACGCGGCCGCGGCGCAGCGCCCGGACCGCCGCCACCACCGTGCCCGCGAACCCCTTCATGTCGAGCGCGCCCCGCCCGTAGAGCACCTCGCCGTGGCGGGCGTCGTCGAGCACCCGGGCGGCGAACGGCGGCACCGACCAGTCGGCGGCGCTCGCCGGTACGACGTCCAGGTGCGCGTGCACGACCAGGGCCGGGGCCGACGGGTCGCGGCCGGGGAGCCGGGCGACGACGTTCCCGCGCCCGGGGGCGGGCTCGACGTACTCGCCGTCGATCCCGGCCTCGGCCAGCCGCTCGGCGACGTACCGGGCGGCACGCGCCTCGCCGTCGCCGATCGTCGCGGGGTCGCCGGTGTTGACGCTCTCGATCCGGATCAGGTCCCGCACCAGCTCGATCGCCTCCTCCTCGAGGAGGCCGGGGTCGGTCCGCACGACCGACATCCTCGCCCACCGGGCAGCCGCCGCCGACCGGGTCGCGATCGGCGGCGGCGCCTGCGATGGCTACGCGACCGAGCGGGTCGCGTCCAGCTCGACCCGGAACGGCGCGGCGGTGTGCTCGCGCACCCAGTCGAGCGTGGTCTCGGGGGCGAGGTCGACCAGGACCAGGCCGTCGGGCCCGGTGCGGAACGTGGCGGCCTCGGTGACGACCACGTCGACCGGCCGCTGCGCGGTGAGCGGGAACGTGCACTCCGGCACGATCTTGGGCGAGCCGTCCTTCGCGGTGTGCGTGGTGGCCACCACGACCGTGCGCGCACCGACCAGGAGGTCCATCGCTCCCCCGACCCCGAGCACGGGCTTGCCGGGGATGGCCCAGTTGGCGATCCGGCCGGACGCGTCGATCTGCAGCGCGCCGAGCACCGCGACCTCGACGTGCCCGCCGCGGATCATGCCGAACGAGACCGAGCTCGCGAAGTAGGAGGCGCCGGGCCGCGCGGTGACCGGCTGCTTGCCCGCGTGCACGAGGTCCGGGTCGACCTCGTCGGGCGCGGGCGTCGGGCCCACGCCGAGCAGCCCGTTCTCGGTCTGCAGGTGGGCGACGTGGCCGGGCGGCAGGTGGTCGGCCACCAGGGTCGGGATGCCGATGCCCAGGTTGACCACCGCGCCGTGCGGGATGTGCGGGACGACGCGGGCGGCGATGCGGTTCTGCAGGTCGCTCACCGGCCGCTCCCGTCGCTTCGGACCAGTACGTCGACGAACAGGTGCGGGGTCACGATGGCCTCCGGGTCGAGCGCGCCGACCGGGACCACCTCGTCGACCTCGGCGATCACCAGGTCGGCCGCGGTGGCCATGTCGGGGTTGAAGTTGCGCGCGGTCTTGGAGTACACGAGGTTGCCCAGCTCGTCGGCCGCCCGCGCCCGCACGAGCGCGACGTCGGCGCGCAGGCTCTCCTGGTAGATGTGCGGCTCGCCGCGGATCACCCGCTCCTCGCGGCCCTCCCCGAGGGCGGTGCCCCACCCGGTGCGCGTGTAGAACCCGCCGATGCCCGCGCCCCCGGCCCGGATCGCCTCGGCGAGGGTGCCCTGCGGCAGCAGGTCGATCTCGAGCGTCCCGGCCTGGTACGCGGCGACGACATCGGGGTTGCTGGTGAAGAACGACCCGATCGCCTTGCGCACCCTGCCCTCGAGCAGCAGCTTGCCGAGGCCGCGCCCCGGCTCGCCGAGGTTGTTGCTGATGACCGTGAGGTTGCCCGCCGTCGAGTGGGTGAGCAGGCCCTCGATCAGGGTGAGGGGCGCGCCGACCAGGCCGAACCCGCCGACCATCACCGTGGCGCCGTCCGGGATCCGCGCGACCGCCTCGGCGACGCCGACGATGGGCCGCTCGACGAGTGTGGTCATGGGACCAGCTGACCACGGCTGCCACTCATATGTCCAACATCTAGTGAATCTGGATTGAGACGATCCGGATATAGCATTCGCTGGTGCGCTACCGGCGGCTCGCCTACTTCGTGGCGGTGGCGGAGGAGCAGAGCTTCACCCGCGCCGCGCAGCGCCTGCACATGGCGCAGCCCCCGCTCAGCCAGCAGATCGCCCTGCTGGAGAAGGAGATCGGCACGCCGTTGTTCGACCGCTCGCACCGCGCCGTCCGGCTCACCGCGGCGGGCGCCGCCCTCCTGCCCGAGGCCCGCCGGCTGCTCGCCGACCTCGACGAGACCGTCCGCATGGTGCGCGGCGTCGGCGAGGGCACCATCGGGCGCCTCACCGTCGGCTTCATCCCCTCGGCGATGAACGGCGTGCTCCCCGACCTGGTGCGCGAGTTCCGGGCCACGCACCCGGGGGTCGACCTGACCCTGCGCGAGATGGCCCCCGACGCGCTCGTGCACGCGGTGCTGGAGCGACGGCTCGACGTCGCGGTGCTCTACCTGCCGCTCGACGAACCCGACCTCGCGCACCGCCGCCTCGCCTGCGAGGAGCTCCTGCTCGCCCTCCCCGAGGCCCACCCCGCCGCGGCGGCGTCCGCCGTCGCGCTCGCCGACGTCGCGCGGGAGCCGTTCGTCCTGCAGGAGCGCTACGACGTGCCCGGGCTGCACGCCGCCGTCACCGCGCTGTTCGCCGACGCCGGCATCACCCCGCGCGTCGCCCAGCGGGGGGTGTGGCTCATCCAGACCGTCCTCGGCCTCGTCGCCGCGGGCATCGGGCTGGCACTGGTGCCGTCCTCGGCGGCCACGCTGCGCCGCAGCGGGGTGGTCCTGCGGCCCCTCTCCGGGCCGGCGCGGCGGGTGGAGCTGGCGGCGTTCTGGCGGCGGGACGAGGCGTCGCCGCCGCTGGACGAGTTCCTGGCGGTGCAGGAGCGGATGGCTGGGGCTCCTCCTTCAGGAAAGCCACATTCATGAACCTGGGCTTCATGGATGTGGCTTTCCTGAAGTTCGGGGCGCCTCACGCCGCGGGCAGCACCTCGGGCTCGGTGGCCCCGCGGCGCCGCCCGGTGATGGTCAGCGCCACCCCGCCGAGGATCAGCGCCCCGCCGACGATCTGCACGGGTGTCGGGACCTGGCCCAGCAGCAGCCACGACGCCACGGCGGACGCGACCACCTCCAGCAGCGCCACGAGCGAGCCACGGGGCGCGCCGATGCGGGCGATCGCGGCCACGCCCGCCAGGTAGGCGATCACCGAGGCGACGACCACCAGAAGCGTCGCGGCCACCGGCCAGCCGACGTCGACGCCCGCCAGGTACACGCCGGTGGCGGCGGTGTCGATCACGATCGGCAGCACCCCCGCCACGCCGAGGGCCACCACCACGACCGCGCCGACGGTCATCCCGACCCCGGCGAGCACCAGCGGCGGCGTGGCGCTGCGAGCCCGGTCGGCGACCAGGAAGTACGACGCCTGGCACACCGCGGCGGCGAGCCCCCACGCGATGCCCTCCCAGCGCAGCTCGACCCCGGTCCAGACCCCCACCACCAGCGACAGCCCGAACAACGCGACCGCGGCGCCGAACAGGGTGCGGCCGCCGAGCCGCTGCCTGCGCACCAGCCACACCCAGCCCAGGACGAGGACGGGGCCGAGGAACTCCAGCAGGAGCGCGACCGCGACCGGCACGTAGACCAGCGCGTTGAAGAACGTCACCTGCACCCCGGCGACCGCGAGCACGCCGTAGAGCACCAGCGCGGGGCCGTCGGCGCGCACCGCCGCGACCACCCCGGGGCGGGTCACCGCGAGGATCACCAGCAGGATGACGGCGGCACCGGCGATCCGGACCAGCACCGCCCCGTTGGCCGACCAGCCCGCCTCCGTCAACGCCTTCGCGAACGGCCCCGACAACCCGAACGTGACGGCAGACAGCACCGCCAACCCCAGCCCGACCCCGGTCCGCCCCACAAGCACGCCGGGAGCAAACCACGCCGGCCCCACCGGCATTCCCGCCGGGAGCCCGACGCCGGGCAGATCACGCCGGGCTCGACCCGGCGGTCAACCGGTCACCGCTCGCCGCGGCGCGCCGCGCGCAGCGCCACCGGGGCTCCGGCCAGGTCCTCGTCGTTGCACAGCAGCTTGACCTCGTAGTACGGCGACCCCTCGCGGTCGTCGTAGTCGAGGTGGATGGCGATCACGTCGACCGGCTCACCGAGCCACTCCTGGGTGCGGCGCAGCCACGAGGCGGCACGTTCGAGCGCGGTCGGCAGATCGTCGTCGCAGAACTGGACCGGCCGGAAGGGCACGTCGTGGATCTGGTCCTGGGGGTGCTCGGGTCGCGGGAGTTCGGCCGCGAGGCCGGCATCGTCGAGGCGCAGATCCACCGGGTACTCGGTCACATCATCGAGTCTCGCTACTTCCGCGGGGTCCGACAAGCGCCACGCCGAGAAGGTTGCCGGGTGGGATGATCGCCGAACGTCGTCCGGCCGATCCGCCCCGGGACGGCACCGAACCGAGCATCCGGCCACCTCGCGCGGCCCGACCGAACGATGTTCGGTTTCCCGGTGATCCAGCCGTCGATGCGAGAACCCTCGACGGGGTGGAGCAACGAGACCAGCGAACCGGCATCCTGCTCGTCCTGGCGGCGGGCGTCCTCTGGGCGACCGTCGGGCCCGCCCAGGTCGTGGCGGGTTCCGTCGTCGACCCGGCGGCCCTGGGCGGCGCCCGGATCCTCATCGGTGGGCTGGTGCTCGCCGCCGTCGTCCTCGCCACCGACCCGGCGTCGGTGCGGGCGCTCACGCCGCGCCGCTGGCCCGCGCTCCTCGCGGCGTCCGCGGCCACCGCGACCTTCCAGGCCGCCTTCCTGATGTCCGTGGCGGCCACCGGCGCCGCCGTCGCCACCGCCGTGACGATCGGGGTCACCCCGGTCGCGACCGGGCTCGCGGAGCGGGTTGCGTTCGGCACCCGCCTGTCGCGGCGCTGGGCGGCGGGCACGGCCTGCGCGGTGCTGGGTTGCGCGGTCCTGGTCGTCCCGGCGGGCGGCGGGCAGGTCGACATCCGCGGCGCCGCGCTCGGCGCGCTGGCCGGGTGCTGCTTCGGCGTCTACACGGTGGCCGCGAAGCACCTCATCGGGCGCGGCACGGCCATGCCGGCGGCGGTGGCCGTGACGCTGCTCGTCGGCGGCGGTGCTCGCGCCGTGGACCCTGGCCGCGGTCGGCGACCTCGCCGCGCCGCGCGTCCTGGCGCTGGTGCTCTGGCTCGGCCCGATCACGGCGGCCGCGGCCTACTGGTTCTTCGTCACCGGGCTGCGCCGGATCACCGCGGCCACCGCGGGCACGCTCGCGCTGGTCGAGCCGCTGGTCGCCGCCGCGCTCGCCGTGCTCGTGCTCGGCGAACGCCCGTCGGCGCCGGTCGCCGCGGGCGGGATCCTGCTGCTGGGCGGGCTCGTGATCGTCTCGCGTCAGGGCGCCGCCGGCCGGAACCGGCGTTCCTCGTCCGGCCCCTTGCGGATGACCAGCGCGGTGGAGGGCGCCACCTCGTGCCACAGCTCCGGCAGGGCGTAGAGCGGCTCCGACACGACCACCCGCGCCTCGTCGCCGAAGTGCGCGAACCGCTCGTCGGCCGGGTGGAGCCGGCGCACCGCCTCGATGTGCTCGCTGACGTACAGGGTGTTGACGTCGGGCCCGCTCGCGTAGCGGACGGCGTAGAGGCACTCGCCGTCGGACAGCCCGATCGTCGCCTGCAGCGGCTGCTGCACCCCCTCCGCGGCCGCGAGCGCCTCGATGTGGCCCACCATCCGCTCCAGCCCGCCGATCGGGTCCCCCTCCAGGCCGAACGTCAGCGCGAGGTGGAACATCACCTCCGAGTCGGTCGACCCCTTGATGTTCGCGAACAGATCGGGGCGGACCGCGAGCAGCAGGTCCCGGCGCAGCCGCTGGAACTCCGCGACGTAGCCGTTGTGCACGAAGAGCCAGCGCCCGTAGCGGAACGGGTGGCAGTTGCTCTGCTGCACCGGGGTGCCGGTGGCCGCCCGGACGTGCGCGAGGAACAGCGGCGACTCGATGGCCACGGCCAGCTCGCGCAGGTTCTCGTCGCCCCAGGCGGGGGTCGCGCTGCGGAACACGGCCGGGCCGTCGCGCGGCCCGTACCAGCCGAGACCGAAGCCGTCGCCGTTCGCGGCCGACATGTGCGGCCCCGCGCGCCTGCTCTGCTCGATGAGCGAGCGCTCCGGGTCGCACACCAACGACTTGGGCAGGATCGGGTTCCCGACGTAGCCGAGCCAGCGGCACATGCCACCGGGTTCCCGCGCAGGCGGGCGGTAAGCGGTCAGGCGACCCAGATCGGCGAGGACCAGGCCATCTCGCCGTCCACCTGGAACACCCGGGCGTAGTAGAACGCCGGGGCCGTCGAGTCGTCCACGAGCGGCACGTCCACCTCCCGCACGCCGAGGCCCAGAAGCGCCCCCACCGCCGGTTGCAGGGCCAGCTCCCCCGGCAGGTCGTCGTCGAACACGACCGGGCCGGCCGCGAGCTTCGCGAGCTCGACGGCGACCCTGCGCCCACCGCACTCGACGTGCACGAGCGCGTCCGGCGGGCCGCAGACGCTCACCTCGACCCCGCCGCGCTGCGCGCCGTACGGCTCGCCGAAGCTGCGGGTCACGTGCTCCCAGGCCACCGACTCCTCGTCCATCGCCACCACCTCGGGGCCGACGAACTCCGGCAGCAGCAGCCGGCCGCGGGTCACCCGCAGCCGCCCGTCCCAGCACATCGTCGTGTCGGCCTTGCCCCACTCCACGCGCACGTCGACGCGCAGGTGGCCGAGCGGCAGCTCCGGTTCGCCGCGGACGGTGTGCACGACCTCGCCGTCGCGGACGATGTCGACCCGGGCGAGCTCGGTGTAGCCGCGGGCGTGCACGGTGAGCGGCCGCGGCCCGTTCCACGACACCTCCGAACCCATCAGGTGCGGGCCGAGCCGCAGGTCGGCGATCACCCCGCGGGTGGTGGCCGCGCAGGTCCGGCGCGACCACAGCCCGTCGAACACGTCCGCGCGCGAGAGCGACCGGGCGAGCACCCCGACGTAGCTCGCGCCGTGGCCGTGGTCGGAGGAGGCGATCAGCCCGAACCGGTGCCCGCGGCGCAGCCCGTCGAGCATGAACGTGCCGGCCGCGGTGCCGTCGGAGTACTGGCGGAAGCAGCTGTCGGACTCGTAGTTGCCGCGGCAGGCCTGGAACACCTCGACCAGGCGGCTGTAGCGGGGGTCGTGGTAGTCCCAGTCGTTGTGCACCATCGCCGAGCCGGGGTGGTGCGGGATCGTGATCGCCGGGTACTCGGGGTGCTCGGCGAGCGCCCGCCACAGCCCGTCCGGGGTGGTGGTGCCCGCGGCGAACGCGGAGAAGATCGGCGCGCCGCGGGCGACGTCGCCGTAGATCACGTTCTGGTGCCCGGTGTCGGCCGAGGTCCACTCGAAGCCGTACAGCGGCACGAACCGGCCGGGCACGTGCAGCAGGTCCGCGATCTTCTGCAGGCTCCACCACTGGTAGGCCGACGAGTTCTCGGCGTGGTCGGTGACCGCCCAGAAGTCGTAGGAGTTGACGTCCCACGCGTAGCGGTAGAAGTCCTCCAGCGACGGCTCGTCGCCGGAGGTGCACCGGCTGATCAACGAGTGCCGGTGCAGGTCACCCCAGTACAGGGTGTAGCCGTCCACCTCGTAGCGCTCGGCCGGTTCGCCGGCGAGCCAGCGGCGGTCCTCGCGGCGGCCGTCGGAGCTGACCAGCGCGGCACGCTCCCCGCCGGTCGCGGCCGGGCCCGCCGAGCCGACCTCGGCGCGCACCACCTGCCCGGCGCCGTGCACACCGTGCCAGATCACCGCCCCGTGGTGGTCGGCGAGGTACGGGCACTCGCGCCCGCCGAAGCCCTCGGTCCAGCCGAGGGCCCGGTCGAGCCTGCCGTCGGACTGGGTGACGAGCACGCCGTCGGCGAGCGCCACCTCCTCGAGCGTGGCGTCGGTGCCGGTGTAGGTGGTCGGGGGCAGCCAGCCGTCCGGGCCGAGGGCCTGCGTGGCCACCTCCCAGTAGTAGGTCATCAGCGGCAGCTGGCGGTGCACCCGGTAGCCGACGACGAGGCCGCCGTCGGCCGTGGCGTGCAGCCGGGGCAGCGCGGACGGGACGACGTTCAGGCCGGGGGCGAGCTCGCCCGGCGGCGTGACGACCTCGTCGCCGTCGACCCGCACGACGCGGATCGCCGCGCTCACCTCGGGCAGCAGTTCCGGGGGCACGCTGTCGCCCGCCTCCCGCATGCCCGCCACACGGGTGGCACCGCGGTCGCGGGGCCGCAGCTTCGTCGGCCCGCTGCCGCCGTGCCCGTGCACCGTGATCACGTCGAAGGCGCACCACAGCCGCCCGTCGGTGGTGGTGGCGAGGCTCGGGTGCAGGGCGTAGTCGCTGCCCCCGGTGAGCCGGCGCGACCGGTCGCCGGTGCGCAGCACGACCGCGTAGCTGCCGCCGTCGTACTCCGACCACGCGTAGGCCATCCCGTCCTCGGACACCGCCTCCGGCACGGCCGCGAGCGTCGGGTCCCACGCGTTGCCGACCGCACCCTCGCTCACCCAGCGCGTCGGCCCCCAGCTGCCGGCGAACCGGCGGGCGAAGATCCCGAACCCGCCCGCGGTGCGCGCCTGCCAGCACACGTGGAGGCTGCCGTCGGGGTGGGCGAGCACCTCCTGGTTGAACGACGGCGCGTCGGTGGTGCTGACCAGCTCCGGCTCGCCCCACCTGGCGCCGTCGTGGCGGCACGCCCACACCCCGACCACGCCGTCGACGGAGCGGCCGAACAGCAGCCACGGCGTGCCGTCCGCGGTGACCGCCGCGGTCGGGCGGAACAGGTCGTGCGGCTCGGCGAGCACGGTCGAGGTCTCGCCGTCGAGCTCGGCGACGAGCCGGTCACCGCGGTCGGGCACCCACTCCAGCCAGGCGACGAGCGTGCGGCCGGCCCCGGTCGCGACGGTGGGCCGGGCGGCGTTGCGGCTCGCCGGCAGGGGCCGCGCCGTCGCCCGGGTCTGGCCGCGCAGCACCGGCGCGCGCTCGAGGACGGCCGCGGCCCGCTCCAGCTGCGCCGGGATCTGGCCCGCGCCCTCGTCGACCCACATGTACCGCAGCGGGTCCGGGTCGAGCGCCGCGATGGTCTCGGTGATGTCGACGCACTCCTCGACGGCGTGCGCGAGCCGGTGGTTGAACGCCAGCACCAGGTCGAGGTCCGCCCGCTGCCGCTCGGTGTACTCCCCGCGGTGGTGATCCGCGCTGCACCCGTGCCCGTGCCCGTGCCCGGGAACGTGACCGTGCTCGTGACCCAATCCTCAGTACCCCTTCCGCACCGGTCGGCGCTTCTGCGCGAACGCGCGGGCGCCCTCCAGCTGCTCCTGCGATCCCGTACAGCGCCGCCACGGCCGGAACCCCCGGTCCGCGATGCGGCGCATCGCCTCGGCGAAGGTCAACCGCTCGCTCTCCCGCCACACCTCCTCGATCGCCGCGAACACCAGCGGCGGCCCCTCGGCCGCCGCGCGGCCACCCCAGCACCCGGTCCTCCAGCTCGTGGCGCGGGTGCACCGCGTTCACCGGGCCCCAGCGGTGCGCCTCAGCGACGTACCGGTGAAGTGCTTCGTCGCGGTGATCACCCGGTCCGGGCCGTCGCGGACGGCGCGGGTGCGCATGCCGCGCAGGTCGGAGCCCGCCTCCGGCTCGGTCATCGCCAGGCACTCGACCCGCTCCCCCGCGACCGTCGGCAGCGGGTGGTCGGTGCGCTGGTCGCCGGGGCAGGCGAGCAGGATCCGCGACGGCCGGGCCACCGCGCGCGTCTGCCGCGCGGAGCCGGTGTGCCCGGGCTCGCGCTCCACCGGCATCCAGGTCAGCGTGTCCAGCCCGGCGCCGCCGGCGTCCTCGGGCCGGTCCGCCGCGTGGAGCCCGGCCTCGAGGGCCCGGCCGCGCAGCTCGCGCACCAGGTCGGGGTCGACCCGCCCGGTGCGCTCCACCTCGTCCTCGGGCGGCACGAGCTCGCGGTGCACGAACGCGCGGGACGGCTCCTCCACCGCGCGCTGCTCGTCGGGGAACCGCAGGTCCATCTCAGACCACCGCGATCCGCCGCGACGCGTGCTCGGGCACCGGCACCCGCATCTCCTCGAGCCGCTGCCGCACGTCGTCCGGCAGCGGGCTGGACCGACCGGCCGCGGCGTCGACGTGCACGGTGAGCACCTCCTCGGTGGCACGCAGCCGCCCGTCGGACCGCATCTCGTGCCACAGCCACACGAGCTTGGCCGTCACGCCGATCACCGAGGTCCGCACCTCGAGCCGGGCGCCGGGCGGCACCTGGTCGAGGTAGCGCACGTGCGCCTCGACCGTGTAGAGGGAGGTGCCGGTGACGGCCGGGTCGATGCCGAGGCCGAACATCACCGCGTCGGTGGCGTGGCCGAACACGAGCACGTAGTAGGCCTCGGACAGGTGGCCGTTGTAGTCGATCCACTCCGGCCGGACATCCTCGGTCCACGTGGCCGGCTCAGCTGCCATCGCCGACCTTGCCGAGCACGCGCAGCACGTCGACGAGCCTGCGGTCCCGCTCGCGCACCAGCTCGGCGATCGAGCGCCCGGCGGCCGCGGCCTCGGTGCCCGCCACCACGGAATCGCGCAGCTCGGGCGTGAGCTCGGGCGCGTCGAGCCGCGTCCACGGCGAGAGCAGCGACGGGCCGAAGTGGTCGAGCATGTGCGCCATCCCGCCGGGGCCGCCCGCCAGGTGGAAGGTGAGCATCGGGCCGTGGAAGGCCCAGCGCAGGCCGGGGCCCTCGGTGATCGAGGCGTCGATCTGCGCGGGCGTGGCCTCGCCGTTGGCCACCATGTGCAGCGCCTCCCGCCACAGCGCCTCCTGCAGCCGGTTGGCGATGAACCCGGGGACCTCCCGGTCCATCACGATCACCGACTTGCCGATGTGGCGCAGGAAGTCGGCGGTCCACGTGACGACCTCGGCCGCCGTCCGCTTGCCGCCCACGACCTCGACCAGCGGGATCAGGTACGGCGGGTTGAACGGGTGGGCGACGACGAGCCGGTGCCCGCCGACCGCGTCGACCGCCATCTCGCTCATGCCGTAGCCGGACGTGGACGAGCCGATCACGACGTGCTCGGGCGTGGCGGCGTCGATGTCGGCGAGCAGGCGGCGCTTGAGGTCGAGCTGCTCGGGGGCGCTCTCCTGCACGTAGTCGGCGTCGGCCACGGCCTCGGCCAGCTCGCCGGTCACCGCGAGGTCGTCCCGGCTCGCGCCTGGTGCGAGCCCGAGCTCGGTCAGGGCCGGCCAGGCCGCGTCGACGAGCTCCCGCAGCCGCGCCTCGGCGTCGGCCGCGGGGTCCCACGCGCGCACCCGGAACCCGCGGGCCAGGAAGTAGGCCACCCAGCCGCCGCCGATCACCCCGGCGCCGACGCACGCGACGGTGCGCACCCGGTCCGGTCGCACGCGCTCGGTCATGCGCGCGGCCGCAGGGAGAGGATCTCCCGCGCCTCGTCCGGCGTGGCCACCTCGGCGCCCATCGCCTCGATGATCGTGACGGCGTTCTCGACGAGCGCGGCGTTGGTGACCTTGTTGCCGCGGCCGAGGTAGAGGTTGTCCTCCAGCCCGACCCGCACGTGCCCGCCGAGCAGCACCGACTGCGCCACCCACGGCATCTGCATCCGGCCGAGGGCGAACGACGCCCACACCACGCCGGGCGGGATCTGCGCCACCATCGCCGCGAGCAGGGCCGGGTCGGGCGGCGCGCCGTAGGGGATGCCCATGCACAGCTGGTACATCCCGGGCGGGTCGATCAGGCCCTCGTCCACGAGCTTGTTGGCGAACCAGAGGTTGCCGGTGTCGAAGATCTCCAGCTCGGGGCGCACGCCGAGCTCCTGGATCCGCTTGGCGCCCGCGCGCAGCATGTCGGGCGTGCTGACGTAGACGAGGCTGCCCTCGCCGAAGTTCAGGCTCCCGCAGTCGAGCGTGCAGATGTCGGGCAGCAGCTCCTCGACGTGCGCGAGCCGCTCGATGCCGTTGACCAGATCGGTGCCCTCGGCGAACCCGGAGGGGTCGTCCGGGTCCAGGTAGAGGTCGCCGCCCATGCCCGCGGTCGTGTTGATCACGACATCGACGTCGCTGTCGCGCAGCCGCTGCACCACCTCCCGGTACAGCGCGACATCGCGCGACCCGGCGCCGGTCTGCGGGTCGCGCACGTGGACGTGCACGATCGCCGCCCCGGCGCGCGCGGCCTCGATGCCGGACTGCGCGATCTGCTCGGGGGTCACCGGCACGTGCTCGGACTTGCCGACCGTGTCCCCCGCGCCGGTCAGCGCGCAGGTGATGATGACCTTCCTGTTCAACCCGCGGCTCCCTTCAGCCGACCGTGGGCGAGTTGCTGAGCAGTCGCCTCGTGTACTCCTGCTTCGGCGAGTCGAGGACCTCGACCACGAAGCCCGACTCGACCAGCTCGCCGGCGTTGAGCACCTGCACCCTGGCCGCGATCGAGCGGACCAGGGCGAGGTTGTGGGTGACGAAGAGCATGCTGATCCCCCGCTCCTTGCGGAGGTCCTCCAGCAGCTCGACGATCGAGCCCTGCACGGACACGTCCAGCGCCGAGGTGATCTCGTCGCAGACCAGGAGGTCCGGCTCGGCGGCCAGCGCTCGGGCGATCGCCACCCGCTGCCGCTCGCCGCCGGAGAGCCGGTCGGTGCGCAGGTCGAGCACGGCCGGGCCCAGCGCCACCGCCTCCAGCAGCTCCACGACGCGCTCGCGCGCCGCCTTGCCCTTGGCGATGCCGAACAGCTCCATCGGGCGGGCCACGATCTGGGCGATCGTCAGGCGCGGGTTCAGCGACAGGTAGGGGTTCTGGAAGATGTACTGGATCCGCTTGCGGTCCTCGACGCTGCGCGCCCGGGCGCCCTTGCCCAGGCTGCGGCCCTCGAAGACCACCTGTCCGGTCCAGCTGTCGAGCAGCCCGCCGATGCAGCGCGAGATCGTGGTCTTGCCGCTGCCCGACTCGCCCACGAGCGCGACGACCTCGGCCTTCGCCACGTCGAAGCCGACGCCGTGCACGACCTCCTTGCGGCCGTAGAACACCCGCAGGTCCTCGACGGTGAGGATGATCTCGCGCTGCTTCGTCGGGTCGGTGTCGGCCACGTTGCCGCGGGCGAGGTCCCACACACCGATCTCGCCGACCCGGTGGCACTTGGCGGTGTGGTCCGGGCCGACCTCGACGTCGACCGGCTCGGTCTCCCGGCAGCGGTCCTGGACGTAGGCGCACCGGTCGTGGAAGCGGCAGCCGGACGGGCGGCGCCCCGGCGCGGGGGTGTTGCCGGGGATGCCGGTGAGCGCGCGGGCGTGCGACAGGTGCGGGATGGCGTCGAGCAGGGCGCGCGTGTAGGGGTGGGCGGGCTGGGAGAACATCTGCTCGCGCGGCCCCAGCTCGACGATCCGCCCCGCGTACATGACGGCGACCCGGTCGGCGATGTTGGCCACGACGGCGAGGTCGTGGGTGACGTACAGCGCCGCCACCTGGTAGCTGCGGCACAGCTGCGCCATCGTGCGCAGCACCATGCCCTGCGTGGTGACGTCCAGCCCGGTGGTGGGCTCGTCGAGGACGAGCACCTTGGGCCGGGGCAGGAACGCCATCGCGAGCGCCACCCGCTGCACCTGCCCGCCGGAGAGCTGGTGCGGGTAGCGGGCGAGGAACTCGTCGTCGTCGGGCAGGCCGACCTCGCGCAGCCCCGCCCTGGCCCGCTCGAGGCGCTCCTGCGGGGTGCCGACGCCGTGCAGCTCGAGCAGCTCGACGATCTGGCGGCCGATGCGGATGGCCGGGTTGAGCGCCGCGCCGGGGTCCTGCGGGACGTAGGCGATCTTCATGCCGCGGATCGGGCGGACCTGCTCCCAGGGCAGCGCCAGGATGTCCTGGCCCTCGAACAGCAGCTTGCCCCGCTCGATGACCGCGCCCGGCCGGGCGTAACCCAACAGCGCGGTGCCCGCCGTGGTCTTGCCCGATCCGGACTCGCCGACCAGCCCGACGACCTCGCCCGGGCGCAGCTCGAGGTTGATCTCGTCGACGACGTCGACGTCGCGCCGCCCGGCGAGGCCGACCCGCAGGTCGGACAGGACGCAGCCCGCTTCGGTCGTGATGGTGGTCATCTACTCGCTCCGTCCTGCGAGCTGCGCGATCCCGTCGGCCATCAGGTTCGTGCCGACGGTGAAGATGCCGATCACGATCACCGGCGCCAGGACGCCCCACGGCTGCACCAGCAGCGCCAGCCGGTTCTCGTTGATCATCTGGCCCCAGTCGGCGGCGCCGGGGTTGGTGGCGAAGCCGAGGAAGCCGATGCCCGCGACCATGCCGATCGAGTACGTCAGCCGCAGGCCCGCCTCGGCCAGCAGCGGGGCGTTCATGTTCGGCAGCACCTCGGCCACCATCACCCGCAGTCGCGACTCCCCGAGCGCCTCGGCGGCGTGGACGAAGTCGCGGGAGACGACGCCCAGCGCGACGCCGCGGGCCACCCGCGCCACGCGGGGGGCGTGCGAGGCGCCGACCAGCAGCACGATCATCCACCAGGCGGGCTGGTCGACGGCGGTGAGCACGAGCAGCGCGAGCAGGATCTGCGGGAACGCGAGCGCCACGTCGTTGAGCCGCATGATCGCCTCGTCGAGCCAGCCGCCGGAGTAGGCGGCCACGACGCCGATCACGATCCCGACCACCATGCCGAGCGC
This sequence comes from Pseudonocardia sp., assembly GCF_035305885.1. GTDB lineage: Bacteria > Actinomycetota > Actinomycetes > Mycobacteriales > Pseudonocardiaceae > Pseudonocardia. Next base: position 100,055 of record NZ_DATGOP010000009.1, read on the forward strand.
GGTGGCCAGCGCCGCCGTGACGAGGATCGAGCCACCGCCGGCGAGCACCCGGCTCCACACGTCCTGGCCGAGGTAGTCGGTGCCCAGCCAGGAGCCCTCCATGGTGAAGGGCTTGCCGACGATCTCGTTCTCCCCGTAGGGGGCGAGCCACGGGCCTACGATCGCGAGCACCGTGATCACCAGCGTGATCACCATGCCGGTGACGAGGCGGCGCTGCCGCCCGATCCGCCGCGTTGTCGTCATGACGCTCATGAGCTGATCGCCGTCCTCGCTCGCGGGGTGAACAGGATCGACAGCACGTCGGCGACCAGGTTGACCACGACGTACACCGCGGCGATCACCATGGCCAGCACCTGGACCATCGGGAAGTCGGAGTTGCGCACGGAGTCGACGAGGCTCGCCCCCACGCCGGGGTAGGAGAACAGGTACTCGACGATCACGATGCCGCCGGCGAGCCAGGCCAGCTGCAGCGCGATCACCTGGATGCCGGGCACGACCGCGTTGAGCAGGGCGTGCTTGCGCATCACGATCCGCTCGGGCACGCCCTTGAGCCGCGCCAGCTCGACGTAGTCGGAGTCGAGCACCTCCAGCAGGCTGGAGCGCACGATGCGCGCCACGTACGGCGCCACGGCGATCACGAGGGTGGCCACCGGCAGCACCATCGAGGCCGGGACGGACCAGGGCGGCGCCCCGCCGCCGGCGATGGTGACCGCGGGCAGCACGTGCAGCACCGTGGTGGAGAACAGCGCCACCAGCAGGATGCCGACCACGAACTCGGGCAGCCCGGCGATCGTGATCATGATGACCTGGATGACGCCGTCGGCGCGCTTGCCGCGGTGGTTGGCCGAGATCATCGCGATGCCGAACGCGATCGGGATCATCACGATCGCCGACACGATCACCAGCACCGCCGAGTTGACGATCCGGTCGCCGACCAGCTCGCCCACCGGCAGCCCGTTGGCGATCGAGTTGCCCAGGTTCCCGGTGAGCAGCCCGCCCAGCCACTCGAAGTACCGGACGATCACCGGCTGGTCGAGCCGCAGCGCGGCCTCGATCGCGGCCACCCGCTCCGGGCTCTGGGCGTAGTCCCGGCCCAGGATCGCGCGCACCGGGTCGCCGAGCGCGGCGGTGGCGAAGAAGACGAGCATCGAGCACAGCCACAGCGTCAGCAGGGCGAGCCCGATGCGGCGGGCGAACCACCAGAGCCAGGCCGAGCCGCGCCGGGCGGGCGGCGCCTGCGCGGGGGTCTCGACCACCTTGTCCTGCGTCGCGGTCATGGCTGCCTCACGAAGGACACCCGGGAGAACCGGAAGTTGGAGCACGGCAGGTACCGGTGCGGTTCGAGCCCCTGCACCAGGTTGGAGTAGGCGTCGAGCTGGCGCTTGAAGCCCCAGATGATGTAACCGCCGGTGTGGTACTCGATCTCCTGCGCCTCGTGCAGGAGCCGCCTGCGGCGCTCCGGGTCCGGCTCGCGCTTGGCCTGCTCGACCAGCTCGGTGAAGACCGGGTCCTCGAAGTGCGTCTCGTTGTAGGTGGCGCCCTTCACCGACGAGGTCGCCACCTGGGGGATGTAGTTGCGGGTGTTCCAGAAGTCCTGGGCGAAGGTCCAGGACAGGTACTGGTCGCCGTAGAAGACGTTGGGGTCGGCCTTGTTCAGCCGGACCGTGACGCCCGCCTGCCGGGCCTGCTCGACGAACAGGTTGGCCGACTCGACCCCGCCCGCCCCGACCGCGGTGGAGGTGACCAGCTCGACCTCGAGGTCTTCGTAGCCGGCCTGGCGCAGCAGCGACTTGGCCTGGTCGATGTCCTGCATGCGCTGCGGCAGGTGGCTCGCGTACGCCGGGTCGAACGGCGCGTACAGGTCGTTGCCGAGCACGCCGAACCCGTTGAGCGCCTGGTCGATCATCTGCTGCCGGTCGACGATGAGCCGCATCGCCTGGCGCACCCGCACGTCGGAGAACGGGGCGACGTCGACGCGCATCGTGAACGGCACCCACGCCCCGGTCTCGGAGACCAGTGGCGTCGCACCCTGCTGCTCGATGGTGCCCGCCAGGTAGCTGGGCAGGTTGTCGATGCTCTGCACCTGGCCCGCGAGCAGCGCGTTGACCTTGGCCGCGTCGTCGGCGAAGTCGTAGATGAACAGCTCGTCGACCCAGGGCGGGCCGTCCCAGTAGTTCTCGTTGCGCACGAACTGCGACAGCTGCCCGGGCACGAAGTGCTTGTAGACGAACGGGCCGGTGCCGACCGGGTGGGAGATGTCGAAGTCGGTGGGGATGATCCCGACGGTGTACTCGGCGAGCAGCTGGTCGAGCACCGCGTACGGCGAGTTGAGCTGCAGCACGATCGTGCGCGGGTCGAGGATCTTGGAGTTGTCCAGCTCGAGGATCGTGGCGAGCTCCGTGCCACCCGAGCCGGGGTTGTCGGGGTCGGTGACCGTCGCGAGGCTGAACATGACGTCCTCGGCCGTGACGGTCTTGCCGTGGTGGAACTCCACGCCGTCGCGGATGCGCACGGTCCACTGCGTGTTGTCGGCGTTCGGCTCGACCGACTCGGCGACCGACGGCTCGATCTCGTAGTTCGCGTCCCATCGGAGCAACGGCTCGTAGAGCTGCATGACGCGGCTGATGTCCGGGTTGGTGACCGGGAAGTACGGCTCGAGCGTGTCCTTCAGGCCACCGCCGGTGGCGCCGTGGCTGTAGACGCCGCCGCGGACCGGCGGCGTGCCCGGCTCCGGCCGGCTGGGCACCGCGCTGCACCCGGGTAATCCGGCGAGCGCTGCTCCTGTGAGCAAGCCCGCTCTGAGCACATCTCGACGGGACGGCCTTGTCTGTCGCATGATGCGAACCCCCTTGGAGCGATGTGAACCTATCCACCCGGGGGTCGACCGTCAACGGAGTGATGAGGATGTTGCGTCGTGGCAACACGTGAGCCGGCGGCTTCGGTCCGCATCCAGTCGGTCGACCGTGCCGTTGATCTTCTCCTGGCGGTCGCCGCCGCGCAGCCCGAAGAGGCGACCGTCCCCGCACTGGCCCGCGCCTGCGGGCTCAACCGCGCCACCGCGTGGCGGCTGCTCAAGACCCTCCAGGTGCGCGGGCTGGTCTCGGTGGACGAGTCCACCGGCCGGTACTCCATCGGGCTCACCACGATGGAGCTCGGCAACGCCGCCGGGCCGGACGCGCTGATCTCCGCCGCCCGTCCGACGCTCGAGCGGATGTGCGCCGAGACCGGGGAGACCGCCTCGCTCGCCGTACCGGGCGTCGGCGGGCTGACCTACCTCGACGAGGTCACGCCCAAGGCCGTGCTCACCGCGAGCTGGCTCGGCCGCTCGGTGCCGCTGCACGCCACCTCCACCGGCAAGGCGCTGCTGGCCCACCTGCCCGCCGACCAGGTGCGCCGGGTGCTCGCGGGCCCGCTGACCCGCTTCACCGACACCACGATCACCGACCCGGACCACCTCACCGCCGAGCTCGCCGCCACCCGCGAGCGCGGCTACGGCGTGTGCGCGGGCGAGCTGGAGTCGTCGCTGTACGGGGTGTCGGCGCCGGTGCTGGACCGCAACCACCGCCCGCTCGCGGTGCTGTCGATCTGGGGGCCGCGCGACCGGGTTCCACCGGAGCGCTTCGCCGAGCTGGGCGAGGTGGTGCTGCGCGCCGCCGCGGAGATCGGGGCGGCGCGGGGGAACGCCGCGGTCGCCTGAGGTCGACGGTCAGCGGCCCAGCGCCCGGGCGACGGCGGCCGCGATCCGCCGTCGCCGGGTCTCCGGGCGGACCGCCCGCGCGATGGACTCCAGCGCCGCCCGGCGGGCCGACGGCGAGAGCGCGGCGAAGCCCGCCGCGGCGCCCGGCTCGGCGTCGAGCGCGACCCGCAGGTCGTCGGGCACGACCCCGGCCTGGGCGCCGGCGAGCAGCGACCACGTGCCGGTCCGCTTCGCGCGGTCGACGGCGGCCTGGCCGGCGGGCGTCATCCGGCCCTGCGCGGCGAGCTCCTCGGCCAGCCCGCGGTTGAGCGTGCTCCACGGGGCGGTCGGGCGGCGCGGGCCGAACCGCTGCCGGAAGGAGGAGCCGTCGTGGCGGCGGGCGAGGCTGTCGATCCAGCCGAAGCAGAGCGCCTCCTCGACCGCCTCGCGGTGGCTGATGCCCGGCCGGCCGCTGCGGGCGTGCGGGATCACCACCCAGGCCTCCGCCGCGGTGCCCGCGTGCGCTTCGAGCCACCCGCGCCACTCCTCCCGCGTGGCCGGCTCGAACACCTCCGTGCTCACGACCCGGTCCCCCGGCCCGCGACGACCTCGAGGTAGTGCGCGTTGTGCATCACGCCGAGCACGTTGCCGAACGGGTCGACCACCGACGCCGTGACGAAGCCGTCGCCGTGTTCGGTGATCGGCTGGTACGCGGTGGCGCCCAGGGCGAGCAGCCGGTCGAGGGCGCCCTGCAGGTCGTCGACGTGCCAGTGCATGACCGCACCGCCGGGGCCCGCGGCGTGCCCGGGCGGTGCGTAGCGGCGGTCGATGATCCCGATCTCGTCCCCGTCGTCGCCGATGCGGAACTCGACGTACGCGGGCGGCGCCGGGGCGGGCGGGTTGGCGAAGTACGCCTCGACGCCGAACAGCTCGGCGTACCAGTCGCGGGCGACGGCGACGTCGTCGGCGAAGAAGTTCAGGGTGGCGAAGCCGCGGAACATCGTTCCTCCAAGTTGGTGTGACCAGCGAAAGACGTTAGCCGGTCACAGTGTGACCAGTCAATGCAAGACGCTGGTAACATCTCTGCGCATGAGCAAGGCCCATGCGCCCGCCCCGCTCGACCTGGTCCAGGACCTGGTCAACACGTGGTCCGGGCGGCTGTCGGGCGGCGGTGACGAGCACCTGGCGTCCCCGGCCGACCTCGCCCGCTGGTGCCGGGCACACGGGGTCGCGGTCGCCGACGACGCGGTCACGGCCGACGACCTCGCGCTCGCCCGCACCGTGCGCGAGGGACTGCGTGCCGCGCTCGCGCGGCACAACGACGCCGTGCAGCCGGCCGACGCGGAGGCGCTGCAGCGCCTCGACGAAGCGGCGCCCGCGCTCGGTCTGCGGGTCTCGCTCGCGGGCGATTCGCCCGAGCTGCTCCCCCGGGACGGGTCGCCGGCCCGCCGGCTGCTGGCGTCGGCCCTCGCCGCCGTCGTCCCCGCCGCGCGGGACCGGACGTGGCAGCGGCTGAAGGTCTGCCGCGAGCCGCGCTGCCGCGCGGCGTTCTACGACGCGTCCCGCAACGCCTCCGGGGTGTGGTGCTCGATGAGTGCCTGCGGCGCCGCGGCCAAGCAGCGGGCGTTCGTCGAGCGCCGCCGCGCCCGCAGGGCGGCGGGGAAGGCCGCCGCGGCGAGCTAGACCGACCCCAGGAAACGGACGGCGAGCGCGGCGAACCCGTCGGCGCGCTCGACCTGCGGCAGGTGCCCGGTGTCGGCGAAGACGTGCGACCGCGCGTGCGGCAGCGCCGCGCGGGCCGCCGACAGGTGGCGCACCGGGAGGATGCGGTCCCGGTCGCCCCAGACGACCAGGGTCGGGCGCGGGTCGCGCGCCACGTCGGCGAGCAGGGCGGAGCGCCAGCCCGGCCGGATGCCGCGCACGGTGCCCAGCTCGCGGAGGACGTCGAGGAAGACCTCGGTACGGGCGGGCTGGGCCGCGACGCGCAGGGCGTGCCGGACCCGTTCCTCGGTGACGAACGACGGGTCGTCAAACAGCGCGCGCTCGGTGCGGCGCGCGGTCCGCGGGCCCGTGTGCCGCAGCAGGTGGCCGCCCAGGCCGGGGATCGCGAGCAGCCGCAGGTCGAGCACGACCTGCCGGCCGAACCCCGCGGGCGCGGCGAGGACGACGCTGCGCACCCGCTGCGGGTGCGCAGCCTGCATCGCGAGCGCGACGGCCCCGCCGAGCGAGTTGCCGAACACGTGCACGGGCCGCCGCACGCCGAGCGCGTCGAGCACGTCGCCGACGCCCGTCGCGAGCCGGGCGAGCGTGACCGGCCGTCGTGGTGGCGGGTCCGACAACCCGAACCCGAGCAGGTCCATGCTGATCACGCGGTACGCGGCGGGCAGCGCGTCGTGCTGGGGCGCCCAGTCCTCGAGGCTGCGGCCGATACCGTGCAGCAGGACGACCGGGTCGCCGTCGGCCGGGCCCGTCTCGCGGACCCGCACCCGGGTCCCGCTCGCCGCGACGAGCCGGGTCACGGGCGAACCAGCCGGGAGAGCACGGCCATGTGCCCGACGGGCAGCAGCCGGGCGAGCACGTCCGGGATCTTCGCGTTCGCGGCGATGAGCAGCCGCGCCTTGCGGCGCTCGACGGCACGCAGGATGTCGGCGGCCGCCTTCTCCGGCGGGTAGCTGAGCAGCCGGGAGAACGACGCAAGGCCCGCCTCGAACTCCGCGCGGTCCACCCCGGACCCCACGCGCGCGTCCACCGCGATCCGCGTGTTCACCCCTCCCGGGTGCACCGTGGTGACCCCGATTCCCCGCTCGGCCAGCTCCACGTGCAGCGACTGGCTGAAGCCGCGCAGGGCGAACTTCGACGCGGCGTACGCCGACTGAGCGGGCGGGGCGATCAGGCCGTAGAGGCTCGAGACGTTCACGAGGTGGGCGCCCGGCTGCATGGTCGGCAGCAGGTGGTGGGTGAGGACGACGGGGGCGTGGAAGTTCACCTCCAGCACCCAGTCGAACTCCTCGAGCGTGACCTCCGAGAACCGCCCGGCGAGCGCCACCCCGGCGTTGTTGATCAACAGGTCGGTGCGCGGGTGGTCGCGGACGATGCGCTGCGCGGCGTCGGTGGTCGCGGCGCGGTCGGCCAGGTCCACCGTGATGGGGTCGACCGCGATGCCCGGGTGGGCGGCGCGGATCTCGCCGGACACCCGGTCGAGGCGGTCGGGGTCGCGTTCGAGCAGGACGAGGTGGCTGCCCCGCTCGGCGAGCGCGCGGGCCAGCTGCTCGCCGATCCCGCTGCCCGCGCCGGTGACGACGGCGGTGCGCCCGGCGAACCGGTACGGCCTCACGGGATCGCGGACCGCAGCGGCCCGAGCACGGGCTCCCACTCGACGATCTCGCTGGAGGTGATCACCCCGGCGGCGGTGAACGGGTCGTCGGCGACGTAGGAGGCCACGGTGTCCTTGTCGTCGGCGCGGAACAGCAGCAGCGCGCCCGCCTGCTCGCCGGGCGCGTAGGGGCCGGACAGCAGCAGCTTCCCCTCGTCGGCGAGCCCGCCCAGGTACCTGCGGTGTTCGGGACGGACGCGGTCACGCGTGTCCACGTCGTCGGAGTACCGGTAGGTGACCGCGTAGATCGTCATGGGCCCCATTCTGGTGGTCGCGATCGGCCCGGTGGAAGTATCTGGGGCATGGCCTCGACCTTCGCAGTGATCTACACCTACACCGACGACACCGCCCTGCGGGAGGCCACGCGGCCCACGCACCGCGAGTACCTGCGCGGCCTCGCCGACGACGGCGCACTGCTCGTCGCGGGGGCGTGGGCGCCGTCCGAGGCCCCCGGCGGCCTGCTCGTGTTCCGCGCCGAGGACAAGGCGACGGTGCAGGGGTTCGTCGACGCCGACCCGTACACGAAGGCGGGCGTCGTCGCGAAGGCCGACATCCGGGAGTGGGTCCCGCCGCTCGGGCCGCTCGCGCCGCGGTTCAGCGGCGAGTGAGGCGCACCTCGCCGCCCATCCAGACGCCCCCGTCCTCCGACCGGAACCGCAGCTCGATGCGCGAGGGGCGGCCCATCGCCCGCCCCTGCCGCACCGTGACCGGTCGCGCGGGGTCGACCAGGCCGTCGTGCAGCAGCCCGAACGCGAGCGCGGCGGCGGCGATGCCGGTGGCGGCGTCCTCCGGGTACCCGGACGACCGCGGGAACTGGCGCGCGTCCACGACCTGTGCCGCCGGGTCGGTCACGGCGTAGGGGTACAGCCCCGTCGACCCGGCGCGGTCGCACACCGCCTCGACGCGGGCGAAGTCCGGCGCCAGGCCGTCGAGCACGGCCCCGTCGGCCACCGGGACCAGCGTCTTCACGCGGCTCGTCGACGCGTTGCGCACCGGCCGGTCCGCGAGCGCGTCCGGGTCGAGCCCGAGCACGTCGAGGATCGGCTCGACGGCGCCCCGCGGCACCGGCTCGACCGTCCCGGGCGGCTGCGCGATCTCGACACGCCTGCCGTCGCCCGTCCCGTGCAGCCGAGCCTCGACCACCCCGCTCCTGGTCAGGACCCGCATCGCCGTGAGCCGCTCGCCGGCGAGCCGGTCGAGCAGCCACACCGCCGCGAGGGTCGCGTGGCCGCACATCGACATCTCGTGCGCGGGGACCCAGAACCGCAGCTGCAGGTCGCATCCGGAGCCGGGCGGCGCCGGGAGGACGAACCCGCTCTCGAGACCGTGCTCGCGGGCGATCCGCTGCATCGCGGCGTCGTCGAGCCCGGCGGCGTCGAGGACGATCGGGGCGGGATTCCCGCCCCGCCCCCCGTCCGCGAACGCGTGAACCACGGTGACGGGCGGATCCACTCGCGCAACGCGTTCCACGCGACCATCGAACACGAGGGCCCGGAGACCGGTTCCCGCTTGCGGTGGACGGGCCCCGGTGGGCGTGGTGGAATCACACGCCGTTGATCATCAGCGCACCGAGTCGGGGGGGTCTCGTGCATCGGACGGAGCCGTTGCCAGGTCGGGTTCGCGCGCGGACGGGGGCGCGGTTCGCCGCGGCCGGGTTCGCGGTGCTGCTGGGCGTCACCGGGTGCGCCTCGACCCTCACCACCGAGGAGTACCAGGGGCTGCTGACCGGGCTGGAGCAGGCCGTCCAGCCGCCGATCGACCGGCTCGCGGCGGCGACGTCCGTGGACGAGGTCACCGCGGCCCGTTCCGAGCTGGTCGCGGCGATGCGCGCGCAGATGGAGGCGTTCCGCGACGCCGGGAGGCCGCCCGAGGAGGCCGGCGTCCAGCACGGCGCCGTGCTCGGCTTCCTGGGCGCGGCCGAGAAGCTCGCCGCCCTCGCCCCGCCGGACGGCACGACGCCCGACGAGTGCGGGATCGTGCCGACCCCCGAGGAGCAGACCGCGCAGGCCAAGGCGGACGTCCGCGCGGAGCTGGAGAGCGCGGGGGCGACGCTGACGAACGACAACATGGCCCGGGCCGGGCTCTCGCTCGCCGTCGACCTCGTCCCGCCGGGGCTCGAGCCGCCGGCGGAGCAGAACCGGCGCGGCGAGAACGGGGCGGTGCTCGACCGCAACGGACCGCACGGCCGCGGCACCCTGGAGATCAACAACGGGGGCGACTCCGACGCGGTGGTCGCCGCCGTCGCGTCCGACCCGAAGGCGCCGCTCGCGAGCGTCTACGTGCGGGGGAACTCCACGGCGAGGATCACCGGGATCGCAGGCACCTACCAGGTCTACTTCAAAAGCG
>NZ_DATGOP010000010.1:0-32613 GCF_035305885.1 Pseudonocardia sp.
CGGGACGCGTCGAGGAGGAGCACGGCGGCGGTGTCGACCTCGAGCAGGTCACGCACCCGCTCGAGCACCTCGGCCAGCATCTCCTCGACCCCGAGGTGACCGAGGGCGGTGTCCGTCACCGCCTCGATCCGACGGAGCCGCGCGCGCGACACCTCGACACCCGTCATCCCAGGAGACTAGCCGCTGCCGCGCGTCCGGGTCGGGCGTGCGGGCTACAGCTTGTCCTTGACCTCGTCGTATTCCACGGTCGCCGGACCCCCGGTCGGCGCGTAGATCACGCGGATCACGCCCGTCGGGAACGTCTTGGTCGACACCACCGCCAGGTGGTAGGGCGCATCGCCGTCGTCGAAGAGCCTGCGGCCCTTGCGCGCCGCCACGGGGTGCACGAGCAACCGCAGCTCGTCGACCAGCCCGGCGGCGAGCAGCTGCTGCACGACGGAGATCGAGCCGGGGATGACGATGCCCCGCACGCCCGGGTCGGCCTTGAGCGCGGTGACCGCCTCGACCAGGTCGCCCTGGAGCAGCTCGGAGTTGCGCCAGGAGAACTCCAACCGCTGCCGGGAGACGACGACCTTGCGGGTGTCCCCGAGCCGTTTGGCGAACGGCGCGTCCTCCCCGCCCGCCTCCTCGCGCTCCGGCCAGGCGCCCGCGAAGCTGTCGTAGGTCTCGCGCCCGATGAGGATCACGTCGCCGGTGTCGTAGTCCTCGACGACGGCGCGGCTCATGTTCTCGTCGAAGTAGGGCAAATGCCAGTCCGGATCGATCTCGGCGACGCCGTCGGCCGCGATGAACAGGGTCGAGACGACCTTCGCCATGGTGGTGGTCCCTTCGCGTCGGGGTGCGGACGGTCGTTAGACCCGGCGGGCGCGGAAAACTCATCGCACCCGTTCGGACGGATCGGAGTGGAGATCGGGCGCGCGGCGGCGGGTGTGGCCGTACCGTTCGCCCCATGTCACCGGCACGTGGCATGGGACGCGGGTCGCCGATCGCGTGCGAGCTGCAGGTCTCGCTCACCGTCGAGCAGGACCCGGCGGGCACCGTCAGCGCGCGCCTCGTCGCGGACCAGCCCGACGGGCTGCTCGTCGAGGTCGAGTTCACCGGCGACGAGCTGGCGCTGCTGCTCGCGGGCGAGACGATCGCGGTCCCGGCCCAGGTGAGCGGCCTCGCGCCGCCCGAACCCCCGCCGCCCGAACCCCCGGCGCCCGAGCCCGCGCAAGCGCCTGCCGAGCCGGCCGCCCCGGCCGCGCCGGCCCCGAAGGCGCCGGCCGGCACCGCGCTCGACGAGCCCCCCGTGGGTTCGGAGCCGATCACGCGCAGCACGGACGTGCGGCCGGGCGAGTCGGTGCTCGCCTACATCCACGGCCGGTGGCGGGACGCGGTCGTGGTCCGCCGCGACATCGGCAGCCTGCTCGTCGCCTACTCCCGGCCCGGCTCGTTCGGCCGGGTGCAGCAGCGGATCGCCACCGACCGGGTCCGCCGACGGCCCGGCTAGGCCCGCCGGGGAGCGCCGACGGCCGCGGGCCTGCGCGCCGACGGCCCCGCCTCCGGCGACTGGCGGGGAGCGGGGATCGCCACGTCCGGCGCGGGCTCGGCGGGCGGCACGGGGCCGGCCGTCGGGGTCGGCGTGCGCCGCAGCAGCAGCGCGCCGAGCACCCCGAGCACCGAGATGACCGCGGTGACCAGGAAGACGTCGTTCAGGGCGACCACGTAGACCTGCAGGTTGACCTGCTGGTACCAGGCGTACGACCCGAGCAGCGGCGGGACGTCCGGCGACCCGACGGGCGGCACGACACCGGCGGACGGCAGGAGGGCGGCCCGGTCGGCCATCGTCTGCGCCTGGGTACTGGTGAGCATCGCGGTGAGCACGGCGACGCCGAGCGCGGCCGCCGTGCGCTGGACGACGTTGTTGATCGCGCCCGCGCCGGCGACCTGGTGCGGCGGGATCACGGCCAGCCCGCCGGTCATGATCGGCATCATGGCCAGGCCCATCCCGATGCCGCGCAGCACGAGGAGCCACATGATGTGCTCCCGCGGGGTGTCCACGGTGAGGTCGGTCATCAGGTAGGTGCCGACGGCCACGATCGCGAGGCCCACCACGGCGGGCAGCCGCGGCCCGAGCCGGTCGTACAGCCGCCCGGCGATCGGCATCACGAACCCGGTCGCGAGCGCCTGCGGGAGCATCACGAGCCCGGTCTCGAACGCGCCGAGGCCCTGCGCCTGCTGCAGCAGGAGCGAGACGTAGAACAGCCCTGCGAACAGCGCCACCGACATGAGGCAGATCAGCACGAGCGAGTTGGTGAACTGCCAGTGGCGGAACACCCGCACGTCGAGCAGCGGGTGCTCGACCGCGAGCTCGATCACCACGAACACGGCGAGGCTCGTCGCCGCGTAGAGGAGCAGCATCACCACGGGGTAGCTCGTCCACCCCCAGGACTCGCCCTCGGACAGCGCGAGCAACAGCGCGAACAGGCCGCTCGCCACGGCGAGGAAGCCCATGAGGTCGAAGCGGCCCGCCCGGCCCGGCGCGAAGCGGGGCAGCGTGAGCACGGCGGCGATCGCGCCGAGCACGCCGATCGGCACGTTGATGAAGAAGATCAGGCGCCAGTCGACGTACTCGACGAGGTAGCCGCCCAGGGTCGGGCCGACAGCGGGCGCGAACACGATGCCCAGGCCGTACATGCCCATGGCCGTGCCGATCTTCTCCTTCGGCACGATCTTGTAGATCATCGCCAGCGTGATCACCGGGATGATCCCGCCGGGGATCGCCTGCACGATCCGGAACACCACGAGGCTGGTGAGGTCCCAGGCCACGCCGCAGAGCGCCGACCCCGCCGCGAACCCGAGCACGGACAGCACGTAGACGCGGCCGAGACCGAACCGGTCGCCCAGCCACGCGCTCACGGGGACCACCACCCCGAGCGCGAGGGTGTAGGCGTTGGCCACCCACTGGACGTCCTCGACCGTGGTGCCGAAGTCGTTCTGGATGGTCGGGATGGCGACGTTGACGATGGTCACGTCCAGGATCGACATGAACATGCCCGCGACGAGCACCGCCAGCGCGACGCCCCAGCGCACCTCGCGGCCGGCGGGGGCCGACGTGACCTCCGTCATACCCGGGCAGTCTAGGGCGGGCTCCCCCGTTCGGGCGAGACCGCGAGCCTCACCGGTCGGCGTCGACCCCCTCGGCGTCGTTCCTCCGCGTGACCGCTCCCTCCGCCGTCGCCAGCCACGACGCCAGCAGCTTGATCGCGTCCTGGAACGGGCTGCCCGGGCGGGTCGGGTACAGGAACAGGGTCTGGTCCGGGTCGCCGGGGAGGTTCAGCGCCTCGTGGTGGATCTCCAGCTCGCCGACCACCGGGTGGCGCATGCGCTTGGTGCCGTGGCTGCGCTCGACGACACGGTGGCCGGCCCACCAGCGGCGGAACTCCTCGCTCTTCATCGCGAGCTCGCCGACCAGCTGTTCTGTTGCCGGGTCGTCGGGGTAGCGGCCGGCCTCGGCCACCTGGGCGTGCAGTTCGCGAACAAGCTCGGGTTCGAGACCGTCGCCATCGCTCGCGGCGCGGACCGGGCCGCGGACGCCGAGCGGCTCGGCGCGCACCACTACGTCGACGCCGCGGCAGGCGACGTCGCTGCGCAGCTGCAGGCGCTCGGCGGGGCCGAGGTCGTGCTGGCCACCGCGGGCAGCTCGGCGGCCATGGGCGCCACCATCGACGGGCTGCGCCGGGGCGGCGAGCTGATCGTGGTCGGCGCCGACCCGGAGCCGATCCAGGTCAGCCCGTTCCAGCTCATCGCCACCAGCAGGACGGTGCACGGCCACCCCTCGGGCACCGCCCGCGACGGCGAGGACACCATGCGGTTCGCCGCGCTCACCGGCGCCCGCCCGATCACCGGGACCCGCCCGCTGGACGAGGTCGGCCCGGCCTTCGAGCGCATGCTCAGCAGCACGGCCCGCTACAAGGTGGTGCTCACCACCGGCCGGTGATCAGTCGCTCGACCGGGTTCCCGACGAACGGCGCGTTCGTCGCCTAGGTTCCGACGAACGCGCCGTTCGTCGCGACGGGGGCCGTCGCGCCGGCGAGCTCGCACCACGCGGCGAGCGCCTCCCGCTGCAGCTCGACCAGGCTGCGCTCCTCGCCGGGCTCGATCCACCGGGCGAAGGCGGCGAGGAAGACGGAGACGACCATGTCGCCCGCGAGGCGGGCGTGGCGGTCCGCGACCCCGCGCGCGAGGAGCGCGTCGGTCACGGCCCGGGCGAGCTTGGCCATCTTGAGCAGCTCTCGCTCCTGCAGCTGCTCGTTCGCGGCGATGGTCTCCTGTCGCCGGCGGGCGAAGTCCCGGGTCCGCGCCTCCTGCAGCGCCCCACCGCCGGCGTCGAGCGCCGCGGTGAGCACGTCGACCAGCGGCGTGTCGGCCGGCGCCGCCGCGATCGCGTCGACGAAGGCCGCCAGGAACCGGTCCTGCCCGCCGAAGAGCACCTCGCGCTTGTCGGCGAAGTGCCGGAAGAAGGTCCGCTCGGTCACCCCGGCGCGCTCGGCGATCTCGGCCACCGTGGTCGCCTCGAAGCCGCGCTCGGCGAACAGCTCCATCGCCGCCCGCTGGAGGCGGTCCGCCGCGCCTGGTGCCCACCGTGCCACGGCGCCATCGTATCCGCGCCCGGCCAGTGATGACAGAAACTGACGTCGCGAGCTACGCTGACCGATGTCAGCTACTGACATCACTTGAGGAAGTGAGCGCACAGTGCACGTCTTCGTCACCGGAGCATCCGGGTACATCGGCCGCGCCGTCGTCGCCGAGCTCATCGCCGCCGGGCACCGGGTGACCGGTCTCGCCCGCTCCGACGCGTCGGCCTCCGCCGTGTCCGGTCTCGGCGCCGCCGTCCATCGCGGGGACCTCGACGACCTCGACTCCCTGCGCCGCGGCGCCGAGGCCGCCGACGGCGTGGTCCACCTCGCCAACAAGCACGACTGGGTCAACCCGCAGGTCTCCAACAGCGCCGAGCGCGCCGCGGTCCAGGCCCTCGGCGACGCGCTCGCCGGATCCGATCGGCCGCTGGTGATCGCGTCCGGCTTCGCCCTGCCCGGCCTCGGGCGCCCGGCGACGGAGCGCGACCGCAGCTCCGCCGTCGGCCCTGACTCGATGCGCGGCGGCGCCGAGAACCTCGTCCTGAGCTACGCCGACCGCGGGGTCCGGGCCGTCCCCGTCCGGTTCGCGCCGAGCGTGCACGGCCCGGGCGACTACCAGTTCGTCGCGATGGTCGCCCAGGCCGCCCGCACGCGCGGCGCCTCCGTCTACCCCGGCGACGGCAGCAACCGCTGGCCCGCCGTCCACCGGTCCGACGCGGCCCGCCTGGTCCGGCTCGCGCTCGAGGGCGCACCCGCGGGCACGGTCGTGCACGCCGTCGCCGAGGAGGGCGTGCCGGTCCGCGCGATCGCCGAGGCGCTCGCCGCCCGGCTCAACGTGCCGGTGAAGTCCGTGCCGTCGGAGCAACTCGCCGAGGAGCTGCCCTTCGTCGGCCGCGTCCTGGCCGCCGACTCCCCCGCGACCAGCGTGGTCACGCGCGAGCTGCTCGGCTGGCAGCCCGTCGGGGCCACGCTCCTGGAGGACATCGCCGCAGGGCACTACGACCAGCCCTGAGCAGAGGACGGAAACCGGCCTTTTCGGCCGCGACGATGGAGGCGTGCAGAACCGCCTCGACGCGCGGGCCCTCGGCCGCGCCACCCTCGCCCGGCAGTTCCTCCTCGAGCGCGTGGACACAGGCGTCCGCGACGCCGTCGCGCACCTGTGCGGCCTGCAGGCCCAGGAGCCGCAGGAGCCCTTCACCGGGCTCTGGTCCCGGCTGCGCGGGTTCGACCCGCACGAGCTGTCGGCGCTGCTCCTCGAGCGTCGCGTGGTGCGCACCCACCTCATGCGGCGCACGGTCCACCTGGTGACGGCCGAGGACGCGCTCGCGTGGCGGTCCCGGCACGACCCGATGCTCCGCCAGCGGGTGCTCGGGGTCTACCGCCGCGAGCTCGGCGACCTCGACCTCGACGAGCTCGCCGCGGCGGCCCGGGAGGTGACGGCCGACGGCGAGCCGCGCTCGATGCCCGAGATCGGGCGCGCGCTCGCCGCCCGGTGGCCGGACACGGGGCCGCGGCCGCTGGGCGAGGTGGCCGTATCCCTCGTGCCGATGGTCCAGGTCCCGCCGCGCGGGGTGTGGCGCGCCTCCGGGGGCGCGCGGAACGTCCCGATGGCGGACTGGCTCGGCCGGGAGGTCGACCCGCCGTCGCCGAACGGCGCCGACCCGGTGGGGGCGGCGCTGGTGCGCCGCTACCTCACCGCGTTCGGCCCGGCGGCCTCGGCCGACCTGCGCGCCTGGTGCGGCCTCGCCGGGCTGCCGACGGCGGTGGCGGCGGTCCGCGACGAGCTGGTGTCGTTCCGGGACGAGCGGGGCCGCGAGCTGCTCGACCTCCCGGACGCGCCGCGCCCCGACCCGGACACCCCGACCCCGGTGCGGTACCTGCCCGCGTTCGACAACGCGATCCTCGGCTACGCCGACCGCAGCCGGATCATCGACGACGCCCATCGCGGCCTGTCGGTGGCGGGCGAGCGCGCCGTCCTCGTCGACGGTCGGGTGGCCGCGACCTGGACCGTCGACGACGCGACGGTGGTCGTCCAGCCGCTGCGGCGGCTCACCCGGGCCGAGCGCACCGAGGTCGCCGAGGAGGGGCGCGCACTCGCGGCGTTCCTGTCCGAGGGCGCTCACCACCGCGTGCGCATATCCTGACGCCGACGTCGGATGTGCGGGTGGGTGCCGTGCGGATCGGGGCGCGCGCGGAGCGGGCCGGGGTGAGCGTCCGGTCGCTGCGCTACTGCGAGGAGCAGGGCCTGCTGCGCAGCGAACGCAGCCCGAGCGGGCAGCGCCACTACGCCGAGGACGCCGTCGAGCGCGTGCGGTTCCTGCAGCGCCTCTACACCGCGGGGCTCCCCAGCCGGACCATCGCGGCGATCCTGCCGTACGTCGACTCCCCCAGCGACGCCGACACCGACGCCGCCTTCACCCGCATGGTGGAGGAGCGCGACCGGCTCGACGCCCACGTCGAGGAGCTGGTCCGGGCCCGCGACGCCCTCGACGAGCTGATCGCGCTCAACCGCGCCCACCGCACCGGGCAGCTCACACCTGGCTGCCGAGCTTGAACCCGCGCGGGGCGCCGCCCGAGTTCGGCTCCCTGGTGTAGGAGAACCCGTCGGCGCCGACGGTCACGTCGGCCTCGCGCGCCTCGGTGCGCGCCTGCAGCGGGCGCGGCTTGCCGTCCAGGTCCAGCACCGTCGAGGCCTCGGCGTACCACGACGGGACGACGGGGTTGCCCCACCAGTCCCGGCGCTGGTTGTCGTGGACGTCCCAGCGGATGACCGGGTTGTCCGGGTCGCCGGTGTAGTAGTCGTGGGTGTAGATCTCGATCCGGTGCCCGTCCGGGTCGCGCAGGTACAGGTAGAAGGCGTTGGACACGCCGTGGCGACCCGGGCCGCGCTCGATCATGTCCGGCCTGCGCAGCGCCCCCAGGTGGTCGCACACGTGCAGGATCTGGCTGCGCTCGTGGGTGGCGAACGCGACGTGGTGCATGCGCGGGCCGTCGCCGCCGGTGAGGGCGACGTCGTGCACCGTCGGCTTGCGGAACAGCCACGAGGCGTACACCGTGCCCTCGGCGTCCTCGATGTCCTCCGACACCCGGAACCCGAGGCCCTCGTAGTAGCGCTGCGCGGCCGGCACGTCCGGGGTGACGACGTTGAAGTGGTCGATCCGGCTGATCGCGCCCGCGCCGTGCAGGTCGTAGCGCTGGGTGAACCGCTCGACGTGCTCGGCGTCGTGGAAGAACTCCACCGGGAAGCCCAGCGGGTCCTCGACGCGGACGGCCTCCCCGATCCCCCGGCACGTCCCCGCGGGCACGCGCTGCACGCGCACCCCCAGCTCCCGGTAGTAGGCCTCGGCCCGGTCCAGGTCGGCGGCCGAGCGCACCCGGTACGCCAGCCGCGCGCACGCGGGCGCGTCCCCGCGGCGCAGCACGAGCGAGTGGTGCAGGTACTCCTCGAAGGCGCGCAGGTAGAGCGCGTCCGGTTCCTCCGCGGTGACCACGAGGCCGAGCAGGTCGACGTAGAACCACCGGGCCGCGGCCAGGTCGGTGACCACGAGCTCGGCGTACGCGCAGCGGATCACGTCGGGTGGTGGTGGGACGGGCATGTCAGCTCCCTCCGAAGCGGGGGGTGTGCACGTCGCCGAGCGTGACGTGCACGGCCTGTTCCTCGGTGTAGAAGTCGATCGAGCGGTGACCGCCCTCGCGCCCGAGCCCGGACGCCTTCACCCCGCCGAACGGGGTGCGCAGGTCGCGCACGTTGTGCGAGTTCAGCCAGACCATCCCGGCCTCGATGGCCTGTGCGACCCGGTGGCCGCGGGTGAGGTCGCGGGTCCACACGTAGCCCGCGAGCCCGTAGCGCACGTCGTTGGCCAGCGCGATCGCCTCGGCCTCGTCGGTGAACGGGGTGAGCGCCACGACCGGGCCGAAGATCTCCTCCTGGAAGATCCGCGCCGTGGGCGGCACGTCGGCGAACACCGTGGGCTGCAGGTAGTTGCCCTCGGGGAGGTGCTCGGGCCGGCCGCCGCCCGCGACCAGCCGCGCCTCGCCCTTGCCGATCTCGACGTAGCGCAGCACCCGCTCGTAGTGGTCGGGGTGCACCAGCGCGCCGACCTCGGTGCGGGGGTCGTGCGGGTCGCCGACGACGATGCGGCGCGCCCGCTCGGCGAACCGCTCGACGAAGGTGTCGTAGACGCTGCGCTGCACGAGGACCCGCGAGCCCGCGGTGCAGCGCTCCCCGTTGAGGGAGAACACGCCGAACACCGCCGAGTCCAGCGCGGCGTCCAGGTCGGCGTCGTCGAAGACCACCACCGGGGACTTGCCGCCCAGCTCCATCGACAGCCCCTTCAGGTGGGGCGCCGCCGCCCGGAAGATCGTCTGACCGGTGGTGGTCTCCCCGGTGAACGAGATCAGCCGGGTGCCCGGGTGCTCGACGAGCGCGGCGCCCGCCTCCTCGCCGATGCCGTTGACGAGGTTGAACACGCCCCGCGGCAGGCCCGCCTCGGTGAAGATGCCCGCCCACAGGCTCGCCGAGAGCGGCGTGAACTCGGCGGGCTTGAGCACCACCGTGCAGCCGGCCGCGAGCGCGGGGGCGAGCTTCCAGGACTCCAGCATGAACGGCGTGTTCCACGGCGTGATCAGCCCCGCCACGCCGGCCGGCTTGCGGTTGACGTAGTTGATCTGCGTGCCGGGCACCCGGTAGGCCTCGTCGGCCTGGGCGACGATCACGTCGGCGAAGAAGCGGAAGTTCTCCGCCGCGCGCCGCGCCTGGCCCAGCGCCTGGGTGATCGGCAGCCCGGTGTCGAACGTCTCCAGCTCGGCGAGCCGGGCGTCCTGGGCCTCCACCAGGTCGGCGATGCGGTTGAGCACGCGCGCCCGCGCCCGGGGCGCCATCGTCGGCCACGGGCCCTCGGTGAACGCCCGCCGGGCCGCGGCGACGGCGGCGTCGACGTCCTCGGCGCCGCCCGCGGCCGCGGTCGCGTAGGGGCGGTTGGACACCGGGTCGAGCACCTCGAACGTCGCACCGCTCACCGAGTCGCGCGGTTCGCCGTCGATGAAGTGCTGCAGGTGGGTGGGCAGGTCCTCCGGGACGTGCGCCTTGCGGGTCTCGGTGCTGGTCATGCGGTCACCTCGGGGAGCGCGACGGGGGTCAGGTACAGCTCGCCCGCCGCGGCCAGCGCGCGGACCTTCTCCTGGCCCGCCTCGGTGAGCGGGACCAGCGGGGGCCGGACGTGATCGCTCGCGATCAGCCCGCGCTGCTTCATGAGCCACTTCGCCGGCGCCGGGTTGGTCTCGACGAACAGCAGGTCCACCAGCGGGTGCACGGCGAAGTGGATGTCCCGCGCGCGCTCCGTGGCGCCGGCGACCCAGGCGTCGTACATCTCCGCGACCGCGGCCGGGGCGATGTTGGCGAGCGCGGAGACGAACCCCGAGCCGCCGAGCGGCAGGAGCGGCAGGCACAGCAGCTCGATGCCGGACCAGACGATCAGGTCCGGGCCCGCCGCGTGCAGGACGCGGGAGAAGTGCTCGAAGTCCTTGGTGGTCTCCTTGATCCCGACGAAGTTGTCGTGGTCGCGGTGCAGCCGCGCCACCGTCTCGGGCGCGATCTCCACCGCGGTCCGCGAGGGCACGTTGTAGGCGACGATCGGCAGGTCCGGGAACTCCCGGGCGACCGTCGAGTACCACGCGTAGAGCGCCTCCTGGGTGGGCCGCGCGTAGTACGGCGTGATCACCAGCACGGCGTCGGCGCCCGCGTCGCGGGCGGCCGCGGTGAGCTCCAGCGTCTCGTCGAGCTTGGCCGAGCCGGTGCCCGGCACGAACGGCACCCGGTCGCCGACCTCGTCGGCGACGGTGCGGATCGCCGCGGCCCGCTCGGCGATCGACTGCGCCGACGGCTCCCCGGTCGAGCCGCCGAGCGAGATGCCGTGGGTGCCCGCGGTCAGCTGCCAGCGCACCAGCGTGCGCAGGCCCTCGTGGTCGACCTCGCCCCCGTCGGTGAACGGCGTGACGAGCGGGGCGATCGAGCCCCGGATCTGCCGGGGGTCGGAGCGGAATCTCATGCTGGTCCTCCCGTGTGCCGCAGGACGGCGTGCAAGGTGGCGTGCCGGTGGGCGCGAACGGCGGCCTCGACCTCCGCCGCAGGCGCCCCGCGCTCGATCAGCCCGAGCAACCGGTCGTGCTCGCGCACCGCCTCCGCGGCGCGCTCGGGCACGAACGAGAACACCGACGAGCGCAGGCCCGACACCCGCGCCCAGCCCCGCTCGACGAGCTCGAGCAGGTGCGGGTTCGGGCACGGGGCGGTGAGCACGCGGTGGAACTGCTGGTTGAGCCGGCTGTGGCGGAGCGGGTCGAGGTCGTCGAGGCCGGTGCGCATCGCCTCGTTGATCCGCTTGGCCTCGGCGAGGGCGGCGGCCGGCAGCAGCGGGGCGGCGAGCCCGGCCGCGGCGCCCTCGACGACCGCGAGGGTCTCGACCGCCCACCGGTACTCGACCGGGTCGAGCCCGCGCACGGTGGCGCCGACGTTGCGGACCACCTCGACGAGGCCTTCCGCTTCGAGGCGCCGCACGGCCTCGCGCACCGGGACCGTCGACACCCCCAGCTCCTTGGCGAGCGTGCCGAGGACGATCCGGTAGCCGGGGGTGTAGGCGCCGTCGAGGATGCGGCGGCGGATGAGGTCGTGGGCGAGGTCGACCTTCGAGGCGGTACCGGGGGTCGAGGTCACGCCTGCCCCGCCTCGGCGTCGTACCGCTCGCGCCACGCCCCCGCGAGCGGGTAGAGCCCGTCCAGCCCGGCGCCCTCGGCGACGCGGGCAGCGATCCAGGCCTCCTCGCGCTCCTGGCGCTCGGCGTCGGCGAGCACCTCCTCGACCAGTCCGCGCGGGATGACCACGACGCCGTCGTCGTCGGCCACCACGACGTCGCCGACCTGGACGGTCGCGCCGCCGCAGGCGATCGTCACGTCGGTCTCCCACGGCACGTGGCGCCTGCCGAGCACGGCGGGGTGCTGCCCGGAGGTGTAGACGGGCAGACCGGTGGCGGCGACGGCGGCGGCGTCGCGGGCGGCGCCGTCGGTGACGATCCCCGCGGCCCCGCGCACCTTGGCCCGCAGCGCGAGGATGTCGCCGAGCGTGCCCGCGGTGGGGTCGCGGCGGGCCTCCATGACGAGCACGTCGCCGGGGCGCAGCGTGTCGACGGCCCGCTTCTGGGCGTTGTAGCCACCCCCGCGGCCGGCGAACAGGTCGGGCCGGAACGGCACGAACCGCAGCGTCCGCGCGATGCCGACCAGCCGCCCACCGGGGGCGAGCGGGCGCACCCCGTCGATGCTCGCGTCGTCGTAGCCGCGCTTGCGCAGCTGCACCGACAGCGTGGCCACGGCGACCCGGTTCAGCCGCTCGCGCAGCTCGTCGGGCAGGGCGGCCGGCCCGGGTGGGGCGCCGTACGCGTCCGCGCGCACGGCCTCGTCGACGTGCGGCCCGGAACCCCACGGTGCGAGCGGCGGGCCCTCGACGACCTCGGTGCGCAGCCGGCCCGTGCTGCGCCCGCCGTCGACGGTCGAGACCTCGACCTCGATCACCTGGCCCGGGCCGGCCACCGAGGCCCCGGCCGGGGTGCCGGTGAGCACGACGTCGCCCTCCTCGAGCGTGAGCATCCGGGACAGGTCGGCGACCAGGTGCCCGAACCCGAAGAGCAGGGTCTCGCTCGTGTCGTCCTGCACGAGCTCGCCGTCGAGCCAGGTGCGGATCCGCAGGCCCGCCGGGTCGACCTCGGCTGCGGGCAGCAGCTGCGGGCCCAGCGGCGTGTAGCCGTCGCCGCCCTTCGAGCGCACGTTGGACCCGCGGTCGGCGGTGCGCAGGTCGTGCAGGCCCAGGTCGTTGGCCGCGGTCACCCAGCCGACGTGCGCCCAGCCGTCCTCCGGCCGCACGCGGCGGGCGGCCTTCCCGATGACCAGGGCGATCTCGCCCTCGAACCCGAGCAGCTCGGTGCCCGCGGGCCGCTCGACGGTGCCGGAGCCGGAAAGCGACGACGGCGGCTTCAGGAAGTACGACGCCGCCGCGGGCGTCCGGCCGCGCTGCGCCGCACGCGACGGGTAGTTGAGGTGGACGGCGATGACCTTGCCGGGCCGCCTGCCCAGCGCCTGCGTCACGGCGTCGGGAACGCCCCCTGCTGTCATCGGCTCCTCCTCGTCGCGCGCGTCGTCCACGGGATCGTATATCTTTTCGTGTTCGATCACACCGCCGCGCGGGGCTCGTCAGGCACGGACGGGAGCGGTCGCTGCCCGCGCCCCCAGCACGGTTGCCCCGGCCTCCTGCTCGGCCTGGTTGTCCACGCCGAGGTCGATGCCCGGCCGGTCGCGCAGCAGGCAGACGGCCACCACGGCGAGCACGAACATCCCGAGCAGGTAGCCGCCCACGGACAGGACCGAGCCGGTCGCCTGCACCAGCGCGGTCGCGATGGTCGGCGCGAACGCCCCGCCGAGCACGGCGCCGAGCGCGTAGGAGACCGCGACCCCGGAGAACCGGACCGAGGCGGGGAAGATCTCGGAGTACCACGCGGCCTGCGGGCCGTAGGCGAGCCCGAGCCCGAACGTGAACAGGGCGAGGCCGAGGAACAGCAGCCCGGCGCTCCCGGTGTTCACGAGCAGGAACATCGGGAACACGGTGACGATCAGGCTGCCGTAGCCGATCAGGTACGTGCGCTTGCGGCCGTGGCGGTCGGCGAGGTAGCCGGACAGGTACGTCGTGACCGCCCACAGCGCCGCGGCGGCGGTGATCGCGACCAGCACGGGCGTGCGGTCGAGCCCGACCGGGCCGTCCGGGTCGGTGGCGTAGCTGGTGATGAAGCCGCCGGTCGTCATGTAGCCGGCCGCGTTGTTGCCCGCGAAGACCAGCGCCGCCAGCACGACGAGCAGCCAGTGCCTGCGGAACAGCTCGACGACCGGCACCTTGGTGCGCCGCTTCCGCTCGGCCATCTCGGCGAAGATCGGGCTCTCGTCGACCGAGCGCCGCACGACGTAGCCGACGACGATCAGCACGACGCTGAGCAGGAACGGCACCCGCCAGCCCCACTCGACGAACGCGGGCCCGGGCGCGATCACGCCGGTCATCAGCGCGGTGACGCCGGACGCGAGCAGCATGCCCAGCGGCACGCCGAGCTGCGGGAACGCGCCGGCCCGGGCGCGGCGCTCGCGCGGGGCGTGCTCGACGGCCATCAGCACGGCGCCGCCCCACTCGCCGCCCGCGGAGACGCCCTGCAGGATGCGCAGGACGAGTAGCAGGACCGGCGCGGCGAGGCCCGCGGTCTCGTAGGTGGGCAGCAACCCGATGAGGCTCGTCGCGCCGCCCATCAGCAGCAGGGTGAGCACGAGCATCGCCCGCCTGCCGTACCGGTCGCCGAGGTTGCCCGCGAGCACCGCCCCGAGCGGGCGGAAGACGAAGCTGATCCCGACGGTCGCGAACGCCAGCAGGAGTCCGATCCGCGGGCCGGCCGGGGCGAAGAACAGCTGGGAGAACACCAGCCCCGCTGCGGTGCCGTAGATGAAGAAGTCGTACCACTCGATGGTGGTCCCGATCATCGTGGCCATCGCGACGCGGCGGTTGGTGGCCGCGTCGCTGCGGGCGGTTGTGGACATGTCGGCTCCTCGGGGATGGATCGGCGTTGATCAGGAGTCCCAGGTGACGGGGAGGCTGGTGAGCCCGCGGAAGACCCAGCCGTGCCAGGCCTCCTCGCGGCGGGGATCGGTGCGCAGGCCGGGCAGCTGCGCGTACAGCAGCGGCACGGCGATCTCGCCGATGGAGATCCGGGCGGCCCAATGCCCCGCGCACAGGTGCACCCCGCTGCCGAAGCCGAGGTGGGGGCGCCGCGGGCGGGCGACGTCGAACTCGTCGGGCCGTTCGAACGCCGCGGGGTCGCGGTTGGCCGCGGCGACGACGACGCCGATCGGCGCCCCGGCCGGGAGCGGCACG
The DNA here is from genome assembly GCF_035305885.1 of Pseudonocardia sp. GTDB lineage: Bacteria > Actinomycetota > Actinomycetes > Mycobacteriales > Pseudonocardiaceae > Pseudonocardia. The sequence continues at coordinate 14,572 of NZ_DATGOP010000010.1, forward strand.
CCGGCGAGCTCCACCGGGCGCGTCGTCTCCCGCGGGTACATCCCGATCGGCGACAGGTAGCGCACCGCCTCCTCGAACACGGCGGGCCACAGCGAGGGGTCGGCGAGCACGCGGTCGCGTTGGTCGGGGTGGCGCGACAGCGCCCACACCGTGCCGCTCACGACGTGCTGCGGCTCGTTCATCCCACCGGAGATCGTCAGCTTGACGTTCGCGGCGACCGCGGACGGCGGAAGCCCGCCCTGCAGCAGCGCCGACGTGATCGTGTCGTCGGGGTGCGCGCGGTAGTGCGGGACGAGCTCGCCGAGCAGCGCGTCGACCTCGTCGCGGGCGGCGTCGCAGCGCCGCCAGATCTCGGGGTCGTCGTGCAGGTTGCCGGTGCCGGCGATGAACGCGTGCGACCACCGCTGCATGTCCGCCGGGCTCGCGCCGCGCAGCCCGAGCAGGTCGATGAGGTTCTGCGCCGCGAGCGGGGCTGCGTAGTCGCGGTCCAGGTCGGCCTCGTCCGGGCCGCGCTCGCGCAGCACCTCGAGCTGGGCGCGCGCGTTGCGCTCGAACACCGGCTCCCACCGCGTGCGCAGCGTCTTCGGCCGCAGCACCGGGTTGACCGCCCGCCGCTCGGCGGCGTGCTCGGGGTCGTCCTTGCGGAGCATCGGCGTGGCCCCGAGCGCCCGGATCAGGGTGGCGGCGCCGCCGGTGACGCTCGCGCTGTAGGTCTGCTGGTCCTCCTCCACGGCGCGGCAGGCCGCGGCGGAGGTGACGAGGTAGCGACCCAGCGCGGGCACCCACGCCACCGGCGACTCGGCGAGCAGGCGGCGGTAGGTGGGGTACGGGTCGGCCATCAGGGCCGCCGGATCGACCCAGTCGGCGGTGGGGACGGCGGGAGTCGACGTCGTCGTCATGGTGCTCCTCCTCGTCCGCTACCCGGCAACGACCGGTTCGCGGGCGAAGTCCTTGAGGCTGAACCCCGGCTCGGCGACCTGGTCCGGGTCGGGGGTGCGGCCGTCGGCGAGCAGGCGCCGGGCCGCGACGTGGTCGGCCGGCCGGTTGACCGACTCGACGGCGACGAGGTGCGCGTCGCGGAAGCAGCAGACGGAGAACCGGCCGGTCGCGGGGTCGCCGCACGCGACGGCGGTGTCGGTGGGCAGGCGCAGCCCGGCGATCTGCAGCTTCAGCGCGCCCTGGTGGCTCCAGAACCACGGCACCGCGGTGTAGGGGCGGCGGCCGCCGAGGATGGAGGCGGCGACGTGCCTGCCCTGGTCGGTCGCGTTCTGCACCGACTCGAGCCGGACCCGGCCGCCGGTGTGCGCGCAGGCGTGGTTGGCGCAGTCGCCGACGGCGTAGATCGCCGGATCCGGGGTGCGCAGGTCGTCGTCGACCACGATCCCGTCGGCGACGGGCAGCCCGGCCGCGGCGGCGAGCTCGGTGCGCGGCACGACGCCGACGCCCACCACGACGAGGTCCGCCCGGTACTCGGCGCCGGTGCTGCTCACCGCGCCGGTCACCCGGCCGGCGTCACCGGTGAAGGCCACGACCGACTCGCCGCAGCGCAGCGCGGTGCCCGCCCGCCGGTGCACGTCGGCGACGTGCTCGGCCATGCGTTCCGACACCGAACGCACGAGCGGCCGGTCCGCGGCCTCGAGCACGGTCACGTCGAGCCCGTGGGCCCGGGCCGCCGCGGCGACCTCCAGCCCGATGAACCCGGCGCCGACGACGAGCAGCGACCGCGCCCGCACCAGCTCGGCGCGCAGCGCGTCGGCGTCGGCGCGGGTGCGCAGGGCGTGCACGCCGGCGAGGTCGGCGCCGGGGACCTCGAGGGGCCGGTTCGCCGCGCCCGTGGCGAGCACGAGGACGTCGTAGGGCACGGCGGTGCCGTCGTCGAGCGCGACGGTGCGCCCCGCCCGGTCGATCCCGACCGCGCGCACGCCGGTGCGCAGGTCGATGCGCTGCTCGGGGTAGAACCGCTCGGCCCGCAGCGGCGCCGGCGCCGGCGGGGCGCCCGGGGCGAGGTGTTCCTTCGACAGCGGCGGCCGCTGGTAGGGCAGCTCGGGCTCGGCGCCGAGGAGGGTGATCGGCCCGTCGTGGCCGCCGGCGCGCAGCGCGTCGGCGACCTGGACGCCGGCCTGGCCGGCGCCCACGACCACCACGCCGGGCTCAGATCTGGGTCTCGGGCACATCGACCTCGACCTCCTCGAGGCCGCCGCTGGCGGCGTCGCCCAGCGCGAGCTGGCAGCCGAGCCGGCTGCGCCGCGGGTCGCGTTCCGCGGCCGTGCACTCGAGCATCTCCTCCTCGTCCTCGTCGATCTCGGGGAGCGCGTCGAGGTAGGGCTCGCGGACGTAGACGTGGCAGGTGGCGCACATCGCCTGTCCCCCGCACTCGCCGACGATGCCCGCGACGCCGTTCTGCACGGCGGCGCGCATGACGTTCGAGCCGGCCTCGACGGCCACGACGTCGCTCGACCCGTCCTCGCGATGGAAGATCACCTTGGGCATGCAGCTCACTCCTGGATCGGTCAGCCCCACCGCACGGGCAGGTCGGTCACGCCGCGGAACACCCAGCCGGCCACCGTCGCCGGGCGCGCCGGGTCGAGGCGCAGGTTCGGCAGCTCGGCGAACAGGCGCGGGAGCGCCACCCGCACCACCGACGCGCGGGCGATCCAGGCGCCCGCGCAGAAGTGGTTGCCGCCTCCGAAGGCCAGGTGCGGCTGCTTGGGCCGGTCGATGTCGTAGGCGTCCGGGTCGCCGAACACCGCCGGGTCGCGGTTGGCGGCGCCGACCACCACGCCCAGCCGTGCCCCCTTCGGCACGGCCATGCCGGCGAGCTCGGTGTCGCGGGTCGCCTCGCGCGGGTACATGCTGATCGGTGCGACCCAGCGGATCGACTCCTCGAACGCGTCCGACCAGCGGTCCCCGGCCCGCACGCGCGCAAGCTGGTCCGGGTGCGACAGCAGCGCCCACGTGGTCGTCGCGATCGCGTCCCGCGGCTCGTTCAGCCCGCCGCCGATGGTCATCTTGAGGTTGGCGCGCAGCGAGGAGATCGGCATCTGCGAGGAGGCGAGCGTCGACAGGAGGCTCTCGTCCGGTTCGGCCCGCAGGCGCCCCAGCATCTCGTCGATGGCCTCGTCGACCTCGCGGGACGAGCGCTCGGCCGCGGCCCACACGTCCGGGTCGTCGGCGTAGTTGCCGGTGCCGTCGATGAGGGTCTGCGACCAGCGCTGCATGTCCTCCTGGGTGGCGTTGCGGAAGCCGAGGACGACGCGCAGGTTCTCCGCCGCGTACGGCGCCGCGAACTCCCGGACCAGGTCCGCACCCGGCCCGGCGGCCCGCAGCCGCTCCAGGTAGGTGGCGCAGTTGCGCTCGAACACCGCGTTCCAGTGCCGGGCGATGGCCTTCGGGCGCAGCACGCCGCCGTACGCCTTGCGCTCGACCTCGTGCTCGGGGTCGTCCTTGCGGAGCATGCTGTGCCCCATCGACCGCTTCATCAGCGAGCCGGTCTCGTCGGCCGAGAACCGCTCCTGGTCGAGCTCGATCGTGTGGCAGGCCTCGTAGCCGATCACCAGGTAGCGGTTCACCGCGGGCACCCAGTGGATCGGGGCCGTCTCCCGCAGCCGGTGGTAGATCGGGTACGGGTCGGCGTGCAGGTCGGGGATCGTCACCCAGTCCGCGGACGGGATCGGCCTCGCCGAGGTGGCCTCCAGGGTCATCGTCGACCTCGCCCTCTTCTTCGAGTACGTCACGACGAGTGTTGGCGCCCGATCTCCACAGGTAAAGTTCAGAGAATCTCGCAAAAAGCGAAGGAGAAGTTGGTTTTGCCGCGCTACACGCTGCGCCAGCTCGCGTACTTCCTGGCCGTCGCCGAGGCCGGGTCGATCTCCGGCGCGGCCGCGCGGCTGCACGTCACGCCCACCGCGGTCGCCTCCGCGATCAGCGGCCTGGAGGGCGTGCTGCGCACCCAGCTGATGGTCCGGCGCAAGGCGCACGGCGTGGTGCTGACGCCGACGGGTGCGTTCCTGCGGGAGCGGGCGCGCACGCTGCTGCGCGACGCCGACGAGCTGGAGCTGGCGGCGGCGAGCGGCGGCACGGAGCTCGCCGGCCCGCTCGTGCTCGGCTGCTACGTCACGATCGCGCCGACGATCGTGCCGATGCTCATGGAATGGATCACCACCCACCACCCGAAGGTCGAGCTCACCGTGGTCACCGGCAGCCAGGCCGAGCTGCCGCACCGGCTGCTCGACGGGGCGCTGGACCTCGCGATCTGCTACGAGATCGCCCTGCCCGACGGGCTCGACTCGGTGCGGCTGTACCAGTCGCCCGCGTACGTCCTGCTGCCCGAGGGCCACCCCCTCGCCGAGCACGACGTCGTGCCGCTCGCCGCGCTGGTCGACGAGCCGCAGATCCTGCTCGACATCCCGCCCGCGGCGCAGCACACGCTCCTGCTGTTCGAGCGCGCCGGGTTGGGGCCGCCGCGGATCACCCACCGCACCACCGACTTCGAGCTCACGCGCTCGCTCGTCGCGCGCGGGTTCGGCTACGCGATCCTCATCCAGCGCCCCGCCGTCGACCGGTCCTACGAGGGCCTGCCGCTCGCGGTCCGGGAGATCACCCCCACCAACCCCAGCGGTGGGGTGCTGATGATCTGGCCGCAGCGGGTGCGGCTGTCGGACCGGGCCGCGGCGGTGGTCGCGTTCGCCACCGAGCACGCCCACGACCTGGACCCGCGGCGGCGCCGCGCGGCGGGCCGGCGCGCCGGCTAGCGCCCCAGCGAGGCCCAGTACTCCACGGCACGGGTGTGGTCGACGTCGCCGAGGTGCTCGAGCGCCTCGGCGAGCGCAGCGTGCACCCGCTCCCCCGCGCCGGCCGCGGTCCCGGTCTCGCGCAGCAGGTCGAGCGCGATGCCCACGTCCTTGGTCATGAGCGGCAGCGAGAACCCGGAGGCGAACTTCCCGTCGACCACGTGCTCGCCGAGCACCTCGCTGCTGACGAAGCTGCGCCCGGTCGAGGTGTTGAGCACGTCGACGAGCGTCGCCTTGTCCAGCCCGAACCGCTCGGCGGCGATGAGCGCCTCGCCGCAGGCCACGAACGTCGAGGCCGCGATGAAGTTGTTGAGCGCCTTCACCGCGTGCCCCGTGCCGAGCCCGCCGGTGCGGTAGGTGCGGGCGCTCATCGCGTCGACGACCGGCTGGGCCCGCTCGGCCGCCGCCGGGTCGTCGGCCCCCATCATGATCGACAGCGTGCCGGCGACGGCCCCGGGCACGCCGCCGGAGACCGGGGCGTCGACCAGGGCGACCCCGTGCTCGGCCAGCCGGGCACCGAGGGCGACGGTGTCGTGCGGCACCGACGAGCTCATGTCGACCACGACCGCGCCGTCGGGGAGGTGCTGCGGCAGCCCGCCCTCCCACTCCAGCAGGGCCTTCGCCACCACGGCCGAGGTCGGGAGCATGGTCACGACGACGCCACACCCGGCGAAGTCGCTCGGTGCGGCCGCGATCCGCCCGTCCGTGTCGGCCGCGACCCGCCGCGCCGCCTCGTCCGACTCGTCGCGCAGCACGAGGCGGAACCCGGCGGCGGCGACGTTGCGCGCCATCGGGGCGCCCATGCGGCCGAGCCCGATGAAGCCGACCTCGTCGCTCACGCCTGTCCTCCCACGGCCGCCCGCTCCTGCACCGCCGCCCGCGCGGCCCGGATGCCGTCCACCGCGGCCGGGATCCCGCAGTAGACCGAGGCGTGCAGCATCAGCTCGCGCAGCTCCTCGGGCGTGACGCCGTTGGCCAGCGCCCCGCGCAGGTGGATCCCGACCTCGTGGGCCCGGTTCGTGGCCACCAACATCGCGAGCGTCACGAGGCTGCGGGTCCTGCGGTCCAACCCGGGGCGCTGCCAGATGTCGCCGAAGATGTGCCGGGTGACGATCTCCTGCAGCTTGTCGTCCCACTCGTCGGTGGCGGCGACCTGCTCGTCGGCGCCCGCGGGCCCGAACATGTCGCGGCGCAGCGACAGCCCGAGCTCGTACTGCTCGTCCTGGATCATCGAGGGGTGGCTCCTTCCGGTTTCGCGGCCGGGACGGGGGTGTCGAAGCTGGAGGGGATGCGGCGCATGGCGAGCACCGCGGCGCTGGAGAGCGCGGCGAACCCGATCATGTAGACGCTGACCGAGTACACGGTGCCGGTCCAGCCCTGCAGCGCGGTGGCGACGAGCGGGGCGATGCCGCCGGAGAGCGCCGCCCCGAGCGCGTAGGACAGCGACGCGCCGCTGGTGCGGACCTCGGCCGGGAACAGCTCGGCGAAGAGCGCCGCCTGCGGGCCGTAGGTCGCGGCGAGGCCGAGGGTGAGCACCACGACGGCGAGCAGCACCAGCGCGGGCCGCCCGGTGCCCAGCAGCGCGAAGAACGGGAACGCCCAGGCGGCGATGATCCCGTACCCGGCGAGGTACACCGCGTGCCTGCCGACCCGGTCGGACCACGCGGCGAAGCCGATCATCGCGACGAACCAGCTGACGCAGCCGGCGAGCAGCACGGCGAGCATGAACTGCCGCGAGAGCCCCAGCGTGCCGGTGCCGTACGAGGGCAGGTAGGCGAGGAACAGGTAGCCGACGGCGTTGTTGCCCACGAACGACGCGATCGCCAGCGCGACCCGGCCCGGGTACCGGCGCAGGACCTCGACCACCGGCAGCCGGGCGGTGCGGTCGGCGGCCCGCACGGCGCGGAACGACGGGCTCTCCGCCACGGCGCGGCGGATCACGAACCCGATCACGACCATGACGACGCTCAGCAGGAACGGAACCCGCCAGCCCCAGGACTCGAAAGCGGCCTGCGGCATGGCCGCGACGAGCCCGAGCAGCACCGAGTTGGCCAGGAACATGCCGGCCGGGGTGCCGAGCTGCACGAAGTTGCCGAACACCCCGCGCCGGTTCGCGGGGGCGTGCTCGACGGCCATCAGCGCCGCCCCGCCCCACTCGCCGCCCGCCGAAAGCCCCTGCAGCAGGCGCAGCGCGACGAGCAGCACCGGCGCGAGCACCCCGATCTGGTCGTAGGTCGGCAGGAGCCCGATCAGGGTGGTGGCCGCGCCCATCAGGCTGAGCGTGAGCACCATGACCTGCTTGCGGCCGATCCGGTCGCCGAGGTGACCCGCGACCACCCCGCCGAGCGGGCGCGCGATGAACCCGATGGCGAACGTCGCGAACGCCGCCAGCGTGGCGGTGAACGGGTCCAGCTCGGTGAAGAACAGCCGGCCGATCACGAGGCCGGAGGCCACGCTGTAGACGTGGTAGTCGTACCACTCGATGCTCGTGCCGACCGCGCTGGCGAGCGCGACCTTCCGGTACATGCGGGGCTCGGGCGCCGGGGCGGCCGGCGCGCCGCTGTGACTGGCCATCCTTCTCCCTTGAAAGAAGAGCGAGTCGTACGCCGTGCAGACGGTAGGGGCGATCGGGCCGGGGAGGCTTGGCCGTGCGCGACCGGCACCGGTCGATCCGCGTCGCCCGACCGCGCGCAACCCCCGCCGCGGCCGGCGCGGATGCGACGATGCCCGCACAGCCGCGGGAAGGAGGGGACGTGCCGGAGGACGTCCAGGTGCTGCGGGCCGGCGGGGCGGCCACCGTCGTCGCGGGCAACCTCGACGAGTGGCGCGACGCCGTGCACGCCGACCACCTCCCGGTCGTGGTCGACGTGCCCGGCGGCAGGCCGTTCTCGGGGAGCTTCACAGCGCACCGGTTCGACGCGCTCGTCGTGCGTGAGTTCCACGCCCGCCCGCACGTGGTCGCGCAGACCTCCGAGGTCGCGAGCGAGGAGGCCTGCTACAAGTTCGGCGTCCAGCTCGATGGCTACAGCCTGTTCTGCCAGGACGGCCGCGAGGCCGCGCTGACCCCGGGCGACCTGGCCTTCTGCGACGCGACCCGGCCGTACGAGCTCGTGTTCCGGGAGAGCTTCCGGATGCTCACGGTGATGTTCCCGAAGTCGTGGTTCTCGCTCGGGCCGGACACGATGGCGCACTTCACCGCGACCCGGTTCTCCGGGCGGCAGGGCGCGGGCCCGCTGGTCGCGAAGACGCTGTGGGACCTGGTGCACCGGGTGGGGCAGCCGCGGGACCGGCAGGCGCAGCGCGAGGTCGCGCGCACCGTCGTGGGGCTGCTGTCCGGCTACGTGGGCGCCCGGTGCGAGGACGAGATCGCCGCGCTCGCCGAACCGGAGACCCTCTTCTCCCGGGCGACGGAGTTCATCGCGACCCACCTCGCCGACCCGCAGCTCACCCCGGCGGCGGTGGCCCGGTCCCAGCACGTCTCGCTGCGGCGGCTGCAGCGGGAGTTCGCGGCGCACTCGACGTCGGTCGCGGGCTGGATCCGGGAGCAGCGGCTCGAGCGCTGCCGCCGCGACCTCGAACGCTGCGACGCCCGGGTCCCCGTCGGCGAGGTCGGCGCGCGGTGGGGCCTCCTCGACGCCGGGACGTTCTCCAAGGCCTTCAAGGCCGCCTACGGCACCAGCCCGCGGGAGTACCGGCTCGTGCACCGGGCCCGGCAGACGAGCTGACCCGGCATCACCCCTCGGTCAGGTCGAGGGCGCGGGCGAGCGGCACGCCCGGCCGGTACGCGAGGTGCCGGTAGGACGGCGCGTCCAGCACGGCGAGGCCGGCGCGCGCCCCGACGCCCAGGTGCCCGACGTCGTCCCTGCGCAGGGCGGCCGCGCCGCCCGCGGTCGCGGCCCGCACCGCCTCGGCGGGGGTCATCCCCATCTCGCGCACGGCGAGCGCGATGCAGATCGGCATCGACGAGGTGAAGCACGTGCCGGGGTTGCAGTCGGTGGCCAACGCGACGGTGACGCCCGCGTCGAGCAGCCTGCGCGCGTCCGGGTAGGGCTGGCGGGTGGAGAACTCCACGCCGGGCAGGAGGGTCGCGACCGTGCCACCCCCGGCCAGCGCGTCGACGTCGGCGTCGGTGAGGTGCGTGCAGTGGTCGACGCTCGCGGCGCCCAGCTCGACCGCCAGCCGCACACCGGGCCCGGGCGCGAGCTGGTTGCCGTGCACGCGCAGGCCGAGGCCTGCGTCCCGTCCGGCCGTGAGCACGGCGCGGGCGGCGTCGCCGTCGAAGGCGTGCGGGGAGGCCGGTTCGCAGAACACGTCCACCCAGCGCGCGTGCGGCGCGCAGGCCTCGAGCATCGGCCCGGTGACGAGCGCGACGTACTCGTCGACCCGCCCGGCGTACTCGGCGGGCACGACGTGCGCGCCGAGGAACGTGGTCTCGTCGGTGACCTCGCGGGCGAGCCGAAGGGCCCGCTCCTCGTCGGCGACGGTCAGCCCGTAGCCGCTTTTCACCTCGACCGTGGTGGTGCCCTGGGCGCGCATCTCCGCCACCAGCGACCGCAGCCGCGCCCGCAGCGCCTCGTCGTCGGCGGCGCGGGTGGCCGCGACCGTGGACGCGATGCCGCCGCCGTCGTAGGGCACGCCGGACATCCGGGCCTCGAACTCGGCGGAGCGCTCCCCGGCGAACACCAGGTGGCTGTGGCTGTCGACGAAGCCGGGCAGCACCGCCCGGCCGTCGACGTCGACCCGGGTGTCGGCGGCCGGCGCCGCCGCGGCCGGCCCGACCCAGGCGACGCGGCCGCCGTCGACCACCAGCGCGGCGTCGGCCACGATCCCCAGCGGCCCGGGGCCGAGCGCGGGATCGTTGGTGACGAGCTCGGCGATGCCGGTGACGAGGGTGCTCACTGCTCCTCCCAGATCGGGTCGACGGCGTCGGCGAGCAGCCTGCCCACGTCCCCGAGCACGTGCTCGCCGGCGTCGACGACGAGCCGGCCGTCCGCCACGACGGTGTGCACGTCGGCGGCGCTCGCGGCCATCACCACCTGCTCGGGGGCGACGCCCGCGGTGCGCGGGGAGTCCAGCCGCACGGCGACGAGGTCGGCGCGGGCGCCGGGGGCGATGCGGCCGGCGTCCGGCCAGCCGAGGCAGGCGTGCCCGTGCGCGGTGAGGGCGTCGACCAGCGCCCCCGGGGCGATGCGGCCCCGTTCCCCGGAGGCGAGCCGCTCGTGCAGCTCGACCAGGCGGGCCTCGGCGAGCAGGTCGACGGCGGCGTGCTGGTCGCTGCCGACCGCGAGCGGGGAGCCGGCGTGGCGCAGCGCCCGGAACGGGCCGATGCCGTCGGCGAGGTCGGCCTCCGTACCGGGGCAGGCGCAGACGGTGGTGCCGGAGCCGCCGAGCAGCTCGACGTCGTGGTCGGTCAGGTGGGTGGCGTGCACGGCGGTCGTGCTCGGCCCGAGCAGCCCCTGCTCGGCCAGCAGCGCGGTGGGGGTGCAGCCGTAGAACGCCCGGCACGCCTCGTTCTCCCGCGGCTGCTCGGACAGGTGGAGGTGCAGCGGGCGCCCGGCCGCGGCGTGGGCGACGACCGGCAGCTGGCCCGCGGGCACCGCCCGCACCGAGTGGACGGCCGCGCCCACCCGCGCCCGGTCGGTGTCGGTGAGCTCGCCGAACCGCTCCGCCCACGCGTGGGCGTCGCCGTCGCCGAACCGCAGCTGCACGCCGTCCAGGGGGAGGTGGCCGGAGGCGCCGAGCCCGCCCGCGACGTAGCAGGTGTCCAGCAGCGTGATCCGCACGCCCGCGTCGGCGGCGGCCTGGACGAGCGCGCGGCCCATCGCGTTGGGGTCGGCGTAGCGGGCGCCGCCGCGGTCGTGGTGCAGGTAGTGGAACTCGCCGACGCAGGTGACCCCGGCGAGCGCCATCTCCGCGTACGCGGCGCGGGCGAGCGCGAGGTAGCGGTCCGGGTCGAGCCGCGCGGCGAGCGCGTACATCCGCTCCCGCCAGGTCCAGAACGTGCCGCCCCGGTCGTGGGTGCGCCCGCGCAGCGCCCGGTGGAAGGCGTGGCTGTGGGCGTTGGCGAAGCCGGGCAGGACGATCCCCGGAAGCCGCACGTCGCCGGGTTCGGGGTCGGCGCCCGCGGCCACGCCGGTGATCCGGTCGCCGTCGGTCGTCACCCGGACCCGCTCGCGCGGGCCGCCGTCGAGCCATGCCCGCTCGCACCAGTAGGTCGTCACCCCAGCTCCTCGACCACGCGGGCGAGCGCGGCGACGCCGCGGTGGCAGTCGGCGGGCTCGGCGAACTCGTGCGGCGAGTGCGACACCCCGGTCGGGTTGCGCACGAACAGCATCGCCGTCGGGACCCCGGCGGCGGACAGGATGCCCGCGTCGTGGCCCGCCCCGGTGGCGAGCACCGGCGCGCCGAGCAGCCCGGCCAGCCGGTCCCGCAGGTCGGCGTCGAACGCGGTGGGGCCGGTCCACGACTCCTCGACCGGCTCGGTGCGCGCCGCCGCCCCCACCGCGGCGACGACGGCCCGCACGTCCGCCTCGACCGGGCCGCGGGCGTCCAGCCACGCGGTGACGAGGGACGGGATCGCGTTGACCCCGTTCGGCTCCACCCGCACCTTGCCGATCGTGGCGAGCGCGCCGTGCTGTTCCGCCGCCCGCCGCGCCGCGGTGACGGCCTCGGCGAGGTGCAGCATCGGGTCGTCGCGGTCGGCGAGCCGGGTGGTGCCCGCGTGGTCGGCGCGGCCGCGCAGATCGAGCCGCCACCGCCCGTGCGGCCAGATCGCGCTCGCCACGCCGACGGCCGCGTCGCCCGGCGCGTCGACCAGCGCCCTGCCCTGCTCGACGTGCAGCTCGACGAACGCGCCGACCCGCCGCAGCGCCTCCGGGTCCGGGCCCACGTGGGTGGGGTCGTGGCCCGCCTTCGCCATCGCCTCGGCGACCGTGGTGCCGTCGGCGTCGGTCAGCCCGCGGGCCCGGTCCGCGTCGAGGGCGCCGGTGATGATCCGGCTGCCCGCGCACGCGACGCCGAACCGCGCGCCCTCCTCGTCGGCGAAGACGGCGATGCCGAGCGGGCGGCGCGGCGCCCACCCGCGCTCGCGCAGCGCGTCCAGGGCGGCGAGGGCGGACACGACGCCGAGCGGGCCGTCGAACGCGCCGCCGTCGGGCACCGAGTCCAGGTGGCTGCCGACGACGAGCCCGGGCCCGTCGGCGTCCGGGTTCCCCCACCAGGCCCACAGGTTGCCCGCGCGGTCGGTGGTGAGGTCGAGCCCGCGCACGGCGGCCTCGCCGGTGAACCACTCGCGCAGGGCGGCGTCCTCGGCGGTCCAGGCGAACCGGCGGTAGCCGCCGCTGCGCGGGTCCCGGCCCACGGGCTGCAGGTCGGTCCACATGCGGTCGAAGGTCATCGCGGAGCGACCGTCCCCGCCGGGTAGATCATCTCCTCGGGCACGTCCGCGGTGCGCCTGGCCCACGGGTAGTAGACCGCGGCGGTGACGACGAGGCCGACGATCCAGGAGATGTCGGCGCCGTCGAGCGCCCGTGCGATCGGGCCGGTGTAGAGCGCCTGCGCCATGAACGGGATCTGGGCGAGCACGCCGATCGCGTAGGAGACCAGCGCGACGGCGTTCCACCGCCCGTAGCGGGCGTCGGGGTCGTAGAGCGCGGGCACGTCGACCCGCTCCCGGGAGATCAGGTAGTAGTCGATCAGGTTCACCGCGCTCCACGGCGTGAACACCATGAGCAGCGCGAGGATGAACTGCCGGAAGTTCTCCAGGAAGTTCTCCGAACCGAGCAGCGCGATCAGCACCGACGCCAGCAGGAACGCGCCGATGAACGCCACCCGCCCCGCCCGCGACACCGAGGCGGCCCGCGTCACCGACGTGACCGTGGTCAACAGGCACATGAAGCCCCCGTAGGCGTTCAGGCAGTTGACCGTGAGCTTGCCGACCACGATCACCGCGAAGATCGCGACCGCGGCGGCGCCCCCGCCGGCCAGCTCGCCGAGGAACCCGACCTGGTTGTCCAGGAACCCGCCGCCGTCGGACATCGGGATGGCCGCGATCAGCGCGCCGAGGCTCATCGACCACTGCGAGCCCAGCACGGTGCCCCACAGCGTCGCGTGGAACGTCACCCGCTCGCTGGTGTCGCGGGGCAGGTAGCGGGAGTAGTCGGCCACGTACGGGCCGAAGGTCAGCTGCCACCCGGCGCCGAGGGAGACCGCGAGCAGGAACGTCGCGGTGTCGAACGGCTTCACGCCGAGCAACGCGGGCACGTCGTGGTCGGCGAGCAACCGGATGCCCACGTAGGTGAAGCCGAGGACGCCGACCACCGTCGAGATCCGCCCGAGCATGTGGATGTAGCGGTAGCCGAGGGTCGCGACGATCCCGGTGAGCGCGCCGAACACCCAGATCCCGACGGCCGGGGACCCGGCGCCGAGCACCTCGTTGACCGCCTGCCCGGCGAGCACCGTTCCGGTGGAGGCGAACCCGAGGTACATCAGCACCACGAGCACCAGGGGCACGACCGCTCCGTACACCCCGAACTGCGCGCGACTGGAGATCATCTGCGGCAGCCCGAGCCGCGGCCCCTGCGCCGAGTGCAACGCCATCACGCACCCGCCGGCCAGGTTGCCGATCAGCAGGCCGACGATGGCCCACAGCGCGTCGGCGCCGAACACGACGGCGAGCGCGCCGTCGACGATCGCCGTGATCTGCATGTTGGCGCCGAACCACAGCGTGAACTGGTTGAACGCGGGCCCGTGCCGCTCCGCGTCCGGGATCACGTCGATGGATCGGCGCTCGATCCGCGCGAGCGGCGCCGGTGTCTGCGGCTCCATGCGGCCCCTCCGGGTGCTCCTCTCGGTGATCAGCGGTCGTGCAGGAAAGCCACTTTCACGAAGCCTGGCTTCAGGAATGTGGCTTTCCTGCACCTTCGGCCATCGGGACCCGCAGCCCGTGGGCCTGCGCCGTCTCGACCGCCAGGTCGTAGCCCGCGTCCACGTGGCGCAACACGCCCGTCGCCGGGTCGTTGGTCAGCACGCGTTCGATCTTGGAAGCGGCGAGCTCGGTGCCATCGGCGACCGTGACCTGGCCGGCGTGGATCGAGCGGCCCATGCCGACGCCGCCACCGTGGTGGATCGACACCCAGGTCGCCCCGGACGCCGTGTTGACCAGCGCGTTGAGCAGCGGCCAGTCGGCGATGGCGTCGGAACCGTCGGCCATGCCCTCGGTCTCGCGGTAGGGGGAGGCGACCGACCCCGCGTCGAGGTGGTCGCGCCCGATCACGATCGGGGCCGTGATCGCGCCCGAGGCGACGAGCTCGTTGAACCGCAGCCCGGCCCGGTCCCGCTCGCCCTGGCCGAGCCAGCAGATCCGCGCGGGCAGGCCCTGGAACGCCACCCGCTCGCGGGCGGCGCGGATCCAGCGCTGCAGCCGGTCGTTCTCACCGAAGAGCTCGAGGACGGCGTCGTCGGTGACCGCGATGTCGGCGGGGTCGCCCGACAGCGCCGCCCACCGGAACGGGCCCTTGCCCTGGCAGAACAGCGGCCGGATGTAGGCGGGCACGAAACCCGGGTAGGCGAAGGCGCGCTCGAAGCCGCCTTTGCGGGCCTCGTCGCGCAGCGAGTTGCCGTAGTCGAAGACCTCGGCGCCCGCGTCGAGGAACCCGACCATGGCCTCGACGTGGCGGGCCATCGACTCCCGCGCCCGGTCGGTGAACTCCTCGGGCTTCTTCGTCGCGTAGTCGTCCCAGTCCTCGAGGTCGACGCCGTCGGGGAGATAGGACAGCGGGTCGTGCGCGGAGGTCTGGTCGGTGACGATGTCGACCTCGACTCCCCGGCGCAGCAGCTCCGGCAGCACCCGCGCGCAGTTGCCGACCAGCCCCACCGACAGCGCCCTGCTCTCCTTCTTCGCCGCCACCACGCGGGTGACGGCGTCGTCGAGGTCGTCGGCCACCTCGTCGAGGTAGCGGTGCTCGACGCGGCGCTGCAGCCGGGCCGGGTCGACGTCGATCACCAGGCACACGCCGCCGTTGAGCGTGACGGCGAGCGGCTGGGCCCCGCCCATACCGCCGCAGCCGCCGGTGACGGTGAGCGTGCCGGCGAGGGTGCCGCCGAACCGCTTGTCGGCGACCGCGGCGAACGTCTCGTAGGTGCCCTGGAGGATGCCCTGGGTGCCGATGTAGATCCACGAGCCCGCGGTCATCTGGCCGTACATGATCAGGCCGAGCTTCTCCAGCCGCCGGAACTCCGACCAGTTCGCCCAGTCGCCGACCAGGTTGGAGTTGGCGATGAGCACCCGCGGCGCCCACTCGTGGGTGCGCAGCACCCCGACCGGACGGCCGGACTGCACGAGCATCGTCTCGTCGTCGGCCAGTGTGGTGAGCGTGCGGACCATCGCGTCGAACGACGCCCAGTCGCGGGCCGCCCGCCCCGTCCCGCCGTAGACGACCAGGTCGTCGGGCCGCTCCGCGACCTCCGGGTCGAGGTTGTTGCAGAGCATCCGCAGCGGGGCCTCGGTCTGCCAGGACCGGGCCGTGAGCGTCGTGCCGCGCGCCGCGCGGACGGGCCGAGCACCCTCCATGACGAACTCCTTCCTGGTCAGCGCAGTGTTGATCAGCGGAGGGGGCCGATGACCCTCTCGGCGGCGGCGAGCACCTCGCCGGAGGTGACCAACTGCACGGCGGCCTCGATCTCGGGGGCGAGGTGGCGGTCCGGCCCGGGGCCCGCGACCTCGGCCCGCAGCCGGTCGCGCACCGCCGCCGTGGCCGGGGCGGGGGCGAGCGGGGCGCGCAGGTCGAGGGCCCTGGCGGCGGTGAGCACCTCGATCGCGATGACCCGGGCGAGGCCGTCGACGGCGCGCCGCAGCTTCCGGGCGGCGGACCAGCCCATGGCGACGTGGTCCTCCTGCATCGCGCTGGACGGGATCGAGTCCACCGAGGCCGGGACGGCGAGCCGCTTGAGCTCGGACACGATCCCCGCCTGCGTGTACTGCGCGATCATGTGCCCCGAGTCGACGCCGGGGTCGTCGGCGAGGAACGCGGGGAGCCCCTGGTTGCGCGCCACGTCCAGGAACCGGTCGGTGCGCCGCTCGCTCATCGACGCGACGTCGGCGACCGGGATCGCCACGAAGTCGAGCACGTACCCGATGGGGGCGCCGTGGAAGTTCCCGGTGCTCTCCACCCGCCCGTCGACGGTGACCACCGGGTTGTCGACCGCCGCGGCGAGCTCGCGGCCCGCCACCGCCTCGGCGTGGGCGAGCGTGTCGCGCGCGGCGCCGTGCACCTGCGGCGCGCAGCGCAGCGAGTAGGCGTCCTGCACCCGCGTGCAGTCCGGGGTGCGGTGGCTCGCCATGATCGCCGAGCCGGCGAGCAGGGCTCTGAGGTTGGCCGCGCTGTCGGCCTGCCCGGGGTGGGGGCGCAGCGCCTGCAGGTCGGCGGCGAACGCGGCGTCGGTGCCCATGAGGGCCTCCACGCTCATCGCCGCGGCCACGTCGGCGGTGCGCAGCAGCAGCCGCAGGTCGTGGCAGGCCAGCACGAGCATGCCGAGCATGCCGTCCGTGCCGTTGATCAGCGCGAGGCCCTCCTTCTCGGCCAGCTCGACCGGCCGGATGCCCGCGGCGGCCAGCGCCTCGCCCGCGGGGCGCAGGGTGCCGGAGGCGTCGCGCACCTCGCCCTCGCCCATGGCGGCGAGCGCGCAGTGGGCGAGCGGCGCGAGGTCCCCCGAGCAGCCCAACGACCCGTATTCGCGCACCACGGGCGTGATGCCCGCGGTCAGCATCGCCGCGTACACGCGCGCGACCTCCGGGCGGACGCCGGTGCGCCCGGTCGCGAGCGTCGACAGGCGCAGCAGCATGAGCGCCCGCACCACCTCGCGCTCGACCTCGGGGCCGTTGCCGGCCGCGTGCGAGCGCACCAGGCTGCGCTGCAGCTGGGCCCGCCGGTCGAGCGGGATGTGCCGCACGGCCAGCGCGCCGAAGCCGGTGGAGATCCCGTAGTGCGGCCGCTCGTCGTCGGCGAGGGCCTCGACGACCTTGCGGCCCGCGGCCATCTCGCTCTCGGCCTCCGCGGACAGCTCGACGCCCGCCCCGCCCCTGGCGACGGCGACGACCTCCTGGGGGGTCAGCGGCCCCGACCCGACTGTGATGTGCTGCACGGTGCCATCGGACACCGGCCGGGGTGGGCCGCACCACGGATCCGCGCGTGGTTCCGTCCGGGATCCCGGACAGTTGCCCCGAAAGCGGTAGCCTCGGGCCGTGCTCGGCGCGCCGAAGGCCCCCGCCGCCCACCAGGTCCTGGAGATCCTGAGCCACCTCGGACGGCAGGCAGGCCCGGTCCCGGCGGCCGCGATCGCGCGGGAGCTCGGCCTCCCCCGCTCGACGACCTACCAGCTGCTCGCCACCCTGGTCGAGAACGGTTTCGTCGTGCACCTCGCCGACGAACGCCGCTACAGCCTCGGCCTGGCCGCCTACGAGCTCGCCACCGGCTACGCCCGCCAGGCGCCGCTGCAGCGCCTGGCGCGGGTGCCGCTCGCCCGGCTCGTCGACCGCACCGGGCACACGGCGCACCTCGCCGTGATGCACGGCAACGAGGTCGTCTACCTCATCGAGGAGCGCGCGCCGGGCCGCCCGCCGCTGGTGACCGACGTGGGCGTGCGCCTGCCCGCCCACCTCACCGCGAGCGGCCGGGCGATGCTCGCCGCCCTGCCCGCGGCGCAGACCCGGGCCCTGTACCCGAACCCGGACTCGTTCGTGACGCGCCACGACGCGGGCCCCCGGTCGCTCTCGGCCCTGCGGCGGCTGCTCGTGGAGACCCGGCGGCGGGGTTACGCCGTCGAGGACGGGGAGGTGACCCCCGGGTTCTGTTCGATCGCCGTGGCCGTGCTCGACCACACCGGCCACCCGGTCGCGAGCGCCACCGTCACGATGCCGCGCGAGGAGATCACCCCGCAGCTGCGCGAGCTGGTCGTCGCGGAGGTCTCCCGCACCGCGCGGGCGATCGCGGCGCGCATCGGCGGCCAGGCCCAGCACGCCGCGGACCGGCGCCCGCCCGGGTGAGCGCGCGCCGAGATCCCCGTCACCGGTGTCGCGTCGATGCTCCTCCCATGGATCTTCGGCCCCGTCGGACGGGAAGCTGACCTCACCACACCGACCGCTCCGGTGGAACTCAGATCAAGTCTGTGCAAGATTGCCTGTCACTCGCATCGTCGGCGGAGGTTCGGGGGGACCGCAGATGATCACACCGCGGGTGTACCGCGACAACGTCTT
>NZ_DATGOP010000011.1:0-74663 GCF_035305885.1 Pseudonocardia sp.
GTCCACCGCACTCTCGCCAGGTATGCGATACTTGCGACCAGATCCATCCTCGCGGAGCAGCTCGAACTTCTCATACTTTGTCCGATGAGAACCCAACGAGACGAGTCCAGCTTTCTCCAGCTCGTCCAATGCTCGCTTTACGCGCTGCCGGCGAGCGCGGGGTCGCCCGCAGCTCGCTTCGTCGAAGGTCGGTTATCGGCCTCACACCCCTGTAGTCGCTCTGCGCGACTGATCCGCTACCCCGTGGGGGCGTGTCAGCCGCCGTGTTCCGACGACGCGCCTTCCCATCCGTTCGGGGGTTTGGAGGGACACCCGTGCTGAATACGTGCTGAAGTCCGGACTGCGGCACGCACCCACGCCGGGAATGGCCTGGTCACAGGCGCTCTTGCCAGCTCGTGAGCCCAGCCCTCCGGAGGCGGGAGCGCAGGTTCGAATCCTGCCGGGGGCACCAGCGCAGACCACGAGAGCGGCCCCTCACCTGGACCACACCCAGGCGAGGGGCCGATTTCGTCGTGTCCGGTGGCGACGTCGGCGGTCCCGCTTCTTGATCGCATGCGGCGGTTTGCCACTACACTCCGCCGCTCGATCTTGTGAAGACGCTCGATCGGACGAAGTCGGGGGGATCGACGATGGGACGGGGTGTGCCCGCGGTGAGGGTGGCTGCTGCGACCGCTGCGGCGGCCGTGCTGACGCTGATGACGCCGGCGTCGGCGGGCGCGCAGGAGAAGCTCACGTGCGAAACCAGGTATCCGAACAGCTCGACCATGGAGATGACGTGCAGCTTCCCCGGGCAGTACGCCGTGAGGGGGTTTGCGCACTTCGCCGCGAACAGCGAGCCTGAACTCCTCGAGGTCTGGGACGAGTACCGGGACGGCAAAGGCGTCACCGTCTACGTCCGCGGATCGGACGGCAAGTCGTTCGGCAAGCTCCGAGATGCCTCCGGGAGCAGCGGCACGCACGGGCACGTCTACGTCCCAGAAGGCCGCATCTACTACCTGCAGATGTGCCTCGACGGTGGCATCTGCGGCAGGGGCGACACCGGGAAGGCGTAGTCGACGCGGCGGTGGTCGAGCCGGGCATGCGCCCGGGTCCGGCGCCGTCTCCGGCTGGAGGCCGACGTTCAGGAAAGCCACATTCATGAAGCCCAGGTATGTGAATGTGGCTTTCCTGAAGCGGGCTCGCCCCGCTGCTGGTCGACCCGCGGGACGCGCTGCGGCAGGCGGTGGCCGGGCTGTCGGACGAGGCCTTCGAGCGGCCGTCGGGCTGCGCGGGCTGGCTCGTGCGGGACCTGGTGTGCCACCTCGTCATCGACGCCCAGGACGTCCTGATCACCCTCGCCACCCCCACCGACGCCGAGCCCACCCGCGACGCGGTGACCTGCTGGGAGGTCGTCGACACCCCGGCGGGCGACGACCCGCTCTCCGCGCTGACCGTGCGCCTCGCCGCCGCGTACGGGGAGCCGGAGCTGCTCGTGTTCCGCCTGGACGACGTGGGGTCCGCGGCCGGGCGCGCCGCACGGCTCGCCGACCCCGCCTGCCGGGTCGCCACGAAGGACCAGGTGCTCACCGTCGGCGACTACCTGTCCGCGTACGTGCTGGAGTGGACGCTGCACCACCTCGACCTGGTCACGCACTTGCCGGGGGTGGCGGGCCCCGCCCCGACGCGCTCGCCCACTCCCGGTCGACGCCGGATGCGCTCGCCGGAGCCCCGTTCCCCGCGACCTTCTCCGACGCCGACGCGCTGCGGGTCGGCACGGGGCGACGGGCCGCGACCGAGGCCGAGCGGAACGCGCTCGGCGCGCGGGCGGCGGCGCTCCCGCTCGTCCTGACCTGAGCCGGAGGAAATTCTCCCGGCCCGTGTCGATCCCGGCCGCTCCCGTTCGACCTCGAAGGTGAGAGGGTCCGCACGGGGCCCGCCGACGGCGAGGGGAACGACCGTGAAGTACATGCTGATCATGCGCGCGACCGACGAGAGCTACGCCGCGTTCGCCGAGATCGACTTCGAGACGGCCATCGAGAAGATGGGCCGGTTCAACCACGAGCTGATCCAGGCCGGCGTCCTCGTCGCCGCCGAGGGGCTCGACGACGCCAAGGACGGCGTGGTGGTCGACTACTCGGCGGACCCGCCCGTGGTGACCGACGGGCCGTACGGCGAGACCAAGGAGCTGTTCGGCGGGTTCTGGATCCTCGACGTCGCCTCCAAGGAGGAGGCTGTCGAGTGGGCCAAGCGGGTGCCGATGAGCGGTCCCGGGATGAAGACCGAGATCCGCCGGGTGGCCAGCATCGACGAGTTCCCGCAGGACAACGAGTGGATCCAGAAGGAGCGGGCGTGGCGGGAGGCCACCGGCCAGCTGTGAGCGGCAGCGGGCGGGGCGCCGTCGAGGCGGTGTGGCGGATCGAGTCCGCCCGGATCGTCGGCGCCCTCGCCCGCTACACCGGCGAATTCGCGCTCGCCGAGGACCTCGCCCAGGAGGCGCTGGCGGAGGCGCTCGTCACGTGGCCGCGCGACGGCGTCCCGCAGAACCCGGCGGGCTGGCTGCTCACCGTGGGCCGCCGCCGCGCCATCGACGGGTTCCGCCGCCGCGCCGCGCTCGACGACCGGTACGCCGCGCTCGCCCGCGAGCTCGCCGAGGCGGGACCGGCGTCCGACGCCGACCTGCTCCGCGATCCCGACCAGATCGACGACGACGTGCTGGCGCTGGCGTTCACCGCCTGCCACCCGGTGCTCTCCCGCGAGGCGCAGGTGGCGCTGACGCTGCGGGTGATCGGCGGCCTCACCAGCGACGAGATCGCGCGGGCCTTCCTCGTGCCGACGGCCACGGTGCAGGCGCGGATCACCCGCGCGAAGAAGACCATCGCCGCGGCGCGGGTGCGCTTCGAGGTGCCGCCGCCGCACGAGCGGCGCGAGCGGCTGGGTTCGGTGCTCAGCGTCGTCTACGTGATCTTCACGGAGGGTTCGACCGCGACGTCCGGGCCGGAGCTGATCCGCACCGACCTCGCCCACGAGGCGATCCGGCTGGCGCGGATCCTCGCCCGCCTCATGCCGGACGAGCCGGAGGTCCTCGGCCTGCTCGCGCTCGTGGAGCTCACCGCGGCGCGGTTCCCGGCCCGCACCGGCCCGAACGGCGAGGTGGTGCTGCTCGAGCAGCAGGACCGCCGCCGGTGGGACCGGGCCGCCATCCGCCGCGGGCGGGCGGCGCTCGCCCGCGCCGAGCGGGTCGGGCGCGGGCTCGGCGCCTACGGGCTGCAGGCCGCCATCGCCGAGTGCCACGCCACGGCGCCGTCGGTCGCCGAGACGGACTGGGAGCGCATCGTCCTGCTCTACGACGCGCTCGCCCGCATCGCGCCGTCCCCCGTCGTCGAGCTCAACCGCGCCGTCGCGGTCTCGATGGTCGAGGGCCCGGCCGCGGGGCTGCGCATCGTCGACGACCTGGCTGCCGGGGGCGCGCTCGCCCGCTCCCACCTCCTGCCGGGCGTGCGCGGGGAGCTGCTCGCCCGCCTCGGCCGCGTCGACCAGGCGCGGGCGGAGCTGGCGCGCGCCGCGGAGCTGTGCGGGAACGCGAAGGAGCGGGAGCTGCTGGAGCGCAAGCGGGAGGCGCTGCTCGAAGGTCGGACCGCCTCCTCCTGAGGTCGCAAGCGCGACTGGGTACCCGCGCCGGATGTGCGCGGGGCCCGTGCGGGACAGGCTCGGGGCATGACTTCGAAGGCCTCGCGCGTGCTCGCGGCGTTCGCCGCGGCGTGCGCCGTCGGGGTGCTCACCACCGGGTGCGGCGCCGCGGCCACCACCGCTCCCGCACCGGACGTCCCCGCCCCGCGCACCGCGGAGCTCACCGCGGCGGACGTCGACACCTGGTTGGACGGGCTGGTACCCGCCGCGCTCGAACGGTCCGGGATCCCCGGCGCCGCGGTCGCGGTCGTGCACGACGGGCAGGTCCTCACCGCCCGCGGCTACGGCTGGGCCGACACGGGCTCCGACGGGGGCGAGCCGCGGCCCGTCGACCCGGACCGGACGCTGTTCCGCGTCGGGTCGATCTCCAAGGTGTTCGTGGCGACCGCCGTCATGCAGCTGGTGGAGCAGGGCCGGATCGACCTGGACGCCGACGTCGAGCGTTACCTCGACTTCCCGCTGCCCCGCGCGTTCGCGCAACCCGTCACGATGCGCCACCTGCTCACGCACACGGCCGGGTTCGAGGAGCGGATCAAAGGCCTGATCGCGCTCGACGGGCCGGGCCCCGACCTGCGCGAGACCGTGGCCGTCGACCCGCCGGAGCAGGTGTTCGCGCCGGGCACCGTGCCCGCGTACTCGAACTACGGCTACGCGCTCGCCGGCTACGTCGTCGAGCGCGTGAGCGGCGTGCCGTTCGACGCCTACGTCGAACAGAACGTGATCCGGCGGGCCGGCATGACGTCGTCGACGTTCGCGCAGCCGCTTCCGGCGGAGCTCGCCGACCGGCTGGCCCGCGGGTACGCGTCCAGCTCGAGCCCGCCCGAGCCCTTCGAGGTGGTCGGGACCGCCCCCGCGGGCGCGCTGTCGGCCACGGCGACGGACATGGCGCGGTTCATGCTGGCGCAGCTGGGCGAGCTCGGTCCCGAGCACGACCTGCTCTCGCCCGACACGCGCGCGACGATGTGGCGGCCCGGGCTCGACGCGGCCGCGCTCGGCACGCTGGCCGCCGGCCCTCGCATGGCGCTCGGCCTGTTCGACGAGAGCCGGGGCGGGCTGCGCATCCTCGGCCACGGCGGGGACACCAACTACTTCCACTCGCACCTGCAGCTCTTCCCGGACGAGCG
Organism: Pseudonocardia sp.; assembly: GCF_035305885.1. GTDB lineage: Bacteria > Actinomycetota > Actinomycetes > Mycobacteriales > Pseudonocardiaceae > Pseudonocardia. The sequence continues at coordinate 4,791 of NZ_DATGOP010000011.1, forward strand.
GACCGGCGTGTTCGTCACGCTCAACGGCACCGGCACCACCGCGGTGGAGACCCTCACGCTGCGGCGCTCGCTGCTGGAGGGCTTCGCCGACCGGTACTTCCCGTCGACCGCGCCCGAGCCGCCGACGGCACCCACGGCCGCGGGCCACGCCGCGATGGCCGAGGGCAGCTACGAGAGCGCGCGGGCCCCGTTCAGCACGTTCCTGCGCACGCTGGGGCTGCTCGGCCAGACCACGGTCGCCGCGCGCCCGGACGGGACGGTGCTGATCTCGCCCGCCCCCGGCGACCTGGACCCGGCCGTGTACCGGGAGGTCGAGCCGTGGGTCTGGCAGGAGGTCGGGGGTGAGCGGAGGATCGCGATGCGCCCCGACGGCGACCGGGTCGGGGCCATCGGGTTCGAGTCGGCGTTCACGCTCCTGCGCGCCCAGCCCGACCGCGACGCGCGCATCGTGCTGCCGGTGCTCATCGGCTCGGCGGCCGTGCTGCTCCTCGCGCTGCTGGCCTGGCCGATCGGCGCGATCGTCCGCCGCCGCTACCGGGTCCCGCCGCCCCCGCCGGTGAACCGGCTCGCGCGCACGCCGACCCGGGTCGCGGTGGCCGCGGCGGTGTTCGCGCTCGCGGGCTGGGCGGCGGTCGTCGTCACCATCGCGGGCCTGCAGGACGTGCCGGTCGCGCTGCTGCGCGCCCTGCAGGCGGCCCAGTGGGTGGCGCTGCTCGGCCTGGTCCCGGCGGCGGCCCTGCTCGTCGGCACGATCCGGCACCGCGCGGGCGCGCTGCGGGTGATCGGTAGCGTGTGCGTGCTGCTGGCGCTGGCGGGAACCGCCTGGTTCGCGCAGGCCTACGGCCTCCTCGCGCCCGACGTGTCCTACTGACTGGTGACCCGGATGACCCCGCTGGCGCCCGACCCGCCGCCCGGTTGGCCCGACCGGTTCGCGGCCCGGGCCGACGCCCGGCTCACGGCCGTGGGCCTGACCACCCCGCTGCGGCGGGACTGCGCGCTGGCCGTGGCGCTGTGCCTCGTCGAGACCGGGCTGGTGCTGCTGCTGTTGTTCGCCGACCAGGGGCAGGCCGCCGGGCTCTCCCTCGAACCGCCCCAGCTGACGGCGGCGCTCGTCGGGACGGGCGCCCAGACGCTCGTGCTGTGCATCCGGCGCCGCCGGCCGGTGCTGTGCATCGGGCTCGTCGCGGCGCTGCAGATCGCGCTGTTCGCCGCGCTGCCACCCGTCGCGGCGGTGCGCGGCGTCGCCCCGGTGATCGCCGCGTACGGCTGCGGCGCGCTGCTGCCCGCCCGCCGGGCGACCCGGGTCGTCGCCTGCGCCGTGGCCGCCGAGAGCGTCGGGCTCCTGGTCGCGACCGCCGTCCGGCTCGGCGTGGGGAGCGAGCAGGTGGGGTCGGTCGTCACGCCGGTCGCCGGGCAGCTGCTGTCCGGGGCGCTGACCTACGCCGGCGGCGCGCTGCTCGGCGCCTACATCGCCACCCGCAGGCAGTACGTCGAGCTGGTGCGGGTGCGCGCCGCGGAGGCGGTCGAGGCGCAGCGGGCCAGGGCCGACGCCGCCATCGGGCAGGAGCGCTCCCGGATGGCCCGCGAACTGCACGACATCGCCGCGCACCACCTGTCGGGGATGGTCGTGCAGTCGGCGGTGGTCGAGCGGCTCATCGACCGCGACCCGCAGGCGGCGAAGGAGGCGGCGGCCTGGATCAGGGCGCAGGGCAAGGAGACGCTGCACAACCTGCGCCTCGTCGTCGGCGCCCTGCGCGGGCCCGCGCACGGCGACGACGGCGAGCTGGGCGAGGGCGGGGCGCCCGTCCCCGGCCTCGCCGTCCTCGACCGCCTCGTGCAGGCGGCGCGCGACCTCGGAACCCCCGTCGAGCTGGTGCGCGACGACGGGCTGCCCGCCCTCCCGCCGATCGCCGACGTGAGCTTCTACCGGGTCGCCCAGGAGGCGCTCGCCAACGTCCGCGAGCACGCCCCCGGCGCGTCGGCGCGGGTCGTGCTGCGCCGCGACGGGTCCGCGGTCGTCCTCGAGGTCGAGAACTCCGCGGTCGGCTCCCGCCCGGACGGGGACGGCCGACGCCCCGGGCGCGGGTTCGGCCTGGCCGGGATGCGGGAGCGGGCCCAGCTGATCGGGGCGGCGTTTGAAGCGGGGCCGGCGCCGTCGGGCGGGTGGCGCGTGTCGCTGTCGCTGGAACAGCAGACCGCGTCCCCGCGCGCGGGGGCCGACGGGCGTGGTCCGACACTGGCGCCGTGATCAGAGTCGTGCTGGCCGACGACCAGTCCGTGGTCCGGGCCGGGTTCCGCGTCATCCTCGAGCTCGCGGGCGGCATCGAGGTCGTCGGCGAGTGCGGCGACGGCCCGTCGGCCGTGCGGCTCGCCCGCGACCTGTCCCCCGACGTCGTGTGCATGGACGTGCGGATGCCCGGTGGGGACGGGCTCGCCGCCACCCGCGAGATCACCGCGGGCGACCCGAACGGGTCCGGGCCCGCCGTGCTCGTGGTGACCACGTTCGACCTCGACGAGTACGTCTTCGGCGCCCTGGAGGCCGGGGCCAGCGGCTTCGTGCTGAAGGACTCCGAGCCCGACGACCTCGTCGACGCCGTCCGGCGGCTCGCCCGCGGGCAGGGCCTCGTCGACCAGGCCGTCACGCGGCGGGTGATCGCCGAGTTCGCCCGGCGCAAGCCCGCCCGGGCGCCCGTCGCCGAGGCGGAGCAGCTCACCGCGCGCGAGACCGACATCGTCCGGCTCCTCGCGCAGGGCATGTCCAACGCCGAGATCGCCCGCGAGCTCGTGATCGAGACGACCACGGTGAAGTCCCACCTCACGCGGGCGATGGCCAAGCTCGGCGTGCGGGACCGGCTGCAGCTCGTGGTCTGGGCCTACCGCAACGGGATGGCGGCGTAGGGACCCGGCGTGCCCGGCCACGAGCGCCGCCAGGAGTTGGGCGGGCTTCCTAGACTGGGGGCGTCGGTCTGCGAGACGCCCCGAGGTCGACGACGATGAAGATCCAGCTCCACAACCCGAGGCGCGAGGTCGAGATCCCAGGTCCGCTGCGGGCGAGTGACCTGTGCAAGCAGCTCGGGCTCAACCGCGAGTCCGTGCTCCTCATCCGTGGCGACGAGCTCGTCACGGGCGACGCCCTCCTCGAGGAGGGCGACACCGTCGAGGCGCGGCCGGTGATCTCGGGAGGCTGAGCGACGCGGTGAAGTGCCATCGTTGCGAGCAACAGGCCGCCGTCGAGGTGCGGCACGCCCGTGCCGCCTACTGCCCCGGCTGCTTCGTGCAGCGCTGCCGGGAGCAGGTGAGCCGGGCGATCAGCGAGCACCGCATGATCCGCCCCGGTGAGCGGGTGCTGGTCGCGGTCTCCGGGGGCAAGGACTCCCTGGCCGTGTGGGATCTGCTGCTGGACCTGGGGTACCAGGCGGACGGCGTGTACCTGGGCCTGGGCATCGGTGGCTACAGCGACCGCTCCGGCGCGTGCGCGCGGGCGTTCGCCGAACGGCGCGGGGCCCGGCTCCTCGAGGTCGATCTGGCCGACGAGGCCGGCTTCACGATCCCGCAGGCGGCCGCGACGCGACGCATCCCGTGCTCGGCGTGCGGCCTGTCCAAACGGCACCTGCTCAACGAGGTCGCGCTCGAACACGGCTTCGACGTGCTCGTCACCGGGCACAACCTCGACGACGAGGCCGCGGTGCTGTTCGGGAACACCGTGACCTGGAACCTGCCGTACCTGGCCCGGCAGCGCCCGGCCCTGCCCGAGTCGCCGGGGTTCGCCCGCCGGGTCAAGCCCCTGATCAGGCTGACCGAACGCGAGACGGCGGCCTACTGCGTCATCCGGCGCATCGACTACATCGTCGAGGAGTGCCCGCTCGCCGCCGGCAACCGCCACCTCGTCTACAAGGAGCTGCTCAACTCGCTGGAGGAGCGGTCCCCAGGGGCGAAGGCGGCCTTCCTCAACGGGTTCTCCGAGCGGCTGATGCCGCTGCTGGACGACCTGGCCGCGCGGGAACGCGAGGCCGTCGGCACCTGCTCCCGCTGCGGTTCGCCGACGACCGCGCACGTGTGCGCGTTCTGCCGGCTGCGCGACCAGGCCACGCGACCACCGCGTCGGCGGCGCACGACCCGGCGCGGCACCCGGCCGGCGCGGACCGGGGGCGGCGAGGTCGACCCACGGGTGAGCCTGCGCCCCTGAGCCGAGCGGCCCCCTACTCGGCCGAGCGGGCCGCGCCGCGTCAGCGGACCTCTTCGGGGCGCAGGCGTTCCAGGAGCTCGACCGCGGGCGCCGACGGCCGGGGCGGGTGCACGACGTGGACCTCGCGGACCGGGGAGCGCCCGCGCAGGTCCCGCAGGACCACCCCCGGGTGCCCCACCACCAGGCTCGCCGGCACGAAGGACACGCCCAACCCCGCCGCGACGAGCGCGAGGGTGACCTCGTAGTCCCGCGTCTCGTAGGCGACGTGCAACGGGCCGAGGCTCTCCAGGCAGATCCGGTTCGGCATCCCGGGCGCCCCGGACACCCAGTCCTCGTCGGCGAGGTCGGCGAGCGCGATCTCCGGGGCGGATGCGAGCCGGTGGTCGCGCGGCAGCACCAGGCGCAGCGGGTCCCGCAGGAGGAGCCTGCGCCGCAGGCCGCGCGCGGGCGGCAGGGACACGCCCGGGTACCGGTGCGTGAGGAGCAGGTCCAGCTCCCGGGCGGCGACCAGCCCGTACCCGTCGGGTGGCTCGATGTCGACCAGGGAGATCCGGATCCCGGGCCGCTCCCGTTTCAGGGCGGCGAGCGCCCGCGGCAGCAGCGTGCGGGCCGCGGTCGAGAACGCCCCGACGGCGATCCGCTGGGGCCCTGCGCCCGCGGCCGCGCGCACGGCCTGCTCGGCGGCGCGCAGCTCGCCGAGCACCCGCTCGCCGTGCTCCAGCAGCACCCGTCCCGGCCCGGTCAGCCGGGTGCCCGCCCGGCCCCGCTCGACGAGCGGTGCGCCGACTTCCCGCTCCAGTTTCGCGAGCTGCTGCGACACCGCCGACGGCGTGAACCCCAACCGCGCCGCGGCCGCCGCGATCGACCCGGCGTGGGCGACCTCGACGAGCACGCGGAGCCGGTCGGCGTCGAGTGCCATCAGCGTTCCTAATGGTCGTTCAGCAGATGGAACTACAGCTTAAGATCGCGAAGGAGCATCCTCGGCTCATGACGCCACTCCCGACGGCAGCCGACGTCGCCGCGGCCGCGGCCCGCGTGGCCCCGCACGTACGGCGCACCCCGACCCTGCGCACCGAGGTCGACGGCAGGCCGCTGGTGCTCAAGCTCGAGCACCTGCAGCGCAGCGGCTCGTTCAAGCTCCGCGGCGCGGTGAACGCGCTGCTGTCGGCGCGGGCTCCGGAACGGGTCGTCACGGCGTCGGGCGGCAACCACGGGCTCGCCGTCGCCACCGCGGCGGCCGTGCTCGGCCTCCCCGCCGTGGTCTACGTGCCGCGCACCGTGCCGGAGAGCAAGGCGACGCGGATCGAGGCGACCGGGGCGAAGCTGATCCGCCACGGCGAGACCTACGCCGAGGCGGCGGCCGCCGCCCGCGCCGAGGCCGGCACCTACGTGCACGCCTACGACGACCCCGTCGTCGTCGCCGGGCAGGGCACGGTCACCGCCGAGGCCGTCGCGGAGCACCCGGACGTCGACGCCGTCGTGCTCGCGGCGGGCGGCGGTGGGCTGGCCGCGGGTGCCGCGCTGGCCGCAGGGGGCCGCACGGTGGTGACCGTCGAGCCGACCGGCTGCCGGGCGGTGCACGCGGCGCTCGACGCCGGCGCGCCGGTGGACGTGGAGGTCGACTCGGTGGCCGCCTCCGCCCTCGGCGCCACCCGGATCGGCGAGGTGCCGTTCGCGGTGCTGCGCGCCGCGGGCGCGGTGCCGGTGCTCGTGACCGACGCCGAGATCCTCGCGGCGCAGGAGCGGCTGTGGGAGGAGTTCCGGCTGCGGGTCGAGCCCGCCGCCGCCGCGCCGTTCGCGGCCTGGCTCGCCGGGCGGGTCCCCGGTGAGCTCGCGTGCCTCGTGCTGTGCGGGGCGAACTCCTGACGGAGGCCTCGACGATCATGGCGGGGTGACCCCACGCGCCATCTCCGGCCCCCCGGTCGAGCCGGTCCCCGTCCCCGCCGCCGTCGCCCGCCTGGCGGGCGGCGACGAGATCGTCCCGGTGTGGCGCAACGAGCTGGGCGGGGTCACCTTCCGCCTCGACGGCGCGGACGGCCGCGTCCGCTACGCGAAGTGGATCGCCGCCGGCAGGCCGGGGATCGACCTCGAGGGCGAGGCGGCGCGGCTGGCGTGGGCCCACGGGCGGGTGCCGGTGCCGCGGGTGCTCGAGCAGGGCCGGGACGCGGACGGGTCCTGGCTGGTCACCGAGGCCGTGCCCGGCCGCTCGGCGGTGGACCCGCGGTGGGTCGCCGAGCCGGCGACCGCGGCCGCCGCGATCGGGCGCGGCCTGCGCCTGCTCCACGACGCGCTCCCCGTCGACGAGTGCCCGTTCGACTGGGGCGTCGAGCACCGGCTCGCCCGCAAGGGCTGCTGCGACCCGGATCTCCTCGCTCCGCCGCCGATCGACCGGCTCGTGGTCTGCCACGGCGACGCGTGCGCCCCGAACACGCTCCTGCACGACGACGGCACGTTCGCCGCGCACGTCGACCTCGGCTCGCTCGGCGTCGCCGACCGCTGGGCCGACCTCGCCGTGGCGGCGTGGAGCACGGAGTGGAACTTCGGGCCGGGCCACGAGGACGCGGTCCACGCCGGCTACGGGATCGCGCCCGACCCGGTGCGGATCGCCTACTACCGGCGGCTCTGGGACGCGACGTGACGCACCGTCACCCGGCCGCGGCCGGGTAGGTCGACGTCCGGACGAACCGGACCTCCGCCAGCGGCACCTCGCGGGGCGGAGTCGTCGACGGACTCGACGTGCACCGGGCGGCCGTCGGCCGTGCGGCGCACGACCGTGGGCCCCGGCTCGTACGGGCGGTGCTCGTCACCCCCTGCTGCGGCGCCCGGGGCACGACCCGCAGCTCGCGCGACGCGGGCCTGAGGTGGTAGCTGCCGCGCGCCGGGCACCCGGTAGGGGTTGGAGAGGGTGTCGGGCGCCACGCCGAGCCGGGCGCGGAGGTCGGCGAAGCGGGAGGTGTCCCACGGCGCCTCGCGCAGGATCAGGAACGTCCAGCGTTCGCCGAGCCTCCGGCGAGCGCGCGATCGAGCACGACTGCCGCGACAGCGCCATGCACCGGACTCGGCGGCCGCGGCCGCCACGGCGGCGGGCGAGGCGACCGTGCTCGTCAACGACGGCGGGTTCTCCACCCACGCCGGCACGCTGGGCACGGTCCGGGCGTTCGCGCCGGTCATCGAGGCGAACGGCGGCGGGGCGGTGCTCAACGTGCTGTCGGTCCTGTCCTGGCTCCCCTCTGCCGGCTCCGGCAGCCCGGCGTAGGCGGCCGGGTGGGCGATGACCGACGCGGTGCGCCTCGAGCCGGCGCCGCAGGGCATCACGACGACGGCGCGGCACGTCGGCTACCTGGACACCGACGTGGTCGCCCGGGTGGACGTGGTCGAGAGCCACCCGGCGGTGATCGGGGCTCGCGCTCGACGGCGTCGGCGACGGCGCGCCGGAGGTCGTCGCCGACGAGCTCAGCCGCACCGTCCGCGGCGCGCCGTCGCGCGAGCTGCCCGCCCTCCACCCCGAGCTCACGCCCGCTGGAAGTGCCAGATGAGCTCCACCGGGCTGCCGGCCTCCGCGGCCGCCGTCGCCTCCGGCACCATCGCCGCGAGCGACCACGGCCACGCCTCCCACGGCCCCGGTTCGGTCGCGGGCGGCGCGGGAGCCGGCGGCTCGGCGACGGGCTCCTCGCAGCGGCGCGGCTGCAAGCCCACGGCGAGCGCGGCGCGCAGGTAGTCGCCCACGAGGTGGCGGTGGCCCGGCAGCCGGCCGGGCCGCCCGTCCTGGTCGCGCACGGTCGGGACGGCACCGCGGGCGACGCGCTCGGGGTGGATGTCGGAGGTGACCAGGTGGCCACCGGGCCGCAGCACGCGCGCGAACTCCGCGAAGGCGGGGCGGAGATCCGGGACGTGGGTGAGCGCGAGCCCGCAGGTCACGAGGTCGACCGACGCGTCGGCCACCGGCAGCGCACCGAGGTGGCCCTCCCGGAACTCGCCGTCCGGGACGTTCCCGCGGGCCTTCGCGAGCATCTCCGGCGAGCTGTCCACGCCGATCACCCGGTGCCCGCGCGCGGCCAGCAGCGCCGCGAACCGGCCCGTGCCGCACGCCGCGTCCACCGCGTCGCCCGCGGGCAACGCGGCCACGATCTCCTCGGCGACCGGCCGGTCGAAGTCGAAGGCGGGGTTGTGGCCCGCGTCGTAGGTGGCCGACCAGATCCGGTAGCCGTCGACGGCATCGAGCCGCTCGACGGTCACCGCCGCGTCGGCGAGGGACTCGTCGGCGAGCAGCCGCCGGACCTCGGCGATGCGGGCGTCGACGAACTCGCGGTCGTGCTCGCCGACGAACGCGCGCAGCAGGGCGGTCCCCTCGATCCCGATCAGGTAGGCCAACGGGTGCTCGTAGATCACGACGCGCGACCGTAGGCGCCGACGCCCCGGTTCGGCCACCGGCTTCCGGGCCGGTGTCGGGCCCGGTTGTGCGCCGTTCGCCCGGGTTCAGCGCTGCCGACCGGGTTCACGCATTCCCCCGACCGGCCGTGACGGGTAGGTTGCGGGCTGTTCCGAGGGGGGATCACGGCCGTGAGAGCGGAGCCGGGAATCGATCCGCACCGGGTGGCCGAGGTCATCGTCACGAGTCGCGACGGCGCGGGTAGGCGGGGCTCCGGCTACCGGGTGCGCAGCCGCGTCGTCCTCACCGCCGCCCACGTCGTGGCCGGCGCCGGGGAAGTCGACGTGCGGTTCGCCGCCGACACCCCGCAGGAACGGACCCTCCGGGCGGCCGAGGTCCTGGCCGACCCCGAGGCGGACCTCGCGGCCGTGCTCGTCGACGCCCCGGACACCGTGCCCGACACCGCTTACGGCTTCGTCGGCGACGGCCCCGACGAGGTCGCCGTGCAGGCGGTGGGGTTCCCGCGGTTCAAGCTGAAGGACTACGCCGACCCGTCCCTCGGCGCCTACCGCGACTCGCACCAGGCGGTGGGCACGGTCGCGCCGCTGTCGAACCGGCGCTCGGGGCGCCTGGAGGTGACGGTCCGCCCGCCCGAGCACGACCCGGACCCGGTGGTCTCGCCGTGGGAGGGCATGTCCGGGGCGGCCGTGTGGGCGGGCCTGCGCGTCATCGGAGTGATCACCGACCACCACCGCTCCGACGGCCTGGGCCGGCTCGCGGCGGCCCGGATCACCGCCCTGTCCGACGGACCCGCGGGGCAGCGGCTGCGACACCTGCTCGGGCTGCCCGCATCCGGGCTGCCCGACGTCACAGCGCCGGACCGTGCGGCGCCGCCGCCCGCCCTGCTGCAGGTGCTCGACATCGCCCCGGAGCGCCTGCTCGACCGGGACGAGGAGCTCGCGGAGCTCGCGGCCTACGCCGAGCCGTACGGGTGGTGGGAGGGGCCGCCGTGGGCGGGCAAGACGGCCCTCATGGCGTGGTTCGCCGCCCACCCGCCCCCGGACGTCGACGTGGTCTCGTTCTTCGTCGGCGCGGGCCGCACCGGGAGCACCGACCGCGACGCCTTCCTCGACGCGGTCGGCGAGCAGCTCGCGCCGGCTTCGCCGCGCCACGACCGCGGGCGCTCCGCGCCGGGCGGCCCCCGCGACCTGCTCGCCCTGCTCGACGCCGCGGCGCGCCGGTGCCGGGCAGGCGGGCGCAGGCTGGTCCTCGTCGTCGACGGGATCGACGAGGACACCGGCCCGGCGGCCGGGAAGCCGAGCATCGCCGCCCTCCTCCCCCGGCACCCGCCGGCCGGGACCACGGTGCTGGTCACCAGCAGGCCGAACCGGCCGCTCCCGCTCGACGTGCCGGGCGACCACCCGCTGCACCGCTGCCCCCGCCGCGCGCTGTCGGTCTCCCCCCACGCGCGCGAGGTCGAGGGGTTCGCCCGGCAGGAGCTCGCCGACCGGCTGCGCGCCGGTTCCCTGCCCGAGGAGCTGATCGGGCTGCTCGCCGCCTCCGGCGGCGGGCTGACCCGCGACGACCTGGCCGAGCTCACCGGCGCGTCCCTGTCCGAGGTGGCCGACCTGCTGTCCGGCGCGTTCGGGCGCAGCATCGCCGTCCGGACGCGGCGGTCCGCGACCGCCGTCCCCGGCTACGCCCTCGCGCACCGCGAGCTGCGCGAGGCGGCCGAGCGCGAGCTGGGGCCGCGGCTCGACCGGTACCGCACCCGGCTGCACGCGTGGGCCGAGGACCACAAGCGGCGCGGCTGGCCGCCCGGCACGCCCGCCTACCTGCTCCACGACTACCCGCGGGTCCTGGCCGCCGCCGACGACGCGGTCCGCCTCGCCGACCTCGCCACCGACCCGGCGCGCCACGAACGGCTGCTGGAGGTGACCGGTGGCGACGGCGCCGCGCTCGGCGAGATCGCGCTCACCCAGCTGGTCGGGGCGCGGCAACCGACACCCGACCTGGTGACCGCCGTGCTGCTGGCGCTGCGCCGCGAGGAGCTGGCCGGCCGCAACCGACACGTGCCCGTGCGGCTGCCCGCGGTCTGGGCGGCGCTCGGCCGGGGCGAGCGGGCCGCCGCGCTCGCGCGGGGCCTGCCGAAACGCAAGCGGCGGGCCGCGCTCGCGGCGGCGGCCCTCGCCGCGGCCGAGGCGGGCCACCTCGACGACGCCGAGGCGCTCGCGCTCGGCGTGCCGGACCGGGACCGGCGCGACGCCGTCGTCGCCGGCATGGCCGCGGCGGCGGCCGCCCGCGACCCGGCGCGGGCCGAGCGGTGGGCACGCCGGTGGTGCACGCCGAACCGCCGGGTGGGGGCGCTCGCCCGCGTGGCCGCCGCGATCGCCGACAAGCACCCGCAGCGGGCCCGCGCGATCGTGCAGGAGCTCGTGTCGTCGCCGCAGGACACCCGCAACCGGCCCGCCGTCGTCGCGGCCGCGGTGGCGGTGGGCGAGGTCGAGCCGGCCGAGGCGGTCGTCGCCGGGACCGCGCGCGGCGGCGCCCGCACCCGGGTGCGTGCCGAGCTGGCGAAGGCGCTCTCCGCGGCGGGCGAGATCGGGCGTGCCGAGGAGGTCGCCGCGGGCATCCGCAGGCCGGGGGCGCGGCTGCCGGTGCTCGCCGCCATGCTCCGCGACGACGTCCTCCGCGGCGACGAGCAGGCCGTCCAACGGCACCTCGGCGCGCTGCGGGAGACCGCGCGCGCAGCCGCCGACTCCGGTAAGGCGCTGGGCGAGCTGGTCGCGCTCGTCGGCAGGGTCGCGGAGCGCGACCCCGAGGTGACGGCGGCACTGCTCGATGAGGCCGAACGGATCGTCGCGACCGGGATCCACGCGGACGGCCGCGACTGGGCGCTCGCCCGGCTCGCCGTCGCGCACGCCGCCGCGGGCGGCACCGCGCGGTCGGAGGCGTTGCTGGACCAGGTGGCCGACGCCGACCGCGCGGCGGGCGCGCTCGCCGCGATCGCCGAACGGGCCGCGCGGCGGGGCGACGCGCGGCGCGCCGACGCGGTCGTGCACCGGGCGGCGGGGGCGCGCCGGCGGATGCAGGCGCTCACCGACGTCGCCGCGGCGTTCGCGGCCGCGGGCGACCACCGACGAGCCGCGGCCCGCGCCGCGGAAGCGGAGGGCGTGGCCCGGCGCACGGCCGACCCGGAGCGCCTCACGGCGATGTGCTCGCGCGTGATCGACGGCCTGGTGGCGATCGACGCCCTCCCGGCGGCCGTCGAGGTGGCCGAGCAGATGAGCGACCCCGCGGCCAGGGCCGACGCCCTCACCCGCGTGGCCTGCGCGCTCGCCACGTACGGCGCGATCGACGACGCCGTCCGGCTGGCGGAGGCGCTCGACGAGCCGGAGCACCGGTCGTGGGCGCTCGTCGACATCTGCGAGGCGCAGGCCGCGGCCGGCCGCCGGGACGAGGCCGCCACCACGGCGGCCGCGGTGCTCGAGCGCCCGCCCGGCGACGGCTACACGCGGGTGGTCGCGTTCCTGCGGCTGTCGACGGCCCTGCACACCGCGGGTGCGACCGAGGACGCGCGGCGGCTGCGGAGCGCGGCGACGTCGCAGGTGGTCGAGGACGTCGCGGACCCGGGTCAGCGCGCCCGCGCGTTCGCGCACCTGTCGGTCACGCTCTCCGCGTCCGACGACGACGTGGGCGCCGCCGTGCTCGCCCGGCGCGCGGAGGCGGAGCTCCGCCGCGTCGCCGACCCCGTGCGGCAGGACCGGGCCCGCACCCGCGTGGTGGAGGTGTACGCCGCGGCGAGGCAGGTCGGGCGGGCCGAGGCTGTCGCGCGCCCGATCGTCGCCCCGGCGGCGCGGGTGCGGGCGCTCGCCGCGCTCGCCACGGCCGATGGGGACCCGGACCGCGCCTGGTCGCGGCTCGGGCGCGCCGAGGAGCTGCTCGGGGACATCCCGGGCCCGGAGGGCGGCTGGGCGGCGGCCGGGCGGTACGCGGTGGCCGCCGCGACGGTCCTCGCGGGCGCGGGCGACCCGGCCGACCCCCGCCGGCTCCGGGTCACCCGCCTCGTCGTGGAGCTGCTCGCGACCGACGGCTGGATCGAGGCCGTCCCCGCCGTCGCCCGGCTCGACTGGGAGGCGTTCGACGCCCTCGTCGACTGGATCGTGAGCCGCCGGACTTGATGTGGAATTCGGAATCCTTTAAGAGACACCGGAAGCGGCCCTCGCTACCCTGATCGCAAACCGCACGGCGACCGGATGGAGAGGGGGTGCACCGTGCACGAGCTTCGCAACTGGCCATGCGCCGCGATCGCGGGACGCGTCGGCGATCCCATGGGCCGGTCGAGCTCCACCGAGGTGACCCGCTCTCCCGGCCGGCCACCCCGATCCCGCGTGGGGATGGGTTATCCGCTGTGACAGGTGGACCGCCATCCCGACACCGGGTCGGGCGACCCGGCCGGGCGGGTGGGATCCTGCGCCTCGGCACGTCCTGATCACAGCGAGGAGCCGAAATGCCGTTGGCGCTCTCGGAAGTCATCGCGCAACTCCGCACCGAGCTCGCGGACGCGATGCGGGCCGGGGAGAACGAACAGTTGCGTTTCGAACTCGGCCCGGTCGAGGTCGAGCTCACCGTGGGCGTCGACAAAGAGGCCAAACCGGGCGCGAAAGCGAAGTTCTGGGTGCTCGAGATGGGTACCGAGACGCGTTTCGAGTCCACGTCCACGCAGCGGATCAAGCTGACACTCGAGCCCCGGCACGCATCCCGGCCCGGGCGGTCACCGCTGATCGCGGGCGCCGAGGCGCCGAACGAGCGGTAGCCGCGGCTCAGCCCGGGACGCGGGCCCGCATCGAGAGCACCATCGGGGCCGGCCCGCCGCTCTCGGCGAACCGCTCCGGCACCAGGCCCGCGTCGAGCACGGCGTTGAGCAGCTCGGCGAGCGGGAAGTGGGTGGCGCCGATCTTGTCCCGGAGGCCCCGGTCGGTCCAGGACTCGCGCGTCCAGTGGCGCTCGAGGTACCCGGGGCGGATCACCACGGCCTCCGGGTCGGTGCGGTCGGCGAACCCGCCGCAGAAGCACGGGTGCACGCCCACGTGCACGAACACCCCACCCGGCCGCAGCACCCGCGCGACCTCGCGGAGCACGGCCGGGTAGCCGGGCATGTCGGTGTGGACCATCATCGCGATCACCGCGTCCACGGCCCCGTCCGGCACCGGCAGGCGCTCCGCGTCGGCGCGGGCGCACGCGAGCCTGCCGCGCGCGTACCGCAGCATGCCCGCCGAGACGTCGACGCCGACCGGCGTCCAGCCGAGCACCCGCACGCTCGCCGCGTGCACCCCGGTGCCGCAGCCGATCTCGAGGCAGATCCCGTCCCCGGTCCCGAGCAGGTCGCGCAGGGAGCGGTCGACGCCCAGCGGATCGTCCGCCGAGTTGCGGGGCACGAACTCGGTCTCGTACCAGTCCGCGATCCGGTCGTACGCCGCCGGCGTCATCGTCGCCACCTCCCTCGCCTCGGCGCCGAGGCTAGCGGGGTACCCGCTCCGCCCGCCCACCTCGCGCCCCCGCCTCCCGCGGCCGGCGGCAGGCCCCAGGCGGCACCTGCGCTTCAGGAAAGCCACATTCACGAAGCTGCGCTTCAGGAAAGCCACATTCCTGAAGCCCACATTCCTGAAGCACAGAGGCCCCGGCCCCTGCCCCCGACACGCACACCGCCCGGGTGGACCACGTGGTGCCCGGGTGGTCGCCACGGATGCCCCCGACGCCCCGGTGCGCGCAGGCTGGTCGGCACCCGACGGGAGGAGCAGCCATGGGCAGGGTCGTCGTGCAGGCCACGATGTCGTTGGACGGGTTCATCGCCGACCCGTCCGGCGGGGTGGGGCCGCTGTTCGACTGGTACTTCAACGGCGAGGTCGAGTTCCGCGACAACGAGCGGACCTACCGCGTCTCGGCGGCCAGCGCGGAGTACCTGCGCTCGGCGTGGCGCGACGTCGGCCCCGGCGTCGTCGGCAGGCGCCTGTTCGACATCACCGACGGGTGGGGAGGGGTCCCGCCGGTCGGGGACGCGGCGTTCGTCGTGACCCACCGGGTGCCCACCGCGTGGGTCGACACGCACCCGGACGCCCCGTTCACGTTCGTCACCGACGGGGTGGAGAGCGCCATCGCGAGGGCGCAGGCGGTGGCGGGCGAGCGCGTCGTGTCGCTCACCGCGGGCGACCTCACCGGGCAGGCCCTCGCCGCCGGGCTGGTGGACGAGTTGCGCATCGACCTGGTGCCGGTGCTGCTCGGTGCCGGCGTGCGCTACTTCGGCGATTTCACCGGCGCCGCGCAGCTGCTGGAGAACCCCGAGGCCGTCCAGGGCGACCGCGTGACCCACCTGCACTACCGCATCCGGAGGGAAACGCCGTGAAGATGCTGCTGGAGCTCGTCCCGGTGCCGGTCGCCGACGTCGACCGCGCCAAGGAGTTCTACGTGAACGCCGGGTTCACCGTCGACGTCGATGTGCGGCCCGCCGACGGGGTCCGGATCTGCCAGCTGACCCCGCCTGGCTCGGCCTGCTCGATCGTGCTGTCAACCGGCCTGCCGGCGCTCGCCGACCAGGTGCCCGGTTCGCTGCGCGGCCTGCACCTGGTCGTCGCCGACGCGGCCGCAGCGCGCGATGAGCTCGCCCGCCGCGGCGTGCCCGTCGGCGGGATCGACGAGCACGACCGCGGCGTCAGGTACGTCCCGTTCGACGACCCGGACGGCAACACGTGGGTGCTGCAGGAGATGCCGTGGCGGGCGGGCGACTTCGCCACCGGCTGAACCGCCACCCGCGGACGGTGGGCGCGATCCGGAAGTCGCGCAGGTGGCCGAGGTTGTGCCGGTCTGCGGCCACGATCGCGCGCAGCGTTGGCAGCCGGGCGCGGGCGTCGTCCTCGGCGCTGAACGGGTGCGGGAGCTCGAGCTGCGGTTCGAGGCGCTTCACCTGCCCGACGACTCCGGCCGGCGCCTGCTCACGCGCACCGCGGCGCCCGGCAGGCCGTCGGAGGCGGCGCTGCGGCTGCCGGTGGACCACCGCGGCTGACCGACCCCGGTGGGTCAGCGCGCCTCGAGGTGCGGCAGGTCGTGGCCGAGCCGGTCGCGCTTCGCGGTGAGGTAGCGGATGTTGTGCTCGTCCACCGGCTCCAGCAGCGGGACGCGCCCGGTGACCTTGATGCCGTTGCCGGTGAGCGCCAGCACCTTGTCCTCGTTGTTGGACAGCAGCCGCACCGACTCGACGCCGAGGTGGTGCAGCACGCGCGCCGCCGGACCGAAGTCGCGGACGTCCACCGGCAGGCCCAGCGCGGTGGCCGAGTCGACGGTGTCGAGCCCCTGCTCGTCCTGCAGCACGTGGGTGCGGACCTTCGCGACGAGCCCGATCCCGCGGCCCTCGTGGCCGCGCAGGTAGACGAGCACCCCGCAGCCCGCGTCCGCGATGGCGTCGACCGCCGACTGCAGCTGCGCCCCGCACTCGCAGCGCAGCGCGCCGAACACGTCGCCGGTGAGGCACTCCGAGTGCACCCGGACCAGCACGTCCTTCTTGCCGCGCGGTTCACCGCGGACGAGGGCGAGGTGCTCGTTCCCGTCGTACGGGTCGCGGAAGGCGACGGCGCGGAACGGGCCCCGCCGCGTCACCAGGTCCGACTCCGCGACCTCGGTGAGTTCGCCGTCGCGCCTGTCCTCCATGAGCTGCCCCTCTCGTCCCCTGTCACGAACCGTGAGAAGGTCCACCGCGATGGACCTCCTCCCGGCCGACACCACGCTCGACGCCCGCGACGGCGGCGCCACCGTCGCGCTGCTGCCCGTCGGCAGCTTCGAACAGCACGGCCCCTACCTGCCGCTCACGACGGACACCCTCGTCGCGAGTGCGATAGCGGCCGAGCTCGCGTCCCGTTACCCGGTTCTCAGGCTGCCACCGATCACGATCTCCTGTTCCCACGAGCACGCGGCCTGGGCGGGCACGGTCAGCATCTCGGCGACCACGCTCGCCGCGATCGTGCGCGACGTCGCGGATTCCGTCCAGCGCGCGGGCGCCCGCACGCTGGTGCTGGTCAACGGCCATGGCGGCAACTACGTCCTCGGCAACGTCGTGCAGGAGGCGAGCCTCGACCCCGGACGCATGGCCCTGTTCCCCACCGAGCTCGACTGGGAGGACGCCCGCGCCGAGGCGGGCCTGACCACGAACGGCCTGACCGACATGCACGCCGGAGAGCTGGAGACATCGATCCTCCTGCATGCGTTCCCGGATGTGGTCAGGCCGGGGTACGAGCGAGCCGACCACGTGGCCGACGACCGGCGGTACCTGCTGTCGCGGGGGATGCAGGCGTACACGGAGTCGGGAGTGGTGGGCCGTCCATCACTGGCGTCCGCGGAGAAGGGACGCGCGGTGCTCGCGAGCCTCGCGCGCTCGTTCGCCGGTCACCTGTGACCCGCCTGTTCGCCAGGCGCAGCAGGAGCACGGCCCCGCCGGGCAGGCAGGCCACCATGCAGAGCACCCCGTAGGCGACGGCGGCGGCGAAGCCCTGGGCCGCGCCGAGGCCGACCGCGCCGAACCCGACCGCGGCCACGGCCTCGCGCGGCCCCCACCCGCCGACGTTGAGCGGCAGTGCCATCACCAGCAGCGCGAGCACCAGGAGCGGCAGCAGCTCGGAGACGGGCGCCGTGGCGCCGACGGCGCGGGCGGCCACCACGAACGTGGCGAGGTAGCCCCCGAGCGCCAGCACGGAGAGCCCGACGATCGCGGGCGCGGCTCCGGATCCGAGCACCGCCCGGACCTCGGCGGCCACCGGGCGCAGCCGTCCGCGCAGACACCAGCCGAGCACCGGCAGCGCGGCCAGCAGGCCGATGCCGAGCCACCCCGCCCCGGGCACGAGGTCGGCGAGCACGCCGAGCAGCGTCGGCTGCAGGGCGAGCACCACGGCGGCCACCGCCACCAGCACGACAAGACCGACCAGGCGTTCCAGGACGACCGCGCGCACGCCGCGCCCGACGTCGCCGTTGCGCCTGCCGTGCCCGATCGCCCGGTGCACGTCACCCAGCATCCCGGCGGGCAGCACCGCGTTGAGGAACAGGGCCTGGTAGCAGTCGGCGACCGCGGTGGGCAGCGACAGGCGCAGGCCGAGCCCGCGCGCCACGAGGCACCAGCGCCACGCGTTGGCCACCGTGGTGACCACGCCGAGCGCGAGCGCGGCGAGCACCGGGCCCGCCTGCAGGGCCGACAGCGCGTCGAGCAGCGCCTGCGGGCCCGACCACCACACGAGTGCACCGACGAGCACGGCGACGGCCAGCGGCCGCGCCACCCGGGCGGCCGTCACGGCCGGGGCTCCGGGTCCGCGGCACCGGGCAGGGCGAGCAGGTCGGCGTGCCCGACGACCACCCGCAGCTCGCCGCGTTCGGCCGCGGCGAGCCTGCGCCCGAGGTAGGCCTCCGCCTCCGCGACGAGCGCGGGCCGCTGCTCGCACGCGGCGGCGACCCACCCGCGCAGCCACTGCTCGATCAGCGGGGCCTCGTCCGGGCCCAGCCGCCACGGGCTCGGCGCGCGCACCACGGCCATGCCGTGCCGGTCGAACGCCGCCGCCGTCGCGGGCGCGGAGTCGGGGCCGAGCAGCCTGCGCCCGTCGACGGTGCGCCGCTGGTGGGCGTCGAAGGCCGAGGCGAAGGCGGCGTCGAACGGGTCGGCCGGGGTGATCAGCACGCTGCCGGTGACCGAGAGGGCGATCAGCGCGGCGCAGCCCGCGGCCGCGCACGCGGCGGCGAGGCGTTCCACCTCGCCGGCGGTGAGGAGATCCATCAGCGCCGACGCCGTGACCAGCGTGGTACCGGTGAGCTGGGCGGCGTCGAGGTCGGTGAGGTCGCCGATCCGCGGCTCGGCGGTGGCCGCCTCCGGCAGCTGCGCCATCGCCCGCTCGACGAGCACGGGGTCGCGGTCGTGCAGCAGCCAGTGCTGGCGGCGCGGCAGCCGGCCGGCGAGCCAGCGGGCCATCGACCCGGTGCCGCAGCCCAGGTCGCGCACCACGATCGGCTCGTCGGGCCGTTCCTGCAGCCACCCGCACAGCCGGTCGACCAGCTCCACCGCCCTCGCGGCGGCGTCGGCGGGCTCGCGCAGCGCCAGCCAGTCGGGCGTGACCGGGGAGCCCGGCGCGCTCACGTCAACGCGTCGGCCAAGCACCGCGCGGTCACCTCCCACCCGGTGAGATCCCCGCGCCGCTGCCGGGCGGCGGTGCGGGCGGCCTCCCGCAGCCGTGGCTCGTCGAGCCACCGGCGCAGCCCGTCGGCCAGCGCGTCGGCGTCGCCCGGGGCGACCAGCAGGCCGGGCACCGTGCCGTCGGGCGCGCGGCCGAGGGTTCCCGGGACCCCGTCGACGGCGGCGGCGAGCACCGGGATGCCCCTGGCCAGCGCCTCGGTCACGACCATCCCGTAGGACTCGGAGCGCGACGGCAGCACCAGCAGGTCGGTGGCGGCGTAGGCCGCGTCGAGCTCTCGCCCCGTCCGCGGGCCGGTGATCTCCACCCGGCCGTTGAGGCCGTGCCGCTCGACGAGCCCGCGCACGGTCTCGACGTGCGCGGGGTCGCGGACGACCGGGCCGACGAGCCGGCAGGTCCAGCCGCGGTCCGCGACCGCGGCGAGCGCCTCGACCAGCAGGTCCTGGCCCTTCGTCGGCGTGATCGAGCCGACGCACAGCAGCCGCGTGCCCGCCTCCTCGGTGGCCGCGAGCGGGGCCGGTTCGACCCCCGGCGGCACGACGTGGACCCCGTCGGCCGGGACGCCGTGCACCGCGGCGAGCCGGCGCGCCGTCCAGGCGCTGGTGGCCACGACGGCGGTGGCGAGCCGGAGGGTGGCGCGCTCGCGGGCGGTGCGGTCGGCGGCGACGGCCGGCGGCAGCCCCGCCTCGTCACCCAGCGGCAGGTGGACCAGCACGACCAGCCGCAGCCGCCGCGCGTGCGGGGCGAGCGCGTCGGGCGCCGCGCAGCCGACCAGCCCGTCGAGCAGCACGTCGGCGCCGTCCGGGACCTCGGCCAGGCGCCGGTCCAGCTCGGCGCGGTCCGCGGCGTCGGGCTCGGGCCACGCCCCGGCGACCGCGATCTCGTGCACCGCGCGGCCCGCCGCGGGGAGGGCGTGGCAGACCCGCCGGTCGTAGGCGTTGCCGCCGCTGGGGCGGGCTGGGTCGTCGATGTCCGCGGGGACGACCACGTGCAGCGGTCGCACGATCACGGGCGCCGTCACAGGGAACGCTCGTAGCTCGCCCACGCGACGTGCGACTCGTGCAGCGTCACCGCGATCGCGGCGATCCCCCGCGCGCTTTCGCCGAGCCTGCCGTCGCCGATCCGTTCGGCGAGCCGGTCGGCGACCCACTTGGCGAGGAACTCGGTGGAGGTGTTGACGCCGGCGAAGGCGGGCTCGTCGTCGAGGTTGCGGTAGTTCAGCTCGCCGAGCACCTCGCCGAGCTGCTGGGTGGCGAGCCCGATGTCGACCACGATGCCGTCGTCGTCGAGCTCGGGGCGGCGGAACGTCGCGTCCACCACGAAGGTCGCGCCGTGCAGTCGCTGTGCGGGACCGAAGACGTCGCCCCGGAAGCTGTGGGCGACCATCATGTGGTCCCGGACGGTGATGCTGAACACTCTCGCTCCCTCGCCGCGCCTGGATGCGTTCCTACCCCCACACGTGCCGCGGCCCCGGGAAGTTCACCGTGGTCGGTGTCGGGAGGACCCGTGCGGGGGAACGGGGTCCGCACGATCCCAGCACGGGGCCGGGCGGCCCCATCACCGGGGTAGCGGTCGCTGCGCCGGTCAGCGGGCTGCCGGGTAGCGCAGGCGCACGCACAGGGCGGGCAGCGCACCGCTCGCGAGGCGGGGCATCAGGGCGGGAAGCTCCTCGAACGGGTGCTCGGCGGTGATCAGCGCGTCGAAGCGCGGGTCGGCCAGCAGCCGCATCGCCACCGCCATGCGGCCCGCGTAGCCGCGGCGGGCCCGCCGCGGCGCGACCGTGCCGACCTGGCTGGACCGGATCGTCAGCCGCCTGGAGTGGAAGGCCTCGCCGAGCGGGACCGACACGGGCCGGTCCCCGTACCAGGACACCTCCACGACCTCGCCCTCCGCCGCCAGCAGCTCGAGCGACCGTGCGAGACCCGCCTCGGTGGCGCTGGCGTGCACGACGAGGTCGCGGTCACCGGTGGCGTCCTCCGGCGTGGCGAACGCCACGCCGAGCGCCTCGGCGACCGCAGCCCGGGCCGGGTCGGCGTCGACCAGCTCGACCTCGGCCCCGGGGATGCCTGCGAGCAGGGCGGCGACGCTGCAACCCACCATGCCGCCGCCGACCACGGCGATCCGATCGCCGACCAGCGGCGCGGCGTCCCACAGCGCGTTCACCGCCGTCTCCACCGTGCCGGCCAGCACGGCGCGGGCGGCGGGCACGTCGTCGGGGACCGGCGTCACGGCCGTCGCGGGCACCACGAAGCGGGTCTGGTGCGGGTGGAGGCAGAACACCGTCCTGCCGACGAGATCGGGTGGTCCGTGTTCGACCACGCCGACGGCGAGGTACCCGTACTTCACCGGGGCGGGGAACTCGCCCTCCTGGAAGGGAGCGCGCATCATCGTGTGCTGGCTTCGCGGCACGCCGCCGCGGAAGACGAGGGTCTCGGTGCCGCGGCTCACCCCGCTGTACACGGTGCGGACGACCACGTCGGCGGGGCCGGGATCGGGCAGCTCGACGGTCCTGATCTCGCCCTCGCCGGGGGCGCGGAGCCAGAACGCGCGGGCCGTGTGTCCCATCTCTCATTCCTTCCCGGAGTGAACCGATCGGCCCGCGCGGACGTGATGCGGAGGTGGAACGCGGAGTGGTCACCAGCACCTGCACAGTAGTGAAGGGGGGTCCGGAACAGGTGGCAGCGGCCGGTGTGCAGCTGCTGATCCTGGCCGGGCTCTCCGCCGCGTTCGGGCTCGGACCGCTCGGTGTGCTGGTCGGAGTGGTGTACGCGGCGGGCCTACTGGGGCTTCTGTCCACCGCGATGCACCGAGCCGGGCGGTCCGCGCTCGGGCCCGCCGACGTCGTCACGCTCGCGCGGGCGCTGCTCGTCGGCGGGGTCACCGCGATCGTGGTCGAAGGGCTGCTCACCGGGTGGACGTCGACCGTCGCGCTGGTGGTGCTCGCCTCCGTGGCCCTGGTGCTCGACGGCGTCGACGGGAAGGTGGCGCGCCGGACCGGGACCGCGTCGCCGGTGGGCGCCCGCTTCGACATGGAGGTCGACGCCTTCCTCATCCTCGTGCTGAGCGTGCACGTGGCGGGGATCGTCGGGCCGTGGGCGCTCGCGATCGGCGGGATGCGCTACGCGTTCGTCGTCGCCGGGTGGCTGCTGCCGTGGCTGCGCGGGCCGGTGCCGCCGAGCTACGCCGCCAAGACCGTCGCGGCCCTGCAGGGCGTGGTGCTCGTGGTCGCGTCGGCCGGGCTGCTCCCGCACGCGGTCACCGTCGCGCTGGTGGCCGGCGCGCTCGCGGCGCTGGCGTGGTCGTTCGGGCGGTCGGTGCGGCTGTTGTGGCGGGCCGAGCGGCTCGCGCTCGCCCACGGCTAACTCCGTGGCCGCCGTCGGAGTGGATCTGTAGCGTCGAGGAGCCCGTGACCCACAGGAGCTCTCGATGACCGCCCCCGCTACCGGCGACCCCGGTACCGAACCGCAGACCACCCCGACCGCGGGTGCGTCGCTGGTGATCTGGCTGCTGGTCGGCTCGGCGTTCGTGATGATCCTCAACGAGACGATCATGAGCGTCGCGCTGCCCGCGCTGATCGAGGACCTTCGCATCTCGGTGACCACCGCGCAGTGGTTGACCAGCGGTTTCCTGCTGACGATGGCCGTGGTCATCCCGATCACGGGGTTCCTGCTGCAGCGGTTCCCGCCGCGGCGGGTCTACCTCACCTCGATGCTGCTGTTCAGCACGGGCACACTGGTGAGCGCGCTCGCGCCCGGGTTCCCGGTGCTGCTCGCGGGCCGCATCGTGCAGGCCGCGGGCACCGCCGTGATGGTGCCGCTGCTCATGACCACCGTGCTGCGGCTGGTCCCCGCCGAGCGCAGGGGCGCCACGATGGGCACGATCACGATCGTCATCGCGGTCGCCCCCGCGGTGGGTCCCACGCTGTCGGGCGTGATCCTCAGCACCCTCGGCTGGCGGTTCATGTTCTGGGTCGTGCTACCGATCGCGCTCGTCGCGCTCGCGGCCGGGGCGCGGTGGCTGCACGTCGCGGCCGAGGTGCGCCCGGTCCCGCTCGACCTCGGCTCGGTCGCGCTCTCGGCGCTCGGGTTCGGCGGCCTCGTTTTCGGGCTCACGCTCGTCGGCGAGTCCGCCCGCGGGCACGCGCTCGTCACGCCGTGGGTGCCGGTCCTGGTCGGGGCGGCGGCGCTCGCGGTGTTCGTGGCGCGCCAGCTGCGGCTGCAGGACGACGGCAACGCCCTGCTCGACCTGCGGCCGTTCGGCCACCGCCCGTTCGTGCTGGCCATGGCGCTGGTCGTGCTCAGCATGATGTCGCTGTTCGGCGTGCTGATCCTGCTGCCGCTCTACCTGCAGGACGTGCTGGGCATCAGCCCGTTCGTCACGGGGCTCGCGGTGCTGCCGGGCGGGCTCGCGATGGGGCTCCTGGGCCCGGTGGTCGGCCGCCTCTACGACCGGCTGGGGCCGCGCAGGCTCGTCGTCCCGGGCGCGGCGGTGCTCACGTGCGCGCTCTGGGCGTTCACCACGCTCGGTACGACCTCGCCGCTGTGGATGGTCGTCGTCTTCCACGTGGTGCTCGTGCTCGGGATCTCGCTGATGCTCACCCCGCTCATGACCGACGCCCTCGGCCGGCTGCCCGGCCACCTCGACTCGCACGGCAGCGCGATCATGGCCACGCTCCAGCAGGTGGCCGGGGCGGCGGGCACGGCGCTGTTCGTCACCGTGATGGCCGTGGCGTCCGCGGGGGCCACGGCGGGCACCGACGTCGTCGGGGCGCGGGTTGCGTTCACGGTGGCGGCGATCATCGCGACGGCCGCCCTCCCCCTCACGCTCCTGGTCGGGCGCGGCAAGCACGAGGTCGCCGCGGAGCCGGCGGCGGGCTGAGGCGCGAGGAGCCTGCCGGCGGCGCGCGCGGCGCCACCAGCAGGCGGCCGCACACGCGCCGGCCCACGTCAGGGCGATTTCACCAACCGTGGGTGTGCTGCACGCACCGCCGGCGCTGTGCGCGGTGCACCCGAGGTGTGTGGGGTCGGCACCCCGGCCCGGCTAGGCGCGGCGGTAGTGCAGCGACACGGCGCCGTGCGCCAGCGCGGCCGAGCTGGCGAGGGTCCACCGCGAGGACGGCAGGCCCTCGGGGAACAGCCGCAGGCCACCGCCGAGGATCACCGGCACGACCGAGAAGCGCACGTCGTCGACGAGGTCGGCCGCGAGCAGCGCCTGGATGACGCTGGCGCTGTTGAGCACGAGGATGTCGCGCCCCGGCTCGTCGATGAGCCGCTTGACCTCGCCCTCGAGGTCGCGGGTGATCCGCGAGTTCTCCCAGGGCGCCTCCTGCAGCGTGCGGGAGGCCACCACCTTCTCGACCGAGTCCAACCAGCGGCCCAGCTCGCGGGTGCGCGGGTCGGTGGCCGGGTCGCGGGTGATCCCCGGCCACACGGCGTGGAAGCCCTCGTAGTTCGTGCGGCCCAGCACCGCGGTGTCGGCGCCGCGCCACACGCCCTCGAAGTACTCGGCCGACTCCTTCTTCGTCGCGTGTTCGTACAGCCACGTGTCCTGCTCGGGCCCACCCGGCCCGCTGGTGTAGCCGTCGATGCTGATGCTGGCCCAGGTGACCACTCGCCTGCTCATCTGCGACCTCCGTTCATCGTCGCCGGCGACGG
The DNA here is from genome assembly GCF_035305885.1 of Pseudonocardia sp. GTDB lineage: Bacteria > Actinomycetota > Actinomycetes > Mycobacteriales > Pseudonocardiaceae > Pseudonocardia. Next base: position 29,217 of record NZ_DATGOP010000011.1, read on the forward strand.
TATTGATCGGCGCGGCCCCCGGAATCCGCATCGGTATCAGAACTTGCGGTGCCCGCGCCGAACGTGCCGTCCGGCGGCGGGGGTGAGGCGACCGCGGTGGCGTCGTGGACGGGGCGGGCGCCGGCGCGGAACCGGTCGAGCTCGGGTCCGTGCAGAAGCCGGCCCGAGGACCGGTCGCCGGCGGCCCGGGCGGCGAGGCGGTCGAGCGGCAGCGGGCCGCGGCTCGCGACGACGAGCAGGTTGCCGAACCGCCGCCCCCGCAGCACCGCCGGGTCGGCGACCACGCAGGCGTGCGGGAACACCGAGCGCACCGTCGCCACCTGACCGCGGGCGAAGGCGAGCGCCCCGCCGTCGGTGAGGTTCGCCGCGTACGTCCCGGTCGGGGCCATCACCTCGGCCACGGCCTGCACGAACTCCGTCGACGCGAGGTGGGCGGGGGTGCGGGCGTCGGCGAACACGTCGAGGACGACCAGGTCGAACGCGCCGCGCGGGAGCCTGCCGACCACGTCCCGGGCGTCGCCGGTGCGCACCCGAACCCGCCAGGTCCGGTCGAGCGGCAGCTCCCGGCGCACCAGCTCGGCCAGCGCCCCGTCCCGCTCCACGACCTGCTGGGTCGAGCGGGGCCGGGTCGCCGCCACGTACCGGGCGAGGGTGAACGCGCCGCCGCCGAGGTGCAGCACGCGCAGCGGCCGCCGCGGCTCGGCGGCGAGGTCGACGACGTGGCCGAGCCTGCGGATGTAGTCGAACTCGAGGTGGGTCGGATCGTCCAGGTCGACGTGCGACTGGGGCGTGCCGTCGAGCAGGAGGGTCCAGCCGGCCCTCCGGTCCGGGTCGGGGCGCAGCTGGGCGGTGCCGGAGGCGACCTGCGCCCTGATCCCGTCGCGCCCCAGCCGCCCGGCCACGGTCCCCAGTATCGACGGCGCGGTATCGACGCACCCAGAGCACGACTCGCCCGCACTCACAGCGCGACTCGCCGGGGTGGGGAGCGCGACTCGCCCGCACCGAGACCGCGACTCGCCGAAGGCCACGCGAGTCGCGCTGTGGGTGTGTGCAAGTCGTGGGCTGGGCGCGGGTCAGCGCGGGGTCAGCACCACGACCACGGGGTGGGCGCCGAACAGGCTCACCGGGAGCACGCGCTGGACCTCCAGCCCTGCGGGCGGGCGCGGGTCGGGCAGCAGGGCGACGATCCGCCCGCCGGGCGCCAGCACGCGGCGGGCCTCCCGCCACAGCGCGTCGGGCGCGGCCGCGAGCCGCCCGCGCGGCGCGACCTGGCGCGCCCACGGCGGGTTCACCGCGATCCGGTCCACGCTCCCGTCGGGGAGCGGCAGCGCACCGGCGTCGGCCACCGCCCAGGCGACGCCCGTCCCGCGCCCGTTCCCGACGGCGGCGGCCACCGCGGCCGGGTCGGCGTCGCACCCGATCGCGTCGGCGCCGTGGCCCGCCGCCTCGATCGGCAGGGTGCCCGCGCCGCAGCACGGGTCGAGCAGCAGCTGTCCGGCGCCGACGCCCGCGAGCCGCAGCATCGCCGCGGCGAGCGGCGGGTGCAGGGTGCCCGGCACGGACGCTTCCTTGTACGGCCTGCGGTGCAGGGGCCGGGCCGGGACGCGCAGCGCGAGCGTCGCGCGGTCGTCGACCACGGTGACCCGCCAGCTCAGGCCCCCCACCGGCGGTCGGCCGCCCGCCCGCCGCGAGCGGTAGGGCAGCCCGAGCCGCCGGGCGAGCACCTCGCCCGCGGCGTCCTCCAGGTCGTAGCGGTTGAAGGCGCGCCTGCCGAGCACCGACGCCGACACGTCGAGCGTCCGCGCGCCGGGCGGGCCGCCGCAGCGGTCCCGCACCCGCAGCACGCGGTCGAGGTCGGCGGCGGCCACCGCACGCCTCAGCCGCTGCAGGTCGGCCCGCGCGCGGCCGATCCCGCCCACCTCGGAAGCGATCACGAACACGTCGTCGGCCGTGGCGAGGCTCAGCACGGCCGGCCCGGGACGGGCGGTGAAGCGCACCTCGCGGTGCCCCACCGCCCCCACGGTGCCGAGCCGGCCGACCTCGTCGGCCAGGAGTTCCTCGATGCCCCGCACGCACCGCGCCACCAGGCGCGCCGCCGTCACCGGACGACGGCACGACCGGGACGCGAAGCGGCGGGGCCGACGCGCGAAGCTGCGCGTGGCACGTGTCCACCATCCCCACGTCGCGACCCGGGACGGCGCTGCGCCGTCCCGCATCGCCGGCGGCGGGGAAGCCCTGGGGCCGCCGGCGGGTCAGCGGCGTCGGAAGTTCATGAACACGGCGGCAACGCTAGATCACCCGCGGGGCCGGTGCACCCGATTTCCGTTCACACCCAGAGGCCGACGGCCAACAGCGCCGTCGCCGCGGTGCACGCGAGGGCGCGCACGTGGTTCCAGGCCGTCCAGCGCCGCAGGTAGTGGGCCCAGATCGCGGCGCCGTCGTCGGTGAGGGGGTTGATCGTGTCGAGGCGGTTGTTCATCGGGACGTTGACGATCGCCGTCACCGCGATGTTGCCCAGCAGGTACAGCACGCCGCCGAGCGCGATCCACCACGCGCCCGGGCCGCCGCTCAGCGCGGCGCCGACCACGAGCAGCAGGCTGACCAGCCCCGTGCCAAGGAACACGAGCAGGAACAGCGGGTTCAGGATCACGCGGTTGACCTGTTGCATCGCCTCGGTGCCCCAGGCGGGCCGCATCCGGCCCAGCGCGGGCATCACCGCCGTGGAGAAGGCGAAGTACAGCCCGGCCATGAGGCCCGAGCCGACGACGCCGACCAACGCGACGACGGGCAGGACGGTGGCGATCACGATGCCTCCTCGAGAAGCTCGGACACGACGTCCTCGAAGCGGGTGGGGGTCGTGTTGCGATGGGTGCGTCCCCCCTGCGGGGTGATCGTGCCCGACGAGATCGCCTCGCCCATCTCCACCTGCAGGGCGGCGGTGTCGGGCGAGAAGCCGGCCTGCACGAGCGCGGCGGCCATCTCGGCGCCGGGCAGCTGGACGTACTCGAGGTCCGGGCGCCCCATCGCGGCCCCGAGGATCCGCGCGGCCTCCGGGTAGGTGAGGTCGCGCGGGCCGAGCAGCTCGCGGACCTCGCCGTGGGTCCAGTCCCGCGCGCGCAGGGCCTCGACCGCGGCCGCGGCGACGTCGCGGGTGGAGATCATCGGCACCGGGACGTCCGGGGCGATCACGTCGGCGTAGACGCCCGTCGCCTCGACGCCGGCCGCCCCGGCGACGACGCTCTCGAAGAACAGCGTCGGCCGCAGGAGCAGCACGTCGACGCCGTCGAGCGCGCGCAGGCGCCGCTCGTGGGGGTGCAGGCTCGCGGCGATGAAGCCGGTGCCCTCCGCCAGCTCCGCCCCGAGGCTGCTCTGCGCCACCACCTTGCGCACTCCCGACTCCCGGACCGCGGTGGCGATCGCGGTCCCCAGCGCCGCCTGCTCCGCGCGGAAGTCCGGCGCGGTCGCGCTGTAGGGCAGCATCGTGTGCACCGCGTCGGCGCCGCGGAAGGCTGCGGTGAGGAACGCGGCGTCGCCCGCGTCGCCCGCGACGGGCTCCGCCCCGGCGGCGGCGAGCTCCGCAAGGACCCGCTCGTTGCGCCCGACGGCGCGGACGGGCTCACCCGCGGCCAGCAGCCCCTGCACGATCTTGCGTCCGACGTTCCCGGTCGCACCCATCACCGTGATCATCTCGTTCTCCCTTCCTCGCCATCCAGGCTGCCGGTGCGATCCGGGACGGACCATCGCAGTTGATCCAGAGTTCTTGCTCGTTCGTCCAGCAACTGTGGACGCGCGGTCATCGACGGCGGAGACTGGCGACCATGACCGCCGCCCCCGTGCAGACCGACGACCCGCTCGGCGAAGCGCTGCACCACCTGCGGGTGACCGGCGCCTTCTACTGCCGCTCGGAGCTCACGGCACCGTGGGGCCTGTCGATGCCGAACTGGCCGGACTCCATGTGGTTCCACATCGTCACCAGCGGCCGGCTCGAGCTGGTGGTGGACGGCACGGAGCGGGTGATGCAGGCCGGGGACCTGGCCCTCGTCCCGCACGGCAACGGGCACGTGCTGCGCAGCGAGCCCGGGGTGCTCACGCCGGACGTGGTGACGCTCGAGCACGAGTTCCACAACCGCTACGCGATCCTGCGCCACGGTGGCGGCGGCGCGGTCACCACCCTCATCTGCGGCGCGGTGCGGCTCGACCACCCCGTCGCGCACCAGATCGTCCCGCTGCTCCCCGGGATCATCTGCGTCGAGCCGGGCGGCGGACCGCAGGCGGAGTGGATGCAGAGCACCCTGCGGTTGATCGCCGCGGAGGCGGCCGCGGTGCGCCCCGGCGGGGAGGCCGTGCTCACGCGGCTGTCGGACATCCTCGTGATCCAGACCCTCCGCGGCTGGATCGAGCACGACCCGGCCGCCCAGCGCGGCTGGCTCGGCGCGCTGCGCGACCCCCAGATCGGCCGCGCGATCTCGCTGATCCACCGCGAACCGGCCCGGGACTGGACGGTCGCCGCACTGGCGAACGAGCTCGCGATGTCCCGGTCGGCATTCGCGGCGCGGTTCACCGAGCTCGTGCGCGAACCCGCCATGCACTACGTCACGCGCTGGCGCATGCAGGTGGCGCGCCACTGGCTCGCCGAGGGCGACGCCACCGTGAGCGAGGTGGCCGGGCGGCTCGGCTACCAGTCCGAGGCCGCGTTCAGCCGCGCGTTCAAGCGGGTGACCGGGGTGTCACCGGGAACCCTCACGCGGCGCTGATCACCGCTCGCGCCGTCGCGCGCGATCCGGCTCGCGGCCTCGGCGACGAGCCACAGCGAACACGGCGACGGGACGTGCGGCGTGCCCGTGCCCGGGAAGCCGCAGCCGCGGCAGCGCCCTCGGGCGTCCGGCACGTGCTCGGCGAGCAGCCGCGCCACGACGTCCGGCATCCACGCCAGCTGCCCCGCGATACCGTCCAGCACTGGTCCGCACCTGCTTTCTCCAGGTCGGATCGAGGCCCTCGGCCGGTGTGCCCGCACCGGCCGAGGGCCGCCTTCTTTTCGAGGGAAGGCAACCGGAGCCTAGCAGAAAATCGGACAACTGACTCAGTCGACCCTGACGACCTAGACGCGACGGGTGGCGCGATGCACAAGCTTCGTCCCGGTTGACGCACCTACCGTCGATGGGTGCCCACCGCGAAGCTCCTCACCACCGCACAGGCTGCGGAGCACCTGGGCATCGACCGGCGCACGCTCGCCCGGTACGCGCGACAGGGCCTGCTCACCCCGACGCTGACGCTGCCCACCGGACACCACCGCTGGGACCTCGAGGACATCCGCCGCCAGCTCCGCGAGCTGCGCGAGCGCGGCGAGGACACGTAGCGCCCACCCACCGGGCAGCCGAGGGCCGGCCAGGACGAGCGTGCCGCGGCGATGCCGAACAACGCGACGAAGCCCGGCACCCCCGCCACCACGACGCGACCGACCGGAGGGCGGAGCGGGCCGGCACGGTCGCGCAGCTCGCCGAGATCTTCGGCGAGGCGGGCGCCCACGGATGCCCTCGCCCGCCGTGCTGCGGGTGCCGCCGGCGGCCGGCCCGTAGGGGCCTGTCCCCCGAGCGAGCTACCCGGGGTGTCCACGCGGCGGTGACGCCCCGGGGCCTCCCGACCCCTAGGTTTGGATCATGAGGTTGATCGGACAGCTCGTCGCGGTGGCGCTGGTCGCGTTCGCCGGGGCCCAGCTGATCGGCGCGGTGGGCGACGGCGGGCTGCTCACGCTCGTCATCGGGGTGGCGACGGCCGTGCTCGCGGTCGCGGCGTACACGTGGGTCGTGCGGTGGACCGAGCGCCGCCGACCGGTCGAGGTGGGCGCGGCCGGCGCCGCCGGCGCGCTCGGCCGGGGCGTGCTGGTGGGCGTCGGGATGTTCGCGTTCGTGATCGCCAACATCGCGCTCCTCGGCGGCTACGGGGTGGACGGCGTCGGCTCGGTCGCGAGCGCGGCCGGGCTGGTCGGGTTCATGGCCGCCGCAGCGGTCACCGAGGAGCTGATGTTCCGCGGCATCCTGTTCCGGCTGCTCGAGAAGTGGGCGGGCACGTGGATCGCGCTGGCGCTGACCGCGGTGCTGTTCGGCGCGTCGCACCTGCTCAACCCGCACGCGAGCCTGTGGGGCGCGATCGCGATCGCGGTGGAGGCCGGCGGCATGCTCGCCGCCGCGTACGCCGCCACCCGCACCCTGTGGCTGCCGATCGGCCTGCACTTCGGGTGGAACTTCGCCGCCGCCGGGATCTTCGGCACCGAGGTGTCCGGGAACGGCACGCCGGACGGCCTGCTGCGCGGGGAGACGTCGGGCCCGCTGCTGGTCAGCGGTGGGGAGTTCGGGCCGGAGGGGAGCCTGTTCGCCGTGCTGGCCGGTGTGGTGCTGACGGTGGTGTTCCTGTGGCTGGCCCGCAGGCGCGGTCACCTGGTACCCCGCGGCGGGCGGGCGCCGGGGGCGGTGACCACCACGCTCGCGCGGTGATCGCGGACCGGTGGCGGCGAGCGGACGTCGTGGTCCGGGACCTCCCGCTCGCGCTGCTGCTCGTCGTCACGTCCTTCCTGCCGCCGTTCGAGGGCCACGAGACCCAGGTCGGTGACCTCCCGGCACGCCCGTTCGACACGGTGGCCGCCGTGGTGCTCGTGCTCGAGACCCTCCCGCTCGCGCTGCGCAGGCGGGCACCCGCGTGGTGCCTCGGCCTCGTGTCGCTCGGCTTCCTGGTGGGCGAGCTGGGCAGCTACCACCTGGTGGCGGCCACGGGCCCGGCTTTCGCGCTGATGAGCGCGGGGGCCCACCTGGAGCACCACCGGCGGGTCGCGGCCGTCGCGCTCTCCGCGGCGTACGGGGCGCTCGCCGTGGCACTCCACCTGCTCGGGGCCCCGAGCCGGTGGGCGGGTTCGTGGTGTTCTACCTGCTCGCCGTGGCCGCATGGGGCGCCGGGGCCTGGTTGCGCTCCACCCGGGCGGCCGAGACCGAGCGCCGCCGCCGCGTGGCCGAGGCCACCCGCGCCGCCGAACGCACCCGCATCGCCCGGGAGCTGCACGACGTGGTGACCCACCACGTCACCGCGATGGTGGTGCAGGCCGAGGCGGCCCGGTACCTGACGGGCGCGCCCGAGCGGCTCGACGAGACCCTGTCCGCGGTGGCCGACACCGGACGGCGGGCCGTGGGCGACCTGCGGCACCTGCTGGACGTGCTCGACCCCGGCTCGGGGGCGGCGCCCCCGGCGGGTCCGCGTGCCATCGTGGAGCAGGTCCGCCGGGCCGGACAGCCCGTTGAGCTCACCGAGGAGGGTCGGCCGGCCGATGCGGCGGGCGCCGCCGCGCTCACCGCCCACCGCGTGGTGCAGGAGTCGCTGACCAACGCCCTCAAGCACGCCCGCGGCAGCCGCACCGTGGTCTGCGTCCGGTACGGGGAGCGTGGGATCGCGGTCGAGGTCGGCACCGACGGGCCGGGACGGCCGGCCGCGGTGGCGAGCGTGAGCGGCCGCGGCCTGGCGGGGCTGCGGGAACGGGTCGGGGCGCTGGGCGGCGAGTTCAGCGCCGACCGGCAGGCGGGCGGCGGGTTCCTCGTGCGGGCGCACATCCCCACCGGGGAACCGTCGTGAGCGCTCCGATCCGGGTGCTGGTGTGCGACGACCAGGAGCTGGTCCGCACCGGGTTCACCACGATCATCGCCGCCCAGCCCGACCTCGAGCCGGTGGGCGGGTGCGGCGACGGGCGCACCGCGGTCGACCTCGCCCGGCGGCTGCGCCCGGACGTCGTGGTGATGGACGTGCGGATGCCGGTGCTCGACGGCATCGAGGCCACCCGGATGCTGGCGGGCTCAGGCGTCGCCGACCCGGTGAAGGTGCTCGTGGTGACCACGTTCAACCTGGACGAGTACGTGTACGAGGCGTTGCGCGCCGGTGCGAGCGGGTTCCTGCTCAAGGACGCGCCGCCCGCCCAGCTGCTGCACGGCATCCGCACCGTGGCGAGCGGGGCGGCGTTGCTCGCCCCCGAGGTCACCCGGCAGCTCGTGGGGCGGTTCGCGGCGCGGATCCGCCCCGCCGAGCAGGTGCAGGCCGACGACGCGCTCACCCCGCGCGAGCTGGAGGTGCTGCGGCTGGTCGCCGACGGCCTGTCCAACAGCGAGATCGCCGCGAGGTTGGTGATCAGCCAGGAGACCGTCAAGACGTACGTTCCGCGCATCCTCGCCGAGCTCGACCTGCGCGACCGCGTGCAGGCCGCCGTCTACGCCTACCGCCGGGGCATCGTGGAGTGGTGACCGGCCCGGCCACCGGCACGCGGCGGTCGGGTGCCCGGCGCCCCACCTCGTTCAGCTGGTCGGGCAGGTCGATGCGCACATCGCCGTCGTCGCCGTCACCGGAGGTGAGCGGTGGCGGGAGCGCTTCCTCGCCGCGCTCGCACCCGGACGCGGGCGCGTGGCGGGTGCCGCGGCGGCGCGCCGCCGGCGCATCTGCGCACAGCTCACCGGTCGGGGCGACACGACGGGCCCGCCGGCAGCCGAGCCGGCGCAGGCCGTCATCGACGTCTGCAGCGAACGGTTCGACGTCCCCCGCCCCGGGATCTGCGCCCACCCGTCGTTCACCGTCGGTGTGCGGCACCCGCGCCGTCGGCGACGACCGCCGCTGAGGGGCCGCGACCGGTGACCGGCAGCCGCTCCCCCGAACGGGGCAAGACGGGCACCGCTCGCCGCTCGCCGCCGCGCTCTCATCCGCCCCAACAGGTCACTGACGTGCGGCGATCGCGGAGGTTGCTTACGTTGCCTCTCGGATCCATGACGGCACGGTCACGAAAAGGACACGGGCTCCCCACCCACCGGCGCCCCGACGCCGGGTTCCTTACCGGTCCGTCGATCCGAAAGGCAGGTCGTGGCTCGGCATCGCTCCCCCCGGGGCCGAGGCGCGCACCAGCACCCGACGTTCACGGTGGCCGCCCCCCGCCACCGCCGACGAGCGGGTGCCCGCGCGCTGCGGTCCGTCCCGACCCCGCTGCGGCGGGGTGCCGCCGCCTTCGCCGTGACGGGCAGCGCGTTCTCGCTGGTCGGCGGCGGCTCAGCACCAGAACCGGAGACCCGCCCCGGCGAGGCGGTCGTCCCCGTCGCGCAGGCGAGCCCGGACGACGACCCGGTCACCGAGGTCTTCGAGACGGCCGTGGAGCCGATCGACCCGGAGCCGGTCATCGCCGACGCGGCGGCGCTCGTGAAGGCCGCTCAGCTCGCGGAGCAGGAGGCCGCCCGCGCCGCCGAGCGGGCGGCCGCGGAGGCCAAGGCCGCCCAGGAGCGCGCGGCGGCCGAGGCGAAGGCAGCGGAGGAGGCCGCGCGCGGGCCGGTGGACTGCGACCTCCCCACCCGCGGGCTCGGCCCGGTCAAGTCCAACGTGCGCAGCGCCGCGGTGCAGCTCGGCTGCACGTTCGGCGAGCCGACGATGCACGGAGTGGCCGGGCGCGCCGGCACCTCCGACCACCCGGGCGGCCTCGCCGTCGACTTCATGGTCGACCGCGCCACCGGCGACCGCCTCGCCGCGTGCGCGTTGGAGAACATGGACGCCCTCGGCATCAAGTACGTGATCTGGCGCCAACGGATCAACCACGGCAACGGCTGGAAGCGGATGGAGGACCGCGGCGGCGCCACCGCGAACCACTTCGACCACGTCCACATCTCGTTCAAGCGGGGCGCGGGCGGCGGCACCTTGCGCGGCTGTTGAGACACGCAGGGTGACGGGTCGCCTTCGGTCCGTGACCGATCCGCTATCGTGTGCCGCGGACCGAGGCGCGTCCCGGCTCCCCTGCGGGCCGATACCCCGGAAAGCCCGCACGGGTCGCGCGGTCCGGAAGGCAGGTCGTGGCTCGGCACCGCTCCCCCGGCGGCCGGAAAGCGCACCAGGGCCCCGTTCTCAACGTGGCCGGTGCGCAGGCCCCTCGTCCAGCGCGCCACCGCGCGCCACGCGAGTCCGCCCTGCGCAACGGGATGGCTGCGGCCGCCGCAACGGGCGGCGCCCTCGCCGTGACCGTCCCGGCGGCGAACGCGCCCGCGCCCCCGGCGGTCGCCGAGGACACCTACGTGCAGGCCGCGGCGGCGTCGGCCACCGACGACGTGCGGCTGATCGCGAGCGTCGTGCCCGTGGCGGCCTCCCACCAGCCCGAGCCGCCGGAGGTCAAGGTCTCCGACCTCGTGAAGGCCGCCGGCCTGTTCGAGGAGGCCCGGGCGCTCGCCGAACGGCAGGCGAGGGCGAACTGCGACGCCGACCTCGGCGGCATCGGCCCCGTCAAGCCGTGGGTGCGCAGCGCGGCCCGCTTCCTGTCCTGCCTCTACGACCAGCCCGACCTGATCGGAGTGGCCCGCCGCGCCCGCGCCTCCGAGCACCCGCGCGGGCTCGCGCTCGACCTCATGGCCCGCGGCGCGAAGGGCGACCGGATCGCCCAGTGCGCGCTCGCCAACCAGGAGGAGCTCGGCGTCGAGTACGTGATCTGGAAGCAGCGGATCAACTACGGCGACGGTTGGGAGCGCATGGCCGACCGCGGCGGGATCACCGAGAACCACTACGACCACGTGCACATCTCGTTCAAGCGCAGCGCGGGCGCCGGTACCCCGCTGGTCGAACGCTGCAGCTGATCAGGCGCCGATGCGGCCGGGTTGCCCGGCCCGGCCGGTCCGCCAGATGTTCACCACCGAGGGGCGCGGCTGTGTGCCCGGGCCGCCCGGCCACGTGCTCGCGGGCGTGTCCGGGCTCGCGTCGTCGAGGTCGCCGGGGTGCTGCGCCGAGATCAGCACGAAGTTCTCCGTGACCACCGGTCCGCAGCACTCGGCCCCCACCGGCACGCTCGCGAACAGCGTGGTCTTCCCGCGCGTCTCCCCTTCCAGCGACACCGCGTACAGGCCGTCGTTGATGCCCAGCTCCATCCCGGAGTCGGTGGAGATCCAGAGGTTGCCGTACGGGTCGAAGGCGAGGTTGTCCGGCGAGGTGATCGGGCTGACCTGGGACTTGTCGAACCCGCCGAAGTAGGTGCCCGGGTCGTTCGGGTCGCCGCACACCAGCAGGATCGACCAGCGGAACGACGTCGCGGTCGGGTCGCCGCCCTCCTCGACCAGCTCGATGACGTGGCCGTGCTTGTTGTCCACGCGCGGGTTGGCCTCGTCCGGGCCCGCGGTGCGGGTGGCGTCGGCCTTGCCGCGGTCGGTGTTGTTGGTGAGCGCGATGTAGACGTGGCCCGTGCGCGGGTTGGCCTCGACGTCCTCGGGGCGGTCCATCTTCGTGGCGCCGACCTTGTCGGCTGCCTCCCGGGTGAAGACGTAGACCTCGGCGGCGGTCATGCCGTCCACGAAGGACCGGTCGCCCGAGGCCAGCGGGATCCACTCACCGGTCCCGTCGAACCGGCCGTCCGCGGGCAGCCGGCCGGTGCCGTCGATCTCGCCGTCGGGGCTCGCCCCGGTGAAGCGGGCGACGTAGAGCGTGCCCCGACTGAGCAGCGTGCGGTTGTGCTCGCGGGCGGCGCGGGTCTGGCCATCGGCCATCGGCTCGTCGGAGACGTACTTGTAGACGTAGTCGAACCGCTCGTCGTCGCCCATGTACGCGACCGCGCGCCGGTCGGGCGCGAGCCGGATGGTGGCGCCCTCGTGCTTGAAGCGGCCGAGTGCGGTGTGCTTGACGGGCGGGGCCTCCGGGTCGAACGGGTCGACCTCGACGATCCAGCCGAACCGGTTCACCTCGTTCGGCTCCTCGGTCACGTCGAAGCGGCGGTCGAACCGCTCCCAGCGCCGCTCGGTGGCCTCCTCCTCGACGCCGTAGCGGGCGAGGCGGGCCGCGACGACCGGGTCGGTCACCTCCCCGGCGTTGGCGAAGTAGCCGTGGAAGTTCTCCTCGCCGGACAGGAACGTTCCCCACGGGGTGACCCCGCCGGAGCAGTTGTTGAGCGTGCCGAGCACGCGGGTGCCGGTCGGGTCGGCGGACGTGCGCAGCCACTCCGAGCCCGCCGCGGGGCCATCGAGCACGAACTCCGACGTGCCGGTGTAGCGGCGGTTGTACCGCTCGTCGAGCACCGGCGTGATCCGCCCCGTGCCGGGGTCGCGCTCCACCACGACGACGGTGAGGCCGTGCGCCGCGAGCCCGATGCGGTACTGCTCCTCGGTGGGGTCGTCCGGGTCGTAGCCGCGGAACATCAGCGGCTCGGTCGTGTACTCGTGGTTGCAGAACATCACGTACCGCTCGCCCGGTCCGGGCAGCGGCAGCAGGCCGCAGAAGTCGTTGTTGTAGCCGAACTGGACGGCCTGTGCCTCCGCGGTCTGGTTGTCGAAGTCGAAGTCGGGCGCGCCGGGCACGACCGGGTCGCCCCAGGAGATCACGACGTCGCTCTCGTAGCCCGGCGGCACCGTGATCGCGTCGGTGGTGTTGGGGGCGACCGGCTCGAAGTCGAGCCCGTGGGGCTCGGCCGGCGCGCCTCCCGTGCCCCCGGCCCCGGGGGTGCACGCCGCGAGGGCGGTGCCCGCGCCGGCCGCGAGGGTCAGGACGGCGCCCGCGCGCAGCACACCGCGGCGGGTGACGGCGCGCGCGAGGACGTCTCCGAAGTACTCGTTGTCCGAGGTGTTCGGCTCGTCGTGGGCGCACGCGTTGGCGCAGCGGTAGCGGCACGCGAGGCCCTGTCGCCCGCGGTGGATCGGGGTCAGCAGCGGGAGCGTGATGCGGCCGGACGGGCGCGGCTGGGCCACGTCATCCTCCAGGGTGGGGTTCGGGGAACGCGCCGACCCTAGGCAGCCACGGCGAGGCTGCGATGGCGTCCAGGTGGAGCAGAGGTGAACGGGCCGGCCGGGTGGAGAGGCGTTGCTCACCCTCGGCGAACACAGCGGCCCACGGCGAACGCGGCACCCCGGACGCCCGGGACCGGCCTAGCGTCGGGCACCGCCGAGGAGAGGAGTCCCGATGACCGTCCGACACACCGTCCACCATGCCGTTCACCAGCCGCAGCCACCGCTGCCGCCGTACCCGCCGCTGCCGCCGCAGCGCCCCGCCCCGCCGCCCGCGCAGCCGCGGCCGCCGGTGGCGGGGCCGGTGCTGCACGCCGAGATCCCGATCCCCGCGGGCGCCGACCCGCTGCTTCCCGAGCTGCTCGGGGAGCGCATCGTCTACATCGGGCGCGAGATCGACGACGAGGTCGCCACGCTGGTCAACGAGCAGCTCCTCCTGCTCGCGGCGCAGGACCCGGACCGCGACGTCGCGCTCTACCTCAACGCGCCGGGCGGCTCGGTCACCGCGGCGTTGGCCGTCTACGACACGATGCGGTCGATCCGCCCGGACGTGGCCACCTGGGCGGTTGGGATCACCGCCTCCGCGGGCCAGTTCCTGCTCTCGGCGGGCACCCCCGGCAAGCGGTACGCCATGCCGCACGCCCGCATCCTCATGAGCAGGCCGACGGCGGGCGGCGGGGGCCGGGCCGTCGACGTCGCGATGCGGGCGGGCGTGCACGCGGAGCTGAAGCGGGAGATCGCCGAGCTCACGGCGCGCCACACCGGCCAGACCGTCGAGGCGGTCGTCGCCGACTGCGACCGGGAGCGCTGGTTCACCGCGGAGCAGGCGCGGGAGTACGGGCTGGTCGATCACGTCGTCGAGGGGTGACAGCGCCGATCACCGGGTCGTGAGCGGGAAGGTGGCGAGCAGCGAGGTGCCCTCCCCCGGCCGGCTGGTGATCCGCAGCTCCCCGCCCGCCGCCTCCACCCGGTCGACGAGCCCGATCAGCCCCGACCCGCGCCGGATGTCCGCCCCGCCGACCCCGTCGTCGCGCACGGCGATGCGCGCCACCCCGTCGGTGGCCTCGACGTCGATGTCCACGACGGACGCCTGGGCGTGCTTCGCGGCGTTCGTGAGCGCCTCGGAGACGATGTAGTAGGCGGGCACCTCGATCCGCTCGGGCAGGCGGTCGGGGACGCGCACGTGCAGCGTGGTGGGCACCGCGGAGCGGCGGGCGAGCGAGCGGAGCGCGTACGCGAGGCCGCCCTCGGACAGCAGCGCCGGGTGCAGCCCGCGCGAGATCTCCCGGAGCTCGTCGAGCACCGCGGTCAGCCCGTCCACGACCCGCCCGATCGTCGTCCGGAGCTCGGGCGGGTCGGCCGGCGCCAGCGACTCCGCCTCCCGCAGCGCGAGCGCCAGCGACACCAGCCCCTGCTGGACGCCGTCGTGCAGGTTCCGCTCGAGCCGCCGCCGCGCCTCGTCCGACGCGGCCACCACCCGCGCCCGGGACGCGGTGAGCTGCGCGCGGGCGTCGGCGTTGGAGATCGCGATCGCCACCAGGTCGGCGAGCTCGCGGATGCGCGCCTCGGACTCGGCCGACATCCCGGACTCGGCGTCGGCCGCCGGCGCGGGCCGCATCCGCGTCATCGCGCTGACGGCGCCCCACAGCCGGTCCCTGAGGACGACCGGGGCGGCGACGGTCGAGAACACGGTATCGGGTGCAGCGTTCGTGAGCGGCGCGGACACGGCGCGGTAGTCGTCGATGCGGGCCGGCCTGCCGGTGCGGTACACCGCGGTGACCACGTTGTCGTCGGTGGCCAGCGGCCACTTGGTGCCCACGAGGGCCGGCAGCTCGATGCGGCCGGTGGCCGCGAGGACGGTCGCCGCATCGTCGGGTTCGTACCGCAGGACGACCCCGATGTCGACGTCCGGGATCCGGGCGATCTCCTCGGCGACCCGGGTGAAGATGATCTCGGGCCGTTCCCCCTGCGCGACGAGCGTCGCCACCCGGCGCAGCGCGGCCTGGGTGTCGGCGAGCCGCTCCACCTCGGCGCGCGCGTGGGCGTTCGAGATCGCCGTGGCGGCCAGCCGGGCGAACTCGACGATGCGCGACTCCGCGTCCGCCGGTGGCTCGTGCGAGGACCAGGCGGCGACCATCACGCCCCACAGCCGACCCTCGACCTCGATCGGGCTGGCCGTCGCCGAGCGGAGCCCGCTGCGGCCGACGTGCGCGGCGATCGGGCCGCCGTCCGCCAGCGACGCGTTCCCCATCCGGGTGGCGCGGCGCTCGCGCACGACGACGCCGACGAGGGCGTCGCCGTCGACCTCGAACCGGGTGCCGAGCGCGATCTCCCGGCCGGACGCGTCCGCTTCGGCCCACCCGGCCGCCACCGTGACCGTGCCCGGGCCGTCGCAGCGCAACATCTGCGTCGACCCCGCGCGCAGCAACCGCCCGACCTCCTCGGTGACGTGCGCGAGGACCTGCGCCGGCGCGGGCTGGGAGGCGACGAGCGTGGCCACCCGGCGCAGGGCCGCCTGCTCCTTGGCCAGCCGCTCGAGCAGCACCTGGTGGGCCGTGAGGCTCGCCAGCAGCTGGGCGTTCTCCGCGCTCTGCCGCTGGCTCTCCTCGCGCAGGGCGCGTTCGTCGTCGATGAAGCGGCGCATGCGCAGCGTCATCGAGGTCACGCGGGCCATGGCGTGCAGCAGGCTCAGCTCGTCCGCGCTCAGCGGATCCGGGCCCGCCCGGGCCACCACGAGGCTCGCCCCCCGCGGGTGCTCGAGCGGTACGACGGTGGCCGGGTACCGGCCGTGACCGGGAACGGTGACGTCCCCGCCCCGCGCCGCGGCGACGGCGGCGAGCTCCCCCGCCATCCCCTCGGAGCAACCGACGGCGGCCACGACGGCGTCACCGGCCACGATCGCGACGACGTCGGCGTCGAGCGACTCCGCCACCCGCTCGACCGCACCGTCGGCGGTCTCGGCCTCGGTGGCGTACGACGACACCTCGGCCAGGAACTCGGCGAGCTTCTGGGCGGACCACCCGGACGGGACCGACATCTCAGGCCGTCGGCACGCGCGCGAGGCGGGCCGGCACCCCGTCGCAGGTTCCCCCGGCTCGTTCGACGGCGAGCCACCGCTGCGTACCCATAGCCACCCCGGTTCGCGGAATCCCACCACGCTACTCGCCGCCACGGCGCGCCGCCGGTTCACACCGCCGGGGGCTCCGACGACAGCAGGGTGGTGGCGCCGTCGCGGCGAACCGGCGCTGCCGATAGCGTGACGCACTCGCCACCTTCTGCATCGATGGAGAGGTACCGAGCCATGCGCGTCGGCGTGCTCACCGGGGGCGGGGACTGCCCCGGACTCAACGCTGTCATCCGGGCCATCGTCCGCAAGGGCGTGCCGGAGTACGGGTACTCGTTCCTCGGCTTCCGCGACGGCTGGCGGGGGCCCCTCGAGGCCCTGACGCGGCCGCTCGACATCCCCAGCGTGCGCGGCATCCTGCCCCGCGGCGGCACCATCCTCGGGTCGTCGCGCACGAACCCGTTCGCGGTGGAGGACGGGGTCGAGAAGATCCGCCGCAACCTGCAGAACCTCGGCGTCGACGCGCTCATCGCGATCGGCGGCGAGGACACCCTCGGGGTCGCCACCAAGCTGCACGAGATGGGCGTCAACGTCGTCGGCGTGCCGAAGACGATCGACAACGACCTGAACGGCACCGACTACACGTTCGGCTTCGACACCGCCGTCAACATCGCCACGGAGGCCATCGACCGGCTGCACACCACGGCCGAGTCGCACCACCGAGCGCTGATCGTCGAGGTGATGGGTCGGCACGCGGGCTGGATCGCGCTGCACTCCGGGATGGCGGGCGGCGCCAACGCGATCCTCATCCCCGAGGTGCGGTTCGACCTCGACCAGGTCTGCAAGTGGGTCGAGTCGCGGTTCCAGCTCGACTACGCGCCGATCATCGTCGTCGCCGAGGGCGCCAAGCCCAAGGAGGGCGAGGAGGTGCTGCAGAGCACCGAGAAGGACGCCTTCGGCCACGTCCGGCTCGGCGGCATCGGCGACTGGCTCGCCCACCGCATCGAGGAGCGCACCGGCAAGGAGGCGCGCACCACGGTGCTCGGGCACGTCCAGCGCGGCGGCACCCCGACCGCGCGCGACCGGTGGCTCGCCACCCGCTTCGGCCTGCACGCCATCGACGCCGTGCACGAGGGCAAGTGGGGGCAGATGACCGCGCTGCGCGGCACCGACATCGTCACCGTGCCGCTGTCGGAGGCGACCAAGGAGCTCAAGCTCGTCGACCCGGAGCTGTACGCCGAGGCCGCGGTCTTCTTCGGCTGAGGGCCGCACCGAGCCCGCGACTCGCCCGGGCCAAGGGCACGACTCGCGCACACCCAGAGCGCGACTCGCGGGCACTCACACCGCGACTCGCGGAACGGGGGGCTGCGCCCCTTCCGCGAGTCGCGGTCTCGGTGCGCGCGTGTCGCGCTGTGAGTAGCGGCGCACCACGCCGGCGGCCGAACCGATCGCCGTACCGATCGACAGGCTCACCGCAAGCGCGACGAGCGGGTCGTCGGCCAGCGCCGCGCCGCCGAGGAACCCCAGGAGCGCGACGTACGCAGCCGACATCGTGGCCCCGAGCGCGCTGAGCCCCACGTACCGGCGGACCGGGAAGCGGCTCGCGCCCGCCGCGAGCGCCGCCACCGTGCGCCCGGCGGGGATGTAGCGCGCGGTGAGCAGGATGAGCCCGCCCCGCGTGGCCAGCGTGCGCTCGACGCGGGCGAACAGCTCGGCCCGCGGGCCGCCCGGCGCGAGCCTGCCCCGCACCGACGCCCCGAACCCGCGGCCGAGGGCGAAGGCCGTGCACTCGCCGACGAACGAGCCGAGCGACGCCGCCCCGATCACGGCGACCAGGCTCTGGTCGCCCGCCGCCGCGCCCACCCCGGCCGCGATGATCAGGGCCTCGCTGGGCACCATCGGGACCAGCGCGTCGACCACGGCCAGGCCGAGGATCACCAACAGCAACCAGGGCGAGGCCAGCGCCCCCTCCAGCAACAGCCGCAGCCCGTCGAACACCCGACCAGGCTATGGAGGGCACGGCCCGGTCCACATCGGTCGAACAGACCCACGCTCCCCGGATTTCGGATCAGGGTCTACCCCTAGATGACCGACCGCCGTCTAGACGATGCCCTGCCGCGTGGCCGTGTAGACGATCTCGGTGCGGCGGCGCACGTCGAGCTTGTCGCGCAGGTTCCGCACGTGGAACTTCACGGTGGCCTCGCTGATCATCAGCCGCTTGCCGATCTCGCGGTTGGACATGCCGACCGCGAGCAGGCGCAGCACCTGGTTCTCGCGCTCGGTCAGCATCGCGCCGCCGAGCCCGCGCACGGGAGGGCGGTCCTCGTCGCGCAGCACGTCCGCGACGGCGGCGCCGGCGGGCCCGCCGGTGTCGAACACGCTCTCGCCGCGCAGCAGCCGGTGCACGGCACGGACGATGTCGGTGGTGTCGGCGCTCTTGCGCACGTAGCCGTGCACGCCGAGGCGCACGGTCCGCAGCATGACGTCGCGGTCGCGGCAGCCGGTCAGCACGAGCACCCGCACGCCGCGGTGGCGTTCCAGCAGCATCCGGGCGAGCTCGACGCCGGCCGCGTCGCCTCGGCCGAGCGCGACGTCGAGGATCACCAGATCCGGTGGACACCGGTCGGCGATCACGAGGGCGTCGCGCGGGGTGGCGGCCTCTCCGATCACGGAGACGAGGGGGTCGGGGGCGAACAGCTGGCGGAGCCCGAACCGGACGATCGCCTCGTCGTCGACGACGAGGATGCGGGCGGTGCGCCGTGCCGTGGTGGCGGGTGCGCCGCTTACCGTGTCGAGCACGGGGCGGCGGTCGAGCAGTGCGTCAGCGGTCATCATGCCTCCCTCCCTCGCGGTGGTCGGGTGCGAGGAGGCTAGGAAGGGTGACGTTGCCTGTACGTTGCACGCGCAACGTCTGGCGCGCTTGCCGCCCGCGCCCCGCTGGGTGATGATGGCCGGGTCCTGGGGCGATGACGCTCGGAGTACAGATGACCACCGATGGAGTGTTCGACCCCACGGCCCACGCCCGCCTGATGCAACAGGTGTTCGAGGCCGTGCTCGCCGGCGACCGGGCACCCGTCGCGCCGCGCACCCTCGTGTCCGAGTCGTGGCAGCGCAGCCTCGCCGCCCACGTCGACCCGGACCGGCGCACGCCGCCCGTCGTCCTCGGCGAGGAGGACGTCCCGCCCCTGCGGGAGGCGCACCCGCTCAACGCGGTGATGCCGCTGCTGCGCAGCACGCTCGTGAGCATCGCCGACGAGGCGATGCACGTCATGATCGTCACCGACGCCGACGGCCTGATCCTGTGGCGCGAGGGCGCCGCGTCGGTGCTCAGCTCGGCCGACGAGGTGGGCCTGATCCCGGGCACCCGTTGGACCGAGGACGCCATCGGCACCAACGCGATGGGCACCACGCTCGCCGTGGACGCGCCGGTCGCGATCCACTCGGCCGAGCACCTGGTGCGCACCTACCACACGTGGACCTGCGCCGCCGCGCCGGTGCACGACCCGGACACCGGCACGATCCTGGGCGCCATCGACATCTCGGGCCCCCTGCACACGGTGCACCCGGCGATGAAGCAGCTGGTCGCGGCCACCGCCCAGCTCGCCGAGCACCAGCTGCGGGTGCGTCTCGCCCTCGAGGACGAGCGGCTGCGCCTGCGCAACATGCCCCACCTCGCGAGCCTCCGTGGCCAGGCCGGCGCGCTGGTCACCTCCACCGGCCGGATCGTGGCGAGCGAGCCGTACGGGGTGTGGCCGGAGCGGGTGGCCGTGCAGCCCGGCGTCGACCGGGTGGTGCTCGACGACGGCCGCGAGGTGATCGTCGAGCAGCTCGCGGAGGGCTACCTGCTGCGCGCGCCGCACCGCGGCACGCCCGCCAAGCCGCGCTCGGCGCTGTCGCTGCGCTTCACCGGCGAGGGCTCGCCCACGGCCGTCCTCGACGGCCGGTCGATCCCGCTGACGCTCCGCCCCGCCGAGCTGCTCGCCGTGCTCGCGCTGCACCCGGACGGGCTCACCGCCGAGCAGCTCGCGCTCATGCTCTACGGCGAGGAGGGCAACCCGACGACGGTGCGCGGCGAGATCCTGCGGCTGCGCGGCCTCATCGGCTCCGATGTGCTGCGCACCCGCCCGTACCGGCTCGACGCGATCGTCGACACCGACTTCGAGGCGGTCCGCCGCGCGCTCCGCGCCCGCCGCCCCGCCGACGCGCTGCGCTCCTGCGCGGGCCCGCTGCTGCCCCGCTCGGACGCCCCCGCGATCCGGGAGCTGCGCGCGGAGCTGGAGGTCGGGCTGCGCAGCATCGTGCTGGAGAGCGACGACGTCGACCTGCTCGCCGAGTTCGCCACGCACCCCCTCGGCCGCGACGACCTCGAGGTCCACGACCGCCTCATGGCGCTGCTGCCGCCGTCGGATCCCCGGCGCGCGGGGATCGCGGCCCGGCGCGTGCACCTGCTCTTCTAGCCGCGGGCGCCGGCCGGGCGCGCGATCCCCGGCCGGCTACTCGACCGTGACGCTCTTGGCGAGGTTGCGCGGCTTGTCCACGTCCCGGTCCAGCGCGACCGCGGCGTGGTAGGCGAGGATCTGCAGCGGGATCGACAGCAGGATCGGGTCCAGCTCCGGCTCGTTGCGCGGAACGACGATCGTGCGGTCGGCGAGATCCGGGGGCAGCTCCCGGTGCGCCACCGCGATCACCGGACCCTTGCGCGCCTTGATCTCCGACAGCGTCGAGGTGTTCTTGTCCAGGAGGTCGTCGTCCGGGACGATCGCGACCGTCGGCATCTCCGGGCTGATCAGCGCCAGCGGGCCGTGCTTGAGCTCGGCCGAGGGGTAGGCCTCGGCGTGGACGTAGGAGATCTCCTTCAGCTTCTGCGCGCCCTCGCGGGCCACCGGCCAGCCCCGGCGGCGGCCGACGAACATCACGCTGTGGCTCTTCGCGACCTCAGCGGCGATCTCGGCGATCGGGTCGGCCGCGTCGAGGATCTGCGTGATCTGCTCGGGCAGCGCGTTGAGGCCCGCGATGATGCGCCTGCCCTGCTCGGGCGAGAGGTCGCGGATGCGGCCCATGTGCAGCGCGAGCAGCGCGAACGCCGCCACCGTCGAGGTGAACGACTTCGTGGCCGCCACCGACATCTCCGGGCCCGCGTGCAGGTAGATGCCGCCGTCGACCTGGCGGGCGATCGTCGAGCCGACGACGTTCACGATCCCGATCACCCGGCCGCCCTTGCGCTGCAGCTCCTGCACCGCCGCCAGGGTGTCGATCGTCTCGCCGGACTGGCTGACCGCGACGTAGAGGGTGTCGGGCTCCACCACCGGGTTGCGGTAGCGGAACTCCGAGGCGGGCTCCGCGCTCGCCGGGACGCGCGCGAGGTCCTCGATCAGCTGTGCTCCGAGCTCACCCGCGTAGCAGGCCGAGCCGCAGCCGAGGATCTTCACCCGGCGGAACTCCCGCGCCTCGCGGACCGACATGTTGAGGCCCCCGAGGTGCGCGGTGGCGAAGCGCTCGTCGATGCGGCCCTTGAGCGCCCGCTCGATCGTCCGAGGCTGCTCCTGGATCTCCTTGGCCAGGAAGTGCGCGTGGTCGCCGATCTCGGCGCCGACGACGTCCCAGTCGATGGTGGACGGGCTCTTGGCCACCGCGCGGTCGTCGAGGGTGAACGTGCGGTAGCCACCGGCCGTGATCGTCGCCAGCTCGCCGTCGTCGAGGTAGACGACCTGGCGGGTGTAGCCGATCAGCGCGGCGACGTCGGAGGCGACGAACATCTCCTTCTCGCCGACCCCCAGCAGCACCGGGCTGCCGTTGCGGGCGACGACGATCCGGTCCGGGTGCTCGGCGTCGAGGATGGCGAGGCCGTAGGCGCCGACCACCTGCCGCAGCGCCTGGCGGACGGCCTGCTCCAGGTCCTCCGCGCCGGCGGCGAAGGCGGCCGCGACGAGGTGCGCCACCGTCTCGGTGTCGGTCTGGGAGGCGAACTCGACCCCGTCGGCGGCGAGCTTCGCGCGCAGCTCGTCGGCGTTTTCGATGATGCCGTTGTGGACCACCGCGATGCGGCCCGCCGTGTCGGTCTGCGGGTGGGCGTTGGTCTCGCTCGGCTCGCCGTGCGTCGCCCACCGGGTGTGCCCGATGCCGGGTGACCCTTTGAAGCGCGGCGGCAGGTCGGCGGCCAGCTCCGCGACCCGCCCGCTCACCTTGCGGACCTTGAGCCCGTTCCGGCCGCGCACAGCGATGCCGGCGCTGTCGTACCCGCGGTATTCGAGGCGCCCCAACCCCTCCAGCAGGATCGGGGCAGCGTCCTGGGGACCGACGTATCCGACGATGCCGCACATGGGAGTCCCTTCACGTTCAGCCGTAGACGATGCGTCGCAGCTGCCGGGCCGACAGCGGCGGGGGTGCCACCCGCCGCGTCGCCAGCTCCGCGCTCAGCGCCGCGAATATCTGCTCGTTCGTCAGCCCGCGGCGTTTCAGCTCCGCGTGCCTGCGCCGGACGAACTCCGGTAGCTGCTCGGAGAAGTAGCCGAGGACCTCGTCCACCACACGGGCCGCCTCGCCCGCGTCCAGCGGCGTGCTGCGGACCAGGTGCGCGATGAGGTCGTCGTACGGTCCGGTGGGCACGACCTGATAGTGCCCCGTCCACGCGCGAAGCGACAAATTCCTGCCCGATATCGGGCAGGATCGGGGTCGAAGCGCCCCCGATCGGGCGCCGAAGGGCGTCCGGCAGCCCGCTCGCGGGTTCTCGTCCGGGTGACACCAGTTGCGCGCGAGTCGCGGTCTGCGTTCGCGCGAGTCGCGGTCTGAGTGTCGGCGAGTCGCGGTCTGGGTGTCGGCGAGTCGCGGGCTCGGTGCCCGCGAGTCGCGAGCCCGGTGTGGCCGAGTCGCGGCCGCGGCGCGTGCTCGGTCGCGCGAGTCGCGGGCTCGGTCGCGCGAGTCGCGGGTCCGGGGGCGACGGGGCGCGGGTGCCAGACCGCTCAGGCCGCGGGCTCCATCTCGCCGGCCTGCCAGAGCCGCGCGTAGTGGCCGCCCGCCGCGAGCAGCTCGGCGTGCGAGCCCACCTCGACGATCCGCCCCGCATCGAGCACGACGATCCGGTCGGCCCGGGCAGCGGTGCCGAGCCGGTGCGCCACGACGAACGCGGTGCGGCGGGCCGTGACCCGGTCGCCCGCGGCGTGCACGGCCGCCTCCGTGGCGGGGTCGAGGGCGGCGGTGGCCTCGTCGAGCAGCAGGATGTCGGGGTCGGCCAGCTCGGCGCGGGCGAGCGCGATGAGCTGGCGCTGCCCCGCCGACAGGCCCTGCCCACGCTCCCCGACCGGGTGGCGGAACCCGCCGGGCAGCGAGCGCACCACGTCGAGCGCGCCGACGGCGCGGGCGGCGGCCTCGATCTCGGCCGGGGTCGCGTCGGGGCGGGCGTAGGCGATGTTCGCGGCGACGTCGCCGGTGAACAGGTGGGGCTCCTGCGGCACGATGCCCAGCCGCTGCCGGTAGGCGGCGAGCGGGTACCGCCGGACGTCGACCCCGTCGACGAGCACGGCGCCGGTGTCGGCGTCGTAGAACCGGGCGAGCAGCTTGACCACCGTGGACTTGCCCGCGCCGGTGGCCCCGACCAGCGCGATCGTCTCGCCGGGCGCGACCCGCAGCGAGACGCCGTCGAGGGCGGGCGACGAGGCGCCGGGGTAGGTGAAGCCGACGTCGCGCAGCTCCACCTCGCCGCGCAACCGTCCGGGCACCGCCACGGGCTCCCCGATCGGCTCCGGCGGCACCGAGGTGGGCGTGCGCAGCAGGTCACCGATGCGGGACAGCCCGATGCGGGCCTGCTGGTAGCCGTCGAAGACCTGGGAGAGCTGCTGGACGGGCGTGAAGAACAACCCGAGGTAGAGCAGGAACGCGGTGAGCACGCCCGGCGTGAGGTCGCCCGCGGCCACCCGCGCCGAACCGACGCCGAGGACGGCGGCGGTGGCGATGTCGGACAGGAGCGCGACGCCGGGGAAGTACGTGGCGATGTAGCGCTGCGCACGCAGCCGGGTCTGTCGGTAGGCGGCGCTGCGCTCGGCGAACCGGCTCGCGCTGCGCTCCTCGCGCACGTAGGCCTGCGCCACCCGCACCCCGGTGACGTTCTCCTGGAAGTCGGCGTTGACCGCGCTCACCTTCTCGCGGGCCTCCGCGTACGCCGCCGACGACAGCCTGCGGAACACGACCGTGGCGACGGCGAGCACCGGCACCACCGCGAGCGCGACCAGCGCGAGCTCGACGTCGGTGACGAGCAGCGCGACCGCGACGCCGCCGATCGTGAGCACGCTGACCACGGCCTGCACGAGCCCGGTCTGCAGGAACGTCGACAGCGCGTCGACGTCGGTGGTCATCCGGGTCATGATCCGGCCGGACAGCTCGCGCTCGAAGTAGTCCAGCCCGAGCCGCTGCAGGTGGGCGTAGCTGCGCACGCGCAGCAGGTAGAGCAGGGTCTCGCCGGCGCGCGCGGTGACCACGGTCTGCGCGGCCACCACGAGCCAGCCCGCGGCGACCAGCCCGATGCCCAGCAGCGAGGCCGTGACGAGCACGTCGGGCGCGCCCGCGGTGATGCCGCCGTCGATCGCGAACCTGGTGACGGCGGGGAACGCGAGGCTCGCCAGCGCGTCGAGTGCGACCAGTGCGATCCCGACGACCAGCGCCCAGCGCACCGGGCGCAGCAGGCGCGCGAGCCGGAACCCCGGATCGGGGGCGCGCGGGTCCTCCCCGGCGACGCGGGGGACGTCGGTGGCGGGTGGCAATGCCTCGACCGCGGCCAGGAGCTCCGGCGTGGGCGCGAGGTCGCCGGCGGCGCCCATCCGTCCGCCACCGCGGGGCGCGGCCGCGTCGACCCGCGGGGCCGACCGGGGCTCGGGCACGGTGCCCGCGGACCCCGGATCGGGCCACAGCCGGCCCCGGTCGGCCTCCCCGACGCCGTCGGTGGCGCGTTCGTGCAGCTCGTCCGGCACGGCGAGCAGGTCGCGGAACAGCGGGCAGCGCGCCATGAGCTCGGCCTCGGTGCCGACGTCGACGACGCGGCCCTTGTCGAGCACGGCGATGCGGTCGGCCAGCGCAAGGCTGGAGCGGCGGTGCGCGACGAGCAGGGTGGTGCGCCCGGCGGTGAGGGAGCGCAGCGTGTCGTGGATGGCGGCCTCGGTGGCGGTGTCGACGGCCGACGTGGCGTCGTCGAGCACCAGCACCCGCGGGTCGGTGAGCACGGCCCTGGCCAGGGCGATGCGCTGGCGCTGCCCGCCCGAGAGCGTGAGGCCGCGCTCGCCGACGAGGGTGTCGTAGCCGTCGGGGAGGCTCTCGACGAACGCGTCGACCTGCGCCGCGCGCGCCGCGGCCCGCACCTCCTCGTCGCTCGCGTCGGGGCGGCCGTAGGCGATGTTGGCGCGGATGGTGTCGGAGAACAGGAACGCCTCCTCGAACACCACCCCGAGCTCGCGGCGCAGGTCGGCCAGCCGCAGCCGCGGCAGCGGCACCCCGCCGAGGCGCAGCTCGCCCCGCTGCGGGTCGTAGAAGCGCGGCAGGAGCAGCGCGATCGTCGACTTGCCCGATCCCGCCGTGCCGACGACGGCGAGCGTCTCGCCCGGCTCCACGCGCAGGCTGACGCCCTCGAGCACCGGGTCGTGCCGCGAGTAGCCGAACGTGACGTCGTCCAGCTCCACCGACAGCGGCCCCTCCGGCAGGGTCTCCGGGTCGTCCGGGTCGACGACGTCGGGCTGCGAGTCGATGAGGTCGTGCACCCGCTCCACGCCCGCGCGGGCCAGCTGTGCGCTCACCACCACCGACCCGAGCAGGCGGGCCGGCCCGACCAACTGGGACAGGTAGGTGGAGAACGCGAGGAACGTTCCGATGCTGATCGAGCCGTGCAGCGCGAGCCAGCCGCCCACCGCGATGACGCCGACCTGCCCGATCGTGGGCAGCGCGAGCAGGGTGGGGTTGAGCCGGGCGGTGAGCCGCGCGGCCCGCATCCGCTCGGCGAACAGCCGCGCCGCGCCCCGCTCGAGCGCCGCGACCTCGCGGGCCTCCTGGCCGAAGCCCTTGACCACCCGCACCCCGGTGACGGTCTCCTCGACGTGCTGGGCGATGTCGGCCGCCCGCTGCTGGGCCGACCACGTCGCCGGGAACAGCTTCGCCCGTGTGCGCAGCGCGATCCAGGCGACCGACGGCACGACGACGAGCGCGACGAGCGTGAGCAGCGGCGACAGCCACAGCATCGCCGCGACCGAGGCGACGACGAGCACCACCGCGCCGAGCGCGAGCGGCGCCATGGACAACAGCGACTGCACCAGCTGCAGGTCGGTGATCGCGCGCGAGACGACCTGGCCGGTGCGCAGCGCGTCCTGCCGTTCGCCGTCGAGGCGCTGCATCGCGGCGAACACCTGCCTGCGCAGGTCGTGCTGCACGTCGAGGGCGAGCCTGCCGGCGAGGTAGCGGCGCAGGAACGCGGCCGCGAACCGCACGACGGCGAGCGCGACCACGGCGGCGACGACCGGGGCGAGCACGGCCGTGGAACCGGCGACGGCGTCGTCGACCACCACGCGGGTGAGCAGCGGCCCGACCGCCTCCAGGCTGACCCCGAACACCGACGCCACGAGCGCGCCCACGGCCACGGCGCGGTGGCGCAGGCAGGCGCGGACGAGTCGGCGGATCCATCCTGGGGAGCGGGAGTCGGGCACCTCTCCACGTTAAGCCGCCGCACCGACGGGCGAGCGGTGATCACGAATCGGTGACCGTTGCGCCCGGATCGGAACACCGCCGCAGGCACGCGCGCTGCACCGGGTACTTCGTGCCAAGCTGACCGCCGGTCGAGGCGGCCCGACCGACAGGAGATCCCGGTGCGTTCCACGATCATCACAGCGGCCACCGCGCTGCTGGCCGTCCTCGCCGTCGCCGGGTGCGGGGGTGGCGGCTCGGACGAGAACACGCTGCGGGTCGGCACGGAGGGCACCTACAGCCCCTTCAGCTTCCAGGGCACCGACGGCGAGCTCACCGGCTACGACGTCGAGATCGCGCGGGCCGTCGGCGAGAAGCTCGGCAAGCAGGTCGAGTTCGTGCAGACGCCGTGGGACGCGATCTTCGCCGGGCTCGAGTCGGGGCGGTTCGACCTGGTCGCCAACCAGGTGGCGATCAACGACGAGCGCAAGGCCAAGTACGACCTCTCCGAGCCGTACACGGTGTCGGAGGGCGTGATCGTCACCCGCGCCGACAACACCGACATCACGAGCCTCGCCGACCTCGCCGGCAGGACCACCGCGCAGTCGGCCACCAGCAACTGGGCCGACGTGGCCCGCGGGGCGGGCGCCGACGTCGAGGCCGTCGAGGGCTTCGTGCAGGCCGTCCAGCTGCTCAAGGACGGCCGGGTGGACGCCACGGTCAACGACTCGCTCGCGGTGGCCGAGTACCAGAAGGTGCAGGGCGACGCGGGCGTGAAGGTCGCGGGCACCACCGGTGACACGAGCGAGCAGGCGTTCGCGGCGCGCAGGGACAGCGGTCTCATCGCCGACGTCAACCGCGCCCTCGACGAGCTGCGCGCCGACGGGACGCTGAAGCGCATCTCCGAGCAGTACTTCGGCGTCGACGTCAGCGGTTCGTAGTGGATGCGAGCACCTGGGGCCTGATCTGGCGGAACCTGTGGCCGATGCTGCAGGCCACGGTCACGACGACCCTGCCGCTCACGGCCATCAGCTTCGTGCTCGGCCTGGTGCTCGCGCTCTTCGTCGCGCTCGCCCGGATCTCGCCGATCCGGCCGCTGTCGCTCGCGGCGCGCGGGTACATCTCGGTCATCCGGGGCACGCCGCTGCTGGTCCAGCTGTTCATCGTGTTCTACGCGCTGCCGCAGCTGAACATCGTGATCGACCCCTTCCCGGCCGCGGTCATCGCGTTCAGCCTGAACGTCGGCGGCTACGCGGCCGAGGTGATCCGCGCGGCGATCCTCAGCATCCCGAAGGGCCAGTGGGAGGCGGCGCAGACCATCGGCATGGGCTACGCCACGACGCTGCGCCGCATCATCCTGCCGCAGGCGGCCCGCACCGCGGTGCCGCCGCTTTCGAACACGCTGATCTCGCTGGTGAAGGACACGTCGCTGGCCTCGACGATCCTCGTCACCGAGCTGCTGCGGGTCGCCCAGCTGGCCGCGGCGCCGACGTTCGACTTCTTCGCGCTGTACGGGGTGGCCGCGGTCTACTACTGGGTGATCTGCTTCGTGCTGTCCTTCGGCCAGATCCGGCTGGAGACGAGGCTGGAGAGGTACGTGGCGAAGTGACCGACCTGCTGACCGTTCGCGACGTCGAGAAGTCCTTCGGCGAGCTGCAGGTGCTGCGCGGCATCTCCTTCGACGTGCCCGCGGGCTCGGTGACCGCGGTGATCGGGCCCTCCGGGTCGGGGAAGACGACGATGCTGCGCACGCTGAACGCCCTGGACCGGGCCGACACGGGGGTGATCACCATCGGTGATCTCACGGTGGACTTCTCGGGCGAGGTCGACCGGGCCACCCTCACCCGGTTCCGGCTGCAGAGCGGGATGGTGTTCCAGAACCACAACCTGTTCCCACACATGACCGTGCTGCAGAACATCATCGAGGGCCCGGTGGTGGTGCAGAAACGGCCGCGGGAGGAAGCCGTGGCCGACGCGCGGCGGCTGCTGGATCAGGTGGGCCTGGCCGAGAAGGCCGACCAGTACCCGTTCCAGCTGTCCGGCGGCCAGCAGCAGCGGGTCGGCATCGCGCGGGCGCTCGCGCTGAAGCCGAAGCTGATGCTGTTCGACGAGCCCACCTCGGCACTGGACCCCGAGCTGGTCGGCGACGTGCTGCGGGTGATCAAGGACCTGGCATCGGACGGCTGGACCATGGTCGTCGTCACCCACGAGATCCGCTTCGCCCAACACGTGGCCGACCAGGTGCTGTTCCTCGACGGCGGCGTGGTGGTCGAGTCGGGGCCGCCGCAGCGCGTGCTCACCGAGCCCGCCGAGGCCCGCACCCGGCAGTTCCTCGACCGGATCCTGAATCCGATCTGACCGGGCGGGTCAGGTGATGTCGCGGTGGGAGGCGACCCACCCGCCGACGGCGCCCGCCGCCGCCGTCCACAGCGCGACGACCAGCAGCGCGACCCCCCAGCCGGGCGGGTCGGTGACGCCCGCGAGCAGCTCGACGAGCCGCGGCGCCGTCTGCGGGCCCGCGATCTCCCGCACCGGGATGCCGTAGATCGCGATCTCTCCGGCGTTGCCCGGCAGGTAGGACGACAGGGCGCGGACCGCCGCAGAATCGGCCGCCTCGAGCACCGCGCCGAGCAGCAGCTCGCCGACCATCAGGTACAGCAGCAGCGACACCAGCGCGCTGACCTGGTTGCTCACCGCCGTGCCGAACGCGGCGCCGAGCGCGCCCCACAGCGCCGAGACCACGGTCCCGATCAGGATCGTGGCGAGCAGCGGGCCGGCGTCGGGGAACCCGGCGCCCCCGTCGGCGGCGACGCCCGCGAGGATCCCCGTCACCACCGTCGCCACCGCGTAGCAGGCGCCCACGCCCGCGCTGACGAGCATCTTCGCCAGCAGCACCGGCGCGCGGCCGCGGGTGGTGAGGTACGTGGTGGTGATCGTGCGGTGGCGGAACTCGCCCGCCGCGGCGACGACCCCGTGCACGGCGGCGAACACGCCGGTGAATCCCAGCGCGTAGGCGAGCGACCCGAGCAGCAGCGGCAGCCGCTCCGACTCGGGGAACGCCGCGGTGAAGACCCCGCCGAACAGGTTGATCATGCTCGACAGCAGCGTGACCGGGACCAGCAGGCCCCACCACAGCTTGGTCGACGCCACCTTGCGCACCTCCGCGCGCACCGGCGCCGCGACCGCGCTCACCCCCACGGCTGCCACGGCTCCGAGGTGAGCTGGAAGAACAGCTGCTCGAGCTCCACCCGCTCGTGCACCATCCCGTAGATCGCCACGCCCGCGCCGAGCGCCACGTCCCCGACGTGGACGGGGTCGGTGCCCGCGATGCCCAGCCAGCCGTCGGGCAGGGTGTCGATCTCGAGCACGCCGGTGGCGGCGAGCGCGTCGGCGAGCCGCACCGGGTCGGCGCAGCGCACGAGCACGCGGGCGTCGCGGGAGCCCCGCAGCTCGGCGAGCGAGCCCTGGTAGACGCAGCGCCCGCGGTTGATCACGACGATGTGGTCGGCGGTCTGCTCGACCTCCGCGAGCAGGTGGCTGGAGATCAGCACGCTGCGGCCCTGCGCGGCGAACGCCCGCAGGAACGTGCGCAGCCAGGCGATGCCCTCGGGGTCGAGCCCGTTGCCCGGCTCGTCGAGCACCAGCGCGGGCGGGTCGCCGAGCAGCGCGGCGGCCAGGGCGAGCCGCTGCCGCATGCCGAGCGAGTAGTCGCCCACCGGGCGGCCACCCACCTCGCCCAGCCCGACGGTGCCCAGCGCGTGCTCCACCGCCTCGTCGGGCACGCCGATCGCGGCGGCGCACGCGAGGAGGTGGGCGCGGGCCGTGCGGGCGGGGTGGAAGCCCTGCGCCTCCAGCACGGCGCCGACGGCGCGGGCGGGCTGCGGCAGCTCGGCGAACGGCACGCCGTCGATGCGCGCCTCCCCCGCCGTCGGGGTGACCAGCCCGAGGATCATCCGCAGCGTCGTGGTCTTCCCGGACCCGTTCGGCCCGAGGAACCCCGTGACGGCGCCCGGTTCGACCGTGAACGTCAGCCCGTCGACGGCCTGCACGGCACCGAACCGCTTGCTCAGGTCGCGGACGGTGATCCGGCCGGTCCGGTCCTCCTGCACCAGGTCGTCCGGCCCCGCGTCAGTCGTCGGCCGACGCGCCGTCGGCGGCCTTCTCCGCGCCCGCGGGCTCCTTCGCCCCGTCGGCGCGCACCACCGGGAGCTCGGGGTCGGTGGAGGTGGCCACCTCGACGGGCGGGCCGTCGATCGCGGCGAGGACGGCGTCGGCCCACCCGGCGTGCTCGACGTCGCCGAGCGGGTTGCGCTCCCGGCCCCGCACGCCCGGCCCGAACCGGGGCGGCAGCTCGGCCACGCGCAGCTGGTGCCGCGCGGCCTCCTCGCGCGTGATCGCGTCCAGCCGGGCGGCGAGCCCGCTGCGCGACCCGCGGGCGAACGTGCCGACCACCGTGCCGACCGGCAGCGACGCGAGCAGCTGCCGCAGCGACACGTCCAGGCCGGGGACCCGGCGGGCGATGTCCTCGGCGCCGACGATGCAGCTGACCAGGTCGGCGGACTGGTCGCGGGTGAGCTCGACGAGCTCGGGGAGCTGGCGGGTGAGCACGTCGGCGATGCCCGCGCCCGCGCGGGAGAGGTTGATGACCCGCCAGTCGTCGCGGCGGCGCAACCGCTCGTGCACGACGCTGACGTAGCCGGTCTCGCGCCGGGTGGCGCCGATGCCCTGGCTGGCCGAGTCGCCCAGGACGATCCACAGCGGCCCGGTGCCGCGCCGAGCCTCCAGGTTGGCCGCCGCCCACTCGTCGGCGAACGCCTTGATCTGCAGCCTGCGGGCGGACGCTCCGGGCAGCACGCCCCCGAGGAAGCGCTCGCCACCCGCCTTCACGCGACGCGCTGCGGCGCGCATCCGAGGGACCTGCAATGGAGAGCTCATGGGGAACTCCGAGTGGTCGTGACTACCCGCCGGCACGGGGGTTGCACGCGGGTGGGGATCGTCACCGTATCCAGTTGCGGGAGCGGGCGAGAAGAGGGGGCGCCGCAGTCAGAAGCCGAAGGTCGTGATGGTCGGCAAGCGGTCGTCGCGCAGCGCCTCGAGGACGTACCGCTCGTGCGGGACCACCGGGTCGGGCAGCGCGGAGAGCGGGAACCACCCCAGCCCGGCCGCCTTCGCCTGCTCCACGAGGCGCGGCTCGCCCACCCAGCGGCGGCAGCCGAAGAAGAAGTCGACCCGCTCGTCGATCGGGTCGTCGTTGCGGTGGGTGCGGTGCATCGCGGTCAGCGGCTCGAGGTCGACCGGGTCGATCTTGACCCCGACCTCCTCCACGGCCTCCCGGCAGGCCGCCTCGAACACGGACTCGCCCGCCTCGACGTGGCCGGCGGCCGCGGCCGCCCAGTGCCCGTCCCGGTATCCGGTGCCGCTGCGCAGCTGCAGCAGCACCTCGGTGCCCGCGCCGGTGCCGCGGAGCAGGAACACGTAGGCGGCCGGGACGACGCGGAACCTCACACCGGCACCTTACGACCCCCCACGCGAGGTGACTCGCCGGTAACATCACCGCCCATGCTGCTGTCGACCCAGCTCCCCTACGGCGACGACCCCGTCCGCAACGCCGAGTCGGTGGTCGAGATGGAACGGGCGGGCCTCGACGTCGTGTGGGTCGCGGAGGCGTACAGCTTCGACGCGGTGTCGCTCATGGGCTACCTCGCCGCGCGCACCGAGCGCGTGCAGATCGGCGCCGGGATCCTGCCGATCTACAGCCGGACCCCCGCGCTCACCGCGATGACGGCCGCGGGGCTCGACGCCCTGTCGGGCGGGCGCGCGATACTCGGGCTCGGCGCGTCCGGGCCGCAGGTGATCGAGGGCTGGCACGGCGTGCCCTACGACAAGCCGGTCGCGCGCACGCGCGAGGTCATCGAGATCTGCCGCAAGGTGTGGCGGCGCGAGCGGCTCACCAACGACGGCCTCTACCCCATCCCGCTGCCGGAGGGCCGGGGCACCGGGCTGGGCAAGCCGCTGAAGCTGATCAACCACCCGCGGCGGGCGGACATCCCGATCTGGGTGGCCGCGCTCGGCGACAAGAACCTCGAGATGACCGCCGAGCTGGCCAACGGCTGGCTTCCGCACGTCCTCGTGCCCGAGAAGCTCCGCGAGGTCTTCGGGCCCGCCCTCGACGCGGGCACGGCGAAGCGGGCGCCCGAGCTCGGCCCGCTGCAGATCACCGGCGGCGGGGTGCTCGCGATCGAGGAGGAGGTGTTCGAGCCGGCGCGCGCGCTGGCCCGGGGCATGTTCGCGCTGTACATCGGCGGCATGGGCGCGCGCGGGCGCAACTTCTACAACACCGTGTTCGCCCGCCAGGGCTACCCGGACGCGGCACGGGTGGTGCAGGACCTCTACCTCGAGGGGCGCAAGGAGGAGGCAGCCGCGGCGCTCCCCGACGACTTCATCGACCGGGCCACGCTCATCGGCCCGCCAGCGCGGGTGAAGGAGCGGATCGCCGTGCTGCGCGAGGCGGGGATCACGCACCTGCACGTGAACCCGGTCTCCTCCGACGTGCCGAAGGTGCTCGGCCAGGTCAAGGAGTGGATCTCCTGAAGATCCCCGCGCGGTGACCGTACGCACGCGCCGCGCGTCGCCCGCGTCACGATCGCGATCGTTGCGCAAGGGCGGATCGATCACGCACGGTTACTGGGTCACACTCTGAGGGACCGTCGCCGACCGCAGGGAGCGTGCGTTGACCGAGCTCGCCATCGCCGTGTCCGACCGTCCGGTGGCGCCGCACCAGTACCGATTCGTCGAGACGCACGCGTGGTGGCTCGGCACGTTCGGGCCCCACCAGCACCTCACCGAGCACCGGCTGAGGCAGTGGATCCCGGCGGACCCGGAGAAGGAGTGGGTGCTCGAACGCGAGCTCACCGGCGCGCAGGAGTGGCTCACCGGCTCGGCGGAACAGGCGCGCGAGGAGGGGTTCGACCTGCAGGACGTGGCGCCCGTCGGCCGCTTCCGCGCCCGCTACGGCGACTTCGACACCTCGCGCGACTCCGACGAGCTGGGCCTCGACCTCGACACCGCGTTCTGCCCGCGCCCGCGGCTGCCGCGGCGCGGCAGCTGGCAGTCGCCCACCCCGGAGTTCCTGCAGCGGCTGCCCCGCGACCCGTCCGACCTGCTCGACCGGCTCATCGAGGAGAACCCGGGGAGCTGGTTCGGGCCGTTCGCGGCGGCCGTCACGGCGCTGCGCACCGCGCTGGTGCCCGCGGACCTGCGGGCGGCGTTCTTCAAGGCGCTGTCGAAGCTGCCCGGGGTGAGCTTCACCGACGACGCGCGCAACGTCGACGGGCACGAGTGCTTCGCGATCGTCCACGACGCCGGGCGCACCCGCACCGAGCTGCTGCTCGACCCGTCCGACGGCCAGTTCGCCGGCGAACGCGACACGCTGCGCACCGACTCCCGGTCCGGGCTGCGGGCGGGCACCGTGATCAGCACCACGGCCGTGCGGACCGCGGTCGTCGACGCCGAGGGCGATCTCCCGGCGGCCTAGCGGGCCTGGCCGGGTTCGGGCCTGCAGGCCTGCGGAAGTTCACCGAACCGACGCCTTGACCGGTGCAGGCGCGTGCCTCCCGTGTGCGGTACCCGCCCTCTGAACGCGAGGACTAACCTGGCGTGCAGTCCTCGGCGATGTCGATGCGATCCGATCAAGGCGGTCATCAGCGTGTCCAGCAGCAGTACGTCCAGTCCAGCAGACGAGTTCGGGCCGAACGAATGGCTCGTCGAGGAGATGTACCAGCGTTTCCTCGACGACCCGAACAACGTCGACCCCGCGTGGCACGAGTTCTTCGCCGACTACCGCCCCACCGCTGCCGCCGCCACCGTCGACGACTCGGCAGGCACCGGTTCCGTGCAGGAGGCGGCCCAGCGGCCCGGGCGCCCGTCCGCCCCGTCCGACGCGCCCACGGCTCCCGCGCCCACCCCCGCCGCCGAGCCCGCGGAGCCGAGCGAGCGCAAGCGGGCGGCCGACCGCACGGCGCTCACGCCCCCCGCCGCCGGTGGCGCCTCCAACGGCAGCACCGCCGCGAAGAAGAAGGCCACCGCCGACAAGCCACCCGCGGGCAGCACCTCCCAGGCCGCGCGCCCCGCGCAGCCGGCCGGTGACCTCTCCGGCGGCACCACGATCCCGCTGCGCGGCGCGGCGGGCGCGGTCGTCAAGAACATGAACGCCTCGCTGTCCGTGCCGACGGCCACGAGCGTGCGCGCGGTGCCCGCGAAGCTGCTCGCGGACAACCGCGTGGTCATCAACAACCAGCTGCGGCGCACGCGTGGCGGGAAGGTCTCGTTCACGCACCTCATCGGGTACGCGGTCGTCAAGGCGCTCGCCGACTTCCCGGTGATGAACCGGCACTACGCCGAGGTGGACGGCAAGCCGGTCGTGGTGCAGCCCGACCACGTCAACCTCGGGCTCGCCATCGACCTGCCGGGCAAGGACGGCTCGCGCTCCCTCGTCGTCGTCTCGATCAAGGGCTGCGAGACGATGAACTTCGCGCAGTTCTGGTCGGCCTACGAGGCGATGGTCCACAAGGCCAGGACCGGCAACCTGCAGGCCGAGGACTTCGCGGGCACCACCATCACGCTCACCAACCCCGGCACGCTCGGCACCAACCACTCGGTGCCGCGGCTCATGCAGGGCCAGGGCGCGATCATCGGCGTCGGCGCGATGGAGTACCCCGCGCCGTTCCAGGGCGCGAGCGACGAGAAGCTCGCCGAGATCGGCGTCAGCAAGATCATCACGCTGACGTCGACCTACGACCACCGGATCATCCAGGGCGCCGAGTCCGGCGACTTCCTGCGCCGCGTGCACCAGCTCCTGCTCGGCGAGGACGAGTTCTACGACGAGATCTTCCGCTCGGTGCGGGTGCCGTACGAGCCGGTGCGCTGGGTGCAGGACATCCCCGAGGGCGCGGTCGACAAGACCGCCCGGGTGATGGAGCTGATCGACGCCTACCGCACCCGCGGCCACCTCATGGCCGACACCGACCCGCTGAACTACCGCCAGCGCCGCCACCCCGACCTCGACGTCCTCTCCCACGGGCTCACGCTGTGGGACCTCGACCGGGAGTTCGCGGTCGGCGGGTTCGCGGGCAAGCAGCACATGAAGCTGCGCGACGTGCTCGGCGTGCTGCGCGACGCCTACTGCCGCACGATCGGCGCCGAGTACATGCACATCGCCGATCCCGAGCAGCGCGCGTGGCTGCAGGAGCGGCTCGAGGTGCCGCACCAGAAGCCGAGCCAGGCCGAGCAGAAGTACATCCTCTCCAAGCTCAACGCGGCCGAGGCGTTCGAGACGTTCCTGCAGACCAAGTACGTCGGGCAGAAGCGGTTCTCGCTCGAGGGCGGCGAGACGGTGATCCCGCTGCTCGACGCGATCCTCGACAAGGCCGCCGAGCACGAGCTCGACGAGGTCGTCATCGGCATGCCGCACCGCGGCCGGCTGAACGTGCTGGCCAACATCGTCGGCAAGCCGATCAGCCAGATCTTCCGCGAGTTCGAGGGCAACCTCGACCCCGGCCAGGCCCACGGCTCCGGCGACGTGAAGTACCACCTCGGCGCGGAGGGCAAGTACTTCCGGATGTTCGGCGACGGCGAGACGGTCGTGTCGCTCGCGTCCAACCCGTCGCACCTGGAGGCCGTCGACCCGGTGCTCGAGGGGATCGTCCGCGCCAAGCAGGACATCCTCGACAAGGGCGAGGGCGGGTTCACCGTGCTGCCGCTGATGCTGCACGGCGACGCCGCGTTCGCCGGGCAGGGCGTGGTGGCCGAGACGCTCAACCTCGCCAAGCTGCGCGGCTACCGCACCGGCGGCACCGTGCACGTCGTCATCAACAACCAGGTCGGGTTCACCACCGCGCCCGAGCACTCGCGCTCGTCGCAGTACTCCACCGACGTCGCGAAGATGATCGACGCGCCGGTGTTCCACGTGAACGGCGACGACCCGGAGGCGTGCGTCTGGGTGGCCAAGCTGGCGGTCGAGTACCGCGAGCGCTGGCACAACGACGTCGTCATCGACATGATCTGCTACCGGCGCCGGGGCCACAACGAGGGCGACGACCCCTCGATCACCCAGCCGGCGATGTACGACATCATCGACTCGAAGCGCAGCGTCCGGAAGATCTACACCGAGTCGCTGATCGGCCGCGGCGACATCACCGTCGAGGAGGCCGAGCACGCCCTCAAGGACTTCTCCAACCAGCTGGAGCACGTCTTCAACGAGGTCCGCGAGCTGGAGAAGACCCCGCCCGCGCCGAGCCCGTCGGTGGAGAAGGAGCAGTCGGTCCCGACCGACCTCGACACCTCCGTGCCGCTCGAGGTCATCCACCGCGTCGGCGACGTCCACGTGGAGCTGCCCGAAGGCTTCACCGTGCACCCGCGCGTGAAGCCGGTGCTGCAGCGGCGCTACCAGATGTCGCGCGAGGGCAACGTCGACTGGGCGTTCGGCGAGCTGATCGCGTTCGGCTCGCTGCTGATGGACGGCAAGCTCGTGCGCATCGCGGGGCAGGACACCCGGCGCGGCACGTTCGTGCAGCGCCACTCGGTGATCATCGACCGGCGCACCGGCGAGGAGTACTACCCGCTGCGCAACCTGTCGGAGGACCAGGAGCGGTTCCTGCCCTACGACTCGGCGCTGTCGGAGTTCGCCGCGCTCGGCTTCGAGTACGGCTACTCCGTGGCCAACCCCGAGGCGTTCGTGGCGTGGGAGGCCCAGTTCGGCGACTTCGTCAACGGGGCGCAGTCGGTCATCGACGAGTTCATCTCGTCCGGTGAGGCCAAGTGGGGCCAGATGTCCGACGTGGTGCTGCTGCTGCCGCACGGGCTCGAGGGGCAGGGACCCGACCACTCCTCCGGTCGCATCGAGCGGTTCCTGCAGCTGTGCGCCGAGGGCTCGATGACGGTGGCCATCCCCACCGAGCCGGCGAACTACTTCCACCTGCTGCGCCGCCACGCGATGGACGGGGTGCGCCGCCCGCTGGTGGTGTTCACGCCGAAGTGGATGCTGCGGGCCAAGCAGGCCGTCAGCCCGCTCGCCGACTTCACCGGCGGCCAGTTCCGCCCGGTCATCGACGACCCGAAGTTCCGCGACGGCGACGGGTCGGGCGTGCGGCGGCTGATCCTCTGCTACGGCAAGCTGTACTACGAGCTGGCCATGGCCCGGGAGAAGCGGGGCATCGACGACACCGCGCTGGTGCGCATCGAGCAGCTCTACCCGGTGCCCGACCGCCAGCTCGCGGCCGTGCTCGACCGCTACCCGAACGCCGAGGACATCCGGTGGGTCCAGGAGGAGCCGTCGAACCAGGGTGCCTGGCCGTTCATGGGCCTCGAGCTGCCCTCGAAGCTGCCGCGCCTGGCCGGGTTCCGGCGGGTCTCGCGGCGGCGGATGGCCGCCCCGGCCGCCGGGTCGTCGAAGGTGCACGAGGTCGAGCAGGCCGCCCTGATCGACGAGGCCTTCGCGGAGTAACCAGGAGCAGCAAGGGGTGTACGCGACCGACCGAGGGATCGAGGAGCTGGTCGAGCGGCGCGGCGACGAGCAGGTCAGCGTGGAGTGGCTGGCCGAGCGGCTGCGTGCCTTCGTCGACCTCAACCCCGAGTTCGAGAACGCCGTCGACCGGGTGGCGAGCTTCCTCGCCCGCGACGACGCCGACGACCTGGACCTGTGACGGCGGGTCGCGCCCGCGCGGTCAGGACGCCGTGCGGGCGCGGCCCGTCGGCGCGGCCTGGCGCTCCAGCGCGTCGAGCAGCCACGCCTGCGCGGTGCCGACGGGCGCCGGGTCACCGGTCACCTCGCCGATCAACGTCCAGTAGCGGCGCAGCAACGGGTCCCGGTCGACCGCGGTCGCGGCGAGCAGCTCGCGGCGGAACCGCGGGGTGTCGGCACCGCGCATGACCTCGGCGTAGGCGGCGACGAACCGGTCCACGGCGGCGCAGGCGACCGGGCTGCTCCCGGCGAGCACGAGCGGGCGGGCCAGCTCGCACGCCTCGCCGATGCCGGCGAGCAGCGTGGTCTCGTCGGCGATGCGGCGGCCGTTGGCCCACGCCCGCGCGGCCAGCCTGCGCCCCAGCCCGGGCTCGGCGACCAGCGCGACCAGCTCGGCGTAGGCCACCACCTGCGCGGGCGTCGGCTCCGCGGGCGGCCGCGGCGCGCTCGCCTCGAAGAACATCGACTCGACGTGCCCCGGCAGCCGGACGGCCATGATCCGCTGCCAGAACGCCACGAGCG
Source organism: Pseudonocardia sp. (assembly GCF_035305885.1). Classification (GTDB taxonomy): domain Bacteria; phylum Actinomycetota; class Actinomycetes; order Mycobacteriales; family Pseudonocardiaceae; genus Pseudonocardia. The sequence continues at coordinate 67,942 of NZ_DATGOP010000011.1, forward strand.
CGTCGTGCGCCGCGGTGCGGTCGTGGGCGGCGGCGAGCAGGTCGAGGCGGGCCGCCCGCTCGGCGGGGCTCGCCTCCTCCACCGCCCGCAGCGCGGCCCGGCGCCAGGCGAGCGCCGCGAGCTCGACGTCGAGCGCGGCGCGTTCGGCCGCGACCGCCTCCGGCAGCGACCGCTCGGCGGACAGGACGCTCGCGATCGCGGGCAGCCCGAGCCCCAGCCTGCGCAGCCGCCGCACGAGGTCGAGCCGATCCACCGCCGATCGCGGGAACCGGCGGTGCCCACCCGCGCTGCGGTGCGCCTCGAGCAGCCCCTCGTCGCAGTAGAAGCGGATCGTGCGCACCGGTACCCCGGTCCGGGCGGCGAGGTCGCCGATGCCCAGCTCGGGTGTGTCCTGCGTCACGATCGGTCGAACCTCCAGCACGGTGGAGTTCCTACGGTACGGCCATGGATCAGATGCTGCGCCTCGATCTGGGCGTCGACCGGCTGGTCACGGGCCTGCACGAGGTGACGGAGGCGTTCGCGGCGGCGGTCGAGGGCCTCGACCCGCAGGCCACGGTGCCCACGTGCCCGGAGTGGCGGGTACGCGACCTCGTCGGCCACATCGGGCAGGCGTACCGGTGGAGCGGCGAGCTCGTGCGCAGCCGGGCGGCGGCGCCGACCCCCCAACCGCGCGCCGCGGAGCTCGGCCCCCCGCGGGAGTGGGCGGGCTGGCTGCGCGAGAGCACCGACGACCTCGTCGCCGCCGTCACCGAGGTGGGCCCGGAGACGGTCGTGTGGACGTTCCTCGGCGACCGACCCGCGCGGTTCTGGCTGCGGCGCATGCTGGCCGACTCGGTGGTGCACCTCGCGGACGCCGCAGCCGCGGCGGGCCGGCCGTTCGCGGTCGCCCCTGACCTCGCGGCCGACGCGATCAGCGAGGGGCTCGAGCTGATCGCGGCGGCGGGCGCGGCCGCGCTGAAGCCCGACCTGGTCGAGCTGCGCGGCGACGGCCAGACGCTGCAGTGGCGGGCGGGCGACGCCGCCCCGGGCTGGTTGATCACCCGCGGGCCCGGGGGCGTGACGTGGGAGCGCCGGACCGCGGACGCGGACGTGGTGGTGGCCGGGCCCGTGGCCGAGCTGCTGCTGGTGTTCTCCCGGCGCGCCCGGCCCGAGGAGGCCCGGGTCGCGGTCAGCGGCGACCGGGCGCTGCTCGAGCACTGGCGGGCGCGCACGGTGTTCTGAGCCGCGCACCCGGTTCCCGGCGAACGGCGGGGTTCAGCGGCGCGGCAGGCCGAAGCGGCGCCGCGTCGCCGCCTGCAGCTCGGCCGCCCGCGCCTCGACCTCCGCGTCGTACTCGTCGATCCGCGCCGGGTCGGCGCGGCGGTCGGGGGCCGGGCGGGGCCGCAGCTTCATCCACGACTCCACCCACAGCGCCTCCAGCGCGGCCTCCCAGTGCAGCTCCACGCCGAGGCGGGTGAGGCCGGCCCGCTCCTCGGCGTGCGCCATGGCCTCGCCGAGGCCGACGAGCTCGCGGTTCAGCGCCGCGGCCCGCTTCCGTTCCCGCTCCCGCAGCTCCTCGGCCGCCGCCGCGATCCCGGCGACGACGTCCTTGTACTCGCGCGCCGCGCTCACGGGCCCTCCTCCAGCGACGGCACGATGACCACCTCCGGCTGGGTGTGCTGCGCGCGGTCGAACAGCAGGCCGCGCCCCGGCCGGGGCGACCACGTGACGAACATGCCGGGCACGAACGGCTGCACCTCCGAGCCCTGGACGTCGAGGGCCACCCACGCCCCCAGGTCGTCGGGCGAGGCGCCCATCATGAGCAGCGCCTTCAGCCGGGCGGGGCTGCGCCACCAGCCGAGCACGTGCACCCCGGTCTCCGGGCCGAAGTGGATGACCTTGCGCAGCGCGTCCGTGCCCGCCCGGTCGAGCGCGGTCTCGGCGGCGTCGGCGGCGTAGAGCACGAACGCCACCGGGTGCCGCGAGGCGGTGCCGGCCAGCCGCTCGGTCACCTCCTGCGCCATCGCCTCCACGCGGGCCCGGAACCCGTCGAGCCGGACGGTCTCCACCCGCTGCCCCGCGCGGACCACCCGCTCGGCGAGCCGCTCGGCGGGGTCGACCGCCTCCGCGGTCAGCGGGGCGACCACGACGTCGAGGGTGTCGCGCGGGTGCTGCTCGGCCAGCGACGCGGCGGCGGCGCCGAGCACGTCGACCGCCTCCCGCCCGATCGACGCGAGCACGCCCAGGTTGCGCCCGGGGACGTCCGGCATGCCGACCGCGGCGGGGCTGCCGGCCACGTCGATGCACTGGCCCACCACGGCACGCGGCAGGTCGCCCGCCGGCAGCGCGGCGAGCAGCTCGGCCAGCCGGGGCGAGCGGCTGCCGTCGAACAGCCGGGGCTCGGTGGCCTCTGCGCCGTAGATCTCGTGCAGGATCCGCTGCACCTCGTCGACCGACCCCTTGCCGGTGGCGTCCGGGATGCGCACCACCTCGTTGCCGTGGGTGATGCCCGACTCGTGGTTGATCACCGCGTGCCAGCGCGGCAGGCCGAGGGTGGCGTCGTTGAGGTCGGCGAGCACCCGCCGCGCGCGCGGGAGCGCGATCCGCAGCACGAACTGCTCGAAGATCGCCGGGCGCCCCCAGAACGCCTCGATCCCGGACACGTCCTGGCTGGCCAGGACCAGGTGGATGCCCTGGGAGCGGCCGCGCCGCGCCACGTCCTCCAGCAGCAGGGTGGCCTGGCGGGTGACCGCGTCGCGTTCGGCGAACAGGTACTGGAACTCGTCGATCACCGCGACGATCCGCGGCCAGCGGCCGCGCGGGTCCTCGCGGCGCAGCTCCTCGAGCTTCGTCACCTCGTGCGCCTTGGCCGCCTCGGCGCGCCTGCGCATCTCGTCGGAGAGGAACTGCAGGAGCGCGAGCCCGAACTCGCGGTCGGTGTTGATGTTGACGCCGATCAGCCGCGCGTGCGGCAGCCAGGTGCGGTCCCGCCGCCCGGGCGCGAACTGGGCGAACGAGACCCCCTCCTTGAAGTCGAGCAGGTAGAACTCCAGCTCGTCCGGCCCGTAGCGGGCGGCCATCGAGCTGATCATGGTGAGCAGGAGGTTGGTCTTCCCCGAGCCGCTCGGGCCGCCGATCAGCGCGTGCGGGGACGCGTCGGCCAGCGTGACCTGCGCGGGCATCCCGTCGGCGAACCCCACCGGCGCCCGCAGCCCGGCGACCGACGAAGACGTCCCCCACTCCTCCCGCGCGGGGAGGAGGTCGGCGAACGTCGCGACCCGGCTGCGCCAGCGCTCGTGCTCGTCGGCGATGGCGTGCGCGGCACGGGTGACCTCGGCCTGCGGCAGCGGCGGGTCCGGCTCCACGGTGACGTGCGGCCCGGTCATCGACGTGGTGGCGAGCCCGCCGTCGTCGACGCGGATCGTCTCGATCGGCGCGTTGACCGTCATCGGCACGTCCAGCAGCACCAGCTGCACGCCGCACGCGGGCCCGTCGCGGGCCACGCGCTGCAGCTGCCGGTGTTCGGTGTCCTTGAGCGCCGACCGGTTGCCGAGCAGCACCGCGACCACCCAGGGCTCGGTGCGCCCGCCGGTGGTCTCGGCCAGCGCCCGCAGCGACGGGTGCCCGTCGACCAGGACCCGGGTGTGGACGCGCCGGATCCGGTCCGACAGCTCCCCGAGCAGCTCCTCCAGCATGCCGGGGTCGTGCACGGTGAGCAGCCCGGTGCGGGTGAGCGGGTACAGGCCGGGCAGCGACCCGGTGAACCGGCCGACGTCCCAGACGTGCAGCTGCACCACCCCGGGCCGGAAGGTGCTCATCACGCGCAGCAGCAGGTTCTCCACCAGGGCCTCGGCGCGCAGCCGCCCGTCGTGGGTGGAGGTGATCTGCAGGTGCGACTCGTCGAGCAGCGGCACCGCGACCGGGAACCCCGGCTCCGCGCCACCGACCCGCCCGGTGCCGATCCGCCACAGCGACGGAACCGGGCCCGCCCCGTCGACCTTGCCGACCTGGCCGAGCCACTCGTCGGGGTCGTCGCCCGCCGGGCCGGGAGCGGACTCGGCGACGATCTGCTCGAGCCGGCGCGGGCCGGTGGCGAGCCACTGCTCGAACGCGGCCGCGCGGTCGCGCCGCACCCGGTCGACCACCCCGGCCAGGGCCGGGTTGATGAGCAGCCCGCGCAGGCCGGGGTCGACCTCGGCCGCGTCGAGCCCCTCCTCGCGCAGCCACATCTCGACCATCGCCTCGGCGTGCGCGCGCACCGCGGCCTCCCGCGCCCCCTCGGCGGCACCGAGGGCGCGCGCGACCGCGACGCACAGCGCGTCGAACGCACCGGCGATGCGCTCCTGCCGCTTGCTGCGCCCGCGTACCACGTCGCGCCTACAACCTGGCCTGGATGGCGTCGACCGCGACCGCCCCGCTGTTGATCAGCCCGAGGCCGCGCTCCAGCTCCTGCTCGGCCTGCAGCAGCTCGGCGGGGACCAGCGGCTCGGAGTGCTGCTCGCCGAGCTCGTCGAGCACGGCCTTCGCGTCGGCGATCCGGGCGCGCGCGACCCCCGCCTGCTGGTAGGCGCTGCCGAGCTGCTCGGCCACCCCCGCCAGGACGGCGCGGATCTCCCCCAGGTCGGTCACAGCCGGTTGGCGACGCCCTCGGACGCCTGGATCGCGGCCTGCACCTGGCCCTGCACCTCGCTGATGCTGCCGACGGCCTGGGCGAGCAACCCGTTCGCCTCCGAGACGTCCGCCTGCGTGCTGCCTTCCGTCACCTGCTGCAGCGCGCTCTGCGCCTGTTGGAGGGAGGAATGCGCCTGCTGCAGCGCACCGAGGCTCTCCGAGGCCTTGTCGTTGGCCAGCGCGATGCCGGCCCGGACCTCTTCGATGCTCGCCATCTCTCCTGCAACTCCCCGTCGTGACCGAGCCCAGTCGTACGGTGGGAATCTAGCCTCGATCCGGCTACCCGCCGCGTAGGGCTCGCTACCGACTTGCCCCCTTTTTCCGCATCAGCCCCGAACGGCGTCATCGGATCGGCTCAGACCATCCCGAGCAGCATCACCGACATGGCCGCAGCGGTGACGAGCTGCCCCCCGGCCGCGAGCCTGGGATCCGCCAACGGGTGGGTCCGCAGGGTCGCCGGGGCGGCGCCGGGCCCGAGGTCGGCCCGGCGGCAGCGGTCGGCGCAGCGCAGCGCGTGCCAGGCGAAGTAGCCGGTGAGCGCCAGCGCGGCCACCGACGCGACGCCGAGGGCGCCCGCCGCCCCGCGCCCGTGCGCGCCGTGCCCCGCGGCCAGCATCAAGAGCATGGCCGCGCAGCCCACGGCGTGGTGGCCCGCGTCGCCCGCGAGGGTCCTGCCGCGCACCGCCCCGGCGCCGAACCACACGAGCCCGAGCGCGAACACCACCGTCCACACCGGACGCGGCAGCGGGTCCCCGAGCGGGGAGAACATCGCGGCCATGCCGACGGCCATGGCGGCGTGGCACAGCTCGCCGGGGATGCGCGAGCGCACGACCACCACCCGCGCCAGGTGCACCAGACCGCCGCCGAGGCAGGCGATCGAAACCAGACCGAGCACCCACCCCGCTACCGCCATGCATCGCCCCCGGCTCGATTGGAGCGGACCAGGAAAAGTGAAACAAGCGACAATCGTTTCCGCCATGACACGAGCGCGTGACGGGATCTTCACCGCCCCGATTGGGTCTTGCGGCGCGACCGGTCGGCGTTCGAAGGTGTCCCCTTCTGGGCGATGACATCGGAGGTCTGACGATGGCGGGAGAGTCCCGGGTGGTGCGCGCGGCGCTGTTGCAGGCGAAGTGGACGGGTGACACCGCCTCGATGATCGATGTCCACGAGAAGTACGCGCGCGAGGCCGCCGAGCAGGGTGCGCAGATCATGGGATTCCAGGAGGTCTTCAACGCGCCGTACTTCTGCCAGGTGCAGGACGCCGAGCACTACAAGTGGGCCGAGCCGGTGCCGGACGGGCCCACCATCCAGCGGATGCAGGCGCTGGCCGAGGAGCTGCGGATGGTGCTCGTCGTGCCGGTCTTCGAGATCGAAAGCTCCGGCAACTACTACAACGCCGCGGCCGTGATCGACGCCGACGGCAGCTACCTCGGCAAGTACCGCAAGCACCACATCCCGCAGGTCAAGGGCTTCTGGGAGAAGTTCTACTTCCGCCCGGGCAACCTCGGGTGGCCGGTGTTCGACACCGCCGTCGGCAAGGTCGGCGTCTACATCTGCTACGACCGCCACTTCCCGGAGGGGTGGCGCGCGCTGGGCCTCGCCGGAGCCCAGATCGTCTACAACCCCAGCGCCACCAGCCGCAGCCTGTCGTCCTACCTGTGGAAGCTGGAGCAGCCCGCCGCGGCCGTCGCCAACGAGTACTTCGTGGCCGCCATCAACCGGGTCGGCGTCGAGGAGTACGGCGACAACGACTTCTACGGCACCAGCTACTTCGTCGACCCGCGCGGCCAGTTCGTCGGCGACGTGGCCTCCGACCGCGACGAGGAGCTCGTGGTGCGCGACCTCGACCTCGGGCTGATCGACGAGGTGCGCCAGAACTGGGCGTTCTACCGCGACCGCCGCCCCGACGCCTACGGCCCGCTGGTGCAGGCATGAGTAGCCCTGTGTCAAGCCGTCGCGTGTTGATCTCGGTTGAGGGCTTGTGCGGCGCCGTGTCGGGCGGGGTGGTAGGGGGTGTTGGTCTGCCAGCATTTCCAGATCACGTGCAGCCAGGCGCGGGCGAGGATGCG
>NZ_DATGOP010000012.1:0-2432 GCF_035305885.1 Pseudonocardia sp.
CTTCCCACCCGGCTTCTCCGTCGGCGGCGCGGCGCCGCCGGTCGTCGGGGACGTCGACGACGGGCCGGTCGGCCGCGGCGTGCCGGTGTCGGGTGTCGTGGGACCGCTCGGTCCGCTCGGCGGGCCGCGGATGCTCCACGCCCAGGCCAGGGTGGCGAGGACACCGACCACGCCGGTCGTGATCGCCACCGCGGTGGGCAGCGCGGGCCAGCCGAGGAACAACGCGGCCGCCGCCAGCGCGTTCACCCCCGTGAGCGCCGCGCCCGCCAGCGTGTGCCCGACCTTCGCGCGGGGCGACAGGTGCGGCCGGGTCAGCACCCAGTGCGCGAGCCCGCCCAGCGTCAGCGCACCGGTCACCGAGATCAGCAGCGGCAGGTGGCGCAGCTGGTAGATCATCCCGTACGCGGCGATCGTCGCGGCCGAGTAGACCGAGAAGAACTTGACCAGCCTCGCCGGCGGCGACCACTTGGTCACCTTCCCGGCCAGGTGCAGCAGCGCCTCGCCGCCGAACCCGGTGAACGTGGCCAGCACCAGGCCCAGCACGACCGGGTGGATGTTGACGATCCCGTCGAAGCTCGGGTGGGCGAGCACCGCGTAGATCAAGAACGGGATCGACACCAGCGTCGTCGTCGCCCCGATCGTCGCGAGGCGGTCGGCCATCCGGTCCCACCGCTTCGCGAGCGGGCCCTTGTCCGGCGACGACGGGGTGAACAGCGCCGCGAGCATCGCGAGCGTGCCGATCACCGTGGTCACCGCCGTGACGCCGAACAGCCCGGCGATCACCTGGAACGCGTCCGGCGCCGCGTGGTTCAGCACACCCCGCAGGTGCAGCGGCAGGTTCACCGACAGCGTCGCGGCGATCGCCGCCAGCAGGCCCCGCTGCACCCACACGTTCTTCGACAGCAGGTCCTTGAACGTGTTGAGCGTGCCGCGCACCTGGAACGCCACCATCGCGCTGATCGTGGGCAGCGCCCACACCAGCTGGGCCCCGGTGGCGGCGACGAACACCGCACCCACGGCGATGTGCACCAGCCCGGCCGGGCTGAACACCACACCGGCGACCCGCCTGGTCCGGTCCCACAGCTGCTGGGCCGCCAACTGGACGGCGACCTTCCAGTAGGTCACCGTCCACTCGATCGGCCAACCGTCGCGGACCGAGCGGCCCCACGCGGCGAGCGCCGAACCCCACGCCGCCACGGCCGCGCGGACGCGCCCGAACGCGGCGCCGAGCTCGGCGCGGGTGGGCGCCCGGATCTGCTGCGGCGTCCACTTCGAGCGCAGCAGCGCCAGCACCGCCGCACCCGCGACGACCACACCGGCGACCGTCGCCGCGGTGCCCGCGCCGACCACGGCGAGCGCGACCCCGCCGGCGAACCCGAACCCGCCACCCACGCGGACGGCGGCGCGGGCCCGGCCCGGCCCCATCGGCGTACCCCAGAACGCCGCAGCACCCCGGCGGATCCCGTCCCGGGCCCCGGTCAGGGAACCGACGACGTCGACGGCGCTCCACGACCGCATCCGGCGCAGCAGCGCCCACACGCCGAACCCGGCCGCGAGCACGGCGGCCGCGCCGCCGACGACGAGCAACACGACCCGTCCGACCGGCGACGGCGAACCGCGGACGTCGGACAGCTCGCTCGGGCTGCCGGTCGGGCCGGGCGACCCGGTCCCACCCGGCGTCGGCGACGCGCCCGGGGTCGACGTCGAGGTCTCCGGGCCGGTCGTCGGCGTCTGCGACGGCGTGGGCGTCGGCGCCGTGGTCGGCTCGCTGGACAGCGGCGACGGCGGCGTCGCCGGCGTCGCCGGCGGCGTGATCGGCCCGGTCGGCGGGGTGGTCGGCCCGGTCGTCGGCGGCGTCGTCGGCACGGTCGGTTCCGGCGACGGCGAGGCAGCGCCCGGCACGTCCCAGTTCTCGCCCGGGTGGATCAGGTCGACGTCGCGGCCCGCGAGCCGGTCGCGGTTCGCGTCGGCGATGTCGATCCAGGCGCGCAGCCCGAACCGGTGGGCGATCCAGGTCAGGTTGTCGTCAACCTGGGTCGCCCAGGTGTCCCCGGTGCCTGCGGGCGCGGTGAACCGGGTGCCCGCCGGCAGCAGCGTGTGGTCGCTCTTCGGCAGGGTCATCCCCGGGTTGGCCCGCAGGATCGCCTCGCGCACCGCGCCGCGGGTCGTGCCGAGGCCATCCGCCAGCCTCGCCACCGAGTCGTTCGGCTGGGTCACGACCTCGCGGCCGCTCTGCGTCGCGGACGCATCGCGCGCCGGCAGCTCCAACACGGTGCCCGCGCTGACCCGGACCACCTCGAGCCGCACGACCGCGTGCTGATCGCGCGCCGGCGCCTCCGGCCGGCTCGCCGACCCGAACAGCGACAGACCCAGCGTGCCGAGCAACGCGGCGGCGGCGACAGCCGTGCCGATCCGCTGAGCCCAGCGCGGCG
>NZ_DATGOP010000013.1:0-40421 GCF_035305885.1 Pseudonocardia sp.
GGCCTCGACTCCGCCCGACAGGTCGATGACGTGCGCCCGCCGTGCGATCCGCGTGATCCCAGGCCCGTCCACCGCCGCCCAGGCGTGCGCCTGCAGCGGATCTGGCCGCACGGTGACCCGCACCGCGTCGAGCGAACGCAGGTCGTCGACGACCGCGGCGACGACCCCCGCGTCGACGCCCGCGCCCGCGAGGCCACCGATGCCCCACCCCGTCGGGTAGGACCCGTACCAGCCACCGGGTGCCGACGGCCCCCGCCGCCGGACGAGCGGCAGGACGAAGCGGCGGCCGTCGCTGAACTCGTACAGGCGGGAGGCGTCCTCGTACGCGCCCCGGGCGACCATCGCGTCGATCCACTCCGGCGCGTGCTCGGGCAGGGCGTGCGGATCCCGGGCAAGCACCTCCCGCCACGGCTCGCGAGGAGCCGGGGCGATCACTCGCATCACGTTCTGCTACTCCCGATGTGCGGTCCCTGGCGTCGAGGACGGGCGTCCCCGTATCCCCGCGGCACGACCCGGAGCATCCGGACGGGGACCGACTCGCCGATCAAGTCGCATCGGTCGTCGTCGGCGTTACCGCGCTCCCCGGATGGGCGGGCGCCCCGTCGAACGGGCGCCCGCGAGCGGTCCCGTTCGGGGCCGTTCCTCCTGTCCGGACAATTGCAGAAAAAGGAAAGGTGAACGCGCCAGTCGGCGCGTGAAGTCATTTTCCAGAAAGGGAACGTCCGATCCGGCAGTAGCCCGAACATCCCCGCGGATTGCACCGTCCAGCGGCTACCGCGGCCCTCCGGACACGCGACCCGCCGCCCGGCATCGGGCCCGGCGGCTGCATTCGTGGAAGGCGATCACACCGACCACGTCCCGGGCGGACAACCCCGCATCGAACGACCGGCACCGGCCCCCCGGAACCGATCATTGCCACGTGGCCGGCACCCGACCGGCCTCACCGTTCACGGTGGACCACACCCCCACGGTCCGCGCCGACCCCGCACCCGGGACGGCGGCTCCACGACTCCCCTCACAACCTGCCCAACGTCGCGGACGCGAACATCGTTACACGAAGCCCGAACAGCGCACCCCCGTGCTCCGTTCGGCGCAGACAATGGCGTGCGCGAGAAGGCCGAACGCAGCAACCGGTGCAGCACCGAAAGCGAACTCTCAGAAATCGGCACCCGCGCCGCGTAACAGCGCCGGTAACACGGGCGAAACCATCAGCGTGCCGCGCGCGACGGGGGATCGGCGGCCGTCCTCGATCGAATCCGACAGGCCGACCAGGCGCTGCGCGACGCGCACGACAACACGCATTGGGGGGGAACGCACGAATGGCGCTGATGCCGCCTCCGGGGCTCCTCGACCGCCGCATTGCGGATCGACGACGACCCCGTCCACCGAGAAGACTCGAGCACTTCTTCGAAGCCAGCTGCGACCGCAATCCGTCGGCGATCGCCGTCGAGGACGGCGACCTCGTCCTCACCTACGCCGAGCTGGAACGACGGGCCAACCAGCTCGCCCACCTGCTCCGCGCGTACGGCGTCGGCGCCGGGTCACGGGTCGGCCTGCTGCTCGAGCGGTCGTGGCTCACGTACACGGCCCTGCTCGGGATCCTCAAGGCCGGCGCCGCGTTCGTGCCGATCGACCCGGGCGCGCCCGCCGAGCGCGTGGCCTACATCGCCGAGAACGCCGACCTCAACCTGCTGCTCAGCAGCACGACGCTGGCCCCGACCACGGCCGAGCTCACCGCCACCCCGGTGTGGCACCTCGACGAGCTGGGCGAACACCTGCACGGCTCCCCCACCACCCGGCCGGGGCCGCTGCCCACCGATCCCGACGACGACCCGGTCTGCTACGTGATCTACACGTCCGGGTCGAGCGGGCGACCGAAGGGCGTCGCCGTCGCGCAGTCGAGCATCTGCAACTTCATCGACGTCGTGCCCCGCATCTACGACGTCCGCCCCACCGACCGCGTCTACCAGGGGATGACGGTCTCCTTCGACTTCTCGATCGAGGAGATCTGGCCGACCTTCGCCGTGGGCGCGACCCTCGTCGTCGGGCCCACCGACTCGCGCAAGCTGGGTGCGGAGCTCGCCGACTTCCTCGACGAGCGCGGGGTCACCGTCCTGTACTGCGTGCCGACGCTCCTCGCGACGATCCCCCGTGACCTGCCCCGGATCCGCAACCTGCTGGTCGGCGGGGAAGCGTGCCCGGCGGGGCTCGTCCAGCGGTGGAGCCGCCCCGGGCGCCGCATGCTCAACACCTACGGGCCGACCGAGACCACGGTCACCTGCACCTGGGGGGAACTCGTCCCCGACAAGCCCGTGACCATCGGGCGCCCGCTGCCCACGTACTCGATCGTCATCCTCGACGACCGGCTGCGCCCGGTGCCCGATGGCGAGGTCGGCGAGATCTGCGTCGGCGGCCCCGGCGTGGCGCTGGGCTACGTCGGTCTGCCCGAGAAGACCGCCGAGCGGTTCGTCTTCCACCCGCTCGCCCCTCCGCTGCCGGACGGCAGGCCGGGCCGGCTCTACCGCACCGGCGACCTCGGGCGCATCGACCCGAACGGCGAGATCGTCTACCTCGGCCGCGCCGACAGCGAGGTCAAGATCCGCGGCCACCGGGTGGACCTCGAGGAGATCGAGAACGTGCTGCTCGAGGACCCCGACGTCGAGAGCGCCGTGGCCGCGCTCAAACGGGTGCGCGGCAACGACGAGCTCGCGGCCTACTTCGTGCCGCGCGACGGCGCCGTCGATCCGGACGCGGCCGTGGACCGCCTGCTCGCGCAGCTGCGCCGGCGCCTACCCGGCTACATGGTGCCCGCCTACCTCGAGGTGCTCGGCGCCCTGCCGATGATGCCCAGCGGCAAGGTCGACCGGAACCGGCTGCCCGACCCGACCGAACGGCGCGTCGCCGCCGGGCCCGGCGGCCCCGTGGTGGGGGCCGCGAGCGAGGTCGAGCAGCGGATCCGCGAGGTGTGGGCCGAGGCGTTCGGCATCGAGCCGGACGCCCTGTCGGTCGAGGCCGACTTCTTCGCCGACCTCGGCGGGCACTCGATGCTCGCGGCCACCGTCGTCTCCGCGCTGCGCGAGCGGGGCATCGGGCGCAGCCCGGCCATCCGCGACCTGTACGCGAACCCGACGGTCCGCTCGCTCGCCGCCGCCCTCGACACGTCCGACGCCACCCAACCCCTCACCGCCGTGGCGGCGCCGCGCGAGCCCGCGAAGCCCCACCCGTGGCGCCGGGTCGCGGCGGCGGGGACGGCGCAGGCGGCGATCCTCTACGCGCTGCTGTTCGTCGCGGGGTTCCCGGTCGTCGCGGTCTACAGCGCGAACGACGGGGACGTCTCGATCGAGGTGCTCGGCGAGCTGGCGCTCGCGATCTCGGCGGCCTTCCTCGGCGCGCGCTGGCTGCTGGTGCCGTTCTTCGTCCGCCTGTGCGCCGCGGACATCCGCCCCGGCCGCTACCCGCTGTGGTCGATGACGTTCGTGCGCCTGTGGGCGATGGACGTGCTGCTCGGGTTCGCACCCCTCCCCGTGCTCAGCGGCTCGCCGTTCATGCCGGGGTTCCTGCGCGCGCTCGGCGCCCGCATCGGGGAGGACGTGCACATCGCCACCAGCGCCGTGTCGATGCCGACGATGCTCGCGGTCGGCCCCGGCGCCTCGCTCGGCTACGGCGTCGAGGTGCGGCCGTGGACCGTCGAGGACGGGTGGGTGCACGTCGCGCCGGTGCAGGTCGGGGCGGACGCCTTCGTCGGCGCCGGGGCGGTCCTCGAGCCCGGCGCGTCCATCGGCAACGAGGCCGCCGTCGCGAACCACTCGATGATCGCGCAGGGCCAGGTCATCGGCGACGGCGAGCGGTGGGCCGGCTCGCCGTCGGCGCGGGTCGAGCGGCTCTCGCCCACGGTCGAGTCGATGCTCGCCGCCGGGCCCGTGCCCGGGTGGACGCAGCGGCTGCGGGGCCGGGCGCTCGCGGGCCTGTGCCTGCTCGAGCTGCTCCCGCTGGTGATGTTCGTGCCCGGCGTCGCGCTCGTGTGGTGGGCGCTGCTCAACCACGGCATCGTCGCCGGCCTCGTGGCGGCCGCGCTCGTCGGGCCGGTGTTCGTGCTCACCGTGTGCGGGCTCGTCGCCGGGACGCGGCGACTCGTCCTCCCCCGGACCCCACCGGGGGTGCACGGCTTGCGCTCCGGCCTCGGCATCCGCAAGTGGATCGTCGACAAGCTGCTCGAGCAGAGCCTCACCCACACCAACTCGCTCTACGCCACCCTCTACACGGTCCCGTGGCTGCGGGCGCTGGGCGCCAAGGTCGGCCGAGGCGCCGAGGTCTCGACCGCGGCCCACCTCGACCCGGCCCTGCTGACGCTGCAGGACGAGAGCTTCGTCGCCGACATGGCGAGCGTCGGCAGCGCCACGTTCGCCAACGGCCGGATGGCCCTGCAGCACACCGTGGTCGGGCGGCGCGCCTTCGTCGGCAACGCCTCCATGGTCCCGGCAGGCACGACGATGGGCGACGACTCGCTCGTGGGCGTGCACACGGTGCCGCCCGCGGGCGGCGTGCCGCCCGGGACGTCCTGGCTCGGGTCCCCGGCGATCTACCTGCCCAAGCGGCAGGACAGCGGGACCTACGACGAGACGCTCACCTTCCGGCCCAGCCGGCGGCAGCGCGCCGAGCGGCTCGTGATCGAGTTCTTCCGGATCACGCTCCCGGCGTCGCTGCTCGCGGTCGCGTTCTACCTGTACCTGCTCGGGATCTCACAGCTCGCCGACCGGTTGGGCCTGCTCATCGTCGCCGCGCTCGCACCGCTGCTCGCGATCGGCGCGAGCCTGGCCGTCGTCATCGCGGTGGCGACGATCAAGTGGTGCGTCGTCGGCGCGTACCGGCCGAGGGTCGAACCGCTGTGGAGCCGGTTCGTGCGGCGCACCGAGTTCGTCACCGGCCTGTACGAGGCCGCGGCCGTGCCCGCGCTGCTCAACCTGGTGATCGGCACGCCGTTCCTCCCGCCGCTGCTGCGCCTGTTCGGCACCCGCATCGGCAAGCGGACCTGGATCGGCACCACCTACCTCACCGAGTTCGACCTCGTGACGATCGACGACCACGCGACCGTCGGCCGCGGGGTGTCCCTGCAGACCCACCTCTTCGAGGACCGCGTCATGAAGATGTCCACCGTCCACATCGGAGCGGGCGCGACCGTCGGGGACCGCGCGATCGTCCTCTACGACGCGGTCGTCGGCCGGCAGGCCGTGCTGAACGCGCTGTCGCTGGTCATGAAGGGCGAGGAGCTCCCGCCCGGCACCCGGTGGCGCGGCATCCCGGCCGAGGGGGTGCCGGCGTGACCAGCGTGCGGATCACGGTGCTCGACCTCGACGGCGTGCCGGAGGAGGCGCTCCGGCACGGCCTCACACCGGGTGACGTCGCGCTGGTCGCGCACGTGCGCAACGAGCGGCGGCGGCTGCGGCTCCTCGCGGCCCGGCACGCGTTCCGGGCCGCGGCCGCCGACGTCGCCGGGCACCCGCCTGCGGAGATCACCCTGCGGCGAGGGCTGGACGGCGGCCCGTTCACCGTCGCCCCCGGCGCGCACGTCGCGGCCACCGAACAGGGGCGCTACTGCGCCGTCGCCACCGCGCGCGGCCTGCCCGTCGGGGTGGACCTCAAGCAGGTGGTGCCCACCCCGCCGACCCCGGCGCTGGTGAGCTTCCTGCCCGCGCGTGGCCGCGCAGCGCTCGAGGCCGCCCGACCCGACGGGGCGCCCCGGGAGTTCGCGCTCTGGTGGTGCCGCGTCGAGGCGGCCGCCCGGGTGTGCGGGGCCGGCCTCGACGACGGCGCGCGCTGCCTCGACGCGTGCGCCGACCACGCCGAGGTGGTCGGGCCGGACCTCGCGGTCGCCGTCGCCGTTCCCGGCGGCGGGCCGCTCGCGGTCCGGGTGTCGTTCGCCGCCACCCCGGCGGGAGCGGTGCGATGAGCGCCCCGCTCGCGCTGGTCTACCGGGGCAAGGCCGCGAAGCCGTCCGCGTGCTCGGACGCGGTCGCCGGCCTGCTCGCGAGCTCCGCCCACGGCTTCGACGTCCGGTTCGTCGGCCCGAAGGAACGCCTCGGGATCACGAGCGACGTGCTGGCCGGGGCGGCCCTGTACGCCCAGCCCGGCGGCGGTGAACTCGGGCCCGCGTACCGCAGGATGCGCCGCTACCGCGACACCATCCGGGACTACGTCGCGGCCGGCGGTCGCTACCTGGGCTTCTGCCTGGGCGGCTACCTCGCGGGCCAGACCCCGGGCTTCGGCCTGCTGCCGGGCGACACCGACCAGTACGTCCGGACGAAGCGCGCGACCGTCCGCACCACCGACGACACCGTGGTCGAGCTCCGGTGGCGCGGATCGCAGCGCTACCTGTTCTTCCAGGACGGGCCGGTGTTCCAGCTCGACCCCGACGCCACCGGCGTGGACGTGCTCGCGCGCTACCCCAACGGGGAGCTCGCCGCGCTCGTCGCGCCGTTCGGCGCCGGCCGGGTCGGGGTGGTCGGCCCGCACCCCGAGGCCACGCCCGACTGGTACGGCGACCTCGGCCTCCCCGACCCCGACCCCGAGCACGCCGAGCTCGGCCACGACCTGATCGATGCACTGATGGGCGGCCCCGCCGCCAACGCCGCCCGGCCCGCCAGGGCCGGCTGGAGGAGGATTTGGTGAACTCCCGTCTCCTGGTCTCCGACGTCGACCACTTCCGGATCGACTACGAGATCAACCCCTACATGGACCGGGCCGACCAGCCCGATCGCGCGGCCGCGGCCGCAGAGCACCGCGCGATCCTCGACGCGCACCGACGGGCCGGCCGCGACCTCGCGTACCTGCCCTCCGTGCCGGGCTGCCCGGACATGGTCTACACGGCGAACGCCGCCGTGGTCCGCGGCGACGTCGCGGTGCTCGGCAACCTCCCCGCCCAGCGCCGCCCCGAGACCCCGCACCACCGCTCGTGGCTGATCGAGGCCGGCTTCATCGTGATCGACACGCCCTACGCGTTCAGCGGCCAGGGCGACGCGCTCCCCTGGGGCGACCTGCTGCTCGCCGGGTACGGCCAGCGGACCGACCGGCGCGTGCACGCCGTCCTGCGCGAGTACCTCGGCTACGAGATCGTCCCGCTGCGCACGGTCGACCCGCGCTGGTACGACCTCGACCTCGCCGTCGCCGTGATCGACGAGAACACCCTCGCCTACTGCCCGGAGGCGCTCGACCTGCCCAGCCGCGCCCGGCTGCAGGCGCTGGGCTGCGACCTCGTCGAGGTGGACGAGGCGGAGGCGCTCGGCTTCGCGCTGAACCTCGTCAGCGACGGGAGCACCGTCACGATGTCCGATGGTGCCCCCCGGTTCGCGGCGGCCCTGCGCGAGCGGGGGCTCGTCGTGGACGAGGTGGTGACCACGCAGCTGCGCAAGGGCGGCGGAGGGGTCCGCTGCACCTCGCTCACGCTCGACAACCCGGCTGCGGTGCGCGCCGTGCAGGCGGTGGCCTCGTGACGCAGACCGCGCCCGTGAACGGGCACGCGCTCCCCACGATCGTCTTCCCGCCACCCCGCCGTCCCCGCCTCGCGGGGATCGACATGGCGCGCGGCCTCGCGTTGCTCGGGATGGTCGCGGTGCACGCGCTCGTCGTCATCACCGACGACGGTGCACCCACCCCGCTCTACACGGTCGTCGCGGGCCGGTCCGCGGCGCTCTTCGCCGTCCTGGCCGGCGTCGGGATCGCGTTCACGACCGGCCGCGCCCGGGTGGTGCCCGGCCGTCCCTTCCTCGCCGCCGCGTCCGCGCTCGTCGCCCGCGCGGTGGGCATCGGCCTGATCGGGCTCGCGCTCGGCGGCACGGACGCGGAGATCGTGTCCGTCATCCTGTGCTACTACGCGGTGCTCTTCCTCTTCGCGGTACCGCTCGTGCTGCTGCCGACCTGGGCGATCGCGGCCACCGGCGCCGTGGTCGCCGCCGGGGTGCCGGTGCTGAGCCACCTGCTGCGCCCAGGGCTGCCGGTGCCCGACCCGGACAACCCGTCGTTCGCCCAGCTGTTCGGTGATCCGCTCGGGCTCCTCGGCGAGCTCACGCTCACCGGCGCCTACCCGGCGCTGCCGTGGCTCGCCTACCTCTGCGCCGGGCTGGTGGTCGGCCGGCTGCGGCTCGAGTCGGTGCGCGTCGCGGCGGGGCTGGTCGGCGCAGGCGTCGGCGCCGCTGTCGCCGCCACCGCCGCGTCGCTGGTCCTGCTGTACCCGCTCGGCGGCATGGCGGGCATCGCGGCCGCCACCCCGGCCGAGGAGGTGGAGGGCTACCGCTCGATCGCCGACTACGTCGCCCTGCTCCCGAGCGGCACCACGCCGACGACGACCTGGTGGTGGCTCGCGGTCGCCTCGCCCCACGCGGGCACCACACCCGACCTCGTCCAGACGACCGGCTCGGCGCTGGCGGTGATCGGGGCGATGCTGCTGCTCGACCGGCTGGCCGGGTCGGGGCCCGCCCGCGTCGTCCGGCTCGTCGGCGTGCCGTTGGCCGCCGCGGGTTCGATGACGCTGACCCTCTACACCGCCTCGGTGCTGTTCATGAGCTCCGACCTCGACGTGTACGAGCCGATGGCAGGATTCCTCGTGCAGGTGGCGGCGGGGGTGGTGTTCGCGGTGATGTGGCGGAAGGCGATGGGCAAGGGGCCGTTGGAGTCGCTCGTGAGCTGGGCGGCGCACCGCTCGCGCGCGGCCGTCGACCGGTGGGACCAGCTCCCCGCACCGACGTGGCGCGACCGCACCTGGTGAGGCCGGCCCGGCCGGCCGCCGTCGTCGGGCTGCTCGCCGCCGTCCTCCTCACCGGGTGCACGGCCGTAGCGGGTCCCACCGCCCCGGCCGAGCCGGAGCGCGCCGATCCCTGGGAAGCGCGTCCGGTCGTCGACCTCGCCTACGACGTCTCGGACGACCTCACGAGCGTGCAGGGCCGCGAGTCGCTCACGTTCACCCCGGACGCGCCGGTCTGCGAGCTGGTCGTGCGGATGTGGCCGAACAAGCCGACGACCGCGGAGAGCGGCAGCGGGATGTCGCTGACCTCCGCCGTGGTCGACGGCGTGGCGACGCAGCCGGTCGTGCAGGCCGCCGGCGCCCCGGACACGCACGACGGCACGCTCGTCGAGCTGCCGCTGCAGCGGTGCCGGCAACCGGGCGAGGCGATCCGGGCGGAGCTGGAGTTCGTGCTCGCGCTCGGCGAGGACGCCCCCGAGCGGATGGGCTACTCGTCGTCGGCCGACGTCGCGTGGTTCGCCACCGCGTTCCCCCTGCTGTCCTGGGTGCGTGGCGAGGGCTGGGCGCGCGACGAGGCGGTCGACCTCGGCGGCGAGACCGTCGTCAGCGAGGACTTCCGACTGGCCCAGCTCACCGTCACCGCCCCCAGCCGGTACCGGGTGCTCGCCACCGGCACCCCGGGCGGCACCAGCGGGCAGGCCGGCCGCACGACCCACCGCTTCACCGCCGAGGCCGTCCGCGACGTGGCCGTCGCCGTCGGCGACTACGACGTGACCGCGTTCCAGGCCGCGGGCGTCGACGTCGCGCTGGGCACCCCGGCGAGCGGCACCCGCGTCCCCCCGGACGTGTGGGCGTCGGAGATCGAGAGCATGCTCACCGCCCTGCAGGAGCTGCTCGGCCCCTACCCCTACCCCGAGCTCTCCGTTGCGATCGCGCCGCCGCAGTCCGACGGCATCGAGTTCCCGGCCGCGCTGCAGTTCGGCGACGTCGACCGCCGCGGCCTGCACTCCCTCATCGCCCACGAGCTCGCCCACCAGTGGTTCTACGCGCTCGTCGGCAACAACCAGGCCCGCGACCCGTGGATCGACGAGGCCTTCGCCACCTACGCCCAGGCCGTCGTCGCCGGGCAGCGCGACGTCTACCGGCTCGACGAGCTCCCCCGGCGACGGCGCGGCAACCTCGGCGCCCCGATGTCGTACTGGGCCGAGCAGGGCGGCTTCGGCCGCTACGAGCAGGGCGTCTACAGCCAGGGTGCGGCGCTGCTGCTCGAGGCGCGCGACCGCGTCGGGGCCGACCGGTTCGACCGCGCCCTGCGCGGCTACATCGCGGCCAACGCCCACCGCGTCGCGCAGCCGGCGGACGTCGAGGCGGCCTTCGCCGAGCTGCCGGAGGTCGTTGAGCTGCTCGGGCGGCACGGGGCGCTGGGCTGAACCGCAGGTCCGGCGCTCGATCGCATCGGTAACGGCACCCACCCGGTTGTCGAAAGGCCGAATGGAGCTCCCCAGCCCCCGGCCGACCACGGCCGCCCCTGACGTCGAGGGGTCACGACCTTGCGCAGCACAACGCCCGGGCATCGCGGCCTGATCGGAACCAGCCGCGCACTCGCCTTCGACCTGCTGGTCCTCGCCGCCCTGTTCAGCGGCGCCGTCCTGCTCGGCATCCTGATCCACGGCAGGCACGCGGTCGCCCACGAGGCGGTCGGCGTGCTCGCGCTCGCGGCGGGGCTCGCCGCCGCGATCCTGCTCGCCGCCGTGGCCGCGCTCACCGGCAGCGCGCGCACCGGGCGGACCGCGGGCGCCGTCGCCCTCTACGCGGGCGTGGCGCTGCTCGTCCGGGCCGCGGGCCTCGCCGACCCGATGAACACCTGGGTGCTGGCCGGGTCCATCGCGATGCTCGGCGCGCTCGGGCTGCTCGTGCTGGCCGTGCGCGGGCCGGTCACCGGGCGGACCGGGCGGTGGGCGGCGTGGGCCGTCGGCGGGCTCACCATGGTGATCGTCGTGGCCGTCGGCGCCGTCGCCGTCGCGCTGCCCGGGCGGATGCCGCCCGGCTGGCTGGTCGCCGGGCTCGACGTCGTCGCGTGGTCGGGCACCGGCGCCGCCGGGATCATCGCGCTGATCGCCGGGACCCGGTCCGGGCGGGCGCTGGTCCGTCGCACCGGGATCGCCTTCGCCACGATGTCGGCCGCGCACGCGGTGCGGATCATCGCGGGCCAGCCGCCGGGGTCGGACCCGGGCGCGGTCGACGCCGCGCTCGAGCTCACGGCGGTCGCGATGCTGCTGGTCGCCGCGGTCGCGTTCTTCGTCGCAGTCCTGCGCGGGCTGAACGCACCCACGGTGTCGCCCGTGCCGGCCCGGTTGGGGGCACCGGAACGCGCCGACGGCCGCCGGGGCGCCGACTCCCCGAGCCGGGTCGGCGCCGTCACCGTGGGCCCGGTGACGGACGGGATCCGCATCCTCGCCCCCGCCGTCGCCGCGGGGCCGCACGCCGACGGGCACGACCGGGCCGGTGGGCCGCCGCGCCGGTGGAGCCGCACCAGCCCGCACCGCAGGGGGCGGCCCGACCGCGGGCGGCCGCCGGGGCGTCGGGCGCGCGGCTGAGCCCGGGCCGCGCGCAGCCCGCGACTCGCCCACACTCAGCGCGCGACTCGCCGACACCCAGCGCGCGACTCGCCCGCACTCAGCGCGCGACTCGCGGGGTCAGGCGGCGCGTTGGCCCAGCCAGGGCTCCCAGGACGGCAGCGGCTCGACCGCCAGCACCAGCAGGCCGTTCGCCGCGCGCGGGGCGCGCGGGGTGACCTGCAGGGTCCAGCCCAGCTCCTCGATGAGCCGGTCGGCCTTCTTGGAGTTGCAGGTGCGGCAGGCCGCGACGCAGTTGTCCCAGCTGTGGGTGCCGCCCCGGCTGCGGGGGACGACGTGGTCGATCGTGTCGGCCCGCTTGCCGCAGTAGGCGCAGCGCCGCCCGTCGCGGCGGAGCACGCCGGCGCGGGTCATCGGGACGGTGTGCCGGTACGGCACCCGCACGTAGCGGGACAGCCGCATCACCGACGGCGCGGGGATGGTGAGGTTCTCGGAGTGGAAGGCGGCGCCGCCGAGGGACTCCTCGACGCACTCGGCCTTGCCGGTGAGCATCAGGACGATCGCGCGCTTCGCCGTGACGACGGCGAGCGGCTCGAAGGTGGCGTTCAGAAGCAGGACCCGGGACCCCGTCGGGACCGCGCTCGGGTGCCGCGCGGCCCCCGGCACCTCCCCTGGCTCGGGGTCGGTACCGATGGGGTCGGGTTGTCGGTGCTTCACACGACCACCTCCCTGCCGCAGATAAGACCACAGTGAGGCGGCTTACGCACGTGTGATATAGGACCGTTTTGCCGATCACACGTTCGGCGGCAGGATGAGGTCGGTCAGCGGGCGGCGTCGGCGAGCAGTTCGCTCTCGATGAGAGCCCGCATCCGGCCGAGCACCTCCATCATCGTGTCGACCAGCTGACGGGCCTCCTTCGCGGAGCGAGCGGAGGCGATCTCGCGGCGGGCGTCGCCGATGAAGCTGGTCAGCAGCGCGACGAGGACCCGGTTGACCGGGCTGTTGCTCGCACCGAGCAGCTTGAAGTTGTCCTTCACCCACGCCTTGCTGGTCTGCCGCAGGAGCTTCTGGAATCCGGGCGGGGTGTCCCCGTCGTGCACGAGCTTCACCATGTCGCGGTTGGCCCACGTGGCCTCGAGGTACGCGCGCGCCCCGGCCTCGAACAGCGTGAACGGGTCGGTCTCGCCCGCGGCCCGCGCCGCGGCGACAGCGCGGGCGGCCACCTCGTGCTGCTCGTCGCGGTAGCGCTCCCAGAGCGCCGTGAACAGCTCCGCCTTGCCGCCGAAGTGGTGGTAGAGGCTCCCGACGCTGGCCCCGGCCCGCTCGACGACCTCCGAGACGCTCGCCTCGGCGAAGCCGCGCTGGGCGAACACGATCCGGGCGGCGTCCAGGAACTGCGACCGCGTCTGTTCGGTTGTGCTCCACTGCCGGCCTGCTCCGCGGCCGCTGCGCACTGTCACGGCGCCTCCTCGGACCCCTGGCTCCCCTCGGGCGCCGGTCGCGAGCTTACGTCGCCGCCGATCCCGCGGGACGGAAGACCGGTACGGCGGTCTCGCCGTGGTCCTCCCAGCCCACCTCCACCCGCATGCCGACGTGAACGGCGTCGGGGTCGGCGTCGACCTCCGCGAGCAGGCGGAAGCCCTCGTCGAGGTCGACGTACGCGACGACGTAGGGGGCGCGGGACCGGAAGTACGGGTGCCCGTGCCGGCGCACGACCGTGTACGTGTACACGACGCCGCGGCCGGCCGAGTCGCGCACCTGCCCGCCGTCGGTGCGGCGCGGGTAGAACACCACCCCGCCGTCCCGGTCGGTGGTGTAGGTGAGGCGGTGCTCGCCGCACGCCCGCCAGAACTCGGCGGTGTCGGGCTCGGTGAGCACGGGCAGCGGACGCGTGGGCTCTCCGGGCACCTCTCAGCCCCTCTCCAGGACGACGGTGGCGGCGGCGTGGCGGGTGCCGAGCAACCCGCCGTTGCCGTGGGCGACCGCGGTCCGGGCGCCTTCGACCTGCGCGGTGGACTCCCCGCGCAGCTGCCGGGTGGCCTCGATGAGCAGGAAGATCCCGCGCATGCCCGGGTGG
The DNA here is from genome assembly GCF_035305885.1 of Pseudonocardia sp. Lineage (GTDB taxonomy): Bacteria > Actinomycetota > Actinomycetes > Mycobacteriales > Pseudonocardiaceae > Pseudonocardia. Next base: position 13,388 of record NZ_DATGOP010000013.1, read on the forward strand.
TTCGACGACAACCCGCCGCCGTCGGTGTTGAGCGCCGGGGCGCCGGGCCGGTCGAAGCGCAGCCGCCCGCCCTCGACGTACGGTCCGCCCTCGCCCTTCTTCGCGAACCCGAGGTCCTCGAGCAGGGTGAGCACGGTGATCGTGAACGAGTCGTAGATCATCGCGATGTCGACGTCCTCGGGGCGCACCCCCGCCTCGGCGAAGGCGGGCGGCCCGGAGAGCGCCGCGGCGCTGGTGGTGATGTCGCGGTCGTTGCCGGGGTAGCCGACCGCCTCGCCCGCGCCGGTGATCCAGACCGGGGTGGTACGGCAGTCCCGCGCGACGTCCGCCGCGGCGATCACGACGGCGCCGCCGCCGTCGGACACCAGGCAGCAGTCGAGCACGTGCAACGGGTCGGCGACGAGCGGCGAGCCCAGCACGTCGTCGACGGTGATCTCGCCCGAGTTGCGGATACCGAGCGCGGCGAGCCCGGCGACGGCCTCCGGGTTGCGGACGGCGTGCGCACGCGTGGTGACCGCGATCTCCGCGAGCTGCTCGGGGGTGGTGCCGTACTGGTGCATGTGGCGCTGCGCGACCAGCGCGTAGTTGCCGATGAGCGGCAGCCCGTAGGGAACCTCCATGTTGTTCCCCGGCGCCGGGTCGCCCATCGACCGGGCGCCGGTGCCGATGGCCCGCGATTCGCTCTTCGCCGTGGACCCGTAGGTCAGCAGGGCGACGCGCGCCCGTCCGGCCGCGATGTCCCGCGCGGCGTGCGCGGCGTGGAACTCGTACGAGCTGCCCCCCACCGCGGTGGTGTCGACCAGCCGCGGCGTGATGCCGAGGTACTCCGGAACCGCGATGCCGGCCATGGGGCCGGTCTCCCCCGCGTCGTACACGGCGTCGACGTCGGCGAGGGTGAGGCCGGCGTCGGCGAGGGCACGGGCCGCGCTCTCGGCCTTGATCTGCCACTTCGACACGCCGTCGACCCGCCTGGACGGGTACTCGTGGATGCCGACGATCGCCGCGGCCCGCGCTGCCATGCGTTACCTCCGGTCAGTGGAAACGGACGCGCCCGCGGTCGATGGCCACGGTGCCGTCGTCGGTGGTGGTGCGGAACAGCGCCGACCCGGCACCGCCGCCCGGCCCGTCGTCCCAGATCGAGACGACGAGCTCCTGGCCCGGCAGCACCGGCCTGGTGAACCGCCCGGACATCGCGTCGAACCGGTCCGGGTCGGATCCGCAGAGCGCGTGCAGCAGCGCCCGGCCGGTGAAGCCGTAGGTGCACAGCCCGTGCAGGATCGGGCGGGGGAACCCGCCGCGTGCGGCGAAGGCGGGATCGGCGTGCAGCGGGTTGCGGTCCCCGGACAGCCGGTAGAGCAGCGCCTGCTCGGGCCGGGTGGCGTAGCGGACCTGTTCGTCGGGGGCCCGCTCGGGCAGCTCCCACGGCTCGCTCGACGGCCCGGACCGTCCGAACCCGCCCTCGCCGCGGATGAACACCCCGCTGCGGCTGGTGACGAGCGGCTTGCCGGTGTCGGCGTCGGTGGCGGTGTTCTCGGTGGTCACCAGGGCCCCGCTGCCCTTGTCGGCGATCCCGGTGACGGTGGAGACCACCCGCACCCGACCGTCGACGGGCAGCGGCGCGTGCAGCTCGAACGCCTGCTCGGCGTGCACGAGCTTGGCCGGGTCGAAGTCGCCGAGGCGGCGCCCGGTGCGGGCCTGGGCGGCCAGCACGCCGAACGTGGGCAGCACGCGCAGCTCGACCCCCGCGGTGTTCTCGGTGGTGAACGCGAGCTCGGCCGTGGGGTCGGGTGCGCCGGCGCCGACGCCGAGCGCGTACAGGATGACGTCGTCGGCGCACCAGGTCCGCTCGACCGGCTCGGACGCGACCCCCACCAGGCTGTGGTCCAGCGCCATCGCTGCCCTCCCGCACACGGTCTTGGAACGCGGTTCTAGGACAGAGTTCCCGGGAGCCGCCTGCGTGTCAAGCCGTTGACATGCGACGCAGCCGGCGCCCATAGTCGAATCCAGTTCTAGGATTCCGATCCAGATCGGTCCGGGAGGACGCGATGGCGCGATCCGCGACGCTCGACGACGAGACCCCCGACCTCGACGCCCCCGGCCTCGACGCCGCACGCAGGAGGCTCGCCACCCCGGACCGGCTGCGGGAGTTCTTCCGGCCGCGCAGCGTGGCGCTCGTCGGGGCGTCCGACGCGTCCGGCTGGGGCCGGTTCATCGTCGACAGCCTGCGCACGGTCGGGTTCACCGGCCCGCTGCGCATGGTCCACCCGAGCCGCCCCACCGCGTTCGACCTGCCGACCGTCCCGAGCCTGCGCGCGCTGGACGAGCCGGTGGATCTGGCCTACGTCCTCGCGCCGACGCACGCCGTCGAGGGGGTCCTCGAGGACGCCGCCGCAGCCGGCATCCGCAACGCGATCGTGCTCGCCTCCGGCTACGGCGACGGCGGTGGCGCGGAGGGCCGCGCGCTCGAGCAGCGGCTCGTGCGGCGCGCCGTCGAGCTCGACATCACGCTGCTGGGTCCCAACTGCCTCGGCTTCGTCAACGCCGCGAGCTCGGTGGCGCCGTTCGGGCTCGGGATCGTGCCGCCCCTGCGCCGCGGACCGGTGGGCATCGTGCTCCAGAGCGGCGCCCTGACCAGCAACGTCCTCGCGTTCGCCCGGGTCCACCAGGTGGGCATCAGCCTGTTGACCTCGATGGGCAACGAGGCCGTGATCACCACGGCGGACGTGGTCGAGCACCTGATCGCCGACGACGACTGCCGCGTGATCGGGCTCTTCCTCGAGTCGGTGCGGGACGCACCGCGGTTCGTCGAGCTCGCCGCGGCGGCGCTCGCGGTCGGCAAGCCGATCGTCGCGCTCAAGGTCGGCCGCACCGAGGCCGGGCAGCGCACCGCGCTCGCGCACACCGGCGCCGTGGCGGGCGACGACGCCGTGGTGGGCGCCGCGTTCCGCCAGTACGGCGTGATCCGGGTCGACAGCCTGGAGGAGCTGCTGGTGACGTGCGGGCTCTTCGGCTCGGGTCAGGTGCCGCGCGGGCGGCGGATGGGCGTGGTCACCGCGTCCGGCGGGGCCTGCGACATCATCGCCGACCGCAGCACCGACGAGGGCATCGCGATCCCGGAGTTCGCCGCGTCGACCACCGAGCGGCTGCGCGCGGCGTTGCCGCCGTTCGCGGCCGCCCAGAACCCGCTCGACGTCACCGGCGTGATCCTCGCCGAGCGCGGGTCGGCGCAGGCCGGGCTCGGCGACGTCGCCCTGGACGCGGTGGTCGAGGACCCCGGCGTCGACTTCGTGTTCAACATGGTGTCCCTGCCGGCCGCCCCACCTCCCGACCCGTCGGTGATCGAGCGGCGGCTGGCCGCGATCGCGGCGACGCGCGACCGTTCCCCGGTCCCGATCGTCAACTTCACCGCCACCTGCACCGACCTCTCGCCCTACGCCCAGTCCCTGCTGGACGCCCACGGGCTGCACGCCCTCGGCGGCATCGAGTTCGGGCTCAGGGCCGTCGGGAACGCGCTGCGCTGGCACGAGACCCGACAGGGCCCACCACCGGTCCGCGCACCGGCCGCGCCGAGCCCGCCCGCCGGGACGCCCGACGGGCCGTGGTCGGAGGCCCGCGGCCGCGAGCTGCTCGCGGCCGCCGGGGTGCCGCTCGTGCCGGCCGAGCTGGTGACGGACGCGGACGCGGCGGTCGCCGCCGCCGAGCGGTTCGGCGGCCCGGTCGCCCTCAAGGTCTGCTCCGCGGAGATCGCCCACAAGAGCGACATCGGCGGCGTCGCGCTCGACGTCGGGAGTTCGGGAGCCGCGGGAGCCGACCAGGTGCGGGCCGCGTTCGCGCGGGTCCTCGCGGCCGGGCGCGCGGCGACGGCGGCCGTCGACGGCGTGCTGGTGAGCCCGATGCGCCCCCGGGCGACGGAGCTCTTCGTCGGCGTCACCGTCGACCCGTCGTTCGGTCCCGTGCTCGCCGTCGGCCTCGGCGGGGTGTTCGTCGAGGTGCTGCACGACGTCGCGCTGCGCCTGCTCCCGGTGGACGAGGCGCAGGTGCGCCGGATGCTCGGCGAGCTGCGCGGGGCGGCCGTGCTCACCGGTGCGCGCGGCGCCCGCCCCGTCGACCTCGACCGCGTGGCCGGGGTCGTCACGGCGATCGCCGCCGCCGCGACCCGGCTCGGGCCGGCCCTGCGAACGCTGGAGATCAACCCGCTGCGCGTCGACGGGAGCGACGTCGAGGCGCTCGACGTGCTCGTGGTGACTGGGAGGAACTGATGGAACTCGACCTGGGGCCGGAGGCCGCCGCCTTCCGGGCGGAGGTCCGCGACTGGATCGCCCGCAACGCCCCCGCCGGGCTCGCCGAGCTGGTCGACTGGACGTCCCCGCCGATGACCGGCGGCGACCGCGCGGCGTGGCAGCGCGCGGAGGCCGACCCCCGCTACGCGGAGTGGGACCGGCGCCTGCTGGAAGGCGGGTGGATCTGCCCCCAATGGCCCAAGCGCTTCGGCGGCCGGGGGCTCACGCCGGTGCAGAACGCGATCTTCAGCGAGGAGCTGGCGCGCGCGGGCCTGCCCCGCGTCCGCCGGGGGTTCGGCGAGAACATGGTCGGCCCGTCGATCATGGTGCACGGCACCGAGGAGCAGCAGAAGCACTTCCTGCCCCGGATCATCACCGCCGAGGACGTCTACTGCCAGGGCTTCTCCGAGCCGGAGCACGGATCCGACCTCGGGGGCGTGCAGACCCGCGGCGTCGTCGTCGGTGACGAGATCGTGGTGACCGGGCAGAAGGTGTGGACGTCCGGGTTCTACCGGGCGAACATGATCTTCGTCCTGTGCCGGACGGACCCGGATGCGCCCAAGCACAAGGGCCTCTCCTACGTCCTGCTCCCGATGCGCGACAACAACATCGACGCGCGGCCGCTCAAGCAGCTGACCGGGTCCGCGGAGTTCGGGGAGGAGTTCATCGACGGCGCCCGGGCCCCGCTGTTCAACGTCATCGGGGGGCTGGGTGGCGGCTGGCGGGTCGCTATGACGACGCTCGGGCACGAACGCGGCGGCAGCGCCACCATCGCCCACCTGCGCTACCGCCGCCAGTTCGAGGAGCTGGTCGAGCTGGCGCGGCGGCAGGGCCGTGACCGCGACCCCGTGGTGCGCCAGGAGCTCGCCTGGTGCTACACGCACGTCGAGATCATGCGCTACCAGGGCATGCGCCTGATGGCGCAGCTCGCTGAGGGCCGCGAGCCGGGGCCCGAGGCGTCGGTGTCGAAGCTGTTCTGGAGCGAGTACGAACGGCGCGTCGGCGAGATCGCGGCGGAGCTGCTGGGCGCGGAGGCGCTGGTGCGGCCGGACGGCGAGGGCTACCGGACCAGCCACTGGCAGGGCGTTTTCCTCGCCAGCCGGGCCGGGACGATCTACTCCGGCACCAGCGAGATCCAGCGCAACATCATCGCGGAACGGGCGTTGGGCCTGCCGCGCGAGCCGGCCGGGGTGGCGCGGTGAGCGGGCGGCTCGAGGGGCGGGTCGCCGTCGTCACCGGGGCCGGACGGGGCATCGGGGCGGGGATCGCCCGGCTGCTCGCCGCCGAGGGCGCCGCCGTCGTCGTCAACGACCTGGGGGTGGAGCTGGACGGCAGCGGCGCCGACACCGGGCCCGCGGCGACGGTGGCCCAGCAGATCGCCGACGCGGGCGGCACGGCCGTGTCCGACGGCGGCGACGTCTCCGACCCGGAGGTCGGTGAGCGCCTCGTCCGTACCGCGGTGGAGAAGTTCGGATCGCTGGACGTGCTGGTCAACGTGGCCGGCATCCTGCGCGATCGGATGATCTTCAACCTGTCCGAGCAGGAGTGGGACGACGTCATCCGCGTCCACCTCAAGGGGCACTTCTCCACGACGAAACCGGCCGCCGCGTACTGGCGCGAGCAGCGCAACCCGGAGGGGCACTACCGGCTGATCAACTTCACGTCGGTGTCCGGCCTGTACGGCGCCCCCGGCCAGCCGAACTACGCCGCCGCGAAGATGGGCATCGTCGGGCTCACGTACTCCTGCGCGAACGCGCTGGCGAAGTACGGGGTCACGGCGAACGCGATCTCCCCCGGCGCGGCCACGCGGATGACCGCGTCGATCCCCACCGAGCGCCGACGCGGCACGTCCGCGGCCGACGACGAGCGCTCGCCGGACAACGTCGCACCGATCGTCGCCTACCTGGCGAGCACCGCGTCGGACTGGCTCACCGGGCAGGTGATCGGCGCGCGCGGTTACGAGGTGCACCTGATGAACAAGCCGGAGCCGATCCGCCACATCGTCTCCGACGGGCCGTGGCAGCCCGACCGGCTCGCCGACATGGTCGAACGCGTCTTCAAACCCGCCGTCCGCTAGGAGCCACCCATGCAGCTCGTGTTCGACACCGAGCAGGAGGACCTGCGCCGCGCCGTGCGCCGGTTCCTGGAGAACGAGGTGCCGCCCTCGAAGGTGCGCACCCTGATGGAGACCCCCGACGCGCACGACCCGGCGCTGTGGCACCGGATGGCCACCGAGCTGGGCCTGCAGGGGCTGCTGGTCCCCGAGGAACACGGCGGGAGCGGAGCGGGTTTCGTCGAGCTCGCGGTGGTGGCCGAGGAGATGGGCCGCGCGGTGCTGCCCGGACCGTTCCTCTCCACCGCCGTCCTCGCGGTGTCGGCCGTGCTCGACGCCGGCGACGACGAGGCGGCGAAGGACCTGCTACCCGGCATCGCGGACGGCTCGACCATCGCCACCCTCGCCGTCACCGAGGGCGGCGGGCGCTGGGAGCTGGACGCCACGACCGCCACCGCACAGCCGACGGGCCAGGGCTGGGCGCTGCACGGCGTCAAGGACTACGTGCCCGACGGCGCGCTCGCCGGGCTCCTGCTCGTGGTGGCCCGTACCGACGCGGGCCTCTCGCTGTTCGCCGTGGACGGCGCCTCCCCCGGTGTCACCCGCACGGCGCGGCCGACGCTGGACCAGACCCGCCCGCTCGCCCGCGTGGAGCTCGACGGGGCGGTCGGCCGGCTCGTCGGTGCGGACGGCGCCGCCGGCGACACGGTCCAGCAGACGCTGCACAAGGCCGCGGTCGCGCTCGCGCTGGAACAGGTCGGCGGCGCGCAGGCCGCGCTGGACATGGCGGTGGACTACGCCAAGCAGCGCGTCCAGTTCGGCCGCGTGATCGGCTCGTTCCAGGCCGTCAAGCACAAGGCGGCCGACGTGATGCTCAAGGTCGAGTCGGCACGGGCGGCGGCCTACTACGGGGCGTGGGCGGTGGCCGCGGGGTCCGCCGAGGTGCCGGCCGTCGCGAGCCTCGCCAAGGCGTACTGCTCCGACGCCTACTTCGCCGCGGCCGCGGAGAACATCCAGATCCACGGCGGCATCGGGTTCACCTGGGAGCACGACGCGCACCTGCACCTGAAGCGCGCCGAGGCCACGAGGCTGTGGCTCGGCGACCCGAGCTGGCACCGTGCGCGGCTGGCTGACGCGATCGGGGTGTGACCGGGTCCGCCGGGCCCGGGTCGGGCGCGCCGCCGGACGAGCGCACCCGGTACGCGTGGCGGCTGCTGTCCGTGGTCTGCCTGGCGTCGCTGATGACCGGGGTCAACGTGAGCTCGCTCAACATCGCGCTCCCGGCGATCGTCGACGGGCTCGACGCCGGCCCGGTCGCGGCGAGCTGGATCCTGCTGTCGTTCCAGCTCACGCACGTCACGCTGATGGTCTTCTTCGGGCGCATGGCCGACGTGCTGGGCCGGCGGACGATGTACCTCACCGGCATCGCCCTGTTCACGACGGCGAGCCTGGTCGCGGGGGCGGCACCGGACGTCGGGCTGCTCATCGCGTGCCGCGTGGCGCAGGCGACGGGCGCGGCCATGCTCATCACGAACAGCGCGGCCCTGGTCACGGCCGCGTTCCCGCAGCGGCTCCTCGGGCAGGGCCTCGGCATCTACATGGCGTCGTTCTCGTTGGCGCAGATGCTCGGCCCCACCGTGGGCGGGCTGGTCACCAGCGAGCTCGGCTGGCGCTGGACGCTGCTGTTGAACGTGCCGGTCGGCGTCGTCTGCCTGCTGTGGGGCCTGCGGGTGATGGAACGGGTGCCGCGCTCGGGCGAGCCGCTGCGGCTGGACCCGGTGGGCAACGTGCTCGTGGTGCTCGGACTCGGCGGCCTGCTCACGGCGCTCTCGCAAGGCGGCACCGCCGGCTGGACGGATCCGGTGGTGGTCGGCGGCCTCGTCGCATTCGCCGTCGCGCTGCCGGCGTTCCTCGTCGTGGAGTTGCGCGTCGCGCACCCGGTGGTGGACGTGCGGCTGTTCCGCGTGCCGGTGGTGGGCGTCGGGGTGCTCGCCGGGTTCCTCGGCGCGATGTCGCGCTTCGCCGTGGTGCTGCTCATGGGCCTGTACTTCCAGGCCGTCCAGGGGGACACGCCCAGCGAGGCAGGCCTGAAGGTGCTGCCGCTCGCGGTGGCCTCGATCGTGTCCGCACCGGGGGCGGGAACGCTGATGCGCTGGGTGCGGGCGCGGACCATGGCGGCGGTCGCCTCGTCGGTCTCGCTGGCCGGGCTGGTGCTGCTGCTGGTGGTGGTGGACGTCGACACGCCGTACGCGCTGCTCATCGCCGCGGTCGTGGTGATCGGGCTCGGCTCGGGAGCGTTCATCCCGGCCAACAGCACGGCGATGCTGCAGGGCGTCCGCTCCGAACGGCTGGGGATCGTCAACGGCGTGCGCCTGATGGCGCAGAGCTCCGGGGTGGTGGTCAGCACCGCCGTGACGCTCACGCTGATCAGCCTCCCGTTGCCGCCCGCCCTGCGCGGACACGTGCTCGACGGCTCGCTCGCCCGGGTCGACCCGTCCGGCCTCGACGGGCTGATCACCGGCTACCGCTGGGCGTTCGGGGTGATGGCGGTGACGGCGGCGCTGTGCGTGCTGACGTCGCTGGTGGGGCGGCGGGTGGCACAGCCAGGGGTTCAGGGAGGCCACCTTCTGGAACCTGCACGACAGCGACGTGGCGTTCCGGAACGTCCGGCATCCGAGTAGGAGGACCGCACATGGGAGTGCTCGACGGACGGGTCGCGCTCGTCACCGGCGCCAGCCGGGGCATCGGGGCGGCCATCGCGCGCCGGCTCGCGGCCGAGGGAGCGGCCGTCGCGGTGTCCGCGCGCACCGCGGCACCGGGCGAGTCGCGCTTCGCGGGCACGATCGCCGAAACGGCCGGGGCCATCGAGGACGCCGGTGGGCGGGCGCTCGCCGTCCGCGCGGACCTGTCCCGTCCCGAGGACCGCGCCGCGCTCGTCGAGCGGGTCGAAGCCGAGCTCGGACCGGTCGACATCCTGGTCAACAACGCGGCGGTCACCTGGTTCGCACCGGTCGCCGAGTTCTCCGACAAGCGCTTCGCGCTGATGTTCGAGGTGCAGGTGACCGCGCCGTTCGATCTGGCCCGGCGCGTGCTGCCGGGCATGCGCGCGCGGGGCGGCGGCGCGATCCTCAACGTCTCCTCGCGGGCGGCGATCCACCCGCCGCCGACGCGCCCCGGTCGCGGCGGGACGGTCTACGGGATGTGCAAGGCGGCGGTCGAGCGGTTCAGCACCGGGCTGGCGGCCGAGGTGCACGCCGACGGCGTGGCGGTCAACGCGCTCTCGCCGAACCGCGTGGTGCCCACCCCCGGCACGCTGCACCACCACCTCACCACCCCCGACGACCCGGCGTCCGAGCCCCAGGCGGTGATGGCGGAGGCCGCGCTCGCGCTGTGCCGGCCGACCGACCCGCTCCTGACCGGCCGGATCGCCTACTCCCAGGACCTGCTCACCGAGCTCGGCATCGCCGTCCCGTCATGAGGCCGGGGTGGGTGCGCGTCGACTGCCACGTCCACACGGTCGCGTCGGGCGACTCGGTGCTCGGGCTGGAGGAGCTGGCCGACCGCGCGCGTGGCGAGGGCATCGACGTGGTGTTCGTGACCGACCACCACGAGATCTCCGCGGCCGTCGCCGCGCGCGGGCGGGACCTCGGCGTGCGCATCGAGGTCGGCGAGGAGATCCGGACGCCCGACGGTGAGGTGCTCGGCCTGTTCCTCACCGAGCGCATCCCGTACGTCCTCCCGCTGCCGCAGGTGGTGGCCCGGATCCGGGCCCAGGGCGGGCTCGTCGGCCTCCCGCACCCCTGTGACCCGGCGCGGGCCGGCACCGGCGCCGTGGCCGACGGGCTCTGCGCGGCCGGCCGGGTGGACTTCGTGGAGGTGTTCAACGCCAAGGTCGCCGACGCGGCGCACAACGCGGCGGCCGCCGCGCTGGCCGCCCGGCACGACCTGCCCGCCACCGCGGGATCCGACGCCCACGACGGGCCCGGGGTGGGCGCCGCGTACGTCGAGATGCCGGAGTTCGACGGCCCCGCGGACTTCCTCGAGCGCCTCGCGGCCGGACGCGTCGTCGGCGAGCTCCGCCCGCACGCACGGCGCTTCCCGAGCCTTGACACGCGCCGTGACGTACCGCACGATCGAGACCGATTCTAGAGCAGGATTCTAGTGGTTTTGGCCGCTCGCAGCGCTGCGAGCGCACTGCGCCCCAACGAGGAGGCCGCATGCCCGCCACCGTGCCGACCCCGCGATCCGTGGCTCCGCTGCTCGAGGTCGAGGACCTCCACGTCGAGTTCGACACCCCGGACGGCCCGGTCGAGGCGGTCACCGGGGTGGGCCTCACCGTCGGGGCGCAGGAGACCGTCGCGGTGGTGGGCGAATCCGGCTCGGGCAAGACCGTCACGGCGCTCGCCGTGCTCCAGCTGCTCGACGGCGGGCGGATCAGCCGCGGCCGGGTGCTGTGGGACGGCACCGACCTCACCGGGCTCGACCGCCGCGCGCTACGCCGGATCCGGGGCAACGAGATCGCGATGATCTTCCAGGACCCGATGACGTCGCTCGACCCCCTCTACAGCGTCGGGCACCAGATCGTCGAGGCGCTGCGGCTGCACAGCCGGATGAGCAAGCGCGCCGCACGGGAGCGGGCCGTCGAGCTGCTGGCGCGGGTCGGCATGCCCGACCCGCGCCGCAGGCTGGACTCCTACCCGCACCAGCTCTCCGGGGGCCAACGGCAGCGGGTGATGATCGCGATCGCGCTGGCCTGCTCGCCCCGGCTGCTCATCGCCGACGAGCCCACCACGGCGCTCGACGTGACGGTCGAGGCGCAGATCCTCGAGCTGCTCCGCGAGCTGCAGGCCGAGTACCGCACGGCGATGCTGCTGGTGACCCACGACATGGGAGTCGTGGCCGAGACCGCCGACCGCGTGATCGTGTTCTACGCCGGGCAGGTCGTCGAGCACGGTCCCGCGGCCGACGTGCTGCGCGACCCGCAGCACCCGTACACCGCGGCGCTCCTGGAAGCCGTGCCCGGGCGGGAGACCGATCGCGCCGAGCCGCTCGCCGCCATCCCAGGCGCGGTCCCGCCGCCCCGGGCGATGCCACCGGGCTGCCGGTTCCACACCCGGTGCGCGATGGCGTGGGACGAGTGCGCGCGCGACGAGCCGCAGCTCTACCCCCTGTCCGGGGCGCGCGCGGCCCGGTGCCTTCGGCACCGCTCGGGCACGGCGGTGCCCGTCGCCACCGGGAAGGGGGCCTGATGTCGTCACCCGCAGCCCGAGCGCTGCCCACCGGCGCCCCACCGGACGAGGACCTGCTGGAGGTCACCGATCTCGTCAAGCACTTCCCGATCACCCGCGGCATCCTGCGGCGCACGATCGGGCACGTCCGGGCGGTCGACGGTGTGTCGTTCCGGATCGCCCCCGGTGAGACCGTCGGGCTGGTCGGCGAGTCCGGGTCCGGCAAGTCGACCGTCGCCCGGCTCGTGCTGCGGCTGCTGGAGCCGACGAGCGGGAGCATCCGGTTCGCGGGCCGCGAGATCGCCCACCTGCCGGCCAAGGAACTCGTTCCGCTGCGGCGCCGGATGTCGATCGTCTTCCAGGACCCGGTGAGCTCGTTCGACCCGCGCATGACGGTCTGCTCGGTGATCACCGAGCCGCTGGAGGCGCAGGGCATCTCGACCGGCCGCGAGGCCCGGCGGCGGGCGGGCGAGCTGCTGGAGCTGGTCGGGCTCTCGGCGGGCGACCTGGACCGCTACCCGCACCAGTTCTCCGGCGGGCAGGCCCAGCGGATCGCCATCGCCAGGGCGCTGTCCACCGACCCGCGGCTGCTCGTCTGCGACGAGGCGGTCAGCGCCCTCGACGTCTCGGTGCAGGCGCAGGTGCTCAACCTGCTGCGCCGGCTGCAGGCCGAGCTGGACCTCGCGTACCTGTTCATCGCGCACGACCTGAACGTCGTCCGCTACGTGTCCGACCGGGTGTGCGTGATGTACCTGGGCCGGATCGTCGAGCAGGGCCCCGCCGACCAGCTGCTCGCCGACCCCCGCCACCCGTACACGCAGAGCCTCGCCGCCGCGATCGCGGCCGACCCGCGCAGCGGTGTGCGGCGCCGCCGAGGTGTCGTCCGCGGGGAGACGCCGAGCCCGAGCGATCCACCACCCGGCTGCCACTTCCACCCCCGCTGCCCGTACGCGTTCGACCGGTGCACCTCCGTCGTCCCGGTTCCCGTCGCGGCGGGACCGGGCCGGACGGCGTCCTGCCACCTCGTCGGGGAGGCCCGCGGTGCTTGAGTACGTCGTCCGCCGCGGGCTCTACGGGGTGCTCGTCGTCGCGCTCGTCACCGTCTTCGTGTTCCTGACGCTGCGGCTGATCCCCGGCGACGTCGTGCGCCTGCAGCTCGCCGACGCACCCGGCGTGGGCCCGGAGCAGATCGCCCAGCGCGCCGCGCAGCTCGGCCTCGACCAACCGCTGCTGACGCAGCTCGGGCGCTTCGTCGCCGACGCGGTCACCGGCGACTTCGGCACGTCGTTCCAGAGCGGCGAGCCGGTCACGGCGCTCATCGCGGAGCGGCTGCCCACCACGCTGCAGCTGGGGGTCATGGCGCTGCTGGTGAGCGTCGTGCTCGGCGTACCGCTCGGGCTGCTGTCGGCCGTGCGCCAGAACAGCTGGCTCGACCAGGGGCTGCGCGCGGTGTCGGTGGCGGGCCTGTCGATCCCGAACTTCTGGCTGGGCCTGCTGCTCGTCACCTACCTCGCCCTGTGGTTCTCGTGGTCGCCGCCGCTGGTGTACCGCACGCCGGCCGAGGACCTCGGCTCCAACCTCGTGCACATGGCGCTGCCCGCGATCGCGCTCGGCGTGACCGGCATGGCCGCGATCGCCCGCATGCTGCGCTCCTCGATGCTGGAGGTGCTGCGCTCGCCGTTCATCCGCACGGTGCGGGCGAAGGGCGCACCGGAGCGGACCGTGCTCCTCACCCACGCCGTGCGCAACTCGCTGGTGCCGGTCTTCAGCCTCATCGGCCTGCAGGTCGGGCACATCCTCGGCGGCACCGTCATCCTCGAGTCGATCTTCGCGATCCCCGGGATGGGGATGCTCATCTTCGAGTCCGTCCAGCTGCGCGACTACCCCGTCGTGCTCGGCTGCGTCGTCGTGTACGGCGCGGTGTTCATCCTGGTCAACCTCGTGGTCGACGTGCTGTACGGCGTGATCGACCCCCGGATCCGGTACGCGTAGAGGAGGCCACGATGAGCGACATCGCGGCATCGGCCCCGCTCCCTCGGCGGACGGTCGGCACTCGGCGGGCGCTGCGCGTGCTGCGCCGCCAGCCGCTCGGCGTCGCCGCGGGTCTCGTGATCGTGCTGCTCGTGGTGGCCGCGGCGCTCGCGCCCGTCATCGCGCCGTTCGACCCCACGGCCCAGAACCGCGCCGATTTCCTCCAGGTCCCCGGCGGGGCCTACCTGATGGGCACCGACGACCTCGGCCGCGACATCTTCAGCCGTGTGCTCCACGGCGCGCGGACATCTCTGCTGGTCGCGGTGTGCACCCTGGCGGTCGGCGGCGCGCTCGGGGTCGCGATCGGCGTGGTGTCGGGGTACTTCGCGGGCGGCTGGGTCGACACGCTGCTGCAGCGCGTCATGGACACGCTGATGGCGATCCCGGGCATCGTGCTGCTGCTGTTCGTGGCCGCGCTGCTCGGCCCGAGCATCCGCAACACGGTGATCGCGCTCAGCCTGCTCGTCGTGCCCTCGTTCAACCGCGTGGCGCGCGGGGAGATGCTGCGCATCCGCGAGGAGCTCTACGTCGAGTCGGCCCGCGCCGCCGGCTGCAGCACGTGGCGCATCCTGCGCCGGCACGGGCTGCCCAACCTGCTGGCGCCGATCCTCGTGGTCACCAGCCTGATGTTCGCGATCGTGATCATCGCGGAGTCCGCGCTGAGCTTCCTCGGCATCGGCACCCCGCCGCCCACCCCGTCGTGGGGCGCCATGCTGAGCGACGGCTCCCGATACATGGAGATCGCCCCGTGGATGGTCGTGTTCCCCGGGGGCGCGCTCACCGTGGCCGTGCTCGCGTTCAACCTGCTCGGTGACGCGCTGCGCGACGTCTTCGACCCGAAGCAGTCCCGCTGACAACCCGGGGGTCCCCATGCGCTCGTTCCGGCTCGCGACCGCGCTCGTGCTCGTCGCACTCCTCGGATCGGCCTGCTTCAGCGCGCCCGGCGGCGACGGCGGCGGCCTCGAGGCCCGCCGCCCCCGGCAGGATGCCGGGCCGGCCCAGCCCGGCGGCGTCTTCCGCTACGCGCTGCCGTCCGACGCCCGCTCGCTCGACCCGCACAGCCAGTCGTCGTTCAACACCCACATCGCGATCGGCTCGACCTACAGCAAGCTCGTCGACTTCCGTACCGGGCCCGACATCCCCTACGGCGCCCCGGAGCTGGAGGGCGACCTGGCGGAGAGCTGGGAGCCCTCCCCCGACGGGCGCACCTGGACCTTCCACCTGCGCCGCGGCGTGCGGTTCCACGACGTGGCGCCGGTGAACGGGCGCGAGTTCACCGCGCAGGACGTCCTCTGCACGGTGCAGCGCATCCGCGAGCTGCCCGGCCACCAGGTCAGCCAGCTCGCGATGGTGCAGGACGTCACCGCGCCCGACCCGTACACCGTCGTCTTCCACCTCACCGAGCCGTACGCCGAGTTCGACACGAACCTCGCCGGGCACTTCATGTGGATGCTGCCGTGCGAGGGCACCCGCGGGGAGTTCGACCTCGCCACCACCGCGATCGGCACCGGGCCGTACGTCCTGGAGCGCTGGGAACGCGACCGGGAACGGGTGCTCACCGCGCACCCCGACTACTACGTCGAGGGCCAGCCCTACATCGATCGCATCGAGATCTCGATCGTGCCCGACCAGGCCGCCGCCATCGCCGCGTTCCGCACCGGGCAGACCGACTACCTCAGCGCGCTCACGCTCGACACCCGGCAGGCCCAGCGCATCCTCGACGAGAACCCCGAGGCGGTGCTGTTCCGCGAGCAGGGCCTCACGCAGACGCGGGTGTACATGAACCAGGAACGCGCGCCGTTCGACGACCTGCGGGTGCGCCGCGCCGTCGCGCTCGCGATCGACCGGCAGGGGATGATCGACTCGATCCGGGCGGGCGGCAGTCCGACGGCCGCCGTCACCCCCACGCTGTTCGGCGGGCTCCCCGCGGAGGAGGTGACGCGGCTGCAGCCGCACGACCCCGAGCAGGCGCGCCGGCTGCTGGCCGAGGCCGGGTACCCGCAGGGCTTCTCCACCAAGATGATCATCACGGACGGCTACGGCGAGAACGTCGTGCGCGAGGCGCAGTGGGTGCAGCAGGACCTCGCGAAGGTCGGCATCCAGGTCGAGCTCGTCGTGCAGGACTACGCCACGTACTTCACCGAGAGCTTCGCCGGCAAGAACTACGACATGGGCTACGGCCTGCAGACCCCGATGCTCTCGGCCGACGAGTACCTGTCCGGCGAGTGGACCTCCGACGGCCCCCGCAACTGGTACGGCATCGCCGACCCGGCGCTCGACCAGATGATCCTCCGGCAGCGCGGCGAGCTCGACCGGGCCGCCCGCGAGCGGCAGCTGCACGACATCCAGCGCTACATCATCGAGAACGTGTCCAACCCGGTGCCGCTCTACGTCTACGACGGCCTGTCCATCTACGCGCCGTACGTGCACGACGTCTTCCCGCACCCGGACTACGGGACCCGGCACCAGGCCCGCATGTGGCTGGGCCCGGAGGCGCCGGGACGGGAGTGAGCGGCCGCCCGTGGTCAGCGGGTGATCGCGTCCAGGGCGGCGCGCACGTCGGCGACCAGGTCCGACGGGTCCTCGCACCCGGCCGAGAAGCGCAGCAGGCCGGGTGCGACGTCGTCGCCCCAGCGCCGACGGCGGTCGACGGTGCTGCGCAGCCCGCCGAAGCTGGTGGCTGATCCGACCAGTCGCGACGCGCCGAGGAAGGCCTCGACGGCCGCCTCCGAGGCGAGCGTGAACCGCAGCACGCCGTTCCAGCGCCGCATCTGCCGTGACGCCACCGCGTGCGCCGGGTCGGCCGGGTCGCCCGGCCAGCGGACGTCGGTGACGGCGGGGTGGTCGCGCAGCACCCCGACGAGCGCCGCGGCGTTCTCGGCCTGACGGGCGAGCCGCAGGTCGAGCGTGGCGAGGCCGCGGTGGGCGAGCCACGCCTCCATCGGGCCGGGGACGGCGCCGCCGCGCGAGCGCGCCTCCCGCAACCTCGCCACCAGCTCGGGGTCGCGGGCGCTGACGTGGCCGAGCACGACGTCGCCGTGCCCGGCGAGCGCCTTGGTGTCGGAGGCGATCACCAGGTCGGCGCCGAGCTCGAGCGGCCGCTGGCCGAGCGGGGTCGCGGTGGTGTTGTCGACGGCGAGCAGAGCGCCCGCTTCGTGGGCGGCCGCCGCGGCCGCGGCGATGTCGACGACGTCGAGCCCGGGGTTGGACGGCGTCTCGACCAGCACGAGCGCGGCCCCGTCCAGCGGCGGCAACGGCGCCGCCGTCGGCGTCTCGCGGACCTCGACGCCCAGCGGCGCGATCTCGGAATGCGCGAGCGAGCGCGCCAGGTAGTAGCCGTCGGAGGGCAGCACGAGCGCCCCGTCAGGGGCGGCGAGGCGCAGCACGGCGGCGATGGCCGCCATCCCGGAGGCGAAGACCACGCACTCGCCGCCGTCGAGCTCGCCGATGGCGGCCTCGAGCGCCCGCCAGGTGGGGTTGTCGGAGCGGCCGTAGAAGTCGGTGGGCGTCGGCTCCGACGGCAGCCCGAGGTGGAACGTCGACGACAGCACCGGCCCCGGGTGCATCGGAGCCCCGGTCTCGCCCGGTGCGTGCCCGCCGTGCACGCACCGCGTGCCGTCCCCGATCACGCGAGGCACCCTACGTCGCGCCGCGGGGCGTCACTCGGGGCGGGGCGCCCGGCTGATCAGCTCCTTGCCCATCTCCGCCGCCGAGAGGCCCTCGTGGCAGACCCGGCGCACCGCGTCGGCGATCGGCAGCTCCACGCCCGTCCGCTCGCCGAGCGCGCAGATCGACTTGCAGCTCTTCACCCCCTCCGCGACCTGCCCGTGGTTGGCCGCCTCGGCCTGGGCGAGCGACTCACCGCGGCCGAGGTGCTCGCCGAAGGTCCGGTTGCGCGACAGCGGGGACGAGCAGGTGGCCACGAGGTCGCCGAGCCCGGCCAGCCCGGCGAACGTCAGCGGGTCGGCCCCGAGCGCCGTGCCCAGCCGGGCGGTCTCGGCGAGCCCGCGGGTGATGAGCGACGCCCTGGTGTTGTCGCCGAAACCCATCCCGGCGGCGATGCCGCAGGCGAGCGCGATGACGTTCTTGCACGCCCCGCCCAGCTCGCAGCCGATGACGTCGGTGTTGGTGTAGGAGCGGAAGTAGCCGGTGGTGCAGGCCTGCTGCAGCTCGACCGCGCGGTCGTGGTCGGTGCAGGCGATCACGGTGGCGGTCGGCTCCTCGGCGGCGATCTCCCGGGCGAGGTTCGGGCCGGACACGACGGCCACCTGGTCCGGGGGCACGTCGGCGACCTCGCAGATCACCTCGCTCATGCGCATCAGCGTGCCCAGCTCCACGCCCTTGGCGAGGCTCACCAGCGTCCGTCCGCGCGGCAGCAGGTCGCGCCACCGCTCGAGGTTCTCCCGCAGCGTCTGCGACGGCACCGCGAACACCACGGCGTCGGCGCCGTCGAGCGCCTCCGCCGGGTCCGGGGTGGCCGTGAGCAGCGTGGGCAGCACGATGCCGGGCAGGTAGTCGGGGTTGGCGTGCTGCTCGTTGATCGCGGCGGCGATCTCGGGGCGGCGCGCCCACAGCTTCACCTCGCGGCCTGCGTCGGCCAGCACCTTGGCGAACGTGGTGCCCCACGAGCCGGCACCGAGCACGGCGACGCGACGCACCGTCGTCACGAGGCGGTCCTCCTGTAGAACTCCTCGGGGGCCTGCTCGCCCCGCACCTCGGCGAGGAGGTCGCGGATCCGGACCATGATCAGGTCGGTGACCTCGCGCAGCAGCTCCGCGTCGACGGGACGGCCCCGGTAGGCCGACAGGTCCACGGGCGGCCCGCAGCGCACCACGACCTTCTTGCGCGGCAACGGGCGGAACTTGCGGTTGTACTTGTCGAGCACATCGCGGGTGCCCCAGTGCACGGCGGGGAGCACCGGAACGTCGGTGGCGAGCGCGAGCCGGGCGACGCCGGTGCGCGCGGCCATCGGCCAGCCGTCCGGATCGCGGGTGATCGTGCCCTCGGGGTAGATCACGACGACCTTGCCCTCCCGCAGCGCCCGCGCGCCGTGCTCGAGGCTCTGCTGGGCGTCGGCCGACTCGCGGAAGACGGGGATCTGCCCGCTGCCGTTCAGCACGGCCCGCAGCACCGGGATGTTCCACAGGCTGTGCTTGGCCAGGAAGCGCGGGACCCGGCGCGCGGTGTGCACGAACAGCGCGCTGTAGATCGGGTCGAGGTGGGAGATGTGGTTGGCGACGAAGAGGGCGCCGCCTGTGGCCGGTAAGTGCTCCCTGCCCTCGTAGCGGGCGCGGGAGAGCAGCCAGCCCAGCGGATACACGAACACCGCCGCGAAGGCGATCCAGAATCCGCCCTTCTCACGCTTGACCACGACCCAGAGTGTTCCTGCCTCGGTGGCGGAGGTCCACCACGGGGTCGGGCACGATGGAGAGGTGACCTCGATCGACGACCGGGCGAGGGTGGATCTCGTCGTCCCCGTCAAGCCGCTGGCCAAGGCGAAGTCGCGGCTGCGCGGTGCCGCCGACGGCGGCATCGGCGAACCCCGCGCCCATGCGCGGCTGGCCATGGCGCTGCTGCGCGACACGGTCGACGCCGTGCGCGCCGCCCGCGCCGTGCGGCACCTGCTGGTGGTCAGCTCCGACCCGGTCGTCGCGGCCGAGCTGGGCGTCTTCGGCATCGACGTGGCGCCGGACGGCCCGGTGCCCGGCCTCAACCCGGCCTACGAGCGCGGCGCCGCGATCCTGCGCGAACGCGACCCCGCCGCGGCGGTCGGCGCGCTGCAGGCCGACCTGCCCGCTCTGCGCCCGGAGGAGCTCGACGACGCCATCGCCGCGGCGCTCGCGCTGTTCGCGGGCGGGGCGCGGCGGGCCTTCGTCCCCGACACCGAGGGCACCGGCACCACGTTCCTGCTCGCCGCTCCCCTCGAACCGCTCGCCCCGAGGTTCGGGGAGGGCTCCGCGCGCGAGCACCAGGCGTCCGGGGCGCTCCGCCTCGCCGGGGAGTGGCCGGGCCTGCGCCGCGACGTCGACACCGCCGCCGACCTGCGCGAGGCGACCACCCTCGGTCTCGGCGAGCACACCGCCTGCGCGCTGGCCCTGATCCCGGGCTGCTGAGAGGGGATCGCGCCACCCGGTTCGTCACCGAGCGTTCACCTCGAAATCCGCCCCGGTCACGAACACATCACCCGCCCGGTGCGGAACAATCGTCCCGTGGCTGAGGACGCGCGCAGGAAGCAGGCGAACGGCGCGGGTGACGGTGCCCGGCGGGCCCGCACGGGCCGCGGCGCACCCCGACCGTCGCGGCGCCGCGTCAGCCCGGCGGGCACCCCGGCGAACGCCGTCGCCGCCCCGGCGGCGCCCTCGGGTGGCGCGGCCCGCACGTCGAACGCGCCGTCGGAGGCCGCGGTGCCGGTGAGCCCGCCCGCCCGCACCCGCGCCCCGGTCTCCGAGCTGCCCGAGGACCGCTACTTCAACCGCGAACTGTCCTGGCTGGACTTCAACGCGCGGGTGCTCGCCCTGGCCGAGGACCCCAGCCAGCCGCTGCTGGAGCGGGCGAAGTTCCTGGCGATCTTCGCCTCGAACCTCGACGAGTTCTACATGGTCCGCGTCGCCGGCCTGAAGCGCCGCGACGAGACCGGGCTCGCCGTGCGCAGCGCCGACGGCCTGTCCCCCCGCGAGCAGCTGGCCCGCATCTCCGCGCGCACGCAGGCGATCCAGGTGGCGCACGCGCGGGTGTTCCTCGACCACGTGCGGCCCGAGCTGGAGGCGGAGGGGATCCGCATCCTGCGCTGGGCGGACCTCACCGACGACCAGCGGGCGCGGCTGTCGGCGTACTTCTCCGCCCAGGTGTTCCCGGTGCTCACGCCGCTCGCGGTGGACCCGGCGCACCCCTTCCCGTACATCTCGGGGCTGTCGCTCAACCTGGCCGTCACCGTCCGCGACCCGGACGGTCGCACCGAACGCTTCGCCCGCGTGAAGGTGCCCGACAACGTGCCGCGGCTGGTGCGGGTCGACACCGACGACGACACCGTCACGTTCCTGCCCATCGAGGACCTGATCTCCGCCCACCTCGGCGAGCTGTTCACCGGGGTCGAGGTGGCCGAGGTGCACGCGTTCCGGGTCACCCGCAACGCCGACCTCGAGGTCGAGGAGGACCGCGACGAGGACCTCCTGCAGTCGCTCGAACGCGAGCTCGCGCGCCGCCGGTTCGGCCCACCGGTGCGCCTCGAGGTCACCGACACGATGAGCGACCACGTGCTGGAGCTGCTGCTGCGCGAGCTCGACGTCGACCCGCACGACGTGGTCACCGTGCCCGGCCTGCTCGACCTCACCGCGCTGTGGGCCGTGCACGCGGTCGACCGGCCCGATCTCAAGGACGAGCCGTGGGTGCCCGCCACCCACCCCGCCTTCGCCGACCGGGAGACCCCGCGCAGCGTGTTCGCCACGCTGCGGGAGGGCGACGTGCTGGTGCACCACCCGTACGACTCGTTCTCCACGAGCGTGCAGCGGTTCATCGAGCAGGCGGCGTCCGACCCGAACGTGCTCGCGATCAAGCAGACGCTCTACCGCACCTCGGGCGACTCGCCGATCGTCGACGCCCTCATCGACGCCGCCGCGGCGGGCAAGCAGGTCGTCGCGCTCGTCGAGATCAAGGCGCGCTTCGACGAGCAGGCCAACATCCGCTGGGCCCGCGAGCTGGAGAAGGCGGGCGTCCACGTCGTCTACGGGCTCGTGGGTCTCAAGACCCACTGCAAGACCTCGCTCGTCGTACGCCAGGAGGGCTCGACGATCCGCCGCTACTGCCACATCGGCACCGGCAACTACAACCCGAAGACCGCCCGGCTCTACGAGGACATCGGCGTGCTCACCGCCGACCCGACGATCGGCGCGGACCTCACCGACCTGTTCAACTCGCTCACCGGCTACTCCCGCCAGACCTCCTACCGCAGCCTGCTCGTCGCGCCCTACGGCGTGCGGCGCGGCATCGTGCGGCGCATCGAGGACGAGATCGAGGCCAAGCGGGAGGGCCGCGCGGCGGGCATCCGCATCAAGGTCAACTCGCTGGTCGACGAGCAGGTGATCGACGCGCTGTACCGGGCGTCGCAGGCGGGCGTGCCGGTCGACATCGTGGTGCGCAGCATCTGCGCGCTGCGCCCCGGCCGGCCGGGGCTGTCGGAGAACATCCGCGTGCGCTCGATCCTCGGCCGGTTCCTCGAGCACTCGCGGATCTTCCACTTCGCCGCGGCCGACGAGTACTGGATCGGCAGCGCCGACATGATGCACCGCAACCTCGACCGGCGGGTCGAGGTGCTGCTGCGCGTGCAGGACCCGCGCCTGGCCAAGCAACTGGGCGACGTGCTCGACTCCGCGCTCGACCCGGCCACCCGGTGCTGGACGCTGAGCCCGGACGGTCCCTGGGAGCCGTCGCCGCCCCCCGACTCGGGGATCACGCACGTGCGCGACCACCAGGCCGAGATGATGCTCCGCCACGCCTCCGGGTCGGCCACGGAGGCGGAGTGACGGCGCCCCGCGTCGTCGCCACACCCACCGCCGACGTGCTCGCAGCCGGGGCCGTGCTGTGGCGAAGAGCGGCGTCCGGCGGGGTCGAGGTCGCCGTCGTGCACCGGCCCAGGTACGACGACTGGTCGTTCCCGAAGGGCAAGCTCGACGCGGGCGAGACGATGCCCTTCGCCGCGGTCCGCGAGATCGCCGAGGAGACCGGGCAGTCGGCGCGGCTCGGCCCGCTGCTCGGCGACGTCCGCTACGCCGTCGCGGCCGGCGGCAAGGTCGTGCGGTACTGGGCGGCCGAGGCGCGCGGCGGCGGGTTCACGCCGGGCGAGGAGACCGACGAGCTGCGCTGGCTCCCGCCCGACCGGGCCACCGAGCTGCTGTCCTACGCACACGACCGCGACCTCCTGGCGCGGTTCACGCGGACCGGCCCGCCGTTCTCGGTGATCGCGCTCGTCCGGCACGCCAAGGCGGGCAGCCGCGACCAGTGGGACGGCGACGACGCCCTGCGCCCGCTCTCCGGCTCGGGCCGGGAGCAGGCGCAGCAACTCGACCGGCTGCTCGGGCTGTTCGGCCCCGACCGCCTGGTGTCCGCCCCTCCGGTGCGCTGCCGCGACACCGTGGCCCCGCTGGCCGAACGGCTGGCGCTGCCGGTCGCCGACGAGCCCCTGCTCGGCGAGGTCGGCTACCGGGAGGACCCGGCGGCGGGCCTCGCGCGCATCCGTGAGCTGGCGAGGGTCGCCGGGGTCACGGTCGTGTGCAGCCAGGGCGGGGTGATCCCGCACGTGGTCGAGACCCTCGCCGGCGCGGCGGGGCTCACCGGCGTGGACCAGGACGGCGTGCCGGCCAGGAAGGGCAGCACCTGGCTGCTCACGTTCGGCCCCGGCGCCACGCTGCGCACGGCCGACTACTACGACACCCCCACCGGCTAGCGCGCCGCCGCCTCGACGGCGGGCGCGGGCCGCGCGCCGGGGATCCACCGCAGGGCCAGGCCGCCGAGGACGAGGTGGACGACGCCCGCCACCGCGGCGACGGCGTGCAACCCGGTCACGAACGCACCCTTCGCCCCGTCGGCGAGCGCGGGCGCGAGGTCGGGCAGTTGGAGCGTCCCGTCCAGGGTCGGGGCGAGGCCGGGCCCGGTGAGCCGGAACAGCAGGGCGGCGAGCGAGCCCAGGAGCGCGATTCCCAGCGCGTTGCCGATCTCGTTGCTGGTCTCGGCGATCGCGCCCGCCGAGCCCGCCCGCTCGACCGGTACGGCGCCGACGGCGGTGTCGGCGACCAGCGAGAAGGAGATGCCGTACCCGACGCCCGCGATCGCCGTGGACGCCACGTACCAGCCGACGCCGCCGGTGGTGGCGGTGGGCAGCAGCGCCAGCAGGCCGGCGGCGATGGACAGGTGGCAGCCGACGAGCGCGGCGCGCTTCCCGACCCGGTCGACGACGGCCGGGGTGACGATGCAGGTGGTGGTGAGCACCACCGCGCCGGGCAGGGCGAGCAGCGCGGCGGCGAGGACCGGCAGGCCGAGCACCGACTGGAGGTAGACCCCCGACAGGTACGCCGTCGCCGACCAGGCGGCCAGCGGAACCAGGCCGGTGATGATCGCCACGGTGAAGACGCGGTCGCGGAAGAGGGAGAAGTCCACCAAGGGGTGTTCGAGACGCTGCTGCCGCCGGGCGAACCATGCGAGCAGCACCACGCCCGCGGCCCCGGAACCGACCGCGGTGGCCGAGACGCCCTCGGCGGCGACGTGCTTGAGGGCGTGGACCGCGAGCAGGAGACCGGCCGCGGAGGCCACCACGCTCGCGGCGTCGACCCGGCCGGGGCGGGTGGCGCGGACCTCGCGGAGCAGGACCGGCGCGAGGAGCAGGAACACGGCGATGACCGGGAGGTTGACCAGGAAGACCGAGCCCCACCAGAACCGCTGCAGCAGGACGCCGCCGAGGATCGGGCCGATGGCGAACCCGGCCGCGAACGCCGCGGCGAAGATGCCGATGGCCTGCGCCCGGCGCCGCGGGTCGGCGAAGAGCTCGCTCAGCACGGCGAGCGCCGACGGCAGCAGCGTCGCGCCCGCGATCCCCATCAGGGCGCGGGCGGCGATGAGCAGCTCCGCGGTCGGCGCGAACGCCGCCGCGGCCGAGCCGACGCCGAACACGGTCGCGCCGATCGTGAGGAGCTTGCGCCGGCCGTACCGGTCGCCGATGGAGCCGAAGGCGATGAGCAGCGAACCGACGGCGAAGCCGTAGACGTCGAGGATCCACAGGGCCTGGTCGGCCGTCGGGGCGAGCGCCTGGCTGATCCGGGGCATCGCCAGGAACAGGATCGACCCGTCCATCGAGACCAGCAGGACGGGCCCGAGGACCACCAGGAGCCCGAGCCAAGCCCGCAGGCCGGGGGCGTCATGCGCGTGCTGTCGTGGCATGACGGCGACGCTGCGCCTGCGCACGGCGGCCGACCAGCCCCGTGCCGTGGGTAGACCCAGCAGGGGTACCCGGCGGGGCGCCCGCCGCGCATAACCTCGGCCGGGTGGAGAGCCTCGGCGCGTTCCTGAAGAGCCGGCGCGACCGCGTCACGCCCGCCGACGTCGGCCTGCGCACCCACGGCGCGGTGCGCAGGGTGCCCGGCCTGCGCCGGGAGGAGCTCGCCCTGCTCGCCGGGGTGAGCGCGGGCTACTACACGCGCCTGGAGCAGGGGCAGGCCGAGACCGCCTCCCCGCAGGTCCTCGACGCGCTGGCCCGCGCGCTGCGGCTCGACGAGATCGAGACCGTCCACCTGCACAACCTCGCCCGCCGGCCCGCCGCGCGCCGGCTCGCCGAACCGCCGCCGGAGGAACCCGCCCCGCACGTCCTCGCGCTGCTGGACGCGATCGCGGACGCGACGCCCGCGATCGTGCTCGGCAGGCGCGGCGACGTGCTCGCCTGGAACCGCACCGGCCACGCGCTGCGGGCCGAGCACGTCCCGTTCGGCGCGCCGGGGCACCCGGCGCAGCGGCCGTCGATCACCCGCATGCTCTTCCTGGACCCGCTCGCCCGCGACCTGTACCGCAACTGGGCGGAGGTGGCGCTCGCCCACGTCGCCCACCTGCGGCTCACCGCGGGCCGCCACCCCACGGACGCGCGGCTGGCCGAGCTGATCGGCGAGCTCTCGATGCGCAGCGACGAGTTCGCCGCGATGTGGGCCAGCGGCGTGGTGGCCGACTGCACCACGGGCACGATGGAGCTGCAGCACCCGACCGTCGGGCCGGTCGAGGTGACCTACCACGTCTGGCTCCAGCCCGACAGCCCGGACGTCCGGCTGGAGATCTACACCCCGAACGACCCCGGCTCCGCCGACGCCCTGCGCATCCTGGCCCAGCAGAGCCATCCGGACCGGGAGCCCGCGGCGCGCCGGCGCTAGCTGAGCAGCAGCGGCGCGTCCCAGACGTCCGGGCCGACGGTGCCCGGGTGGTGGGCGAACGTCGCGAGCGCGAGGGCCACGCCCGCCGCGCCGGTGAGCAGCCCCGGCTCGTCCGCGGCGACGAAGCGGCCCGCGCGGGTCCGGTACGCGTGCCGGAAGCCGAAGGGGGCGGTCCGGTCGAACGAGTACAGCAGGCGCTGCGCGAGCACGCCCGCCGCGGCGCGCAGCACCGGGTCGGGGTCGTGCTCGGAGACGCGCAGCACGACCTGCAGCAGCCCGGCCAGCCCGTGGCAGACCGTCGGCCCGACGAGACGCGCCTGCGACCAGGGGCGGAGCACGACGCCGCGCAGGGCCCGCACCGCCGCGCCGCACAGC
This sequence comes from Pseudonocardia sp., assembly GCF_035305885.1. Lineage (GTDB taxonomy): Bacteria > Actinomycetota > Actinomycetes > Mycobacteriales > Pseudonocardiaceae > Pseudonocardia. The sequence goes on from NZ_DATGOP010000013.1 coordinate 39,255, forward strand.
TCGGCGTCGCCGAGCGCGATCCCGGCGAGGTGCAGGGCCCGGGCGACGCCCGCGGTGCCGCGGCACCAGGCCGCGCTCGCGGCCGCGTCCGGGGACGGGGCCTCGTCGCCCTCGTCGCCGACGGCGCGGAGCAGCGGATCGACGAGCGCGCGCATCGCGTCGGCCATGCCCTCGACCCGGTGGCCGCGGTCGTGGGCGAGCGCCATCAGGGCGAGCGGCGCGGCAAGGCCGTTCGCGAGGCCGACGTCCGGCTGCGCGGTCGCGGCGACGGGGCGGGTGCGGGAGACGAGGTGGCGCAGCAGCGTGTCGAGCGCCTCGCCGCAGTGGTCGTCACCGAGCGCGAGCAGGAGCCTGCCCACACCGGCGAGGCCGCGCACCCCGCCGTGGTCGGCGCCCGGCTCGGCCCGCCGGGCGTGCGTCGCGACCCGCTCCTCGCACGACTCGGCCACCGCGTGGGCGAGCGAGCGCAGGAGCTTCGGGTAGCCGCCGTGGACGCTGGTGTGCAGCACGACCGCGGGCACCAGGTCGGCAGCGGGCCCGGGGGCGGCCGCGGCGAGGTGGGCGTGCGTCGCGGCGGCGAACGACGGCTCGGCCACCGACATCGTGGCGTGCACCAGCGCGATGCCGGGGTGGCCTGCCGGCAGCGCCGTCGCGTCCCACCCCGGGTGGCCCGCCGGGCGCCGGACCCGGCGGGCGGTGGCGATGACCGACTCTGGGGAGCGGAGCCGGTCGGCCACCTCGATCGCGACGGTGATCGCCCGCCGCCGCAGGTCCGGCGAGACGGGGAGCGAGAGCGCGGTCACCGCCCGCGCCCCGCCCCACCGCGCCGCACCGCGGCGTGCGAACGGCCCACCGGGAGGACGGACACGGTCACCGCCGTCCCGTCGTCCGCGTGGGCCGCTCCAGGTCCTCGGCGCCGGCTGGGGCGAACGTCTCGGTCGGCATCGCGCAGTCTCCGATCCTCGGTGGTGGGCCACCGCCCAGCCCACTGTAAGGATCGTTCAACGATCCGACAAGACGTTGATCCCCTGATCCTCAGCCGCTAGGGTGTCGACGACCGCGCGGGGACTACTTCTTGTTGTTCTTCGCCTTGGCCTTCTTGCCCTTGCCGGCCTTGGCCTTGTCCTTCTTGTCGGCGTCCTTCTTGTCGGCGTCCTTCTTGTCGGC
>NZ_DATGOP010000014.1:0-4719 GCF_035305885.1 Pseudonocardia sp.
ACCAGTTCGTGAAGGACACGAACTGGACCGGTGCGCTCATGGGCGACCTCGTGGAGGAGCTGGGCCGGCCGGGCATGGCGCGGCTGGCGGCCGCGAACGGGGAGCGGCTGCTGGCCAACGTCACCCTCGTCGCGGTCGGGAAGAACCACCAGCGGTGGGCGTTCGACGAGCTGGACTTCCTCTTCGCAGCTGGTCCCGAGGACAAGGCGACGATCACCCGGTACGTGAGCGCCAAGGCCAACCCCCGCAACTTCGATCGCCGCAAGGACCTGCAGAAGGTCGAAGCGCTCTTCCGCGACATACCGACTGGGCCGGTCGATCAGCTACGGGCTTGGTTGGCCGCCAACACCCAACTCAAACAGAGCGTGATCGCGTCGACGACCGGCGTCGAGGTCAAGTGGCGGTCCGGCACGGCGGGCGAGAGCACCCACGTGACGTGGCTCAAGGAGTTCCGCGGCGCCTTCCGGGTTGCGGGAGACGCGTCCGACGTCCCGGTCGAGCTGCTCGCACCGGCCGGTTTCCGCCGCGGCATCCGCGAGCTGGAGCTCACCTGGAACCAGGTCGCGGACGTTGCGATCGCAGCGATCCGGCGCTACCTCGACGATCAGGGCCTCTCCGACGACGACGGCGGGCGTCCCGCCGGGCCGGGAGGTGGCGCTCCGACGGGCGCTCCCGGGGCAGCCGGGACACCAGCGGGCCCGATCGCGACCGACCGGCACGCCGCGCCCGACCCCGGTCCGGCGCAGCGGGCGGCGCAGGACTCGGGCCGGGCGCACCACCGGCTGCTCGCGCTCGTCGGGCTCGTCGGCGGGCTGTTCGGTCTCTCGGCGGTCCTCGGCCGCTCGGGCACCGCGTCGGCCGACGTGATCGCGGGCGGGGCCGGCGCCGTGGCAGACGGCGGCTCCTGGTTCGGCGCCCTCCCCGCGGCCGGCTCCGTCGCCGCGCCGCTCGCTGTGGTCGTCGGCGCCGTCGCGCTCGTCGTGCTCGCGCGGCGGATCGTCCACACCCTCCGGGCGCGAGGACCGCCCCTCGCCACGGGGCGCCTGGGTCGGATCGTGCATCGCATCGCGGTGATCGGCCTGGTCACGCTGGGAGCGGTCGTCGGGACCGCAGGACCTGCGTCGGCGAACACCACCGCGGTCCGAGAGGCCGCGTCGTTGTGGGGCGTCGTCGGTGCCGCGGTGCCGTGGGTCGGCGCGACCTTGGGCGTGTACGGGACGGCGGTGCTGCTGCGGTGGCGTTCAGCCGTGAAGCGCCAGCGGGCCTCCGCCGATCGGGTGCGCGGGTGGACCGAGATCGTCGTCGCGGACCCGGCGGCAGGCGGGCCGGACGTGCGGCCCGACCACGTGCTGCAGTGGGTGCTCGGCGCGCTCCTGGAGGCCGAGGGCGCCGGACGACCCGGTGTGCGGTTCGACGACCTGGCCGCCGTGCGCGGCGGCGGCCCCGAGCTCGCCGCCCTCTCGGCGTTCCTCGCGGGGGTTCCCGGCCGGGCGGCCGCGGCCCGATGGGTCACCGAGTTCGTCGGAACCGGGATGTTCGGGGTGGGGCGCGCTCCCGGCGGCGAGCGGGTGCTCCGTCCTGCGGGAACGTTCGCCGAGCTGTGGGCGGCGGCGCCGCAACAGCTGCGCGCCGCGATGTCGAGGGACCTTGCCCGGGTCGTCGGTGCGGTACCGGGCTCTGCGCGTGAACTGGCCGACGCGGTGCGGGGCACGTTGCGGGAGGCGATCATCGACACGGCAGCGATGCGGCCGGGGTGGCGTGCGGTGTTCGTGCCCCCGCTTCCCCGGTTGCGCGGTCGGGGAGAGCTGACAGGGCTGTTCGCCGAGGCACGCGCGATCAGCCGCGGCATCGACCGGCTCGCGGCGCAACTGCGAACCCCTCGGCGTCGCCTCGAGGCGACCGAGCATCTGCGCGAGCGGCTGGTCCGGGCCGGCCGGGCCCGAGACGATGCGCTTCGAGCCCTGGTGGCCGCCGAGGAGATCGCGGAGCGGGCACCGACGCTCGAGCGCGGCGAGGCGGTCGTCGCGGCCCAGCGGCGCCTGGAGCTGGCCGAGGAGGCGCTTTCCGGCGTGCTGCGCCGGATGCCGCGCGACTTGCGCGGAATGGGCCGCTACCAGGTGTTGTCGGCGCTGGAGGAGCGCATCGCCGAGCTGCGCGGCGAGGTCGAGGCCCTGAAGCGGACGCTGGCCGCGCGACAGGACGAGGAGCGCTCGGCCGTGCTGGCGGCCTCCGACCGCGCCGCGCTGGCCGGGTTCGGCCGCCGGGCCACCGCGCGTGCCCGGGACGCTGCGGTGCTGGGCTGGGCGCGGTTCATGGCCCCGCTCGCCGGCGCGATGGGGGCGTTCCCCGGTCAGGCGGCCGGAGCACCGATGATCGCCTCAGCCACGTTCGCCGACTTCTACGGGCGAGACCCGTCGTGGGTGACCGGTCAGTGGGCAGCGGGCACGACCGCGGCCTCCGGGGCCGGCCTGGGCGCGGCGCTCCTGGGCGACCGGCTGATCAAGGACATGACGGTCGTGGTCGTCATGGGCGTCGCCGGCTCCACAGCGATGCTCGTGCTCGGGCTCGTGCCCGCGGCGATCGTGTTCTTCCCGTCCGTGTTCGTGATCGGGTCGATGGGGGTCGCGGGCGGCCTGGTCCGGGGGCGGATGGACCGCTACCACCCGGTGGCGCCCGAGCTGAAGGACACCCGGGACGGCAGCTACGAGACCGCGTTCAAGGTGGCGCAGTTCGTGCTCCCGGTGCTCATCGCACAGGGCATGAGCGTGGTCGGGTTCCAGGTCACCATGCTCGGGCTCGCGGTGCTGGCGGCCGCGCTCACCGCGGGCGTGTGGCTGGTGCTGCGGGGCGAGGGTCGTGACGCGATGCCGCGAGCGCCGCCCGCGGTTCGCTCGTCGATCGCCGGTGGGTTGCGCCAGATGGTGGGGACGCCGCACGGCCTGGTGCGGGCGATCCTGTCGATCCCCTTGCTCACGGCGCTGACCGGGCTGTACGCGACCGCGCTCGGCGGCGCGATGGTCGACCAGCTCGTGCTGCTCAACGACCCGACCCAGGCGGTGGCGAGCACCGCGACGGTCGTCAGCGCGCTGGTCAGCATTCGCGGTGCCGCGTCGCTGCTCACCGGTCCGAGCTGGGCGAAGCTCAAGGCGTTGCTGGGCACACCGCGCGGCGGCACCGCCGTGAGCGAGGCGCGGGTACTGGTGGGCGTCACGCTGTTGCCGCTCGCGCTCGCGGTGCCGGCGGTGTGGATGGCGTTCATCCCGGGCCTCCTGCCGTTCGCCACGTTGCTGAGCCTCGGTTCGGTGTTCTCGGCGTGGGCGCGCATGCCGCTCAACAGGTGGGTGGAGGGGGCCACCGGCGCCTCGCTCAACAACACTGCGAAGGCCGCCACCATCGCGCTCGGCGGCGCGATATCGGCCGAGGTCCTCGGGGGCTACTCCACGGAGGTCACCGGCCGGGCCGCGGTCGGGCTGCCGTACGCCGATCTCGTCGCGACCGCGAACCTGCACCTTTCGCTCCTGGTCGTGCCCGTCGTGCTCGTCCCGCTCGCGGTGGCGCTCCTGACCGCGAATCTGCGCCTCGGCACCCTCGACGAGCTGCGGGCGGCTCTGGAGCGGGGTGGACTGGACCGGGCGGCGGCGAGCACGATCACCGCGAAGCTCGCCGCCCGCGGCCTGAACGACATCGGCTCGATCGACGCCCTCTTCCGATCCGGCGACTGGGCGCCCTGGATCCTGCCGCGCCTGCGGACGGGTGCGGCGGAGGTGCGGCGCCGGTCCGTCGGGCTGACCGGCGACGAGCGGGCGCACCTGGTCGCGGCGCTCGAGCGCTTCGTCCAGCCGTCGGCGCGGGCCGGTTCCTCGGGCGCCGACGCGACGCGGAGCGGTACCTGGCTGGGGCGCAGGGGCCGCGGCCCGCCGCCCGCGCCGCGCCCCCAGCGCGCGGCGACCGAGGCCGACCTGGCTCGGATCCGGGCGGAGGCGCTGGTGCACCCCGACGGGCTGGGCGTGGTGCTGGCGCCGCCAGGGGACCGGCTTCGCGCGTTCGGCATCGAGCTGCGCACCGTGCCGGGTGACGTCGTGCTCGTCATGCACGCCGACGCCGACGGCTTCATCTACCCGGCTGCGGACGCGGACATCCGCGTCTCGGCCGCTCAGGTGGCGGAGTTGCTCGCGGCGTTGCTGCCGGCCCCGGGGGGTCGCCGGTTGAACGTGTGCGGCTGCTCGGTGGCTGCCGACCCGGAGGCGGGGATGCGCGAGCTCGCGCTGCGGCTCGGCATGCCGGTGGTGGCGCCGCGATCCCCGCTGCAGGTCCACCCGCCGGGACGGAACGGGGCCCGCGTGTCGACCGACGGTGGCTGGTTGCGGGTCGACGGCGACCGCCCGGCCGAGGCGGTGCCCGGCCCATTGGCCCTGCTGCAGCCGCGATCGGTGCCCGGGGCGCAGCGGATCGGCCCACCCGGGGTGCGCATCCCCATCGCGCCGCGGGCGCCGCCGGTCACGGCCGGGAAGCTGTTCCGGGACTCCGTGGCCGCGATCGCGCTCGTACACCGGTGGACGCACCGCGGGCCGCGCGGCGCGCCGCGCTGGGCTCAGCGGATCGGCACGGCTGTCGCCGCCGCCGCGTTGCTCGGCACGCTGGGTCTGTCGCTGTTCGGGTCGGCGAGCCGGCCGGAGGCGCCGGCGCGCGATCAGCACGCGGTCGTGCGGCTCGAGGTGG
>NZ_DATGOP010000015.1:0-40181 GCF_035305885.1 Pseudonocardia sp.
GCCACCCCGGTCGCCCGGCTGGCCGCCGACGCCCGCATCAGCATCGCCACCGCCTACCGGTATCTGCACGAGGGCATCACCGTGCTCGCCGCCCAAGCCCCTGACCTGCACGAGGTACTCGATCAGCGGCTCGCGGCCGGGGACACCCACGTGATCGTGGACGGCACCGCGATCCGCACCACCCGGGTCGCCGGGAAGGTGATCATCTGGCCGCCGCCCGCGAACACCACCTCATCAGCCCACTCAGCGCGGCCACAGCCCGCGGGCTGGTGACCCTGGCCGACAAGGCCTACCAGGCAGCCGGCATCGGCATCCTGACCCCGATCAAGGGCCTGCCGGGCAACCACCCGCTACGCGGCCACCCGCTCAACCCCAGCCAGCAGGCCTACAACCTGCTCCACACCTGCCTACGCGGCCTCGGTGAACGGGCCATGGCCATGTTGAAGACCCGGTGGCGGGCCCTGCAACGCGTCACCCTCAGCCCCAGCCGCATCGGCGCCATCACCCAAGCGGCCCTGGTCCTGACCCAACAGGAACACCAGGGCCGCTACTGAGAACACCTCATTCATGAAGCCCACGTTCATGAATGTGGCTTTCCTGAACTCCGCTCAGCGGTGGGATGACGCCTCCGTGTGCGCCGCGGGTTCTGGCAAGCAGGAAGCGGGCCGCGGGTGGGCTGGAGGAACATCTAGGTTCGGCCTGTGGCTGGATAGGTTTCCACCGTGCTGACGATCCGGTCCCTCCTCGCCGACCCGGCGCTCGAGCTGCGCCTGCTCGTCCCGGGGCCGGAGGGCGCGCTGGACGCCGAGATCGTGTGGGTGCACAACACCGAGCTGGCCGACCCGTCCCGCTACGTCCGCGAGCGCGAGCTCGTGCTCACCAACGGGCTGTGGCTGGGGGCGGCGGAGCCGGCCGGGTTCGTGGCGGGTGTGCAGCACGCCGGCGGGGCGGGGATCGTGTTCGGGCTGCGCGCGGAGCGGACGAGCACCCCCGCGGAGCTGATCGAGGCCTGCGCGGCCGCGGGCATGCCGCTGCTGGAGATCTCCGTCGACGTGCCGTTCACGGCGATCACGCGGGCGGCCGCGGCCAGCTACGCGGCCGAGCGCCAGGAGGCACTGGTCGGGCTGGTACGCCGGGGCAACGCGCTGGCCGCGGCGATCTCCCACGGGGCGGGCGCATCCGGGGTCCTCGAGGTGCTGCGCCGCGACCACGACCTGCCGCTCGCGGTCGTCGACCGGATGGGGCGCCTGCTCGGCGCGGCAGGTGCCCACCTCGACGCCGAGCAGGCCGGCACCGCGGCGCGGGCGCTCGCCCGCCGCCCGCGCCCGCTCGAGGTCGACCTCGGCTCCGCGGGCCGAGCCACCATCTACCCGGTCGGCGCGGTCGGCGACGTCGATGCCGCCCTGCTGTGCCTGCGCCCGGTCACCGAGCTGGACCGGGCCGAACGCGACGCGCTGGAGCAGGCGGCGCGGTTCCTGTCCCTCGAGGTCGCGCGCCGGCAGACCGTGCAGGCCATCGAGCAGCGCTTCGCCAGCGAGCTGCTCGACATGGTGCTCTCCGGCGCGCAGCGGGCGGCCGAGGTCCCCGGCCGGCTACGGGCCTTCGGCGTCGACCCGGACGCGCCGCTCGCCGTGTGCGCCGTCGCGTTCCGGTCCGGCGACCCGACCCTCCCGGGCATGGTCGAGTCGATCACGGACTTCTTCCTGGCCGAGAGCCTGCCCGCCCTCGTCGCGGGCGGCACCCAGGACGTCGTCGCCGTGCTGCCCTGGCGGCAGCAGGCTGCCGAGCTGTCCGCGCTCGCCGCCCGCCTCGTCGCCGCGCTGGCCACCCGCTTCCCCGACCGCGACCCGGTCGCCGGGCTCGGCGGCCCGGCGGCGAACGCGGCCGAGCTGCGCGAGCCGCTGGCGCAGGCCCGGGAGGCGGCGCGCGTGCTGCGCTCGCGGCGGGGCGGCGCCGCGGTGACCACGTTCGCCGAGCTCGGCGGCTACCGGCTCCTGCTCGGCCTGCTCGAACCCGACCAGCTGCAGCGGTTCGCCGACGCCGTGCTCGCGCCGCTGCGCGAGCACGACCGCCGCCGCGGCGGGGAGCTGGAGGCGACGCTGCGGGCGTTCCTCGACCACGACGGCCATTGGGCGGCCACCGCCGAGGCCCTGTACGTGCACGTCAACACGTTGCGCAACCGACTCGCCCGCATCGCGGAGCTCACCGGCCGGGACGTGACGCGCACGGCGGACCGCGTCGACCTCTTCCTCGCGCTCGAGGCGTCGAGGCCGCGGTGACCCGCCGGCGCGGCCGGAGCCGCGACGGCCGCTCCGGTCCGACGGGATGACCGGCGAGCCCCCGCGCCCGCCTCGGCAACGCAGCGCCTCAGTCGTAGGGCTGCAGCGCCTCCTCCGGGATGGGCGCCGGCGTGCGGCGCGGGAGGGCCGGGTCGGCCAGCGCCGCTTCGGCCACGTCGCGGCAGCGGGCGAAGCGCACGTCGCCGCGGTCGAGGGCGAACTCGATCAGCGTGCGCAGCGCGACGATCCGGCTCGGCCGCCCGGACAGGAACGGGTGGCAGCACAGGTTGAACAGGCACCGGTAGCGCCGCATCGCGTCCAGCTCGTCGCACCACATGCCCAGCACCGTGGACGGCGCGGTGATCACCGAGCCGACCTGCGGGGCGGGCAGGAACGCGTACTGCTCCCAGTCGTCGAGCGACCAGTGCACCGGCAGCTCGGCGATCTCGCGCCCGTCCGCGGCGAGCCGGTAGGGCCGGTCATCGGCCATGAGCGACGAGTCGTACAGCAGGCCGTGCTCGGCCACCAGCCCGGGCGTGTGCCAGGTCGCCTCCCACAGCGCCGCCCGGTGCCCGCTGATCGGGATGCCCTGCTCGGCGAACACCTCGAGCGCCCGCTCGAAGTCGGCGCGCTCCTGCTCGGGCGTCATCTGCGTGGGCGGGCGGTGGGAGTAGGAGTGGTGGGCGACCTCGTGGCCACGCTCCACGATCGACGCGGCGAGGCCGGGCCGCTGCTGCGCCACCCACCCGGGGACGAAGAACGTGGCGGGGACGCCGAGCTCGTCGAGCAGGTCGAGGATCCGGGGCACGCCGACGTCGGGGCCGTAGGCCTGGTGCGACATCGTCGACAGGTGATCGGCGTAGCCCCGGCCCGCCGCGAGGACCGGCGTCTCCGCGTCGACGTCGAAGGTCAGGGTCGCGATCGCCGCCGCGTCGCCGTGCCAGCTTCCGCTCATGAACGCCCACCCTGCAGCACCTCGACGGCGAGCGGGGCGGGCGCCCCGCGGTTGATGCCGACCAGGTCCTGCGGGCACGACGACACCACGACCACCGCGTCCAGCTCGGCGCGGAACGTGACCGCGTCCCCCGCCCCGGTCGGCGCGGGCAGCCACGACAGCGTGCCGTCCGCGGCGACCGGGATCCGCATGAACACGTTGATCGGCTGCGGCGTCGGGCCGGTGTAGCCGTGGCCGACCGCCGCGAGGGCCTCCCGCATGTTGGTCGCGCACGACCGGTGGTCGGGGGCACCGAGCTGGGCGTAGCGCTGCGGGTCGCACGCCGCGATCAGCATGTCGTGCACCCCGGGCGAGGTGTCGGCGACGAGGGTGAGGATCGGGCGCCTGCGGTCGGTCAGGAACGGCTCGCCGACCGCGGGGAACAGCCGGTTCGTCGCCGCGCGGGTGTGCGCGGCGCTGTGGTGCTCGTTGCCGTGCTGGTCCCCGTCGACGAACGCGAAGACGTCGCCGACCTGCCCGCCCGTCACGTCGACGACCCGGACCAGCTCGCCGGCGCGGACGCGCACCGCGCGCCCGGTGCCGCCGGGGACCTCGATGCGCCGCGTGATCGTGTCGCTCTGCATGCCTCCACCCAACCTCCGGACCGGCCGGCGCGGCGATGGCGGAATCTCCACCGAACCGCCCGCACACCGGGTGAAGCTCCAGGGCGATTCCTGGCCTGGTTCTGTCACGTTTCGCTGCGACGCTCGGGGCGTGTACGAGACCGAATCCGAACTGCGTGACCTGCAGAACCTGATGGACGCCTCGCTCTCGCGGTCGACGGCGCACCTGCGCTCGATCGTCACCGGCGAGCGCAGCCTCGGCGCCGACCAGCTGGTGCGGGTGCTCAGCGGGATGTGCGTGCTCGCGCTGTCCACCGTGACGGCGGCGGGGGAGCCGCGGGTGAGCGCCGTCGACGGCCACTTCCTGCACGGCCGCTGGGTGTTCGGCACGGCGCGCGGCGCCGCCAAGGCCCGGCACCTGCGGGCGCGGCCGGCGGCGAGCGTCGCGCACCTGCGCGGGGAGGACCTGGGGGTGTTCGTCCACGGCACGGTCGAGGAACTCGTCGCCGCGGACGGCACCACCCACCCCGACTGGCCGCCGATCCGCGAGCACCTGTACGGCAGCTACGGCGACTCGTCGTTCGACTGGAACGAGGTCGTCTACTACCGGCTGCAGCCGACGTGGATGACGGTCTACGCGCCCGACCCGGACCGGCTGCTCGCGCAGGCCGCGTAGCGGCCGGTCCGGGTCCGGGGCGCCGGCTTCAGCGAGCGGCCCGCCGGCGGCGGGCGTTCTCCAGCGTCACGCGCGGGGACAGCAGCGCGCGGTCGAACGGCTCGAGCGGGGTCCCGTCGGCCAGCCGGCGCGGCAGGTCGGGGTTGGCGAGGGCGCCGCGGCCCACGGCGAGCAGGTCGGCGTGGCCGTCGGCCAGCACCTGCTCGGCCTGGTCCGGGTCGTGCATGCCGCCGTTGGCGATCACCGGCAGCCCGGTCGTGCTGCGGGCGAGGCCCGTGGTCGTGCACCCGCCGTCGAGCAGCGCGGTCTCGAGGAACGCCCGCCCTTCGCTGGCGATGTGCAGGTAGTCGGCGCGGGCGTCGGCGAGCGCGGTGTAGATCGTCTCGGCCTCCCGGCGGCCGCCCGGCCAGCGGTACTCGAAGTCGTTGACCTTGGTCTGCGACAGCCGCACCCCGACCACGAACTCCGAGCCCACCGCGGCCCGGACGGCGCCGGTCACCTCGGCGGCGAGCCGCACCCGGTTCGCGGGCGAGCCGCCGTAGGCGTCGGTGCGCCGGTTCGTGTACTCGGTGAGGAACTGGTCGAGCAGGTAGCCGTTGGCGGCGTGGATCTCCACACCGTCGAAGCCCGCGTCCCGGGCCCGCACCGCGGCGGCGGCGAAGCCCTCCACGATCCGCTCCAGGTCCGCGGCGGTGAGCTCGGCCGGGACGGGCCACGGCCCGCTGCCGCCGTACTCCGGCATCATCTCCCCGCGCGGCTGCACCGCCGAGGGACCGACCGTGCCGGTGCGGTGCGCGTTGCCCTGCGACAGCGCGCCCGCGTGCATGAGCTGCGCGATCAGCACGGCGCCCGCGGCGTGCACCCGCTCGGTGACGGCCCGCCAGCCCGCGACGTGCGCGTCGGTCGCCAGGCCCGGCTGGTTGAGGTAGCCCTGGCTGTACTCGGTGTCCGGGTAGGTGCCCTCGGTGACGATCAGGCCGAACCCGCCCTCGGCGAACTCGCCGTAGTAGTCGGCCATCTCGGGCGTCGGGACGCCCTCCGGGGTCGCGGAGGTGCGGGTCATGGGCGCCACCGCCAGCCGGTTGCGCAGGTCGTGCACGCCGAGCCGGGCGGGGGCGAGCGCGGGATGGGTGGTCGTCGTGGTCATGCGCCCCAGTCAAGGCCGCGCGACCCCCGATTTGCGATGGAGGAACCTCCAGGAACCCGGCTCACCGATGGATGAACACTCAGGCGCGGGGCGCGCGCAGGGCGTCGGCGAGCGTGCCGGTCGGCGGGCTCATCTGCTGCGGTTCCGGCCGCAGGAGCGTGTCGCCGAGGGCCTTGACCGCGGCCGGGATCTCGCGCAACCACCCGTAGACGGTGGCGAGGCCGCGCGCCTGCATGCTCGCGTCGCCCACCCCGGTGGCGTCGATGCCCGCGGCGGTGCACAGCACGACCGCCCGCGGCAGGTGGAACCGCTGCGTGACGACGATCGCCGAGCGCACCCCGTACACCTCGCGCGCCCGCACGCACGAGTCCCACGTCCGGAAGCCCGCGTCGTCGCCGACGATCTTGGCGTCGGGCACGCCCGCGGCGAGCAGGTACCGGCGCATCGCCACGGGTTCCTGGTCGGCGCCGCTGACCAGCACGGCGTCGACCGTGCCGCGGTGGTAGAGGTCGGCGGCGATGTCGAGGCGGCGCGCCAGCAGCATGCTCGGGTGGCCGTCGCGGCGCAGCCCCGCCCCCAGCACCAGCGCGACGGGCCGGGCGTCGGCCCGGTCGGCGGTCGTGCGCCTGCCGTCGGTGGACAGGGCGAACCACGCCAGCGGCGTGGTGACCAGCAGCGGCACCAGCAGGGCCAGGGCCCAGGCTCTCCGGATCACGCGCCCCAGTCTGCCGGGACCTCGTTGTGGATCTCGTCAAGCCAGATGCGGGCCGACATGTCCGACGGCGCCCGCCAGTCGCCCCGTGGCGACAGCGACCCGCCCGCCGCGACCTTCGGTCCGTTCGGCAGCGCCGACCGCTTGAACTGGCTGAACCCGTAGAACCGCTGCGCGAACACCTCGAGCCAGTGCTTGATCTCGGCGAGCGTGTACGAGGGGCGCTCGTCGTCGGGGAACCCGACGGGCCAGTCGCCCTTCTGCGGGTCGTGCCACGCGTGCCAGGCGAGGAAGGCGATCTTGGAGGGGCGGAAGCCGTAGCGCAGGACGTGGAACAGCGAGAAGTCCTGCAGCGCGTACGGCCCGACCTTCGCCTCGCTGCTCTGCACCTCCTCGTCCTCGCCCGTGGGCACCAGCTCCGGCGTGATCTCGGTGTCGAGGACGTCGGTGAGCACCGCGTTGACGTCGTCGTCGAACTGCTTCGACGACACCACCCATCGGATGAGGTGCTGGATCAGCGTCTTCGGCACCCCGCCGTTGACGTTGTAGTGCGACATCTGGTCGCCCACGCCGTAGGTGGACCAGCCGAGCGCCAGCTCCGACAGGTCGCCGGTGCCGAGCACGATCCCGCCGCGCTGGTTGGCCGCCCGGAACAGGTAGTCGGTGCGCAGCCCGGCCTGGACGTTCTCGAAGGTCACGTCGTACACCGGCTCGCCCTGCGAGAAGGGGTGCTGCAGGTTGGTGAGCATCAGCCGGGCGGTCTCGGTGATGTCGAGCTCCTCGAACGTGATCCCGAGCGCCTCGGCGAGCCGGGTGGCGTTGCCCTTGGTGCGGGTCCCGGTGGCGAACCCGGGCAGCGTGAACCCGAGGATGTCGCTGCGCGGCCGGCCCAGCCGGTCCATCGCCTTCGCCGCGACGATCAGCGCGTGCGTCGAGTCCAGCCCGCCGGACACGCCGATGACGAGCTTCGGCTGCCCGATCGCCCGCATCCGCTGCTCGAGGCCCGACACCTGGATGCTGTAGGCCTCGTAGCAGTCCTGCTCGAGCCGGGACTCGTCGTTCGGCACGAACGGGAACCGCTCGACCTCCCGCAGGAACCCGATGTCGCCATCCGGCGGGTCCAGCCGGAACCGCACCCGCCGGAACGCATCGGTGCGGTCGGCGTGGTGGCGCCGGTTGTCGTCGAACGTGCCCATCCGGGCCCGCTCGGCCCGCAACAGGTCCAGGTCGACGTCGGCCACCGACCGGCGCGGGCCGTTCGGGAACCGCTCGGTCTCGGCGAGCAGCACCCCGTTCTCCCAGATCATCGTCTGGCCGTCCCACGACAGGTCCGTGGTGGACTCGCCCTCGCCCGCCGCCGAGTAGACGTAGGCGGCGAGGCACCGCGACGACGCCGACCGCGCGAGCAGCTTGCGGTCCTCGGCCCGGCCCACCGTGATCGGGCTGCCCGAGAGGTTGGCGAGCACCGTCGCGCCCGCGAGCGCCGCCTCCGCGCTGGGCGGGATCGGCACCCACATGTCCTCGCACACCTCGACGTGCAGCACGAAGCCCGGCACGTCGTCGGCGGCGAACAGCAGGTCCGGTCCGAACGGCACCTCCTCGTCGCCGACGCGCAGCGTGCCGCGCACGTCGTCGCCCGGCGCCAGCTGCCGCCGCTCGTAGAACTCCCGGTACGTCGGCAGGTACGACTTCGGCGCCACGCCGAGCACCCGGCCGCGGTGGATGACGACCGCGGTGTTGTAGATCCGGTGCCGGTAGCGCAGGGGCGCCCCGACGACGAGGACGGGAAGCAGATCCGCCGACCCCGCCACCACCTGCAGCAGCGCCCGCTCGACGGCGTCGAGCAGCGTGTCCTGCATGAGGATGTCCTCGATCGAGTAGCCCGACAGCGTGAGCTCGGGGAAGACCGCGAGGCCCACCCCGTCGTCGTGGCACCCGCGTGCGGACTGCAGCACCGCCTCGGCGTTCGCCGCGGGCTGGGCGATCGAGGTGTGGATCGTGCAGGAGGCGACCCGGAGGAAGCCGTGCCGGTAGGGGGAGCGGAAGTCCACGTGTCGAGTCTGCCGGAGGGGGATCACCCCTGCAGCGCGCCGCCCACCGTTCGCGGCAACCGGGACGACGACGTGTGCGCCGAGCAGGTCGCGGCGTTCGCCGAGCCCGACGCGGGCGCACCCAGGCCGGGACCTGCCCGGGCCGAGGGCGCGACTCGCCGGCACAGAGGGCGCGACTCGCCGTATCCCGAGCTCGACTCGTGCGCCTCGGCCCGCGACTCGCCGCCACCGAGAGCCCGACTCGGCCGCGCTGAGGGCCCAACTCGCGCGCACCGAGGGCGCGACTCGCCCGCACCAGGACCGCGACTCGCCGAGGCTGACCCGCGACTCGCGTCTCCGCCCGGCCGAGACCCCTCAGCTCGGCCGGGCGGCTGCCGGTTCAGCTGCCGGCGAGCGCGACGGCGGGTCGCGAGTCGGGCTGGTCGAACTGCGTGCGGTGCAGCTCGGCGTAGCGCCCTCCGCGGGCGAGGAGCTCGGTGTGGGTGCCGCGCTCCACGATGCGGCCCGCCTCGAGCACGAGGATCTGGTCGGCGGCGCGGATGGTGGACAGTCGGTGGGCGATCACGATGGCCGTGCGGCCCTCGAGGGCCTCGCCCAGCGCCTCCTGCACCGCGGCCTCGGAGGTGGAGTCGAGGTGGGCGGTGGCCTCGTCGAGCACCACGATCCGCGGCTTCGCCAGCAGCAGGCGGGCGATCGTGAGCCGCTGCCGCTCGCCGCCGGAGAGCCGGTAGCCGCGCTCGCCGACGACCGTGTCGAGGCCGTCGGGCAGCGACGCCACCAGGTCGGCGAGCCGGGCCCGCTCCAGGGCGTCCCAGATCTCGGCGTCGGTGGCCTCGGGCGCGGCCAGCAGCAGGTTGGCCCGGATCGACTCGTGGAACAGGTGCCCGTCCTGGGTGACGAGGCCGACCGCGCCGCGGATCGAGTCGAACGACAGGTTGCGCACGTCCACCCCGCCGATCTCCACCGCCCCGGCGTCGACGTCGTAGAGGCGGGGGAGCAGCTGGGCGATGGTGGACTTGCCCGCGCCCGACGAGCCGACCAGCGCGATCATCTGGCCCGGCTCGGCGCGGAACGACACGTCGTGCAGCACCTGCTCGCCGCCGCGGGTGTCGAGCCGCGCGACCTCCTCCAGCGACGCCAGCGACACCTTGTCGGCCGACGGGTAGGCGAAGTCGACGTGGCCGAACTCGACCGACAGCGGCCCGTCGGGCAGCGGCTCGGGGTGCTCCGGCTCCGCGACCAGCGGCGGCAGGTCCAGGACCTCGAACACCCGCTCGAAGCTCACCAGCGCGCTCATCACCTCGACGCGGGCGCTCGCGAGCGCCGTGAGCGGGGCGTACAGGCGGGTGAGCAGCAGCGCGAGCGCCACGACGTCGCCGGGGCTCACGCCGCCGGTCAGCGCCAGCCAGCCGCCGACCCCGTAGACGAGCGCCAGCGCGAGCGCCGAGACGAGCGTGAGCGCCGAGACGAACACCCACTGCACCATCGCGGTGCGCACGCCGATGTCGCGCACGCGGGCGGCGCGCGCCACGAACTCGCGCGTCTCGTCGGCGGGCCGGCCGAACAGCTTGATGAGCGTGGCGCCGGGGGCGGAGAACCGCTCGGTCATCTGGGTGCCCATGGCGGCGTTGTGGTCGGCCGCCTCCCGCTCCAGCGAGGCCAGCCTGCGGCCCATCC
Source organism: Pseudonocardia sp. (assembly GCF_035305885.1). Classification (GTDB taxonomy): domain Bacteria; phylum Actinomycetota; class Actinomycetes; order Mycobacteriales; family Pseudonocardiaceae; genus Pseudonocardia. Next base: position 10,100 of record NZ_DATGOP010000015.1, read on the forward strand.
GGCGGGCGGGCAGGACGAACAGCGGCAGCAGCACGAGGGCGAGCACCGTGACCTGCCACGACAGGCTGAGCATCACCCCGAGCGTGAGCGCGAGCTGCACGAGGTTGCCGACGACGCCCGAGAGCGTGTCGCTGAACGCGCGCTGCGCGCCGATGACGTCGTTGTTGAGCCGGCTCACCAGCGCGCCGGTGCGGGTGCGGGTGAAGAACGCGACGGGTTGGCGCTGGACGTGGTCGAACACCGCGGCCCGCAGGTCGAGGATGAGCCCTTCGCCCAGGGTGGCCGACAGCCAGCGCTGCAGGATGCCGCCGCCCGCCTCCGCGACCGCGATGGCGGCGATCAGCAGGGCGAGCCCGACGACGGTGCCGACCGTGCCGCCGCTGCCGATGACGTCGAACACCCGCCCCGCGAGGACGGGGGTGGCCACGGCGAGCGCCGCCACGACGACGCTCACCAGCAGGAACGCCGCGATCCGCCCGCGGTGGGGCCGGGCGAACGCGCCGATGCGGCGCAGCGTGGCCCGGGAGAACGGCCGCCTCTCCTCCTCGGCGTGGGCAGCCCGGTACACCGAGTGCCACGCCACCATCTCCATGCTCACGTGCCGCTCCTCGTCTCCGTCGCCACCCGCCGGATGCGACCGCTCCGCCCGCCGGAAGTCATCGGTGGGGGGACGGTGGGAGTGTGGCGAGGGGGTCTGACAGTTCTGTTCGGGCGTGCTCGGCCCGATCCGTCGGTCGTCGCCGACGCTAGGAGTTCAAGTGAGGTTCAGGTCAAGCGTCGGGACGAGAGCCGGTCGTCCGCGCTGGTAGCGGGCGTGGTGAGGCCCGTGTCGCGGGCTGGGTGAGGCGCACGCCGTCGGCGATGGTGCGGCACGCGGGTGACGGCCCTTGACCCGGTGGTGTGACCAGGATCACGCTCTGTGCACCGTCGAGGCATCGACCTGGTCGGAGGTCGCGATGACCGGGATGCAGGGAACGACCCGTCCGCTCGGGGTCAGCCGCCCGGACCTGGCGGTAGCCGACCTCCCGACCCCGGAGGAGGTCTTCGGGGTCCGCCGGATCGGGGCGCGCGAGCTCGTGGTGTACGCGATCGGGCCCAGCCTGATCGCGCTCGGCGTCTCGATCGGCAGCGGCGAGTGGCTGCTCGGCCCGCAGGCCGTCGGGGAGTACGGCTTCATCGGCGTCGGCTGGGTGATCCTCGTCTCGGCGCTGCTGCAGACGTTCTACAACGTCGAGTGCGCCCGCTACATCGTCGCGACCGGCGAGACGAACACGATCGGCTGGGGGCGCGTCCCGCCCGGCAAGGCGCTGTGGGTGCCGCTCTCGGCGTTCATCGTGATCTTCGCGTTCATCGCGGGCGGCTGGGCCGCCTCGGCGGGTCAGGGCCTGTTCGCCCTCGTCAACGGCCGGGTCGCCGAGTCGGACGAGATGCAGCAGACGCGCTGGTACGCGATCGGGCTGCTCGTCGTCGTCTTCCTGATCGCCGCGGCCGCCCACCGGGTCAGCAGGGCGCTCGAGCTGGCCAACTGGGTCATGGTGGTCACGATCCTGCTGACCCTGATCGTCGTGGACCTGGCCGTCGTGCCGTGGAGCGTGTGGTGGGAGGGCATCCGGGGGTTCGTCACCCCCGCCGCACCGCCGCCGGGCATCAGCGCCACCCAGCTCGGTGGCCTCGCCGGCTTCACCGCGCTCGCCTCCGGGCTGAACTGGTACCTGATGAGCCACTACCGCGACAAGGGCTACGGGATGGGGTGGCGCACCGGGTTCATCGCCGGCCTGCGCGGCGGGCAGCGCGAGCTGCTGTCCACCGGCGTCACGTTCCCGGACGACGAGCGCAACGCAGCCCTGTGGCGGCGCTGGTACCGCCTGCTCATGGTCGACATGTGGGGCGTGTTCTTCGTCGGCGCGATCCTCGGCATGCTGCTGCCGACGGTGCTCATGTCGCAGGCGGTCGCGCTGTCGGGCGAGCAGCCCACCACCGCCACCGTACCGACGTTCGTCGCGAGCGCGCTGGCACCCGAGTACGGCCAGGGGATGTTCTACCTGATGCTGCTGATCGGCGTGCTCGTGCTGTTCTCCACGCAGCTGGGCATCTTCGAGGCGCTCGTGCGGGTCGTCACCGACGCCGCGCCCGCGGTGAGCCCTCGGCTGCGCGGCCTGATCGAGAGCGACCCGCGGCGCTTCTACTACCCGTTCATGATCGCGATGTTGGTGGTGATCTCGATCGTCATCCACCTCGCGCTGCCGGTCGCGCTCGTGCAGTTCTCGGCGAACATGTCGAACCTGGGCGCGCTGATCTACCCGTTCCTGCTCATGTACCTCAACAGCAAGCTGCCCAGGCCCGCCCGGCCGCGCCCGTGGCACTACGTGTTGCTGGTGCTGAACTTCCTGTTCTTCGGCTTCTTCTTCGTCAACTTCGTCGCCGACTTCTTCGGCGACCCGCTGATCGTCTTCTGACGCCGGCCGCTTCAGTGCCCGCCGCCCGTCTGCGCGAGGGCGGCGGCGAGGCCGAGCGCCACGGTCATCAGCGTGACCTCGGCGCCCGCCCACAGCAGCAGCGGCACGCGGCTCGCCGCCATCCGGCGGCGGGTGAGCCAGCCCAGGAACCCGATCGCGCCGAGGGCCGCCGCCTTCACCGCCACCAGCCGGCCGGTGCCGGTGGCGAGGTAGAGGTGTACCGCCGCCTCCCAGCGCACGTGCGCGAGCACGGGCGGCAGCCGGACGACGGCGGCGAGCACGCCGCTCGCCGCCACGGCGGCGATGCAGGCCGCGGCGAGCCGCGAGAACCGCGGCAGCACGGCGACCAGCAGGCCGCGCCGCGGGGCGATGAGCAGGAGGATCGCGCCGAGGCCGCCGACCCACGCCGCGGCCGCGGCCACGTGCAGCCCGACACCGAGCACGGCCACCACCTGGTAGGCGTGCGCGGCGGCGGAGTGGCCGGTGACCGCCGGGGTGATCACGGCGAACAGCGCGGCCGCGAGCACCACCCGCGGCCCGACGAGCGCGGGCCTGCGCACCCGGACGGCCGCGCCCACCAGCACGAGCGCCGTCGTGCCCGCGACGAGCGCCATGCCCTGGCCCGCGCCGAGCCGGGTGGCCCACGCGACCAGCTCGTCCGCCCCGAGCGCGGTGACCGGGCGGGCGAACGCGGCGGACGCGCCGACGACGGCCGCGACCAGCACGGCCACCACCCACGCCCCCGCGGCGGCGAGCGCCGCCCGCCGCGCGAGCGGGAGTACCGGCGCCGCCCTGCGGTCCCCGGCCGGGACGAGCACCTCGAGCAGCGCGATGCCGACGACCGCGACGCCCGCCACGTCCATCACCGCGCGGGACACCGTGACCGCGACGGCCCCGGCCGCGGGCGGCACGCCGTCGGCCTCCGCGGCGAGCCACAGCCCGGCGCCGGTGGCCCCCAGCGCCGCCGCCACCCAACGGCCCACGGGGCCGGCGGCGACCCGCGGGCCGGCGGGGGCACGGGTCGGGGCCGTCAGCACTGCAGACCCTTGTTCAGGCACTCCACGACGGCGTCCATGAGCTCATCCGGCATGCCGTTGACGAAGTCGCCGTGGTCGGTCGCGGGGTGGTGCTGTTGGTCCGGGAAGGAGTCGAGGGCGAAGTTGCGCCCGCCCGGCTGGTCGTAGGCGAGGATCATCCGCAGCTGCGGCACGGCGACCGTGTCCGGCGGGCACGCCCCGGTCTCCTCGTCGGCGAACGCCATGTGCGAGCGGTGGTCCTCCGAGTCGAGGTTCTCGCCGTCCCAGCAGGACGGGAAGTCGAGCACCCGCAGCAGCCTGCTGCCCTCGGGGCACAACGGGTACCGGGTGGTGACCCGGTCCTCGAAGCCGCGGCACGTCCACTGGGCGTGCACGTTGTCCGGGCCGTTCGTCACCGCCTTCGCGTCCCCGGTGATCACGCGCAGCAGCTGGGGCATGGGCGACACCGGCCCGGTGGGGTTGCCGAGGAACTGCAGGACGACCTGCGCCGGCTGCAGGATCTCCCCGACGTTGCCGTCGAGGCCGCCGCCGTCGCGGTTGTCGTCCGGGCCCACCCGCGAGGTGTCGCGCAGCACCGGCCAGAAGAACGTGGAGCGGTTGTCGAGCTCGCAGGTCGTCTCCGACACCAGCAGGTCGCCCGCTTCGGTGGACGCGTCGGTCGCGGTGCTGCCCAGGTAGTCGTGCATGTGCTGGGCGCCGTTGACCTTGCCGGGGGAGGCGATCCAGTTGTCGGAGTTGCGCATCGCGGGGTCGGGGGTGCCGCACTCGGCGATGAAGCTGCCGGTGGAGGCGTTCGCGTCCGGTGCGGGCTCGGAGACGAGCGTCCTGACCTCGCCGATGTCGGCGAAGTCGGAGAGGTCGGGCGGGCCCGCGTCCTCCCGGCCGGGGAACTCCTCGGCGTCGTCGGCGCTCCGGTCCCGGGTGTCGTCGTCGGCCCCGGCGCGCCCGCGGGCCCGGTCGGCCTCGCGCTCGGCGAGCGCCCGGCTCAGCGCCTCCCCGGCGTCGCCCCGGTCGTCCTCGCCGGCCTTCCTCCCAGCGCTTTCCTTCCCGTCGTCGGACGGCTCGTCCTCCTCGTCGGCGTCGTTCTTCTCGGCGACGAGCGCGAGGACGTGCTCCGGGGCGGGGTCGAGCGCGGCGAACCCGGCGCCGACGGCGGCCGACATCGACGGCGCGGGAGGCAACACCGCCGCCTCCAGCTGCGGGGGCAGCGCGAGCACGCCGACCACGAGCAGGCCGAACAGGGCGGGCCCCGCCGGCCCGCGCCGACCCGCGGACCGGCGCCGGTCCGCCCGCGGCGGGGCGGGCGGCCGCGGCGCGGGGAACGGCTGCGGCGGCGGGTGGGCGGCGGGGGAGGGCCCGGCCGGGCGGGGCCGGTCGCGCAGGAGCATGTCGATCAGCGCGCCGGCGCCGAGCACCGCGACGAACGCGAGCACGGCGGCGAGCCACGTCGACACCGAGGCGTCGCGGACCGCGGCCAGGGCGCCGGCGACCCCGCCGCCGCTCGCGGCACCGCTGGTCGCGGTGAGCACGGGGGCCGCCCCGCCGGTCCCGGCCGCAGCCTGGGCCGGGACCGGGGCCGCCGCGGGAGCGGGCGGTTCGGGCAGCGCCGAGAAGTCGACGAGGCCGGTGCTCTCCAGGTACTCGTGGTGGCGGGTGACGAACTGGGCGGCCGTGGTGGCGAACCCGCGGACCAGCTCGTTGCGGGTGCCCGAGCGCACCTCGGCGATGAACGGCAGCACCTTGCCGTGGGCCTGGCGCAGCAGGTTCACCGCGGTGCGGTCGTAGTCGGCGCCCGTGCGTGACGAGATCTCCTCCATCCACGCCTGCTGCTGGGCCGACGGCTGGCTGGGCAGGGTGACCCCGAGCTGGTCGGCGGTGCGACGCACGATCGCGTCGAGCTCGGTGTGCTCGGCCGCGAGCCGCCCGCCCACGTCCTGCACCACCGCGTTCGCGGCCCGCTGCTGCATCTGCTGCCCGGTGGGGGTCTCCCACAGCCCGGCCTGGCGCACCTTCACCAGCAGGTCGACGTCGGCCGCGGTGAGCGGGCCGAACTCGGTCTGCCTGGTGCCGTCGCCGGCCGCCTGCCGGCCCGCCGCGGCATCCTCGGTGCCGCTCGAGCCGAACACCGCGGCCGTGACGATGACGGCCAGCACGAGTGCGCCGGCCCAGCGTGCTGCTGTCGAGACGGGTGATCGCACGGCCCTCGAAGCCCTTCGCGTCTAGAACTGCTCGGTGTGGATGCGGTGCTCGGGCACCCCGAGCTCCTGCAGGCTGCGGGTGACGGTGGTGACGAACCGGGGCGGCCCGCACACGAAGTAGTCGAGCAGGGCGCGTCCCTCCGCCGGCGGGAGCAGCCGCCGCAGCAGCGGCGTGCCGACGTGACCCGACGCACCCGTCCAGCCGGGAGGCGGGTGGCGCAGGACCTCGACGACCGTGAGGTCCAGCTGCCGGGCCAGGTGGGCGAGCTCGTCGCGGAAGATCAGCTCGCCCGGATCACCGGCGGCCCGGACGAGCAGCAGGGGGCGCGGGTCGTGCCGGTCGGCGAGCGTGCGCACCGTGGACAGCATCGGGGTGATCCCGACGCCTGCGGCGATCATGGCGACGCCCGCGGCGGGCTGGGGGAGCAGGTCGACGCTGCACGACCCGTACGGCCCGTCGACCCACACCGGCGTGCCGGGCGGCAGGTTGCGCAGCACGGTGCCGAAGTCGCCGGTGGAGCGCACCGTGAACGCGCACCCGCCGCCCGTGGCCGACGAGGCGATGGTGAACGGGTGCTCCTCGCCGCCGATCCGGCGCAGCCGCAGCCAGGCGAACTGGCCGGGGGCGAACCGCATCGGGGTGCCGCGCGGGTCCAGCACGAGGGTGCAGACGGACTCGGAGTCGTGCCGGACCTCCCGCACGACGTGCTCGGTCGACCGCCGCGCCACCAGCGCGCGCTGGACGAACCCCGCGGCGAGCACCGCGACGAGCGCCACGGGCAGCCACCGCAGCACCGGGTGCGCGAGGAACTCCCCGACCAGCACGACGTGCAGCGCCGACAGCGCGAACGCGGCCAGCCCCAGCACGAGGTGGGCCCAGCGCCACGTCTCGTAGTCGCGGCGCACCTTGCCGCGGAGCACGCCGAGCGCGATCACGGCGCCGAGCGCGAGCGTCCCCACGGTGGCGGCCCTGGCCCGCGGCGGCGCGTACACCCAGGTGAGCAGCAGGAGGTTGTCCAGGTCGGCGGCGATCACGACGGCGACGTGCAGCAGCACGCTCGCCGCGGCGAGCACGCCCGTGCTGCGGTGGGCCGACAGCAGCGCCGTGATGCCGGCGGCCCGCGACAACGCCCGCGGCCTGCACACCAGGACGAACGCGCACACCATCGCCGAGAGCGCGACGAGGCCGGTGAGGTCGGTCAGCACCGCCCACACCGGGGCGGGCCCACCCGCGACCAGGCGGATCGCGGGCGGGGCGAGCAGGACGGCGGCGAACCCGACGAGCCAGCGCCGCACCAGCCGAGCCGCGCCGCGGGCGGCCGCGACCGAGCCCGGCCCGGCCGGGATCTCCAGCGAGCTGGTCACCGCGCGCCACCCCGGGGATCAGTAGCCATCGGACCCACCGCTCGTGCTCTCCCGGCTCGGCGTGGTCGTCCGGTCGCGACCGGAGGCGTCGTGGTCGCCGCGCCGGGACCCGCTCGGGTCGGACGCACCCGACCGGCCCCTCCCGCGCTCCTCGACGATCAAGGTGCCGGTCATCTCGGGGTGCAGGGTGCAGGTGAACTCGTAGCGGCCCGGCGTGCTCGGCGCGGTGAAGGTGGTCGCCTGGTCCTGGTTCAGGTTCGACGTCCGGAAGCTGCCGTCGGCGGCCGTGACGTTGTGCGGCGCGGCGTCGGCGTTCACGACCTGGACCGTGGCACCCGGCGCGACCGTCACCGGCTGGCCGAACGCGAACCCCTTGATCGTGATCGTGGCGTCGGCGGCGCCGGCCGCGCCTGCGGGCGCGGACCGGTCGCAGCCGTCGTCGGCGCTCCCGCCGCGGCAGCCGGCGTTCCCGGCCCCGTCCAGCTCGTCGGGGGAGATCCCCAGCGCGTCGAGCAGGTCCTGCACGGCGGCGACGACCTCGTCCCGGTCGGCCTCCCCGCGGCCGCCCCCGGTCGCGCGCCCGGACTCCTCGTCGCGGTCGGGCGGGCCGCCGTCGGAGGCCGGCACCGCCCCGGACGACGAGACGGGCGCGGGCGCGGCGGCCGGCACCCCGTTCTCGCCGGTGACCATGACGAGGAACACCACGGCGGCGGCGAGCGCGGCCGCGGCGATCCACCTCCGGCTCTTCATCGGATCCATCGGCATCGCCGTCCTCGTGCGTCGGTTGGTTCCTGCGTCGTCGGGTCGGGGTCTCGCGGTCAGCCGGGGTCGGGCGCCGGTGTCGCGAACGGGGGCGCGGGCGCGGCCGGGGACGGGGCGCCGAACCCGTCGGCGACGTGCGCCGCGAGCAGGTACCAGGCGTCGCGCGTCGCGCTGCGCCACAGCGCCGGGTCGATCCGGCCGCCGGTCGCGAGGTGGGGGTCGGGCGGGATGTCGACGACGGCGCGGCAGCGGGTCGCGAAGTGGGATCGGATGAGGCCGCGGTCGACGTCCGGGCTGTGCCGGTCGCCGCAGAGCACGACGATCGACTGCTCGGCCGCCACCCGGTAGCCCTCGTCGGCGAGGAACGACAGGGTGCGGCTGGCCCGGTTGGCGCCGTCGACCGTGGGCGAGCCGACGACCACCAGGCTGTCGGCGGTGGCGAGCGTCGCCGCCATGGCCGAGTGCACCATCCCGGTACCGGAGTCGGTGATGATCACGTTGTAGAAGCGCTCGAGCAGGGACGTGACCTCGAGGTACTCCTCGGCGCTGAACGCCTCGCCCATCGCGGGCTCCTGCTCGCTGCCCAGCACGTGCAGCCGCCCGGCGCTGCGGGTGTAGCGGGTGAGCTCGGCGACCGAGGTGAGGTTGGGCATGTCCTCGTAGAGGTCGCGGACCGTGGGCCCGCCGGGCCCGGTGAGCCGTTCGGACAGCGTGCCCGCGTCGGGGTTGGCGTCGAGGACCACGACCCGGTCGCCGCGCAGCTCGGCGAGCACGAGGCCGAGGCAGGCGGCCACGGTGGTCTTGCCGACGCCGCCCTTGACCGACACGACCGCGACCCGGTGCGGGGCGGGCAGGGGTCGTCGGATGCGGTGGACGAGCTCCACCCGGGCCGCCTCGTGCGCGCTCTGCCCCGGGTTGATGCGCCCACCGGAGGCGGCGTAGAGGGCGAGCCGCCAACCCTCGGTCGGGGTGGGGCGCCGGTGGTGGACGAGCGCCTCGTCGGTGAGCACGCCGTCGCTCGCGACGTCGACATCGGCGGTGGGGAGGAACCCGGTCGGGGACGACGGGTAGGGCTGCGGTGGGGGCAGCCGGCTCCAGTCCGGGACCGCGGGGGCGGGCGGGATCACGGGGATCGGCTCCGTGGGCGGGTCGTCGTCGACGGCGACGGGCGGGCCGGCGACCCGCCCGCCGCGGCGGGGCCGCGACGAGACGTCCGCCCACTCCGCCCGGCCGTCGGGGCGGTGGCGGCGGTGGTGAGCGGTCACGGCGGCACCGCCCCGTCGTGCACCTCGGTCGGCACCGGCGGCACCACGACGACCGCCCCGATGTCCACCCGCCACCGGTCGGTCACCTCCCGCACCGGGACGAGCAGCTCGTACCAGTAGGAGTCCAGGCCCACCCACTCCGGGTCGGACGGGGCGGGCGCCGCGGCCGGGTACGGGAGCACGTCGGTGCTGTGCCGGATGCAGGTGGGGGTCTCCGACACCCGGCGGAACGGGGTGACCCGGACCCGGACGTGCACCAGCAACCGGTCGTCGGCCAGCGCGATGACCGCCCCGGGCAGCGCCAGCTCTCCGCGCTGGCGCCCGAGGCCCGACCAGCCGGTGGCGGCGAGCCGCTCCTCCCGCACCGGCGGCTCGACGTACGGCGCGAGGGCGCGGCCCCGGCGGCCGGGGTCGCTCTCGTCCCAGGACAGGAAGTCGACGCCGAACGCGCCGGCCAGCGCGCCCGCGTCGGCGCGGCGGGCGGGTAGGGCGGCCGGTGCGGCGGATCCGGCGCGCGGGTGGCCCAGCGCGGCGAGGTCGACCGGCGCCGGCTGCAGGCGGGGCGGCGGCTCCGCGCCGCGGGAGCGGGCCCGCCGCGCCGGCGGCGGGCGGCGCCACGTCCGCGGCGCACCCCCGTCGGCGCTCATCGCCCGCCCCGCCCGCGGGCCGGCCGCGTGGGCGCGCTCATCGCGCGGTCCCCTCGCCGCGCTCGAGCGCGTCGGCGATGCTCGAGCCGCCGCGCCCGGTGCCCGCCCGGGCGGAGCCGCCCCGATCCCGCTCGTCGGCAAGGGCGGACAGGACGTCCTCCAGGTCGCGGGAGCGGGCAGCGGACGTGGAGCCGGTGCCGCGCTCCCCGGTGCGCCCGGCGCCGACCCGGTCGTCGAGCCTGCCGTCGAGCCGGCCGTCGAGGCGGTCGCGCGCATCGTCGAGGCCCGCGTCGGGGCCCGCGTCGAAGTCGGCGTCGAAGTCGGCGTCGAAATCGGTGGCGGGGTCGGTGTCCGCGGCGGTGGTCTGCTGCCGGGCGCTGCTCGGGGCGAAGCCCGCGTCCGCGAGCGCGGCGGTGAGCCGCCGGGAGGCGGGGTCGTCGCGGTCGGCGACGATGTCGGCGAGCTCCTGGGCGAGCACCGCGACGAGCGCCGAACCGGCGTCCGCTTCCCGGCGGGCGCTCCCGGTGCCGTCGCCGACGTCGACGACGTCGGCGAGCCGGTCGCGCGTCGCCCCGAGGCCGGCCCCTGTTCGTTCGCCCGCGGGACTGGCGAAGCGGGCCGCGGGTTCCGCGGCGTCCGGGAACGGCGCGGCCGGGCCCGTGGCGGCACCGGCCGCCGTCAGCAGTGCGATGACGAAGCTGCCTGCATCCAATTCCGCTCGCCTCACAACGGGAGTCGCTTCTCGGTCCGGTGCGGAACCGTGACAGCCGCGACCCGGCACGCGCGGGCGAACGCGGGGAATCGTGTGCAGGTGCGAACGCGCGGGGTGCTTCTCCTACAGCAGCAGGTCGGCGCGGTCGGCCGCGGCGGGGCGGCCGTCGGCGTCCAACCCGCGCCGCTCGTAGTAGTGGTCGACCATGCTGCGCAGCCGTTCGGCGGTGAGCTCGGCCGTGCGCCCGGACCCCAGCTGCAGGGGCGTGTCGAGCATCCGGCGGGGCAGCACGTCGTCGGCCGCGGTGGCGCCCTCGCGGGCGTTGAACTCGCGCTTGGCCAGCACGATCCGCCGGGCGGTCGCGCGCAGCTCGTCGGCGGTGACGTGCCAGCCGGTGACCGGGCGCAGCAGCGCCGCCCACTCCTCGAACGGCTCGGTGAACACCCCGCGCAGGAACTTGCAGAGGATCATCGAGTCCATGACGGCCGCCCGGTCCTCGGTGGCGATGGCGGCGGCCACGTGGGCGGGGCCGCCGGAGAGCCGGTCGAGATCGCCGGAGAGGTCCGCCTCGTAGGCGCCGGAGCGGTTGTGGTCGGCGCCGCGGGCGTTGACCGCGAGGCCGAGCGCCATCGACTGCAGCGACCGCGGCTCGTAGCCGGGCAGCTCGAGGCCCTTGACCTGCGGCGCGAACTCGATCGAGCCGTGCCCCACCACCTCGGCCGCGGCCCGCGAGCCGAGCGCGAGCAGCTCGCCGAGCCCCGGTTCCCGGGCGCCGATCATCTCGAGCGCGCGCAGCACCGCGGCGCCGTCGCCGAACGTGAGCCACGGCGCGTCGATCAGCCCGCGCTCGACGCACTCCATCGCCCAGGCGATCGTGCCGCCCGCCGAGATCGTGTCGAGGCCGAGCTCGTCGCAGCGGGCGCTCGCGGCGAACACGTCGTCCGGGTCGGAGACGCCGCACAGCGGGCCGAGCGCGAACACGTTCTCGTACTCCATCCGCTGCGATCCGCCGCCCTTGCGGGAGTAGATGTGCTCGCAGCCGATCGAGCAGGACGCGCAGCTGTTGCGCGCGACGCCGCGCAGCTCGTGCAGCTCCTCCGCGGCGAGCTTGGGCGCCTCGGCGAAGGTGGCCGCGGTGAAGTTGCGCGTGGGCAGCGTGGAGACGGCGTTGAACGCGAGCAGGTTGGCCAGCGTGCCGAGCTCCCGGTACTTGGCGGTGGCCGGCCCGAAGCTGCGGCGCCGCAGGTCCTTGGCGGCGGCGAGCACGGCCTCCGGGTCGGCGACCCCGACCTTGGTCGCCGCACGGACGAGCACCGCCTTGATGTTCTTCGCCCCGAGCACGGCGCCGAGCCCACCGCGGCCCGCGTGCCTGCCGTCGTGGCTGATGGTGGCGTAGCGGACACCGCGCTCGCCCGCGGGCCCGATCGCCGCTGTGCGCCAGCCGCGGCCGAAGCGCTCCTTGACGGCCTCCTCCGCCTCGGCCGCGGGGAGCCCGGCGAGGTCGGGCGCGGGCTCCAGCCGCGCGCCGTGGCCGTCGACCAGCAGCACCGACAACTCCGCGGCCCGCCCGCGCACGACGATCGCGTCGTTGCCGGTGAGCTTGCCCGCGATCGCGAACTGGGACGAGGCGAGCGCGTCGGTGAGCAGCCCGGTCAGCGGCGACTTCGCCACCACCGCGAACTTGGCGCTCGTGGTGAGCGGGGTGCCGACGAGCGGGGAGAAGACGAACGCGAGCGGCGCGGAGGGGGCGAGCGGGTCGACCCGGGCGGGGGCGAGGCGGTGCAGCAGCCACGTGCCCAACCCGACGCCGCCGAGGTAGGCGCGCAGCACGCGGTCGGGCAGCTCCAGCGCGCCGGCGGTGGCCGACGTCGCGGAGACGTCGACGACCAGCGCGCGCCCCGAGTAGCCGCCTGCCGTCATGCCTCGACTGTAGGCGCGTCGGGAGCGCCTCGTCGGGCGCCGGTCAGCCGCCCGCGTCGGCGGACAGGAACGCCACGGTGTCGCCCGCGACCAGCGGGGTCTGCCGGTCCCGGGTGATCTGGTCGCCGTTGAGCGCCGCCACGACGTGCGGGCCGAGTTCGAGCCCGACCGCGGCGGCCGCGGCCCCCAACGTGGCCGCCTGCACCGTGCCGGGCGCCGGGCCGCCGCGGCGGGCGAGCGCCCCGTACCGCTGGACGGCGACCTCGGGGGCGGGGCGGTCCCGGGCCGCCCGGTAGTCGCCGGGCTCGTTGACGTTCACCACGGAGTCCAGCTCCGGGTCGACGGCCTGCAGCCGGGGGTCGGCGAGCAGCTCGGCGTCGTCCACGTGGCGCGTCCGGCACCGCTCGAACAGCTGCCCGAGCTTCAGCTCGCCGTTCCTCGCCATCTCGGCGAGCACGGGTGCGAGCGCGGTGCGGTACGCGGCGGCGAGCGGCTGGCGGTGGCCGCGGGCGTGGGGGAGGACGGCGTCGCCGTCGAGCAGGGCGACCACCCGCCGGACGTAGGCGGGGTGCAGGAACGGCAGGTCGGTCGAGCAGACGAACGCGGCCTCCGCCCGGTCGGCGACCGCGGCGAGCCCGGCGGCGATCCCCTGGACGGGCCCGAGCCCCTCCACCGGGTCGTCCACCAGCTCGACCGTGTCGGGCAGCGGCGGCAGCTGCTGGCCCGGCGCGCGCACCACGACGACCGGCCCGTCGACGGTACGGGCGAGGATCCCGGTGGTACGACGTAGCAGGGTGGACCCGTGCCACTCGAGCGCCGCCTTCGCAGTCCCCATCCGGGACGAGCGGCCGCCCGCGAGCACGATGCCTGCCGTACGGGGCGTCACCCACCCGATCGTAGACACGGTGGCTCTGCGACTCTGGCCACGAGGCACCTGGAGAGGAGACGGTCGTGACGACGAGCGAGGCCCCTCGTCCGGGCCGGGGCACCGCGATCGGCGAGGGCATCACCTGGGCGGCCCGCTGGAGCCTGCGGCTGGTCCTCGTCGCGCTCGGCGCGGTGCTGCTCTGGCTGCTGGTCGGCGCGCTGTGGTCGATCGTGATGCCCACGCTGCTCGCGGTGATCCTCGCGACGGTGCTGTGGCCGCCCACCGCGTGGCTGCGCAGGCACCGCTTCCCGCCCGCGCTCGCCGCGGGCACGGTGGTGCTCGCCGGCATCGTGGTCCTCGCCGGGCTGGTCGCGCTGATCACCACGTCCGTGGTCGGCAGCATCCCCGAGATCACCGCGAGCGCGACCTCCGGTATCCAGGCCATCCAGCAGTGGCTGTCGGGGCCGCCGCTCAACCTCGCCCAGAGCCAGCTCGACGCCGCCCTGCAGACCGCGACGGTGCAGCTGCAGCAGAGCGTCTCCGCGATCACCGCGAGCGTGCTCACCGGCGTGGGCAGCGTGGCGTCCGGTGTGATCACCGCGCTGCTGACGCTCGTGCTCGCGTTCCTGTTCGTCAAGGACGGGCCGCGGTTCCTGCCCTGGCTGCAGGCGGTCGCCGGGGACGGGGCGGGCAGGCACATCACCGAGGTGCTGCGCCGGATCTGGACCACGCTCGGCGACTTCATCCGGGTGCAGGCACTCGTGGCGTTCGTCGACGGCGTGCTCATCGGGCTCGGCCTGCTGATCCTCGGCGTGCCGCTCGCGATCCCGCTCGCCGTGCTCACCTTCCTCGGCGGGTTCGTGCCGATCGTCGGCGCCCTGGTCGCGGGCGCCCTGTCGGTGCTCGTCGCGCTGGTCAGCAACGGGTTCACCACGGCGCTGGTCGTGCTGGTGATCATCGTCGTGGTGCAGCAGCTGGAGGGGAACGTCCTGCAGCCCTACCTGCAGGGCCGCAGCCTGCGGCTGCACGCCGCGGTCGTGCTGCTCGCCGTCACCGCGGGCAGCACGCTCTACGGCATCGCGGGCGCGTTCCTGTCGGTGCCGGCGGTGGCGGCGGCGTCGGTCGTGGTGCGCTACCTGGGCGAGCGGATCGACGCGCGCGTCGCGGGCGGCGCACCGCCCCAGGTCGACCCGCCGCTGGAGACGGTGCAGGTGGTTCCGGGCACCCCGGGCGCGCCCTCCCCGGACCGCACCGAGCCCGATCCCGAGCCGGACGTGCCCGACCCGGATGTGCCCGACCCGGATGTGCCCGACCCGGACGTCCCCGACGTGCGCTGATGGGGGAGGATGGGCCACCGTGCGGGTCTACCTGGGTTCCGATCACGCCGGCTTCGAGCTGAAGGCGCACCTGGTCGCACACCTGAGCGCCCAGGGCCACGAGGCGATCGACGTCGGTCCCGCCACCTACGACGCCGAGGACGACTACCCCCCGTTCTGCGTGGAGGCGGCCCGGCGCACGCTCGCCGACCCGGGCAGCCTCGGCATCGTGCTCGGCGGCTCCGGCAACGGCGAGCAGATCGCGGCCAACAAGGTGCAGGGCATCCGGTGCGCGCTGGCGTGGAGCGTGGAGACCGCCACGCTGGGCCGCCAGCACAACGACGCGCAGGTCGTGGCGATCGGGGCCCGGATGCACACGCTGGAGGAGGCCACCGAGATCGCGGAGGCGTTCCTCGCCACGCCGTTCTCCGGCGAACCCCGCCACCAGCGGCGCATCGACCTGCTCACCGAGTTCGAGCGCACCGGGGTGCCGCCCGCGTTGCCGCCCGACCAGATCCCGGCGCCGACGTCCACCACGTAGATGCCAGAAGGCCACACCCTCCACCGGCTCGCCGACCTGCACCGGCGCCGCTTCGCGGGCCACCCCGTCGCGGTGTCCAGCCCGCAGGGCCGGTTCGCCGCGAGCGCCGCGCTCGTCGACGGCCGGGTGCTCGAACGCACCGACGCGCACGGCAAGCACCTGTTCCACCACTACGGCCCGGACCTCGTGGTGCACGTCCACCTCGGCCTCTACGGCAGGTTCAGCGACGAGCCGCTGCCGGCGGGGGCGCCGGTGGGGCAGGTGCGGATGAGGATGGTGGGCCCCACCCACTACGCCGACCTCCGCGGCGCGACCGCGTGCGAGCTCGTGACCGACGCCGAGGCCGACGCCGTGCGCGCCCGCCTCGGCGCCGACCCGCTGCACCCCGACGCCGACCCCGACCGCGCGTGGGCCCGGATCTCCCGCTCGCGCGCCCCGCTCGCCACCCTGCTCATGGACCAGACGGTGATCGCGGGTGTGGGGAACGTCTACCGGGCGGAGCTGTTGTTCCGCCACGGCCTCGACCCGCAGCTGCCCGGGCGGGACCTGAGCCGCGAGCAGTGGGAGGCCATGTGGGCCGACCTGGTCGAGCTGATGCACGACGGCTACCGCAGGGGCGTGATCGAGACGCTGCGCCCGGAGCACGCGGAGCTGTCCGACGGCCCGGTCGACGTGAGCGGCAAGCGCGTGTACGTCTACCGGCGCACCGGGGAGCCGTGCCTGCTGTGCGGCACGCCGGTGGCGCACGCCGAGCACGCCGCCCGCAACCTCTACTGGTGCCCGACCTGCCAGTCGCGGCGCCGGCGGGTCAGCCGAGCACGACGGGCAGCGCGACCAGCCCGTTGACGAGCAGCCCCGGGTCGCGGGCCGGTTCGGTGTCCGGGTCGGCGAGCCGCAGCCCGGGGAAGCGCGCGAGCAGCGTGCCCAGCGCGATGCGGCCCTCGAGGCGGGCCAGCGGCGCGCCGAGGCAGTGGTGCAGCCCGTGGCCGAACGCGAGGTGCGAGCTCGCCGGCCGGGTGATGTCCAGCCGGTCCGCCTCGTCGAACCGCGCCGGGTCGCGGTTGGCGGCCAGCAGCGCGGGCAGCACGACGTCGCCCGCCGGGATCGTCACCCCGCCCACCTCGATGGGCGCCGCCGCGACCGCGGGGATCGCCACCTGCACCGGGCCGTCGTAGCGCAAGAGCTCCTCGACGGCGGCGGGCATCCGTTCCGGCTCGGCGCGCAGCAGCGTGAGCTGGTCGGGGTGGCGCAGCAGGGCGTGGGTACCGGAGACGATCAGGTTGACGGTGGTCTCGTGCCCGGCCACGAGCAGCAGGAACACCATCGACGTGAGCTCGTCCTCCGAGAGCCGGTCGCCGTCGGTGTGCACCGCGATCAGCGCGGAGAGCAGGTCGTCGGCGGGGGCGGCGCGCTTGTCGGCGAGCAGCTCGCGCAGGTAGTCGACCACGCTGCGGGCGGCGTCGATGTAGACCTCCGCCGGGTGGACGTCGCCGTTGACGACGATCTGGGACCAGCGCCGGAACTCGGCGCGGTCGCCGGGCGGGATGCCGAGCAACTCGGTGATCACGGTGATCGGCAGCGGGAACCCGAAGGCCTCGACGAGGTCCACCGGCCGTCCGCCCGCTCCGGCAGCGGCCATCTCGTCGAGCAGGGCGTCGGTGATCTCCTGGATGCGCGGGGCCATGGCCTCGACGCGGCGATGGGTGAACGCGGCGGTCACCAGGCGGCGCAGCCGGGTGTGGTCGGGCGGGTTGGTGCTGAGCAGGTGCGTGTTGATCGCGGCGTTCAGGTCCGCGGGCATCGCGTCCATGTGCGGGCCGCCGCCCGCCTTGACCAGCGACGGGTGCGCGAGCAGCTCGCGCGCCTCGGCGTACCCGGTGACCACCCAGACGGGGACACCGGTGAACAGGACGACCTTCTGCACCGGGCCGGTGGCCGCGAGCTCCGCGAACGCGGCGTGCCGGGCCGGGCCGGTGGTCTCGGTGAACGGCGACGGCGCGGCAGATGTGGTCACCGTCACGACGCTAGCGACTCGCGCGGACGGGCACATCCGGTCTCGCTGGCAGCCGGCTGAGAAGGATCGACCGTGCTACGCGTCGAGGACGGCCGGGTCGAGCCGGGCGAGCCGCTCGGGGTCGGTGAGGGTGTCCAGCTCCACGACCCGGCCGCCGGACACGGTGAACGCCGCTACCGAGACGATCCGGTCGCCCTCCACCGCGACCGCCCCGACCGCGCCGTTCACCAGCGCGAGCCGGGTCGGCGCGGCGGTCGCGCCGAACGCCGCCGCGCCCCGAGCCACCTGCTCCGGGCCGCGCAGCACCGCGCTCGGGCGCAGCTTGCCGCCGTCGGCGCGCGCCACGACGTCCGGGGCGAGGAGGGAGACCAGGGTCTCGAGGTCACCGCCGCGCGCCGCCGCGGTGAACGCCTCCACGACGGCGCGTTGGGCGCCGAGGTCGGCGTCCGGGGCCGGGCGTGCGCCGCGCACCCGCCGGCGGGCCCGGCTGGCCAGCTGCCGCGTGGCCGCCTCGCTGCGGCCGAGCACGGCCGCGATCTCGTCGAACGGCAGGGAGAACAGGTCGTGCAGCACGAACGCGAGCCGCTCGGACGGGCTCAGCGTCTCCAGCACGACGAGCAGCGCGATCCCGACCGAGTCGGCGAGCACCGCCTCCTGCTCGGGATCGGGGGTGTCGAGGCGCGCGAGCACCGGGTCGGGGACGTGGGCGTCCAGCGGCTCCTCGCGGTGGCGGGACCGCAGGACGTTCAGGCAGATGCGGGCGACGATCGTGGTGAACCAGCCGCCGATGTTGTCCACGGCGTCGGCCTCGGCGCGCGACACCCGGAGCCACGCCTCCTGGAGCGCGTCCTCGGCCTCGGCGTGCGAGCCGAGCATCCGGTGGGCCACCGCACGCAGGTGCGGCCGGTGCTCCTGGAACAGCCTGGTCAGGACGTCCTGCTCGGCCACCTGTCACATCCCTTCGCCGTCGGGTGTCAGAGCACCGACCCACCGAGGGACACCGATGTGACAGGAGCGAAGACCATGCGCATGACCAACCCGGCGTTCGTGCTCCCGGAGGCGATGAAGGGCATCCAGCACCTGCTCAAGGCGACCGGTCAGGGCGGGGTGCCGAAGCGCACCCTCGAGCTGGTGGGGCTGCGGGTGAGCCAGATCAACGGGTGCGCCGCCTGCATCCAGGGGCACGTCCGCGAGGCCAGGAAGGCGGGGGAGACCGACGAGCGGGTGATGGCGGTCTCGGCGTGGCGGGACACGCCGTTCTTCGACGACGCCGAGCGTGCCGCGTTGCAGCTGGCCGAGGCGGTGACCCGGCTGGCCGACCGCACCGACGAGCCGGTGCCCGACGCGGTCTGGGACGCCGCGGCCGACCACTACGACGAGAAGCAGCTGGCGGCGCTGCTGGTGATGATCGGCACGCTCAACCTGTTCAACCGCTTCAACGTCACGATCAAGGGACGGGCCGACCGGCCCAGCTGGGAAGCCGCCTGACGAGGGGGAGGGGGTGGGGGGATGCGCGGGCCCACGCATCCCCCCACCGGTCAGAAGTCGAAGCCCCCGTCGAACCCGCCGGCGTCGAACCCGCCGTCGAGGCCGCCGCCGTCGAAACCGCCCGGGTCCTCGCCCATGTCGGCCCCGACGTCCCCCTGGGCGTCGTCGGCGAAGGCCGCGCCGTCGGAGAACCCGTCGGCGTACGCCACGCCGGCCATGCCGGAGAACATCGCGCTGAACAGCAGGGCCGACCCGACGCCCCACGCGCCCGCGACCAGGGCGGGCTTCCACCACGGCTCGGAGTACCAGCCCTGCGGCACCGGCCGGCCCGCGATCACGCCGCCCGGGTAGTAGTGCTGGTTGCGACCCGACGGCACCGGCGAGGCGCTGTAGCGGTGGCCCTCCACCTCGACCTCGCGCTCCTCGCTCACCGCGCCCGCGCGCTGCTGGCCGGGAAGCGGCGGCAGCTCGGGGCCGGGGTCCATCCCCATCGCGGTGCGGGCCGCCCGCACGTAGTAGAGGCCCTCGTGCGCGGTCTCGATGACGTGGCGGGCCTGTGCGGGGCTGCGCACCTGCTCCATCTGCGACCCCGCCGCGTTGTAGCGCTCCGCCGCGTCGGCGAGCGCCTGCTTGGCGGCCTCGTTCGTGCCGACCAGGTTCAGCACCTGGCCGCCGAGCCGCTCCACCCACCGGCGAGCCTCCGACTTCGCGTCTTCCAGCTCGCGGGCCTGGGCCGCGTTGCGCTGCCGGATCAGCCATGCGACGCCGACCGCGATCAGCGCGATGACCAGGATGGTCATGATCGTGCCCACGAAAACCACTCCCCATCGCCAACCGTCACCCTGGGAAACGCAGGTGGGGCCGCTCGCGTTCCAATAGGCTCACCGGCCGTGGCCGAATCGAAGCCGATCGAGTGCTGGATGACCGACATGGACGGCGTCCTCGTGCACGAGGGGCGCATCATCCCGGGCGCCGACGAGTTCATCGCCCGGCTGCGCGAGACCGGCAAGCCGTTCCTCGTGCTCACCAACAACTCGATCTACACCCCACGTGACCTGCAGTTCCGGCTGCGGACGAGCGGGATCGACGTGCCGGTCGAGTCGATCTGGACCTCGGCGCTCGCCACGGCCACCTTCCTCGACGACCAGCGGCCGCAGGGCAGCGCCTACGTGGTCGGGGAGGCGGGGCTCACCACCGCGCTCCACGAGATCGGCTACGTGCTCACCGACAACTCGCCCGACTACGTGGTGCTGGGGGAGACGCGCACGTACAGCTTCGAGGCGGTGACCACCGCCATCAGGCTGATCCGCGGCGGCGCCCGCTGGGTGGCCACGAACCCGGACCCGGTCGGGCCGTCGCCCGAGGGGGTGCTGCCCGCGACCGGCGCCGTCGCCGCGCTGATCAGCCGGGCCACCGGGGTGGAGCCCTACTTCATCGGGAAGCCGAACTCGCTGATGATGCGGGCCGCGCTCAACCGGGTGTCGGCGCACTCGGAGACCACGGTGATGATCGGCGACCGGATGGACACCGACATCATCGCGGGCCTCGAGGCGGGCATGCGCACCGTGCTGGTGCTGACCGGCATCACGCAGGCCGAGGAGGTGGAGCGCTTCCCGTACCGGCCGAACCGGGTCGTCGCGTCGGTCGCCGACCTCATCGACGAGATCGAGTAGACCGGGCCCGCCCGCCCCCGTGGCCGGATCCGCACCACGAGGGCACGTCGGTGTGGATCCGGGGCCGACGAGGAGGGGGTTCGTCGACCGGGCGCATCGACGGGGACGCGCGCGGGCCCAGCGTCCGCGCGGGGCCGCGTCGACCCCGCCCCCCGCATCGACTCGTGACACGCCGGGCCCGCGTTACCCGACCGGCGCGGCGCGCGCACCCCGGAAATGACAGGGGTGTGATTTAGCATCGGGTGACATGGACACGACGAGCTCGACCGGTTGGTGGGTGTGCACCGGGTGTGGCGTCGAGGCCGAGCTGCCCGTCGCCGCGACGGCCGGCTGCGAGGTGCCGTGCCCGGACTGCGCGGAGCCGATGACCGAGAGCTGGCGCTGGGAGAGCGTGGCCGCGTAGGTCAGGCCTCTTTCAGGACCAGCTCGTAGTCCTGGCCCACCAGGTCCACGCCGAAGCTGTGGTGCGGCTCCTCGGCGACGAGCCGGAAGCCCGCGGCGAGGTAGATCTTGCGGGCGGCGGCCAGCACGTCGTTCGTCCAGAGCCGCACCCGTTCGTAGCCCGCGTCGCGGGCGAAGTCCACGCACGTCTGCACCAGGCGGGTGCCGAGCCCCAGGCCGCGGGCGTCCGGGTGCACCAGCAGGATCCGCAGCTTCGCCGTACCGGGGTCGTCACCCGCCACGCAGAAGACGCAGCCGACGCGCCTGCCGTCGAGCTCCGCGATCCACGCCCGCTCGCGCGCCGGGTCGCGGTCCTGGGCGAAGTCGGCCACGATCCGGGCGACCAGCGCCTCGAACGAGCTGTCCCAGCCGAACTCCGCCGCGTACTGCTCGCCGTGCGCGAGGATCACCCAGCCCAGGTCGCCCGGCCGGCCGAGCTCTCGGATCTGCACGTCGCCCATCGCTACCCTCCTACTGAAACGACTGTGCACATTCTCGCGACGGGCGCCGATCCGCAAGTCCACACCCCCGCAGGCCGACCGACGAGCGGCCCGCTCGTCGCCTAGGTCGCGACGAACGCGCCGTTCGTCGGAACGGGAGCGGGCGGGGGTTCGAGGAACGGGTCCAGGAGGCCGGGGACGGCCGCCGCCGCGAGGGCCAACGCGTCGTCGCAGGACGCGTCGGGCACCGCGTAGGCGCCCGCGCCCGCCGCGGTCGTCGCGACCAGCGTGGCCAGGCCGGCGCGGCGCTGGAAGATCGACTGACGCACCGTCCAGCCGATGATGCCCGCGCGCTGCAGGGCGACGGTCGCCCGCCGGACGCTCCCGCGGCGGGCCACCAGGTACCGCTCGCCCAGGCCGTGACCGAGGCCGCGGTGGGCGTCGACGGCGAGCGCGGCGGCGATCGGCACCAGCACCACGGCGCTGACCCAGGCGGCGTGCAGCAGCACCTCGGCGACCAGCACGCCGCCGAGCGCGAGGACCGCCGCGACCGTCGCGACGCCGCCGAGCGCCCACCGCAGCCGCTTGCTGCGCGCGGCGGCGGGGTGGCGGGTGAGGGGCACCGCGTCGAACGGGGGCTCGCCCAGCACGGCGGCCGCGACCCGGCGGGCGGTCGCGCGCGGGGCCACGGGCAGCAGGGTGCGGTGGTCGGGCTTGTCGCCGTCCTTGCCGGTCGTGATGCCGGTGGCCACCGCGTCGACCCGGGCCGCCCCCGCGAGCCGCGCGCCCAGCGGCTCGACGAGTTCGACGCCGCGCAGCCGCGACTCCTCGATCGAGGTGGAGCGGGTGGTGAACAGGCCGCGGCGCACCCGCAGCGTCCCGGGTTCGCGGTCCAGTCGGTAGTTCCACCACATCTCGACCCAGAGGCCCAGCGCGGCGACCGCGCCCACGGCGAGCGCCACCGCGACGAGGACCGCGAGCGTCACCGCGAGGGGGACGCCACGGAACAGGCCCAGCACCCGGTCGATCACCTCGGACTGCAGACCGAACCACTTCGCGACCTGCAGCACACCGCCGAAGGCGCTCACCCCGAGCAGCGGCGCCAGGAACGACACCGGGGCGTAGCGGATCCAGCGCGGGTCCAACGTGGCGAGGGCGCCGTCGGCCGCCACCCGCCCGTCGGCCCGGGCCAGCAGCTCGCGGCGCAGCGACTCGCCCACGGCCGCGCGCACCGGCCGCAGCACCACCGACGCCTCGCCCGCGCCGGACTGCTCGCCCGTGCCGATCCGGACGGTGACGAGCCCGAACGCGCGCAGCAGCGGGTCGGCCGTGATGTCGACGGTCCGGATGCGGTCGCGTTGCACCGACCGGTGCCTGCTGACCAGGACGCCGGTGCGCAGCTCGACCCGGCCGGGGGCCAGCCGGTAGCGCGTGCGGCGCCAGCGGACGTACTCGACGGCGCTGCCGCCCGCCACGAGCAGGGCCGCGGCCGGCAGCAGCCAGAGCAGGGCCGTCCCGATCGACGTGGCCTGCGCGATCCCGATCCCCGTCGGCACGCCCGCGGAGATCGACACACCGGCCATGAGCAGTGCGGCGACCACGACGGTGCGCCGGTCCAGGGCCGCCCAGCCGGTCACGTCGCGTCCCCGGGCGTGGCCCGGGTGGTGGCCGTGAGCCGTTCGGCGAGCTCGGTGGCCACCCGGTGGTCGAGCCCCTCGATCTTCACCGCGCCCTTCGCCGACGCCGTGGTGACGGTGACCGTGGCCAGCCCGAAGCGCTGCTCGAGCGGCCCGCGCTGGGTGTCGACGGTCTGGATCCGCGACATCGGCGCGACCCGCCACTCCTGCCAGAAGTAGCCGGAGCGGGTGTAGACGGCGGCGTCGGTGACCTCCCACCGGTGCACGCGGTACCACCAGCGCGGCAGCGCGAGCACCAGCGGCACCCCGACCACCGCGACGAGCGCGGCCGGGAGCAGGAACCAGGCCCGCGCCGGCGGGATGAGGAGCCCGAGCGCAACCAGCGCCGCGAACGGGACGCCGAACAGCAGCGCGAGCGTCGTGCGCCACCAGCCGACCGCGCGCGGGTCCACCGGGTTGCGCGGTGGTCGCAGGCGCAGGTCGCCGCGCCGGGTCGTGGTCGTCGTCATGCCTCCCCCTTTGCAATGCGATCGCATTCTATAATCTGGGGGCATGCCCAAACGGGTGGATCACGACGAGCGCAGGCGTGAGATCGCCGAGGCCGTGCTGCGCCTCGCCGCCACCGAGGGGCTGGAGTCGGTGAGCCTGCGCCACGTGGCGGCGGAGGCCGGCGTCTCGATGGGCCGGGTGCAGCACTACTTCCGCAGCAAGGACGAGATGCTCGCCTACGCCTACGAGCACCAGGCGCGCCGGCACGAGCAGCGGATCGTCGAGCGGCTGCGGGCGGCGGGCGCGCCGCCGACCCCGCGCGACGTCGTGCGGACGGTGATGACGGAGATCCTCCCCACCGACGAGGCCAGCCGCGCGTCCTGGCTGGCGGGCATCGCGTTCTTCATTCGCGCGGTCTCCGACGCGCGGATGGCCCCGGTCGTCGCCGCCGGCGGCCCTGCGGTGATCGAGCTGTTCGCCGAGCGGCTCGACCAGGCGCGCGCCGCGGGCGAGCTCGCGGAGGACGCCGATCCTCGGCAGGAGGCCGTCATCCTCTGGGCGCTCGTCGACTCCCAGGCCAGCGCGATCGTCATCGGCGGGCGCACCCCCGCCGAGGCCGTCGCCACGATCGACTACCACCTCGGCCGGCTGTTCCGCGGCTGAACGGCCGCCGCGGGCTGCCCGGGCGCCGGGGCACTGGGATCCTGGGCGGGGTGGAGGTGGTCGTCCGTCCGGCGCCTGCGTTGTGGCTGTTCCTGCCGCCGCGGCGCCGCCGCCCGCAGATCACGGTGCCCTACGACGGCACCGCGTCGCTGGGGCACGTCTTGCGGGCCGTCGGGATCCCGCTGACCGAGGTGGCCGACCCGACCGTCGACGGCGTCCGCTCCGACGTGTCGCGCCGGCTCCACGACGGCGCCGTGGTCGAGCTCCGCCCGCCGCCGCGCCCCCAGCCGCTGCCGGACGGCGCGCGGTTCCTGCTCGACGTCCACCTCGGGTCGCTGGCTCGTCGGCTGCGGCTGCTCGGCGTCGACACCGCCTACGGCAACGACGCCGACGACGCCGACCTCGTCGCCCGCGCCGAGCGGGAGCGGCGTGTCCTGCTCACCCAGGACCGCGGGCTGTTGATGCGGCGGGCGCTGCGGGCGGGCGCGTACGTGCGGGGGGCCGGCGCGGACGCCCAGCTCGTCGACGTGCTCGACCGGTTCGCCCCGCCGCTCGCGCCGTGGACGCGCTGCTCGGCCTGCAACGGGGAGCTGGAGGACGTGCCGAAGGAGCGGGTCGTCGACCAGCTGGAGCCGGGCACCCGCCGCTGCTACGACCGGTTCGCCCGGTGCCGGGCCTGCGGTCGCGTGTACTGGCGGGGCGCGCACGGGCGGCGGCTCGAGCGGTTGGTCGCCGAGGCGCTCGGGGCCGCCGCCCGAACTTCAGGAAAGCCACATTCATGAAGCTGCGCTTCAGGAAAGCCACATTCCTGAAGTCCCGTCGGCTTCCCGAAGCCCCGTCAGCCGCCCGGCTGGAACCGGAAGGTGCTCTCCTCGCCCGCGGCGACGGCCCGGAGGTGCTCGCGGGCGTTCGTGAGGTCGTACAGGCTCCGTCCGCTGCGCATCCCCTCGGCCACCTCGGCCTCGACGCGCTCGATCTCCTCCGCCCGGTCGATCGCGGCAGCGATCCGCTCGGGCGGGGCGATGAGCAGCCCGTCGTCGTCGCCGACGACGATGTCGCCGGGCCGCACCCGGATACCGCCGAACGTCACCGGCTGCTGCACCACCACCGGCCCGAGCGCGGGCCCCGCGGCCGGGGTGGTGCCGCGGGCGAAGACCGGCAGCCCCACGCGGCGGATCCCGCGCAGGTCGCGGCAGTACCCGTCGACGACGATCCCGGCGAGCCCGCGGCGGCGGGCCTCCGTGGCGAACAGCTCGCCGGACGCGGCCAGCGGCCTGCCGTCCGTGGCCGCGACGAGCACGCTGCCCGGCTCGGCCCGGCCGATCGCGTCGATCATGCCGAGCAGGTCGCCGTCGGCCCGGACGGTGAACGCGACGCCCACGAGCGTGACGTCCGGCAGCAGCGACTGCACCGCCGGGTCGCAGACCGGCAGCGTCTTGTCGGCGTCCGACAGCGACGAGACCTGCACGCGCGCGAGCCGGTTGAGCAGGTCGTCCATCAGGCCTCCAGGAACCGTTCGAGGGCTGCGAGCGACTCCTCCGGTCGCTCCTCGACGAGGAAGTGTCCGGCGTCGATGCCCACGCCGGTCACGTCGGTGGCGTGCTCGCGCCACACCGCCACCGGGTTGTGCGGACCGCGCCCCACCACGCCCCGGGTGCCCCACATCGCGAGCAACGGGACCTCGACGCGCCGCCCGCGGTCGGCCCGGTCGTGCTCCAGGTCGATCGAGGCGCCCGCCCGGTAGTCCTCCAGCATCGCGTGCCGCGCGTCCGGGTCGGCGAACACGCGCTCGTACTCGGCCAGCGCCTCCGGCGCGTACACGTCGAGCCGGCCGCCCCAGCCGCCCAACAGGGCGTGCAGGTAGCCGATGGGGTCGCCTGCGATCAGCCGTTCCGGCAGGTCGTAGGGCTGGATGAAGAAGAACCAGTGGTAGTAGGCGGTGGCCAGGGTGCGGTCGACGTGCTCGTAGACGTGCAGCGTCGGCAGGATGTCGAGCACGGCCACCCGCGTGACGGCGTCGGGGGAGTCCAGCGCCATCCGGTGTGCCACGCGCGCGCCGCGGTCGTGCCCGACCACCGCGAACCGCTCGTGCCCGAGCGAGCGCATCAGCGCGACCTGGTCGGCCGCCATCGCGCGGAACGAGTAGCCCGCGTGGTCGTCGCCGGACGGCGGGCGGCTCGAATCGCCGTACCCCCGCAGGTCGGCCGCCACGACGGTGTGGTTGCGCGCCAGGGCGGGCGCCACCTGGTGCCACATGGCCGACGTCTGCGGGAAGCCGTGCAACAGCAGCACCGGGGGCCCGGTGCCGCCGTGCACGGCGTTGATCGTCGCCGCACCGGTGTCGACCGCGACCCGCTCGAATCCCTCGAACACGATCTCCAGACCGTACCGGCGATCAGCGGGTCGCGGCAGTGCGCGGAAGCCCGCGCTCGACGATCAGCGGTGCACGCCCGCGAACCGCAGGAAGGAGACGATCGTGTCGACCGGGTCGGAGCCGATCGTCACGCCCTGGGAGGGGTCCCAGTTCTGGTTGAGGAACGACGTCGG
This sequence comes from Pseudonocardia sp., assembly GCF_035305885.1. Classification (GTDB taxonomy): domain Bacteria; phylum Actinomycetota; class Actinomycetes; order Mycobacteriales; family Pseudonocardiaceae; genus Pseudonocardia. The sequence continues at coordinate 36,579 of NZ_DATGOP010000015.1, forward strand.
GTCGGCCCGCAGCTGGCCGATGATCGTCTCCGCCACGATCCGGCTGCCGACCGGGCCGAGGCGTTCGCCGTTCTCGAGCGCCTCGGCCTCCCTGAGCACGTAGAACCACAGGGGCGTGTCCTCGAGGAAGCCGCCGTCGACCAGCGCGTCGTCGACGGGGGTGGGCCGGTCCTCGCCGGTGAGCAGCTGGGACCGGGGCATCGGCGGGATGCCGAGCGAGCGGGCCACCGCCTGCCCGGTCGGGATCGCGAGCCGGTACCCGCGCAGCAGGTTGCGGACGGCGAGCCGCTTCAGGATCCGCTGGATCCGGTCGGAGGTCTCGTCGTTCGCCTCGTTGGCGAGGTTCCCCAGCGGCGGCGCGACGTGCGTGTCGATCTTGCGGGCGAACCGGGGCGGGACCGCGTCGGGGGTTCCGGGCGGCCGGGGCTCGAACCCGGTCAGCCGTTCGAACTGGGCAGGCCAGTTGTCCGGCAGCGTCGGGCTGCCGGCGAGGCCCCCGCCGCCGGTGAACAGGAACAGCAGCTCGAACGTCGCCGACGGGCTGCGGTCGGGGTTCGTCCCCGGCGCGCCGAAGTTCGTGTTCCAGTCGTAGCCGGCGCGCACCATGCTGTGCCCGAAGCGGTAGGCCGCCACCGAGAACTCCAGCGGCATGAACACCTCGTCCGGTGGGGTGTCCGGGGCGAGGTCGAAGCGCGGGGGGATCGTGCCGGTGAGCAGGCCGTCCACGACCGCCGGGTCGGCGATGGTCTTCAGGAAGTCGTGGACGGTGATCCACTGGTAGTGCCACTCGACGAGCTGGCGGGCCTGCTCGAAGCTCCCGTCGCCGGTGACCGGGCTGGTCGGGTTGGCGGCGAACCAGTCGAGGACCGCGTTGTGGAACTTGAGGAAGGCCAGGTGCAGCTGGGCGACGATGAGGTTCTCGTCGTTGCGGCCGTCGCCGATCTGCGCCTTCTGGTTCTCCCGTGGCAGGTCGTCGCCGATCAGGGGCTCCTGTCCCGGCGGGCCGGGGGGTGAGACCACCGGGGTGAGCGGGCCGATCACCAGCCGGTCGCCGTCGTAGGGGACCTGGTCGGGCCCGCCGGAGAAGTCGGGACCGTTGCCGTAGACCGAGTCCAGGTTCAGCCGGGGTTCGCGCAGGTTGCGCAGCAGGCGGACGACCTTCTCCGGTTGCAGCGGCTGAAGCGGCAGGTCGGTGACGCCGATGTCGTCCTCGCGGTCGGTGTTGGCCGTCAGGTCGTGGTCGACGAACTGGCCCCAGTAGGTGTAGATCGGCGGGATCGCCGAGTCCGCGGAGCCGGGGTCCCCGGGCTGCTCGACCATGGCCGTGCCGAGCGCCTTCAGCGAGGCGACGACCGCGGCCGCGGGGCGGTCGGGCAGGTGCGCGGCGGGGAAGAGCCCCCGCAGGTCGTCGAACATGTAGCCGAACGGCGTGGACGTCTCGACGATCTGGGCCCAGCGCGGCGCATCCCCCCGGCGTCGCGTCGGGTCGACCGCGGGCAGCTCGTCGCCGGTGACGTGCCCGCCGTGGCGCAGGTCGGTCAGGACCCGGGGCAGGTCGGGGGTGGCCCGGCGGGTCCGGCGGCCGTCGACGCGGGACGGACGTTCCGGTGCTTCGGTCATGGTGGTGTCCTCCGTATCCGTCGCGGAGGGCGAGATCAGGCCCCCTGGGGCAGGAGGGCTCGGTGCGCCGCGTGATACACGCGCTGCGCGGCGTAAATCCGTGGTGGCCGGTCCGGGCGGCTGCGTACGGTCGCGCGGTGGACCGATCGGAGGCAGGGCGTTCCATCGTGCAGCTGGCCGATCTGGCCACCCCGATGGCCGTCCGCGTGGCCGCGACGTTGAACCTGGTGGACCTCGCAGGTGGCGACGGCGCGACGCCGCAGCGGCTCGCCGCCGAGACCGGCGCCGCCGCCCCCGCGCTGCGCCGCCTGCTCGACCACCTGGTCACGGTCGGGGTGTTCGACCACGACCCCGAGTCCGGCCGCTACCGGCCCACCGAGCTGGGCGCGCAGATGGGTGCGGACGCGCCGGAGGGCGTCAGGCCGCTGCTCGACATCAACGCCGCCGGCGGGCGCGCCGAGCTGGGCTTCGTCGAGCTGCTGGAGACCGTCACCAGCGGCGTCCCCGGCTACCTCCTGCGGTACGGGCGCGACTTCTGGGCCGACCTCGACGCCGACCCGCGGCTGCGCCGCTCGTTCGACGCCCAGATGAACTGGCGCTACCAGGCGCAGGCGGCGCAGATCGCCGAGCGCTTCGACTGGGGCCGGTTCGCCGAGGTGGTCGACGTCGGGGGCGGGGACGGGACGGTGCTCGCCGCGATCCTGTCCGCCCATCCCGGCGTGCGCGGCCGGGTGGTGGACCTGGCGCCGACGGCCGCCGCGGCGGCCGAGCGGTTCGCGGCGGCCGGGCTCGGTGACCGGGCCGATGCCGTGCCGGGCAGCTTCTTCGACCCGCTGCCCGCGGGTGCCGACGCCTACCTGCTGTCGGACATCCTGCACGACTGGGACGACGAGCACGCCCGCGCGATCCTCGCCGGGTGCCGCACGGCGGCCGGCCCGGGCGGCACCGTCGTCGTGATCGAGGGCGCGGGGGCGGCGGGCACCGCGATCGACCTGTTCATGCTGATGTGCTTCGGCGGCCGGGAACGCGGCGTCGACGAGCTGACCGGGCTCGCCGCCGGCTGCGGCCTGGTGCTGCGCGGCTCGGGCCCCGTGGCGGACGGGCGGACGGTGCTGGAGTTCGCGGTCGCCTGATCAACAGGTCGGGCCGGTGCCGCCCGCCTGGCGCCCGCCGCGCGGGGCGACGGTGAGACCGACCGTCACGGTGTCGCCCTCGACGACGCCCTCCGCCTTGCGCACCGCGTCCTTGACCGGGAGGACGTACCCGCTGTTGCGGGGCAGCAGCGACGTCTCCCACGTGGTCTCCCCGATGCGGGCGCGCACCGGGACCGCGCCCCAGCCGTACGAGGCCGCGGCCGCCTCGACGCGGATGGAGTCGCAGCCGTCCGAGGGCACGGTCAGCCAGTAGTACGGCGCAGGTCCCCGCCACTCGAACAGCTCGGCGCTGAACTCGAGATCCACGCGGGGGACGCTACCGGCCGGGAGGGACGGCGTGGGCAGGATGGCGCGGTGGCGGAGGGCTTCCCGACGATCGAACTGACTCCGGACGAGCTGCGGGAGGTCGCCGCCTACGCGCTGGCGTGCGCCCGGCCCGCGGTGGAGCTGTTCGAGCGGGAGCGCCCCGGTGACCCGCGGCCCCGCGCCGCGCTCGACGCTGTCGGGGCGTTCGTCGACGGCGGCAGGCGCACCAAGGCCATCCGCGACGGCGCGTGGGCCGCGCTCCGGGCGGCCCGGGAGGCCCGGGACGCCGGGCAGGCCGCGGCGGACGACGCCGCCCGGGCCGCCTGCGCCGCCGCCGGCGCGGCGTACCTGCACCCGCTGGCGAAGGCGACCCAGGTCGGGCACATCCTCGGCGCCGCCGCCCACGCCGCGCGGGCCTTCGAGCTGGAGGCCGGGGGCGATCCGGACGTCGCCGCGGCACACCTCGCGCGGGCGTGCGGGCTCGCCGGGCCCGTCGTCGTGGGGGTGCTGCGGCGCTACCCGG
>NZ_DATGOP010000016.1:0-6844 GCF_035305885.1 Pseudonocardia sp.
CGGGAACTCGTCGCGCACCACGACCCCCGCCTGCAGCGCGAGGATCCCGGTGTCCTGCGACGGGTCGTCCCACACGCTCACCCCGCCCTCCTCGACGTGCGCCTGCCCCAGCGAGAACGGCAGGAAGCGCACGTCCCAGCCAGCGCCGTCGGCGAGGCCGGTGAGGATGTGCTCGTGGGCGTTGCGGGCGAACGGGCAGCGGTAGTCCCAGGTCACGGCGAAGCTCGACATGACCGCCTCAACCTCCGCCATCAACCGCCTGTTCCCGCTCCGGCAGCTCCACCCCGTCGATCTCGGGGCCGGTGGGTGGCCGCTGGTAGCCGTGCGCGGTCATGCGGGTCTCGGGCGCCTGCTCGCACGGCACGCAGTCGGGCCAGAAGTGCTCCGGGGTGCGCCCCGACACCGGGTTCCGGTAGTGGAACCACATCGGCAGGATGTCGGGCCACTCGACGGTGGTGCCGGTGCCGCCACGGAACCCCTCCATGCGCCGGCCGAGCGCGGTCAGCGGGATGTCCGGCGGGTAGACGGTGAGCAGCCGGCTCGGCGGGGGCGGCTCGCCCTCCGGCCGCGGCTTCGCGCCCGCCCAGCCGGACTCCCAGTCGGGCGTGGAGAAGTAGTGTTCGTCGATGGTCAGGCTCCACAGCCGCCACCGGCCGTCCTCGAGCACCGCCTGGTCGTTCGGGTACATCCCCGAGTGCAGCCCGCCCATGTAGAAGCGGGTCGGCGTGCCGGCGGGGTCCTTCGACGTCCGCGGCTGGAACAGCCGCGTGCGCAGGTTCGCCGACCGGCCGTCGTGGGAGACGTGGATGACCGGCTGGATGCGCCAGTGGAACGAGATCGCGCCGCGCCGCTGCGGTGTCGGACCCCAGTTCGCGCCCGCCGCGCCGGCGATCCGGTCGCGGCCGACGTAGTAGCCGGCGAACGGCGACTGCTTGTGACCGCGGGTCGCGAAGATCGCCGCCATCTCGGTCCACTCGAAGTCGTCGAGGTAGTAGCCGTAGGCCGAGGAGACGTTCTCGACGCCGTCGTAGGCCGCCGACCGCCCGAGCCTGCGCCGCAGGTCGGCCGGGTCAACCCCGGTGGCGGCACCCGGCGAGCACCCGCGGGGCGCCGGGTCGAGGAACTCCGGCACCTCCCCGTCCCACGCGGTGGTGCCGCCCGCCCCCCATCCCTCGGCGTAGTCGGCGCGCAGCAGCGGCGTCAGCGAGAGCTCCTTGATCCGCCACAGCCCGCCGTCCTTGACGAGGCGGGCGCAGATCACGGAGAACTCCCACCAGCCCTCGCCCCGGGTGGCGTCGCCGAGCAGGCCCAGCTCGATCCCCCGGCAGCGCGCCTCCCGCCCGCCGGGCAGCACCTCGACGACGACGTCGAAGATCGGGCGCTCGTTGAGCTGGCCGTAGCCGAGCCCCTCCGGCCCCATCCGCTCCATCGCCCGCCGCACGCCCGCGCGCCCGATGTGCTCGCCAACGCCCGCGATCGTGACGACGCCGTCGGGGACGAACAGGTCGACCACGTCGGTCCACATCCGGCGGTCGACGTAGTAGCCGTAGGCGTGCTGGAGGTTGCGGACGGCGTCCTCGTCGTTGAGCCGGGCGATCCGCTCCGCCAGCTCGGCGGCGGTGGCGCCGCTCGCCGGCGGGTCGCCGACCGGCGGCGGGATCGGCCGCCCCGCCTCGTCGGGGGTGAAGTGCTTGCCCACCACCGGCAGGTCCTGCCCGCCGACGTTGGTCCAGCCGTCGCGGTAGTCGCCCTCGAACTGCGGGTGGTAGTGCAGGCGCGCGATGCGCCAGCGCCCGCCCTCGACGACGTACGAGTTCTCGTAGAGCCCGCCCTCGATGCGCGCCGTCCCCTGGCCGTCGCCGAGGAAGCGCATGCTCATCCAGCGGGCCCGCGCCGTGCGCCCGTCCGCCGAGAGGTTCACCAGCGGCTCGTCGATCAGCTCGGTGTGCAGGGTGCCCGGGGTGCGCCCGTCCGTGGCGCCCGCCCGGGCCGCGAGCCACCCCCGGATCGCCGCCCGCCCGGTGACGGTCTCTCCGCCCCAGCGCACCTCACCGCCCTCGGCGAACAGCGCGGCCATCTCGTCCCACCGCCCGAACTGGCCGAGGTGGGCGTAGACCCGCTGCACGTCCTTGACCGCGCGCACCGACTCGACCCGCGCGACGTCCCGCGCGAGCGCGTCCAGCTCCGTCCGTCCCACCGCGATCACTCCGGTACGAAGAGGCTGCGGGCGATGTGGCGGACCCCGCCGTCGGCCTGGACGGTGTCGTCGCGTTCGTTGAAGTAGTAGATCACGCCGATCCGGCCCGGTTCGGCCTCGAAGGCGTTCGGGTAGCCGAGGTCCCAGCTACCGCCGTCGTCGCGGACGACGATCTCCGGCCCCCAGCTGCGGCCCTCGTCCTCGCTCACCACCGCGCGGATGCCGTAGGGCGGGAGCCGATAGCCGTAGACGACGACCAGCCGCCCGTCCGCCATCGCGACCAGGCTGCCCGGCGCCCCGAAGTCGTTGACGCGAGAGCGGAACTCCCAGGTCAGGCCGCCGTCGTCGCTGGAGTACAGCTCCGTCCACATGATCCCGGTGGGGTCGCGTTGGCAGCGCAGCGTGCACAGGATGCGGCCGCTGGGGAGCATCACGCCGCGCGGGTAGAACCAGCGGTGCCCGCCGAAGCGGTAGGTGCTGGTCCAGTTCCCGTCCGCCGCGGCGAACGGGTCCCGCTCCGGGGTGATGAACGACAGGAACCCGAACCGGGTGCCGTCGTCGGTGCCGGCGTACACCAGCGGCCTGCGGTTCCACCCGTCCTCGCTGATCGCGGTCAGGAACAGCAGGCAGCGGCCGTCGGGCCGCACCAGCGCCGAGTTGATCGCCGACAGCGCGGGCAGCCCGTGCAGCGGCAGCTGCGCCGCGGGCGTCCAGGTGTGCCCGGCGTCGGTGGAGACGCGCACGAACGAGCGGCTCTTCGGCGTGCCGAAGTCGGTGCTGCTGTTGCCCACGAGGACGTCGCGGTCGAGGAAGTCGAACGGGCCCCACGCCGACAGGTCCGCCGGGGCGGTCTGCGGGTTCGGGCGCGGGTAGGCGTCGTAGCGCGGCTCGCCCCAGGTGCGCCCGCGGTCGGCGGAGCGGACCGTGACCAGCCGGCTGCGGCCACCCCCGCGCTCGGCGAGGTGGTCGTGGCTGACCTTCGCCCGGTCCGCGTAGTCGGTGTCGAGCGACAGGAAGTTGGCGACGAGCTCGCCCGAGGCGGTCTCCCAGAACCCCATGGTGTACGGCCACGCGCAGAACTGGTCGTCGCGGCGGTGGACGACCGCGTGCTCGGCGTCCTTCGCGGGGCGGGGTGGGGCGAACCGGCGGATCACGAGGCCCTCCTTCACTTCGCCGCGTAGACGCGGGCCGCGTTGTCGTGCAGGAACTTGCGCGCCTCCTCGTCGGTCAGGAAATCGGCGGCCGACCGGGCCATCGCGGCCTTCTCGGTGTAGTTCCAGAGCGTGCTCTGGCCGACGTCGGAGCCCCACACGACGCGGTCGGGGCCGAAGCTGTCGACCATCCGCCGGATGAGGTGGGCGGGCCGCACGCCCTCCGCGGCCATCCGCTCCATGTTGATCTCGGTGATCTTGAAGTGGACGTTCGGGACGTCCTCGAAGATCGCGATCGTCCGGTCGATCCCGAAGTGCGGCGGCCCGGGCAGGTCCACCTGCTCCCCCGCCTCCTTCGCGAGCCGGACCTCGTACTGCGACATCCCGTACGGCATGCCTCCGTGGTCGAGCAGGATCGGCAGGTCGGGGAACCGCTTGGCGATGATCTTGATGAGCGGCAGCAGGTAGGACAGCTGCTTCATGAACAGGATCAGCGTCATCGGCGTGCCGAGGTCGGCGCAGGCCTTCCAGACCTCCATCGCCTGCGGCGAGCTCATCCACGCGGTGTCGAGGATCCACGGCCGCGTGTGGGCCAGCCGGAACCCGCGCACGCCGTCGCGCTCGACCATGTCGCGGTAGCGGTCGGGCGTGGCGGGGTCCTGCGCGTCGAGCATCACCACCGGGTGCAGCCGGTCGGGGAACTTGCGGGCCGAATCGAGGATGTAGCTGTTGTCGTAGCCGTAGAGGTGCCCGCGCTGGACGAGGCAGGCCTCGGCGACGCCCTCGGCGTCCATCATCGCGATCAGCTCGTCGACCGTGACGGTGTAGTCGGGGCGCTTCGGGGTGGGCAGGTCGGGCCGCAGGGCCTGCGGGCGATAGGTATCCCAGTCGTCGGAGACCAGGTGGGCGTGGGTGTCGTACAGGGGCAGGTTCATCGCGGGCGCTTCCCCTCGGGGGTTCTGGCTGGGGGCGGTCAGGGCCGGAAGATCGTGCAGGCGATGTGGCGGACGCCGCCGTCGGCGTCGACGCCGTCGCCCGCGTGGTTGATCCAGTAGTGGGTGAGGACGGTGCCGGGCTCGATCTCGACGGCCCGGGGGTAGCCGAGGTCCCAGCTGCCGCCGTCGTCGCGCAGGATCACCTCCGGCCCCCACGTCCGGCCGCCGTCCTCGCTGACCCGGTACCGGATGCCGGGGCCGGGGCGCAGCCGGTAGCCGTAGACGCACAGCACCCGGCCGTCGTGCAGCGGCACCAGGTCGCCCGGCGCGCCCCAGTCGTTGACGCGGCTGAGCCAGTGCCAGGTGCGCCCGCCGTCGAGGCTCTCGTGGACCTCCACCCAGAACACCCCGCGCGGGTCGCGCTCGTGGCGCAGCGCGGCGAGCACGCGGCCGTCGGCCAGCACGACCACGCGCGGGTAGAGGTGGCGCGCCGAGGCGAAGCGGCCGCCGGGCCAGAACGGCGAGGCGTGCTGCTCGTCGATGATCGACCCGAGGTAGGGGAACTGGACGCCGTCGTGGCTCGCGTAGACCACCGGCAGCGGGCTCTTCACCCCGGGCGCCCACGCCTGGACGCCGAACAGCATCACCCCGTCGCCGCGCACCGAGTACATCGAGGTGCCGGGCAGGGAGACGCCCGGGAAGTCCCAGTTCGGCAACAGGGCCGGCGGGCGCCAGGTACGTCCGCCGTCGGTGGAGGCCCGGATCCACGCCCGGGCCGCGCCGCCCGACATCAGCTTGGGGATGCCTCCGCCCATGAGCAGGGTGTCGCGGCTGGTGAAGTCCAGCGGCGGCAGGTCCGACCAGTCCGCCGCCGCGCCACCGGGCAGCTCCTCCTCGCTGGTGATGGACATGTCGAACACCGGGACGACCGAGTTGCGGTCCCACGTCCGGCCGCCGTCGGTGGAGCGGATGACGACGATCTCGCCCGGCCGGTTCACCAGGTCGTAGTGGCTGATGCTGCGGTAGTCGGTCGGGACGCGCTTGAACCCGGCGACCAGGCTGCCGTCGGCGGTCTGCCACAGCCCGCAGTAGTAGGGCCACGCGGCGAACTCGTTCTCGTCGCGGTAGACGACGTGGTGCTCGACGTCCTCGGCGCGCCGCGGCGGCCGGTCGGTCGGCACGAGGACGCGGGTGGAGCTCACTCGACCCCTCCGGCCGGCGTCATCTCCGACCACGGCCACCGGTCGGCCATCACGCGCTCGGCGTCCATGCCCTGCCAGCGCGAGGTGTTGATGGTCGGGAAGGCGCCGTTGTACCAGGCGATCGGGGCGTAGAACATCAGCTCGCGGGCGCGGGTCTGCATCCGCTGGAACGCCGCGCCGCGCTGCGCCTTGTCGTTCGTGTCCAGCGCGGCCGCGGCGGCGGCGTCGATCTCCGGATCGCAGACGCCGGTCGGGTTGCGGCCGATGGCCCGGTCCTCGTTGCACGTGTACCAGTTGGCGATGCCGAAGCTCGGGTCGGGCCCGAGCGGGCTGCGCACGAACGCGAGATCGAAGTCGCCCTGGGTGTAGAGCCGCTCGACGTACGCCGCACCGCCGACGTTCTCCAGCTGGGTGGCGATGCCGATCTCGGCGAGCATCGGCTGCACCATCTCGACGGTCGAGACCACCTCGTGCAGCGCGGTGATGTAGAGGACCCGCAGCGTGAACCGGGTGCCGTCGGGCCCGCGTGGGTAGCCGGCCTCGTCGAGCGCCCGGTTGATCGCGGCGACGTCGCGCGGGAAGTCCGCGTCGAAGTTCACGTCGGGGTTGTGTGCCCAGCCGATCTCGGGCGGGATGAACCCGTTCGCGGGCGCACCGATCCCGGCCAGCGCCACCTGGGAGATCGCCTCGCGGTCGAGCGCGGAGAAGATCGCGGCGCGCACGGCCGGGTCGGCCAGGTGCTCGTTCCGGGTGTTGAACGTGATCGTCACGGCCTCGGGGAACATGCCGTGCTCGAGCAGCCGGGTGCTGTCGTTCGCGGCGACCCGCTCCTGCTGCGCCGGGTGCAGCACCGCCTCGTCGACCTCGCCGGCGAACAGGGCCTCGGCGCGGCTGTTCTCGTCGGCGATGACGGTGAACACCGCCCGGTCGACCTGCGACACCTCGCCCCAGTAGTCGGGGTTCTTGGCGAGCACCACCTCCTGGCCGGGGGTGTAGGTGCCGAACTTCATCGGCCCGGTGCCGATCGGCTCGTTGTTGGCCGGGTTGGTGACGTACTCGGTGCCCTCGTAGACGTGCTTGGGCAGCATGAACTGCTGCGAGACCACCTCCAGCAACGGCCCGAACGGCCGGGTCAACCGCAGCACCACCGTCGACGGGTCGGCGATCTCCACCGACCCGAGCCGCTCGGCGAGCGCCGCCCCGTACGGCTGGAGCGGGACGATCTCCTCGAAGTTGAACTTCACGTCCTCCGCGGTGAACGGCTCCCCGTCGTGCCAGCGCACGCCGTGGCGCAGGTGCAGCGTCAGCGCGAGCCCGTCGTCGCTGAGCTCCCAGCTCTCGGCGAGCCCGGGCGAGAGC
>NZ_DATGOP010000017.1:0-54592 GCF_035305885.1 Pseudonocardia sp.
CGAGCAGGTGCTTGCGCAGGTGGCGCACGCAGCCCGACTCGCCGGAGAGCCACGCCTGCCCGCTGCCGGGCGGGAACTCGGCGGCCCGCACCGCGGCGGCGAGCGGCTCGCCCGGCGCGGCGTCGCCGCGGTGCAGCCACCGCACCTGCGCGGAGCCGGGCAGCTCCTGCTCCTCGGCGGCGTCGGCCACCTCGAGGAACGCGAGCACCGGGACGCCCGCGGGCAGGGCCTCGAGCACCGTGGCGACGGCGGGGAGCGCGGTCTCGTCGCCGATCACGAGGTGGAAGTCCGCCGCCGGGTCCGGTTCGTAGCGGCCGCCGGGCTCGGACACGCCCACCCACGCGCCCGGGCGCGCGTCGCGCGCCCACGCCGCGGCCGGGCCGTGGCCCTCGTGCAGCACGAAGTCGACGTCGAGCTCGCCCGCCACCGGGTCGAACCGGCGCACGGTGTAGGTGCGGATGGCCGGGCGCGGCTCGCCCGCGGGCCAGACCGGGCCGCCGGACGTGGCCCGCGGCACGGCGGGCCGCTCCTGGCCCGCGACCGGGAAGAACATCTTGATCCGCCGGTCCGGGCCCTCGCCGCGGAACCCGGCGAGCTCGTCTCCCGCGAGCGTCACGCGGACCATCCGCGGGGTGATCCGCTCGCTGCGCCTCACCTGCAGCAGCCGGGGTGCCGTCGTGCTCATCGAGCGGATTGTGCCCTGTGCCCCAGGCCGGTCCAGACGAGGTCCATGAGGTACTCGGTGGCCTCCTCGCTCGTGACGCCCGCCCGGTCGCGCCACAGCGCGAGCCGCTCGCAGGCGCCGACGATCACCTGCGCCCACCCGGTGAGCCGCTGGTGGTCGGCGTCGGGGGCCTGGGCCGCGAGCAGGGTGGCGATGAAGTCGGTCTGCTGGGCGCGGATCTCCTCGATCGCGTCGCCCGCGACCGCCGACTCCGCGTACATCAGCCGCCACGCCGGAGCGTGCCGCTCCAGGTACTCGAAGAACGCGAGCGTGCCCCGGCGCAGCATCTCCTCCGGGGTGGTTGCCGAGGCGGCCGCCGTCGAGGTCACCTCGAGCAGCTCGGCGCGAGCCCGCGCGATGCACGCGAGCAGGAGCCCGTCCTTGGAGCCGAAGTGCGCGTAGAGCACCGGCTTGGTGACGCCGACGCGCTCGGCCACCTGGTCCATCGACGCGTTCTGGTAGCCGCGCTCGCCGAACACGGCGACGGCCGCGTCGAGGATCTGGCGCTCGCGCTCGGCACGGCCGACGCGGCGCCGGGGTGCCCGTGGGTCCACGGCCGAACCCTACCGGAGGTAACTTACTCGTGGTAACTTACTGGCGGTAACCCTTCGGGAGGAGCCGCACATGGACGTCCAGCGGGTCGACGTGGCCATCGTCGGCAGCGGGTTCGCCGGGATCGGCGCCGCGGTGCGGCTGCGCGGGGCCGGCCGCGAGGACTTCGTCATCCTGGAGAAGGGCGACACGCTCGGCGGCACCTGGCGCGACAACACCTACCCGGGCTGCGCGTGCGACGTGCAGTCGCACCTGTACTCGTTCTCGTTCGCGCCCAACCCGGACTGGACGCGCACGTTCGCGCGGCAGCCGGAGATCCGCGCCTACCTGGAGCGCGTCGCCGACCGCTTCGGCGTGCGGGACCGGATCCGCTACGGCGCCGAGGTCACCGAGGCCCGCTGGGTGGGCAGGGGCTGGCGGCTGCGGCTCCGCGAGGGCGGGGAGGTGCACGCGCGCGTCGTCGTGTGGGGGACCGGCGCGCTGCACGAGCCGTCGGTGCCCGACATCCCCGGCCTGGACGAGTTCGCAGGCACCGCCTTCCACTCCGCGCAGTGGCGCCACGACCACGACCTGACCGGCCGGCGGGTGGCGGTGATCGGCACGGGGGCGAGCGCCATCCAGTTCGTGCCCGCGATCCAGCCGCGGGTGGCGTCGCTCTCCCTCTTCCAGCGCACGGCGCCGTGGGTGCTGCCGAAGCCGGACCGCCCGGTGCCCGCCGCGGTGCGCCGGCTCTACCGGGCCGCGCCCGCGCTGCAGAAGCTGCAGCGCGCCCTGATCTACGCCCGCAACGAGGCCCTGGTCAGCGGCTTCCTGAAGCCGCGGCGCATGGCCGTCGTGGAGCGGATCGCCCGCGCCTACCTGCACCGGGTGTTCGCCGACCGGCCCGACCTCGAGGCCAAGGTCACGCCGGACTTCACGATCGGCTGCAAGCGCATCCTGATGTCCAACGACTACTACCCGGCGCTCAAGCGGCCGGGCGTCGACGTCGTCACCGAGAAGATCGTGCGGATCACCCCGGACGCCGTGGTGACCGCCGACGGCGCCGAGCACGAGGTCGACACGATCATCTTCGGCACCGGGTTCACGGTCGGCGCCGGGCTGGGCAAGTCGGTGCCGATCATCGGCCGCGACGGCGTGCGGCTCGCCGACTCCGGCGTCGTCGAGGCCTTCCTCGGCACGACGATCGCCGGGTTCCCGAACCTGTTCGTGCTCACCGGGCCGAACACCGGCCTGGGGCACAGCTCGATGATCTACATGATCGAGTCGCAGCTGAACTACGTCCTGGACGCGCTGCGGGTGCTCGACGAGCACGGCGCGGTGGCCCTCGACACCCGCCGGGACCGCCAGGACGCCTACAACGCCGAGCTGCAGCGCAGGCTCGAGGGCTCGGTGTGGACCGCGGGCGGCTGCGCCAGCTGGTACCTCGACGAGGACGGGCGCAACCGCACCCTCTGGCCGGGCTACACCTTCCAGTTCCGCCGCCGCACCCGCAAGGTCCGCCCGGCCGACCACGAGCTGCTGGCCTGACACCCGCACCGCGACCCACCCGCACCCACACCGCGACTCGCCGGGGCATCGGCGAGTCGCGCTCCGGGTGCGTGCGAGTCGGGGTTTGGGCGCGGGCGCGGCGACGTAGGGTCGGGCGGTGCTCGACGTCTACTCCATCCCGCTGACCACGCGCTTCCGCGGGATCACCGTCCGCGAGGGGGTGCTGGTCGAGGGCCCGGCCGGGTGGGGCGAGTTCTGCCCGTTCGCCGACTACGACGATCGCGAGTCCGTGCCGTGGCTCGCCGCCGCGCGGGAGGCGGCCGAGGAGGGGTGGCCGGAGCCGGTGCGCGACCGGGTCCCGGTGAACTGCATCGTCCCGGCGGTCGGCCCGGAGCGGGCCCAGGAGATCGTGCGGGCGTCCGGGTGCGCCACCGCGAAGGTCAAGGTCGCCGACGCGCCCGGGTCGCTCCCCGCGGACCTCGAGCGGGTGGCCGCGGTCCGCGACGCGCTCGGCCCGGCGGGTGCGGTGCGGGTGGACGCCAACGGCGCGTGGGGCGTGGACGAGGCGGTCGAGGCGATCACGGCGCTGGACCGGGCGGCGGGCGGCCTGCAGTACGTCGAGCAGCCCTGCCGCACGATCGACGAGCTGGCGGCGGTCCGGCGCCAGGTCGACGTGCGGATCGCGGCCGACGAGTCGATCCGCCGTGCCGAGGACCCGCTGCGGGTCGCCGTGGCCGGGGCGGCCGACGTCGCCATCCTCAAGGTCGCCCCGCTCGGCGGCGTGCGCAGGGCCCTCGCCGTGGCCGAGGCGTGCGGGTTGCCGTGCGTGGTGTCGTCGGCGCTGGAGACGAGCGTCGGGCTCGCCGCCGAGCTGGCGCTCGCCGGGGCGCTGCCGACGCTGGACATGGCGTGCGGGATCGGCACGGGCGCGCTGCTCACCGCGGACGTCGTCGAGGAGCCGCTGCGCCCCGTCGACGGCTGGCTGCCCGTGCCGCGGCGCGCCCCCGAGCCCGTGCGCCGCGCCGCCGTGGCCGCCGCCCCGGACCGGGTCCGGTGGTGGCGGGAGCGGCTCGACCGGGTCGCCGCCGCGGGCGACGGCCGTACGGTACGGCCGTGACCGTCGTGGTGATCGGCGCGGGCATCGCCGGAGCGGCCTGCGCCGCCGAGCTCGCGGCGGCCGGGGTGCCGGTGCGGCTCGTGGACCGGGCGGGCGAGGTCGGCGGCCGGATGGGCGGCCACCGGGTCGCCGGCCGGCCGGTCGACCTCGGCGCCGCCTACTTCACGGTGCGCGACGGGGCCTTCGAGCGGGTCGTGCGGCGGTGGCGGGACGCCGGGCTCGTCCGGCCGTGGACCTCTGAGCTCGCCGTCTTCGGCCGCGGCACCCGCGACCGGGCGCCCGGGCCGCAGCGCTGGGCCGCGCCCGGCGGGCTGGGCGGGCTCGTCGCCGAGCTGGTCCGCGGCCTCGACGTCGAGCTGGGCCGCGAGGTGCGCCGGGTCGGCCCGGGCCCGGTCGTCGACGGCGAGCCCGCTGACGCCGTGGTGCTCGCTATGCCCGACCCGGAGGCGCTGCGGCTGCTCGGCCCGGAACACCCCGCCGCCGCCCCGCTGGTCGGCCGCGGGTGGCGGCCCGCGATCGCGGTGGCCGCGGGCTGGGAGGCCCGGGACTGGCCGGAGCTGCCCGCCGCGTTCGTCAACGACCACCCGGTGCTCACCCTCGTCGCCGACGACGGCAGCCGCCGTGGCGACGGCGCCCCCGTCCTGGTGGCGCACACCACCGCCGAGGTCGCCCGCGCCCACGAGGCCGACCCGGACGGTGCGGTCGGGCCGGTGCTCGACGCGCTGCGCGAGCTGCTCGGCATCCGCACCCCGCCGGAGTGGACGCTCGCGCGCCACTGGCCGCACGCGTCCCCCGACGGCACCCGCGAGGCTCTCTTCCACCTCACCGACGACGGCATCGGGCTCGCCGGGGACGGATGGGGCAGCCCGCGGGTGGAGACGGCCTGGCGATCGGGCCACCTGTTGGGAAGGGAGATCGCCGGACGGGTGCGGCGCGGTCGTGCGGCGGGTTAGCGTGCCAGCTGTGCCCGCTCCCGCCGACCCGCTCGTCGCCGACCTCCGTGCCGCGCTCCCGGCCGACCGCGTGCTCGTCGACCCCGACGTGGTGGCGCCGTACCTGCACGACGAGGCCGAGTGGGCGGCCTACGGGCGGGCCGCCGCCGTGGTCCGCCCGCGCACCACGGCCGAGGTCGCCGCGGTCGTCGCGGCCTGCGACCGGCACGTGCGCCCGCTCGTCCCGCGCGGCGGGGGCACCGGCCTGTCCGGCGGGGCGAACGCGGTGGACGGGTGCGTGGTGCTGTCCACCGAGCGGATGCGGGAGATCGTCGAGATCGACGAGGCCGAGCGGCTGGCCGTCGTGCAGCCCGGGGTGGTCAACGACGACCTGCGCGCCGCCGCCGCGGAGCGCGGCCTGTGGTACCCGCCGGACCCGGCGAGCGCGCCCTGGTCGACGATCGGTGGCAACGTCGCCACCAACGCGGGCGGCCTGTGCTGCGTGAAGTACGGCGTCACCCGCGACTACGTGCTCGCCCTCGAGGTCGTGACGGCCGCGGGCGACGTGGTGCGGGTCGGGCGGCGCACCGCGAAGGGCGTCGCGGGCTACGACCTCGCCGGGCTCATGGTCGGCTCCGAGGGCACGCTGGGGGTGATCACCGAGGTCACGGTGCGGCTGCGGCCGCTGCGCACCGCCGTCCCGCGCACCGTCGTCGGGTTCTTCGACACGCTCTCCGCGGCGGGCGACGCGGTGCACCGGGTCACCGCGCGCGGGCTGCAGCCCTCGGCGTTCGAGCTGATCGACCGCGTGTGCCTGCACGCGGTCAACGCCTGGAAGCACGCCGGCCTGCCCGAGGACGCGGCGGTGCTGCTGCTCGCCCAGACCGATCTGCCCGAACCCGCGGCAGGGGAGGAGGCCGCGGCGATCCACGCCGAGTTCGAGGCCGCGGGCGCCCGCGAGGCCGTCTTCTCCACCGACGCCACCGAGGCCGAGGCGCTGTTCGACGCCCGCCGCCTGGCCTACCCGGCGCTGGAGCAGCGCGGCGACGCCATGCTCACCGAGGACGTCTGCCTCCCGCGCGGCCGCCTCGCCGAGATGCTGGCCCGCGTCGAGGAGATCGCCGTGCGGCACGACGTGCTGATCGCCAACATCGCCCACGCAGGCGACGGCAACCTGCACCCGCTCCTGATCACCCCGCACGGCGACGAGGCCGCGAAGCGGCGTGCGCAGGCCGCGTTCGACGACATCGTCGACGCCGCGCTCGCCCTCGGCGGCACCGTCACCGGCGAGCACGGGGTGGGACTGCTCAAGCTGCCGGGCATGCGCGCCGAGCTCGGCCCCGGAGTCCTCGCGCTGCAACGCGCGGTGAAGCAGGCATTGGATCCGAAGGGGATCCTCAATCCCGGCAAGGTGGTTGTGTGAACCCGCTGTTCCCCGCTCTCCTCGACCCCGACGACCGGCCCGCCCTGCGGTTCGGCGACGACGTGCTGACCTACCGCCAACTCGCCGGGGCGGCCGGGGCGATCGCCGGCTCGCTCGCGGGTCGCGAGCGCGTCGCGGTGCACGCGACGCCGACGATCCACACCGCGGTGGGGGTCACGGCCGCGCTGCTCGCGGGCGTCGCGGTGGTGCCGGTGAACCCGAAGCTGGGGGAGCGCGAGCTCGGGCACGTCGTCGGCGACTGCGCGCCCGACCTCGTGCTGGCCGCGCCCGGCGCGACGCTGCCCGGGCCGCTCGGGGCGCTGCCGCGGCTGGACGTCGACCTCACCGCGGTGGCCCCGGTGCCGACCGACGAGCCCCCGCCGGACGCCCCGGCGCTGGTGATCTACACCTCCGGCACCACCGGCCCGCCCAAGGGCGCGGTGCTGCCGCGCAGCGCGATCGCCTACGACCTGGACGCGCTGGCCGAGGCGTGGGAGTGGACCGGCGACGACCTGCTCGCCCACGCCCTGCCGCTGTTCCACGTGCACGGCCTCGTGCTCGGCGTGCTCGGCCCGCTGCGGCGCGGCGGGAGCCTGCACCACATCGGCAAGCTCGACGCGAAGGCGCTGGCCGCGGCGGGGCCGTCGATGGTGTTCGGGGTGCCCACCCAGTACCACCGGCTCGCCGACCAGCTCGAGTCCGACCCCGACTCGGCCAAGGAGATCGGCCGGGCGCGGCTGCTGGTGTCCGGGTCCGCGGCGCTCACCGCGGTCGACCACGCCCGGCTGCTGCGGGCCACCGGCCTCGCCGTGCGCGAGCGCTACGGGCTCACCGAGACGCTGATCCTCACCGCGGCCCGGGCCGCCGACGAGCCCGAGGTCGGCACGGTCGGGCCGCCGCTGCGCGGCACCGAGATCCGGCTCGCGCCGCTCCCGGGCGGCGGCGACGACGGCCTCGGCGCGGTGGAGGTCCGCGGGCCCAGCCTGTTCTCCGGCTACCTCAACCGCCCGGACGCCACGGCCGCGGCGCACACCCCGGACGGCTGGTTCGCGACGGGGGACATCGGGCGCTGGACCGAGAGCGGGGCGCTCGCGATCGTCGGGCGCAGCGCCACCGACCTGATCAAGTCCGGCGGCTACAAGATCGGGGCGGGCGAGATCGAGAACGCGCTGCTGGAGCACCCGGGCGTCGCGGAGGTGGCGGTGGTCGGGGTGCCGGACCCCGATCTCGGCGAGCGGATCGTCGCCCACGTCGTGCCCGCGGGCACCCCGCCGCCGGAGCGGGAGCTGATCGACCACGTCGCGGCGCTGCTCGCCCCGCACAAGCGGCCCCGCGAGGTCCGGTTCACCGACGCGCTGCCCCGCAACGACATGGGGAAGGTGCAGAAATCCCGCCTTCCGCGGGAGTGAACGGGTCGCTCCTTTGGGGCACCCTGATCGGATGACGGAGACGACGCCCCGCACCGCCGGCCGTGCCTTCCGCGGACCCGCCGAGGCCGGGAGCCCCCGGCTCGACGGGCTCCCCGGGGTGCAGCGCACGGACGGCGAAGGGCAGCGGGTGCTCGAGGTCGAGCGCTTCGACACCGCAGACGGCAGGCTCGCCGCGGCCGGGATCACCCTGGCCGTGCACCGGGCCGAGGGCGAGCAGGCGCACTGGCGGCTCGACCTCCCGGACGCCGACCGCGGTGAGGAGCTGCGCGTCCCGCTCGCGCCCGACGCGCCGCCGGTGCCGGACGTGCCGGGGGAGCTGGCCGAGCTGGTGCGCGGCGTCGTCCGCGACGGCGAGCTGCGGCCGGTGGGCCGGGTTCGGCGGGTGCGCGCGAGCACCCGCATGCTGGGCGAGGGCGACAGACCGCTCGGCACCGTCGACCACGACCACGTCACGGTCGCCACGCTCGGGTCGTCGACCCGGGGCGTGGCGTGGACCGAGGTGCACCTGCACGACCTGGCCGACGCCGGGCTCGCCGCCGAGCTCGAACGGCGGCTCGGCGAGGTCGGGCTGCACCCCGCGTCGACCTCGGCGGACGCGGAGCTGGACCGGCTGCTGCGGCCCGAGGGGCCGCGGCGGAAGCGGGGCGGCGGGAAGCGGGCCGCGCCGGGCACGGCGGGCGCGGCGCTGCTGGACTACCTCACCGCACAGGTCGACCGGCTGGCCGCGGAGGACCTGCGCACCCGGCGCAACGAGCCGGACTCGGTGCACCAGCTGCGGGTGGCCGCGCGGCGGCTGCGCAGCGCCCTGCAGTCCTACCGGCCGCTCCTGGACCGCGAGCGCACCGACCCCCTCGTGGCGGCGCTGCGCGACTTCGCCCGCGAGCTCGCCCCCGCCCGCGACGCGGAGGTCCTGCACGAGCGGATCAGCGAGGGCCTCGCGGGGCTGGAGCCGGAGCTGCTGCTCGGGCCGGTGCAGGCGCAGGTCACCCGGCACTTCGCCCGCGTGGAGCGGGAGGCGACGGCGGCCGTGCTCAGCGCGCTGGACGGCGACGCCTACGCGCGCCTGCGCCGCGACCTCGACGAGCTGCTCGCGAACCCCCCGCTCACGAAGCGGGCCGCCCGACCCGCCCGCAAGGAGCTGCCCGGGCACGTCGCCCGGGCGGCGCGGCGGCTGGCCCGCGCGGTCGAGAAGGCGGTCGACCCGGCCACCCCCGCCGAGGAGCGCGACATCGCCGTGCACGACGCGAGGAAGGCGGGCAAGCGGCTGCGCTACGCCACCGAGGTCGCCACGCCCGCGGTGGGCAAGCCCGCGAAGCGGTTCGCCAAGCAGCTCAAGGCGTTCCAGGACGCCCTCGGCGAGCACCAGGACACCGTGGTCGCCCGCGAGGCGTTGCGCGAGCTCGCCGCCCAGGCCCACGGCGAGGGCGAGAACGGCTTCGCGTTCGGGGTGCTGTACGGGCGCGACGCCGCCCGGGCGGAGGCGATCGAGGCGCAGCTGGCCGAGCTGTGGGCCGAGGCGTGGCGTCCCCGCAACCGCCGGTGGTTGCGCTGAAGCCGGGAACATACTGTGGCCGATGCAAGTTGTTTGAGCTAGGGAGTGAAGGTTGCGGCGGGGCGGGAGGCCCCGGCGAACGCCGGAGTCCCCGCCCTCCCCCGAGTGGAGCACGGAGCGTCGACGGTGGACCTCGCGAGCACCACCACCCAGCCCGCCACCGGCGAGGACGGCCGGTCGGCACCCGACGACGAGCACCGGCCTGCGGAGCGCCCGGCCGAGGCGATCCAGGAGCCCGCCAAGATCACCCGCCTCGGCGTCATGACCAGAACCCTCCTGGAGGAGGTCCGGTCCGCCCCGCTGGACGAGGCCTCGCGCGGCCGCCTCGGCGAGATCCACCGCATCTGCGTCGAGGAGCTCGGCAGCGGGCTGTCGCCCGACCTGCGCGAGGAGCTCGAGCGGCTGCGGACGGTCTTCGACCCGGGATCCACCCCGACCGACGCCGAGCTGCGCATCGCGCACGCGCAGCTCGTGGGTTGGCTCGAAGGGCTCTTCCACGGCATCCAGGCCGCGGTGGCCGCCCAGCAGATGGCCGCCCGCACGCAGCTGCAGAAGCTGCGCAGCGGCCGCTCCGGCGGCAACGGCAACGGCGAGACGCGCCGGGAGCCGGGCGGAGACCTGTACCTCTGACCCATCCGGTGTCCCGTCGTCTGGTGTACCTCTGAGGGCGGGCCTGCCGAGCCCGACCTGTGATCGGATCCCGGAAGGAGGCGGTGATGCGCGACCCGCGGCGGTGCGTCGTGCTCAAGTGCGGCGAGCTCGTCCTCAAGGGGCGCAACCGGTGGCGGTTCGAGGCGGCGCTGCGCGCCAACCTGCGCGCGGCGCTCGATCCCGTCGGGCGCGTGCGCATCACCCGCCGCGAGGGCGTCTTCCTCGTCTCCGGCGACGTCCCGTACGACGAGATGCTGGACCGCTGCCGGGACGTCATCGGCGTGACGATGCTGCACCCGGCCGTGCGCGCGCCGCGCTCGGTCGAGGAGGCAGGCCGGGCCGCGGTCGGGCTCGTCGCGGAGGCGACCGAGCGCGGGGGCGTGCGGACCTTCGCCGTGCGGGCCCGCCGCCGGGACAAGACGTTCCCGTTGACCTCCGAGCAGGTCGGCGCGCGGATCGGGGCCGCGGTCAACCAGGCGACCGGGCTGGGCGTCGACCTGACCAACCCCGACCTCGAGATCGGCGTGGAGGTCGACCAGCGCGAGATCCTCGTCTACACCGACCGCATCCCGGGCCAGGGCGGCCTGCCGGTGGGGTCGACCGGGCGGGCCCTCGTGCTGCTGTCGGGCGGGTACGACTCGCCGGTCGCGGCGCACCGGGCGATGCGCCGCGGCCTGCAGTGCGACTTCGTGCACTTCACCGGGCTGCCGTTCGCCGACCCCCGCTCGGTCTACAAGGCCTACGCCCTGGTCCGGCAGCTGGGCCGGTACCAGCCCGCGGCGCGTCTGCTCGTGGTGGCGCTGGGCCGGGCGCAGCGCGCGCTCGCCGCGGCCGGCGCGGGCAAGCTCGGCATCGTCGCCCAGCGGCGGCTGATGGTGATGACCGCGTCCCGCCTCGCCCGTCGCCACGGCGCCGACGCCCTCGTCACCGGCGACTCGCTGGGCCAGGTGGCGAGCCAGACCCTGCAGAACCTGGTGGTCGTCGAGGAGGCCGCGGATCTGCCGCTGCTGCGCCCGCTGCTCGGGTTCGACAAGAACGAGATCATGGCCGAGGCCGAGCGGATCGGTACCCGGGCCGTCTCCGAGCTGCCCGACGAGGACTGCTGCAGCATGCTCGTCCACCCGATCACCGAGACCCGCGCCGAGCTCGCCGACCTCACCCGGCTCGAGGACCGGCTCGACGCGCAGGCCATGGCCGACGCGCTCGCCGACGCGTGCCAGGTGTACGAGCCCGGCACCTCCCTCGAGGCCCCTTCCTGCGGCGTGGCCGCGGCGCCGCTGCCGACCCGCTGAGCCCGCCGCCCGCCGTGCGACGATCGCGGTGTGACCGAGCCCCGCGACGCCGTGGCCGACCTGCGGCGGATCGCCTTCCTGCTGGAGCGCGCGCACGAGTCGACCTACCGGGTGCGCGCGTTCCGCACCGCGGCCGCCGTGCTGGCGCGGAAGGACCCGGAGGAGATCGCACGGCTCGTGCGCACCGGCGAGCTGGTGCGGCTCAAGGGCGTCGGGGAGGTCACGGCGAAGTGCGTGGCCGAGTCGGTGCGCGGTGAGCCGCCGGCGTACCTGCAGAAGCTGGAGGAGATCGAGCCGTCGCCGCTCGACCTGGCCGCCGAGGGCCTCCTCGAGGCGATCCGCGGCGACTGCCACAGCCACACCGACGCCTCCGACGGCGGGTCGCCGCTGCGGGAGATGGTCGAGACCGCGCAGGCGCTCGGCCACGACTACCTGGTGATCACCGACCACTCGCCGCGGCTGACCGTCGCGCGTGGCCTGTCCGCCGACCGGCTGCGGGCGCAGATCGAGCAGATCGCCGAGCTCAACGCCGAGCTTCCCGGGTTCCGGGTGCTCACCGGCATCGAGGTCGACATCAACGAGGACGGCTCGCTCGACCAGGACGAGGACCTGCTCGCGCAGCTGGACGTCGTCGTGGCGTCGGTGCACTCGAAGCTGCGGATGCCGCGGGCCGAGATGACCGAGCGGATGCTCACGGCGATCGAGAACCCCCACGTCGACGTGCTCGGGCACTGCACCGGTCGGATGGTGACCGGCAACCGCAAGCGGCCGGAGTCGCAGTTCGACGCGGAGGCGGTGTTCGCCGCGTGCGCCGAGCGGGGCGTCGCGGTCGAGATCAACTCCCGGCCGGAGCGGCTCGACCCGCCCAAGCGGCTGTTGCGCCTCGCCCTCGCGGCCGGCTGCGACTTCACGATCGACACCGACGCCCACGCCCCCGGCCAGCTCGACTGGCTGCGCAACGGCTGTGAGCGCGCAGCCGAGTGCGGGGTGCCGGCCGAGCGGATCATCAACACCCGGCCCGTGGAGGAGCTCCTCACCCGTACGCGTGGCTGATCTCGCGCCGCGCCCTCCGCCCGGTTCCAATGGGGCTGGAGGTGCTGGTGGTGCAGATGTCCGTTTTGCTGTCGGTGTTCGTCGGGGTGTGCGCGGTGCTGGCCGGTGGCCAGGTCGCGCCCGCCCCGGCCGAGCCGTCGCGCTGCCCCGCGACCGCGGCCGAGCGGCACGGCTGGGGCGAGCCGACCCGCCGCTCCGATTTCACCGACGGCCTGCCCGGCGACTGGCACCCCTACGGCCCGGAGCCCGGCCACGCGAAGCAGGGGATCCGCACCCCGGAGGCGATCACGGTGGCCGACGGCGTGGTGACGATCTCGGCGACGCAGGACGGCACGACCGGCGCGATGAGCTGGCACCCCGGCCAGCGGTTCGGGCGCTGGGAGGCGTGCGTGCGCTCCGCGGCGGCCTCGGGCGGGCTGAACGCGCTGCTGCTGCTCTGGCCGGTCGCGGAGGACTTCCCGGTGGGCGGCGAGATCGACTGGATGGAGATCCTCGACGACGACCGGCAGGAGACCGACTTCTTCCTCCACCACGGGCCGAAGAACGAGCAGGACCACGGCTCGGTGCGCCACGACTCGACGCGGTGGACGGCCTACGCCCTGGAGTGGACGCCCGAGCGGATCACCGCCTACGTCGACGGCGAGGAGTGGTACTCGAACACCGACTCCGAGAAGTTCCCGCCGCGGCCGATGAACATGACCATGCAGCTGGACTACTTCCCGCCGGCCGGGGGCCCGACCGCCATGCACATGGACTGGGCGATGCAGTGGGCGCTGCCGGAGAGCGAGCCGGCCGAGCTGTCGCTGGCCCCCGGTGACCCGGCGACCGGTCAACCCGACGACTACCCCGACCGCGCCCCGAGGCGCCTGGGCTGATGATCAAGGCCGGGGCGGTCGTGCTGGTCGCCGCCTGCTGGGCAGCGCTGGTCGGGCCCACCTCGGGTGGGTACGAGGTGGACCCGGTGCACGGCGACGACGCGCGCGGCACGGGCGCGGCCACCGCCCCGTTCCGCACGATCAACCGGGCGCTCGCCGCGGCCGGGCCCGGCGAGACCGTCGTCCTGCGGCCGGGGACCTACGACGAGCACGTCGTCACCGTGCGCCCCGGCGTCACGATCACCGGCCCGCGCGACGCCGTGCTGCGCGGCGCACCCACCTCGGGTCGGGTGCTCGAGGTCCGCCACGACGACACGACGCTGCGCGGGTTCACGATCGACGGCGCCGTCTGCGCCGAGCTCGTGGAGGACTGCTTCCGCGACAAGGGGATCTACGTGCAGAGCACCGTCCCGCACGACGGGGTGTCCGGGACGCGGATCCTCGGGATGCGAGTGGCGAACCTCGGCGGCGAGTGCATCCGGCTGAAGTACCTCGCCACCCGCAACCTCGTCGCGGACAACGAGATCGGCCCGTGCGGTATCCACGACTTCGCGATCCCGAACCCCGGCCAGGGCCAGAACGGTGAGGGCGTCTACATCGGCACGGCGCCCGAGCAGCTCGACCGCAACCCCACCCCGGAACCGGACGCGAGCGACGCCAACGAGGTGCGCGGCAACACCATCGACACCCGCGGCGCCGAGTGCGTCGACATCAAAGAGGGTGCCCGCGGCAACGTCGTCGAGCACAACACCTGCACCGGCCAGCAGCCCCGCAACGGCGGCTCGGGGGCGATGGACGCGCGCGGGCCGGCGAACGCGTTCCGGCACAACGTCATCCAGCACAACGCCGCCGCGGGCGTCCGCATCGGGGGCGACCGGCCCGGCGACGCCGTCGGCACCCACGTCGAGCACAACGTGATCACCGACAACGCGGGCGGCGGCATCAAGGTGCAGGACCCCGGGCCGCACGGGCGCATCTGCGGCAACCTGGTGCGCGACAACGCGGGCGGCGCCGCGGTCGGCGCCCACGCCGCCACCATCGGCGACCCGACGGCGCCCTGCTGAACCGCCTTCCGGCTGCGCCGTCAGGCGCGTGCGAGGTCGGCCGCCGTGGGCGGGTCGGCGCCGCGGCGGCTGCAGGTGATCGCCGCGGCGCGCGCGGCCTCGTCGAGCAGGGCGTCGAACGTCTCGGCGTCGACGGCGCGCAGCGCGGGGCGGGCGGCGGCCCCGAGCAGGCCGCGCCGGTGCAGCCCGGCGAGCAGGGCGGCCGAGAACGTGTCGCCCGCCCCGACGGTGTCGACCACCGTGACCGGCACGCCCGGGCGCCGGGTGCGGATGCCGGAGGCGGTGCCGGCCAGGACCCCGTCCCCGCCGAGCGTGACCGCGACGATCGCCGGGCCGCGGGCCAGCCAGTCGTCGACCAGCTCCTCCGGGGACCGGCCGGGCAGGAGCCACTCGAGGTCCTCCGCGCTGACCTTCACCACGTCGGCGACGGCGAGCAGCTCGTGCACGCCCTCCAGCACCCGGGCCGGCTCGCCCATGAGCAGGGGGCGGCAGTTCGGGTCGTAGCTGATCGTCACCGACGCGGCGGCACGCGCGATGAGGTCGCGCAGCACGGCCGCCCCGGGTGGCGTGGTGAGCGCGAGCGACCCGGAGTGCAGGGCCACGACCGGCCCGTCGAGGGCGCCCTCCAGCTCGTCGGGCGTCCACTGCCAGTCGGCCGTGCCGGTGACGCGGAAGTCGTAGCTCGCGCCGCCGTCGGGGCCGACCGCGACCATGGCGAGCGACGTCTGCTCGGTCGCGGTGACGGCGTGATCGAGCTGCACGCCGTTGCGGGTGAGGTGCTCGCGGATGCGGCGGCCGAGCATGTCGTCGGCGATGCGGGCGAGCAACCGGGCGGGCACCCCGAGCCGGGCGAGCGCCACCGCCACGTTGGCGGGGCTCCCGCCGGGCGCGGCCTCGAAGTAGTCGCCGACGGGCGCCGGGACCATGTCGACCAGCGCCTCGCCCGCGACGGCGATGATCCCGTTCTCTGCCGTGCTGATCGTCAGCCCCCTTCGGCTCAGTCGCGCAGCGAGCCGGCGAGCTTGTCCAGCACGCCGTCGTGGATCCGGGCCAGGCCCTTCGGCGCGAAGGTGCGCTCGAAGAAGCCGCCGATCCCGCCCGCGCCCTTCCAGCTGCTCTCCACCGTGACGACGCTGCGGTCGGGCCCGGCGGGCGTCACGGTCCAGGTGGTGACCATGCTGGAGTTGGCGTCCTTCTCGACGATCCGGTCGTCGCCGGGCGTGGTGACCTCGATCAGCTGGTCGCGTACCCGCTTGCTCGTGGCCTGCAGCAGCCAGTGCACGCGCGTGCCCTCGCCCTGGCCGCCCGCCTCCACCCGGTAGTCGCGGTAGTGCTCGGTGAGGATCGCAGGCCGCACCTTCTCGTAGTCGGCGAGCGCGGCGCGCACCCGCTCGGCGGGGGCGTCGATCGTGCGCTCGGTCCGCGCGGTCACCTGTGCCATGGCGCAATCCTGCCGCCGGACCGCGCCGCGGGTCACGTCGGGGCCCAGGCCGCTCCGCCCCACTCGCGCCGCTGCTGCTCGGCGCCGGTGAACTGCTTGCCCGCCTCGACCACCTCGTCGGCGTGGAGGCCGCCCGCGGCCTCGTCGACGTCGGAGAGCAGCGGCCGCGCCGCCCGGACCGCGGCGGCGGTCTGCCGGACGGCCCCGCTGAGCTGCGCGGCCGTGCCGCCGGCGAGGGTCATCGCGTCCAGCAGCCGCTCGATCGTGCGGCGGATGTCGTCGGCGAGCTCGAGCGCCGTCCAGATCACCCGCAGCGTGGCCGCCGCGAGCGCGCCGCCCGCCGTGACCAGCGCCCCGACGGCCGCCACGGCGATGGTCCTGATCGCGTCGGCGACGAACCCCGCGATCGCGTCCCGGACGGCCGCGCGCACGGTGCCGACCTGCGCGCCGGTGGTGAGGACGAGGTCGGCGAGCGTGCCCGCGTCGCGACCCGCCCGCTCCAGGGCGCCCGTGAAGCCGTCGACGGCGGCCCGGTAGCCGTCGCCCGCCGCGCCCTCCCACGCGCCGAGCGCCGCCGCGGCGGCGCGGTGGTCGCGCGCGACCGCGCCGAGCTCGCGGCCGACGTTGTGCCAGGTGCGGGCCTGGGCGGTGATCTGCGCCGGGTCGCCCGCGAGCGCGTCGAGCGGCTCGTGCAGGAACCACACGTGCTCGATGAGCCAACCGACGCCCGCCGTGAGCAGGGAGTCGAGCGGGTCGGTGATCGCGCCGAGGGTGTCCAGGCCCGCGGCGGCCGCGGCGTAGGTCACCTGGAGCGGATCGACGTCGTCGGCGGAGGCGGCGGCGTGCAGGTCCGCCCAGCTCGACGCGACCCCGGCGCCCGCCAGGTCGTCCCACGGCTGCGCGTCCTCGTCGACCGGCTGCGCGACCAGCGGGTTCGGCTCGGTCATCGACCCGTGCCGAACAGCGCCGCGATGCGCCGCTCGGCCTCCTGGTAGGCGCGGACGGTGGCCCGCACGCCGTCGCCGATGGCCTGCGCGCCCTCGGCCAACCCGGCGACCGACCGGGAGGTGGTGGCGGTGGCGTCGACGGCCGCCGCCGCGAACACCCGCCCGATCACGCCGTAGGCCTCGAGCCCGAGCGGCGTGCCCGCGGCCGCGGCGGTGCGCAGCCGCGCGGCGAGCGCGTCGAGGTCCTGCGCGTGCCGCGACAGCACCGCGTCGTCGAGCCGGATGCGGTCCATCACCGCTCCGGCGGGGTGAGGTGGGAGCGCACCACCTGCATGGCCTCGCTGCGCTCGCCGAGGACCGGCACCAGCGCCGCCTCGGCCTGCCGGGCCGCCTCCGCCCGCGCCCGCCGCGCGGTGTCGAGCACGGTGGCGGCGAGCTCGGCGCGGGAGAGGACCTCGGCGTGCTCGGTGAACTGCAGCCGCTGCAGGGCGCCCGCCTGGTCGACCGTGATGACGACCGCCCCGTCCCGGCTCGTGGCCGTGCCCGCGACGGCGGCCAGCGCCCGCCGGGCCCTGGCCGTGCGGTCCCGGACGTCCTGGAGGCGGTCCTGGTAGGCGGCGAGAAACTCGCGTCCGTCCATGGTCGGGACGGTAGGCCCCGACCCCGCCCGCGCGGGGCCGTTTCGGAAAACCCGTCCCCGGGCCACCCGCCCAACCGAGGCACCCCGGGGTTGCAGGAAAGCCACATTCACGAAGCCCACGTTCATGGATGTGGCTTTCCTGAACCTCCGGGCGGTCAGGACGGGCGGGCCGTCAGGACCTCCCGCACCGACGGCCAGGCGGCCAGCGCGTCCCGGACGTCCGGGTGCGTCTCGCGGCGCAGCGCCTCGGCGTGGGCCTCGGCGAGGACGTCGTCGATCAGCACCCGCCGCCCGGTGTCCGCCGACCGCACGGCGGCCTCGACCATCGCGAGGCTCAGCACGTTCTCGTGCACCTCGCCCATCGGCGGCACCCCGGTGCGCAGCGCGTCGGTGAACACGAGCAGCGCCCCCTCGATGCCGGAGTGGGGCGCGGCGGGCCGGGGCGCCGGGTCGACGTCGCCGACGACCACCGGGTCG
Organism: Pseudonocardia sp.; assembly: GCF_035305885.1. Lineage (GTDB taxonomy): Bacteria > Actinomycetota > Actinomycetes > Mycobacteriales > Pseudonocardiaceae > Pseudonocardia. Next base: position 17,659 of record NZ_DATGOP010000017.1, read on the forward strand.
TTGTCGCCGTCCCAGTGCGCGGAGCCCTTCTCCCCGGACAGCCGCCACTCGCCGTTCCACGACGTCTGCCGGCCGGGGCTCACCCAGCTGCCGGTGTAGGTGTAGCGGACCCCGCCGGTCATCTCGAAGACGGCCGTGGCGGAGGCGTGGCCCGCGAACCAGCTCCAGGGCGGGTTGTGCGCCTCGCAGTAGGCCGACACCGGCTCGGCCCCGAGCACGAACCGGGCCGAGTCGAACGGGTGGATGGCCATGTCGACCAGCAGCGGGTGGTCCATCTCCTCCCGGAACCCGCCGAAGTGGGCCTCGCGGAAGAACTCCGTGGTGAGCGCGCCGAGCGTGCCGAGGTCCTCGGCCATGGCGCGCAGCGCGAACAGCTGCGGGTTCCACCGCCGCGACTGGCTGACCATGAACAGCCGCCCGGTCACCTCCGACGCCGCCGCGAGCGAGAGCGCCTCGGCCACGGTCGGCGCGACCGGCTTCTCGCCCAGGACGTCCAGCCCGGCGAACAGCGCGGCCGTGGTGACCGGGTGGTGGGCCTCCGGCACCGTGGCGTTGACGATGGCGCGGGCCCCGGTGGCCGCCGCGAGCGCGACGCCGTCGGTGCCGGTGGGTACCGGGCGGGCGAGCGCCTCGGCGGCGGCCTCGGCGGTGGCCGGGTCGATGTCGGCGATCCCGGCCAGCTCCACGCCCGGCGCGGCCTCGATGACGTCGCGCCACGCCCGGCCCATGAGGCCCGCGCCGACGAGCACGACGCGCAGGGGGTCGGCGAGGGTCATCCCAGCGGCCCCGTGTAGCTCGCGCCCTTGAAGAACTCGCCGGTCTCGTAGCGCAGCAGCTCCGGGAGCCTGCGCTCGGGCCGGTCCGTGCGTGCCCACTTGACGCCGTTGGCGATCACCCGCCGGACGTCCTTGTGGTGGTAGGTCGGGTAGTCCTGGTCGCCGGGGCGGAAGTAGAAGATCTTGCCGTGGCCGCGGCGGAACGTGCAGCCGCTGCGGAAGGCCTCCCCACCGGAGAACGTGCTGATGAAGATCAGCTCGTCGGGCGCGGGGATGTCGAAGAACTCCCCGTACATCTCGTCCTCGGCGATCTCGATGGGGTGCGGGACCCCCTCGGCGATCGGGTGGGTGGGGTCGACGGTCCAGATCAGCTCGCGGTCGTGCTCGCTGCGCCAGCGCAGGGTGCACGTGGTGCCCATGAGCTTGACGAAGATCTTCGACCAGTGCCCGGAGTGCAGGACGACCAGTCCCATGCCGGACAGGACGTGGCGGTGCACGCGCTCGACGACCTCGTCGGCCACCTCGTCGTGTGCGGCGTGGCCCCACCAGACGAGCACGTCGGTGTCCTGCAGCGCCTCCTCGGTGAGACCGTGCTCGGGGTCGTCGAGGGTGGCCGTGCGCACGACGGCACCGTCGCCCAGGTTCTCGCGGATGCCGTCGGCGATCGTGTTGTGCATGCCGTCGGGGTAGATCTTGCGGACGTGCTCCTCGATCTTCTCGTGGCGGTTCTCGCCCCAGACGGTCACGCGGACGGGAGTCACAGATCGGATCCTTTCGGTTTCTACTTCACGGCGCCGCTGGCGACGCCCGCGGCGACGAAGCGTTGGGCCACGACGAGCAGCACGACCGCCGGGATGGAGGCGAGCACGGCGGTGGCCATCACCGGGCTCCAGTCGGGCACGCCGTACGCGCCGATGTACTGGTAGAGGCCCAGCGTCACCGGCCGCACGTCCTCGGTCGTGGTCAGCGTGAGCGCGAACAGGAAGTCGCTCCACGTGAACAGGAAGGTGAACAGCGCCGCGGTCACCAGCGCGTTGCGGCTCATCGGCACGACGATCGAACAGAACGCGCGGATCTGCCCGGCCCCGTCCACCCGCGCGGCCTCGATGACCTCGGCCGGGATCGACAGCAGGTACGCGCGCATGATGAGGATCGCGAACGGGATGGCGTGCGTGGCGTCGGCGAGGATCAGCCCGGGGATCGAGTTGAGCAGCCCGAGGTCGCTGTAGGCGCTGTAGAGGGCGTTGGCGACGACGATCCCCGGGATCATCTGGCTGATCAGGATCGCGAACAGCAGCACCCCGGCCCCGCGCACCCGGAACTGCGCGAGCGCGTACGCCGCGGGCGTGGCGACGAGCAGGCTGAACGCGACGGTGCCGAGCGCCACGACGAGGCTCGTGACGAGGTTGTCGCCCTGGTCGCGCAGCGCGCTCGCGTAGCCGTGGAACGACAGCTCGAGCGGGAACCAGGGCGTCGCGACGGCCCCGCCGGTGGGCTGCAGCGACACGTTGACCATCCAGTACAGCGGGAACAGCATCACGGCGATGATCAGCACGCCGATCGCGGTGTTCCCGTACGCGCGGATCCGTGTGGTCATCGGGCTCACCTGGCCATCGCGCGCCGGTTGGCGCGCAGGTAGAGGAGGGCGAACACCAGCGAGATGACGATGAGGACGTTGGCCATCGCCGCGCCCTCGCCGAAGCGGAACTCGCGGAACGACAGGTGGTAGGCCTGCGTCGCGATCGTCTGCGACGCGTTGGCCGGGCCGCCGCCGGTGAGGCCGAGGATGAGGTCGAGCACCTTGATCGTGTAGACGACCCCGAGCACCAGCACCACGTTCACCACCGGCCGCAGGAGCGGCCACGTGACGTGGCGGAACGCCCGCCAGCCGGTGGCCCCGTCCAGCGCGGCCGCCTCGTACAGCTCCTGCGGGATGTCCTGCAGGCCGCCGTAGAGGATCGTGGCGTTGAACGGGATCCCGAGCCAGATGTTCACCCCGATCACCGTGATCAGGGCCAGCGAGGTGCTGGTGAGCCAGCCCGGGTGGTCGGCGATCCCCAGCGCGCCGAGGAACTGGTTGAGCACGCCGTTGTCCTGGTCGAGGATCCAGCGCCACACGGCGCTGGACACGATCAGCGGGATCAGCCACGGCAGCAGCAGCAGCGAGCGCAGCAGCCCCGACAACGGGAATCGCCGGTGGAAGAACAGCGCGATCGCGAGCCCGATCGTGAACTGGCCGGCGATCGAGCCGACCGTGAACAGCACGGTGTTGGCGAGGGCGGTGCCGAACAGCCCCGACGACATCACGGCGGCGTAGTTGGCGAACCCGACGAACGGCGCCTCGCCGGTGTAGAAGCTGCGGGTGGTGTACTCCTGGAACCCCATCATGAGGTTCTCGACCACGGGGTAGCCGAAGAAGAGCACCAGGTAGAGCACGGCCGGGACGAGGAACCCCAGCTGCAGCATCCGCTCGCGCCCGCGCGGCGACCACCACCCGCCCGCCGGGCCCCGCGAGCGGGCGCGCGCCGCCGCGCCGCCCGCGGGGGACCGGTCGGGGTGCGGCGGGCCCGCGGCGGCCGCGGGGCGGGGCGATCCCGCGACCGCGGACGTGGCGCGCTCAGCCATTCTGGGCCTGCCGGAGCGCCTCGAGCGGCGGCGCGCCGCCGGTGATGGCGGTCTGGATCGCGGTGTAGATGCGGGTCGCGGCGGCGGGCCACTCCGGTCCGAGCTTGCCGGTGCGGGCGCGGGCGGTCTGCACGATCTCGGTGAACGCCGCCATCCGCGGCACCTCGCTCACGAACCGCTCGCGCAGGGCGGTCTTCGTGGGCACGGTCTGGCGCTCGGTGGCGAGCGCGATCTGGTTCTCGTCGGTGTTCAGGCAGGCGACGACCTCGGCGGCCTTGGCCTGGCGGGCCGGGTCGCCGGTCTGCGGGATCGTCCAGGTCTCGCCGCCGAGCGGGGCCACCACGGTGTCACCCGGGTTCGGTACGGGGATCGGCACGACCTCGTAGTTGAGGCCCTCCACCTGGTCGAGCGCGGGGAACTGCCACGGGCCGTTGATCATCATGGCGGCGTTGCCGGCCGAGAACTGGTCCCGGACGTCCGACTGGCCCCAGTTCACGACCGAGCGCGACGCCGACCCGGAGTTCACGAGGTCCACCCACAGCTGCAGCGCCTCGGCGGTCTCCGGGGTGGCGATGTTGGTCTCGTCGCCGCCGTTGGTCCACATGAACGGCAGGAACTGCCAGGCGCCCTCGTAGTCGGCCACGGCGGAGAACGCGATCCCGTACCGGTCGCCGTCGGTGAGCGCCGCGGCGGCGGCTTTGAGCTCGTCCCAGGTCGTGGGCGGGGTGATGCCGGCCTCGTCGAGGATGTCGACGTTGTAGAACAGGCCGATCGAGTTGGTGACCGGCTGCAGTCCGTAGACCTCGCCCTCGAACGTCGAGGCGTCGCGGACGCCCTCCTGGTAGCCGTCGGCGGACAGGCCGAACTGGCTGATCGGGGCCAGCGCGCCGGTGGAGGCGATCTGCTGCAGGTCCGGGTTGTCGATCATGAGGACGTCCGGGAGCGTCCGTGACGAGGCCTGTTGCAGGACCCGCGGGATCAGCTGCTCGCCGGGTACGGCCTCGCGCTCGATCGTCACGCCCGCCTGCTGGCCGCACTCGTTCAGCTTGCGCTCGTAGACGCCGCGGTCGGGGTCGTTGTCGTAGTAGTCGAGCACCCGCAGCGAGGTGACCTCGCCGCTGCCGCCGCCCGCGCTCCCGCCACCGCAGGCGGTGAGCCCGAGCGCGGTGGCCGCGACCAGCGCGGGGACGGCGGTCCGTAGGGCTGCTCCTCGTCGAGCCATGTCCGGTCCTCTCGGTCGATCTTTCAATCGATACGTATCGATTGCGGACGTGCGGATGGCCGCGGCGGTCCGCGACTGTTCTGTTGGGCTTACGGGGCGGGCAGGGTGGTCTGTCGGCGGGTGAGCCGGGGCGGGATCAGCTCGACGAGCTGCTCGGGCGGCGTCTGCTCCCGGTCGAGCAGGCGGAACAGGATCTCCATCGCGCGCCGCGAGACGTCCCGCGGCTCGAGGGACACGTTGGTGACGGCGGGCGCGCACGCCTCCGCCACCGCGTCGGTGCACAGACCGACGAGCGAGAGGTCGCGGCCGGGCACGCGGCCGCGGTCGAGCAGGGCCTGCACCACGAGCTGGACGGCCTGCGAGTTCGGCACGACGATGCCGGGGCGGTCGCCGCCGAGCGCGAGCGCGCGGTCCACCGCCGCCTCGGCGCCCGCCCGGTCGGGCTGGACCGGGCTGACCACCTCCAGCGCCATGCCGCGCCCCTCGGCGGCCGCGGTGGCCCCGCGTTGGAAGCGGCGGACGAAGTTGATGTCGCGCGCGACGACCTCGGGGGCGTGCCCGATCACCACGATCCGGTCGTGCCCCGCGGCGGCCAGCTCGCCGACGGCGAGCCGGCCCGCCTCGGCGAAGTCGACGTCCACGCAGTGCAGCCCCGCGGAGTCGTTCGGGACGCCGATGAGGATCACCGGCACGCGCAGCGTCGCCGCCACGGGGATGCGGGGGTCCTCGGCCTCGATGTCCATCATCACGATCGCGTCGCAGAGCGCGCGACCGGCGAGCCGGGTGAGCCCGGCCGAACCCTCGTCGGCCGTGACCAGCAGGACGTCGTGGTCCTCGGCGCGGGCGCAGCCCGCGATCGTCTCGATGAACGGCAGCAGGCCGGTGGTGTCGGCGCCGGGCCGGAACCGGACGACGAGGCCGATCACCTGCGTGCGCTGGCTCGCGAGCGCCCGGGCGCCCGCATTGGGCTGGTAGGTGAGCTGCTCCATCGCGTCGAGCACGCGCTTGCGGGTCTCGGGGGAGATGGACCGCCTGCCGCTCATCACGTAGGAGACGGTGCTCTGCGAGACACCCGCGACCCGGGCGACGTCCCGGCTGGTGACCACGGCACCCCCTCCGTCGGGAGAGTCGATACGCATCGACGGCGACGCGGCGACCGTAGCCACGCGTCCGGGTGAGCGCAAGCCCCGTTCCGGAGTGCCAGCTTCGGGCGAGTCGCGCTCCCGGTACCGGCGAGTCGCGGTCTGGGTGTGGGCGAGTCGCGGTCTGGGTGTGGGCGAGTCGCGGTCTGGGTGTGGGCGAGTCGCGGTCCGACCGTGGAAGCGCGGGCCCGCGGCGCGCCCGCAGGCGTCAGGGGATGACGCCGAGCCGCTCCGCCGTCGCGACGATCGCCGCCCAGGTGTCCACCGGCAACGGGATGCCCTTCGCGAGCCGCTCCTCGCGGTTGGCCGCCTCCGGGTCGCCGGGGGCGAGCACCGGCGCGGCCGGGGCGATCGGGCGGGCGCCCAGCACCCACTCCAGGTATTCGCGGGCGATCCGCTCGAACTCGGCCTGCGTGCCGAAGTGGGCGGGCGAGAGGTAGATCGACAGCATCCCGTTGGCGATGCCCGTGCGCGGGCCGTCCAGCGGGCCCGCGCAGCCGCCGCCGGTGAAGGCGCCCGCGAGCAGCTCGCACATCAGCGCGAGCCCGGAACCCTTGTGCTCGCCGAAGGCGCGGATGGCGCCCACCCCGGCGCCGGGGCGGCGCAGGTCGGTGGGCCCGTAGTCGCCGTAGAGCAGGCGCGGGTCGCCCGACGGCACTCCGTCCGGGCCGATCAGGGCGTCCGGCGGCAGCGGCCTCCCGCCGTAGGAGGCGACCTGGACCTTGCCCTCGGCGACGAGCGACGTGGCGAAGTCCAGCACGACCGGGCGGCCCGGCAGCGGGATGCCCACGGCGAACGGCGCGGTCGAGAACCGTCGCTCCACGGCCCCGAACGGGGCCACGAGCGGCGAGCCGGCGACGTTGACGAAGTGGATCGAGACCAGGCCCGCGGCGAGCGCGGTCTCGGCGTAGGCGCCCACCCGGCCGACGTGCCCCGAGTTGCGCAGCGCCACGATGCAGGTGCCGTTCGCGGTGGCGCGCTCGACGCCGAGCGCCACCGCCTGGGTGGCGATCGTCTGGCCGAAGCCCCGGTGGCCGTCCAGCAGCACGAACGCGCCCCCGTCGGTGACGACCTCGGCCCGCTGCCCCGGGCGGACCCAGCCCTCGCCCATCCAGTCCACGTAGAGCGGGACGCGCACGACACCGTGGCTGTCGTGGCCGGCGAGGTTCGCGCCGACGAGCTCGCGGGCGATGAGGCCCGCTTCCTCCTCGTCGCACCCGGCCGCGGCGAAGATCGCGCGTACGGTCGCCTCCAGCTCGTCCGCGCCGATGAGGTGCACCTGGTTGTCGATCGTCACGCCCCCAGCATGACTCATGCGTGGGGGCCCGGACCGGATGCTTCCCAACGACCGAGATCCATGATCGTCGTGAACATCGTGTGACGGCCTGCTCACCCGCCGCGGTCCACTCCCGGGAGTGGGTCGTAACAAAACGACCCACACGGCCATTCGCGGTTGTTACCGGGGATCGATAGGAATTCCCGATCCCGGGACCGGGCGTCGGTGATCGAAAGCCGCATAAGCTCACGGTGACCAGGGCCGCGGGCGGAGGTATTCGTTACGGCGGCTTCACGGTGTGCGACGCCGCGGTCACGGCGGTTTGGCAGGGTCGGTTCACCGCTTTTTGCGTGGACCGGGTGCCGTCACCACGAGAAGGAGATCGAGCGTGCCTAAAGTCACCTATCGATACGACGACGGTTCCGAGCACACCGTCGAGGTGGCTGTCGCGACGAACCTCATGCGGGCGGCGTTGCGCAACCAGGTGCGCGGCATCGTCGGCGAATGCGGCGGTGCTGCGAGCTGCGGGACGTGCCACGTGTACGTCGACCACAGCACCGAGCGGTTCGCGCCCCCATCGGGCGACGAGGACGAAATGCTGGATTGGACGGCCGCCCCGCGGCTGGCCAACAGCCGCCTGAGTTGCCAGCTCGTTCCGATGGAGGAAGGCGCCGAGCTGGTCGTGCGCGTTCCCGCGGAGCAGGTCTGAGATGCGCGGCGTCGTCGTGGTCGGCGCCGGGCACGCCGGCGTGGAGGCCGCCGCGGCACTGCGGGCGGGTGGGTACCCGGGGCCGGTGACGCTGGTCGGTGCGGAGCGACATCTGCCCTACCAGCGGCCGCCGCTGTCGAAGGAGGTGCTCGCCGACGGTGGTGACCCGGACGCGCTCGTGCTGCGCTCCGAGGCGTTCTTCGCCGAGCAGCGGATCGACCTGCGCCACGGGACGGCGGTCGGCATCGACCGCGCCGCGCAGGAGGTGCACCTCGCGGGCGAGGGGTCGGTCGGCTACGACCACCTGGTGCTCGCGACGGGCGCCGTGCCGCGCCGGATCGAGCTGCCCGGCCGGACCCTGCGCGGGGTCGCCGAGCTCCGCACCCTCGACGACGCGGCCGCCCTGCGGATCGGGCTGGCCCGAGCGGCGCGGGTGGTCGTGCTCGGCGGCGGGTTCATCGGCATGGAGGTCGCGAGCGCGGCGCGCAAGCGGGGCGTCGACGTGACGGTGGTCGAGCGGGGCGACCGGTTGCTCGCCAGGGCGGTCTCGGCGCCGGTATCGGCCGCGGTCGCCGCGCACCACCGCGCCGACGGGACGCGGCTGTGGTTCGGCGACCACGCCACCGAGCTGCTGGGCAGCGGCGGGCACGTCACGGGCGTGCGGATGGCGTCGGGCCGCGTCCTGCCCGCGGACCTCGTGGTGCTGGGCGTCGGGGCCACCGCGGAGGACGGGCTGGCCCGGCGGGCCGGCCTCGCCACCGACGACGGCGTGCTCGTCGACCGGTGGCTCGCCACGTCCGACCCGCGGATCACCGCGATCGGCGACTGCGCGGTGGTGTGCGACGCCGCCGGCGGCAGGCAGCGGCTCGAGTCGGTGCAGAACGCCACCGACCAGGGGCGGTACGCGGCCGCGCGCATCCTCGGGGAGCGGCGCCCGTTCTTCGCGCTGCCGTGGTTCTGGAGCAGCCAGGGCTCGCTGCGCCTGCAGCTGGTCGGCGTGGCCAGGGGACCCTCCCAGCTGGTGATCCGCGGCGACGATCGGCGGTTCTCGGTGTTCTGCCTGCAGGACGGGCGGCTGACCGCGGTCGAGTCGGTCAACGACCCGGGCACCCACATGGCCGCGCGGCGGCTGTTGGAGCGCGTCACGCCGACCGAGGCCGAGCTCGTGGCCGCCGACTACGACGTGCGGGCGCTGGCCCGCCGGGCGATGGCGGGGGAGACCGCCGTGGCATAGCCCGACCGACGCCACAACCGAACAGCAACGCTCACGGAATCCGTCCTGCGGTGCAGGGCGGATTCTTTCTTGTTCTTTCGTCGCCGCTGCGGTGGGCCGGGTGAACCAACGAGTGATCACCGTCGGGGGTTACGCCGGATGGCGTTAAAGCTGAGTGTCGACCGGCTCACACCACCGTGCTCCGTATGGACTAGTGGGATGTAACGGAAGGGTCATCCATTCGAACTCCGGCGTTACGTTCTGCGTGCAAGATTTGCGCATCCCGTGGCCCGGGAGTGACGCGAAGAGTGCTCCACGCATTCTCTTGCAACGGTCGCCGCGGTGATTCCGTGTGCCGTCGTCCCGCGCGTATCCAATAAGTAGTCGCTTGCGGCTCCGGTGCGCCGGTCGAACGGCGGGAGGAACGAGAGGAAACACATGTCGAAAATCGCTCCCCAAAATTCATCGGGGACCGGGAGGAGACGGCGCCGCCTCGCCGCGGTCGCGGTGATGGCGGCGGTCGGCGCGACGACCACGACGGCCGGCCCCGCCGCGGCCCAGCAGCCGGTCGGCGCCGGTCCGGTGCCGATCAGGTTCGACCTGACGGACAAGAACGGGGCGTGGTTCGACTCGGGGCTGAACCTGTTCGGCAGCAGCTCGCTGGCGATCGCCGTGCTGCCCCGGCTCGGCACGGACGTCGCGGTGCCCGGGATCGGCGGCCCCCTGCTGCCCGAGGACCTGGGTGGCCTGGTCGACGGCGTCACCGGTGGTGTGTCGGGCGGGGCCGCCGAAGGGCTGGTCGAGGGTTTGACCGACGGCGTCGGCGGGATCGTCGGCGGCCTGCTCGGCGGCGGCGACCAGCCGGCCGCGGCGCCCGCTCCGGCGTCCACCCCCGCCGCCCCGAGCACCTCCGCCACCCCCAGCGCCACCGCCGACGAGGACGAGGAGGACGAGGAGGCCTCGGCCACCCCGACCCCCGCCCCGGCGGCGGCGCCCGCTCCGGCCCCGGCGGCTGCCCCCGAGCCGTCCGGCGGCCTGCTGGGCCTCGGCGACGTGCTGGGCCTGGAGCAGACCCTGTCGGCCGTGCAGGGCATCGCCGCGGCGAAGCCGGAGGCCGCCGGGCTCGCCCTCGAGGCCGAGTCGCTGCTCGGCGAGCTGGCCGGCATCGTCGAGGCGCTGCCCGCCGATGCCCCGGTCAACCTGGTCGACCTCCCGGTCTGGGTGAACCTGCAGGGCGTGCTCGACTCGCTCGCGGAGTTCGCCGTGGTCGGCCCGCCGGTGACCGTGACCTTCAACGTCGACCCGGCCAAGTCCGAGGGCATCCGCAACCCGATCGGGCTCATCGCGCCCGAGGGGGCCGAGGACTTCCCGTACGTCGACCCCAAGGGTGCGTTCTTCGGCGAGAAGACGATCCAGCTGACCGAGCCGGGCCTCTACGCGTTCGCCGACTCGGTGGCGCCGTACATGCTCGGTGCGGTCGTGGTGGACGATCCGCTCACGCTGGGCCTCGACTTCGGCAAGAAGCTGCTGGTCAACGGGCAGGACGCGGCGGTCCCGTCGAACGCCGACATCATCCAGCGCCTGGTGAACGCGTTCTTCGTGATCACCAACCCGAACAACTGGCAGCGGTTCAGCGAGACCGAGGACGTGGCCTGGAACCCGTTCCAGCCGCCGGCGCCGATCCTGCAGTGGGACGGGGCGGGCAACCCCGTCCTGATCCCGAACCTGGACGCCTACTTCGACCAGAAGTTCAGCTACCCGCGGACGCTCCCGGCGCTGAACGAGAAGCCGGACGTGCCGGGCGTGGGTGAGGTCTGGATCGCGACCCAGATGGAGGACTTCGCCGGCAAGGAGAAGCACGGCTCCATCACGAAGATCGACGTCGAGAGCTGGACGATCGACCGGAAGATCGCCGCTCCCGGGATCGACATGAACAACCCCCACAACATGTGGACGGACAAGGACTACCGGTTCCTGTACGCGAACGAGTGGTTCGACAACGAGACCGACGTGTTCGACCTGCAGACCGGTGAGACCGTCCGCCAGGTCGAGGTCGGGCCCAACCCGGCGCACGTCATGACCCGCCCCGACACCGACCACCTGGTGGTCGGCATCAACGCGGGCACGGACATCGTCGAGCTGGCCCCCGGCGGCACCGAGGTCACCCGCCGGATCCACACCGACCCGGACGGTGGGATCACCCCGCACCCGCACGCGCACTGGACCAGCCACGACGGCAAGACGGTCGTCGCTCCGAACACGTTGACCGACGACGCCGTGATCATCGACATGGAGTCGGGCACCATCAAGCACGACCCGGTCGGCGCCTTCCCGATCGCCACCTCGATGACGCCGGACTCGAAGAAGGCGTACGTGTCCAACTTCCTCGGCATGAGCGTCTCGTGCGTCTCGCTGGCCGAGGACGCCTGCCGCACCTCCGACGGCGCGGTGGCGCACAGCTCCACGATCGACCTCTGGGAGAACTACGACCCGCAGACCGGTCCCACCGGTCCGTGGGGCGGGCTGACCATCCAGCTCCCGGTGAGCCCGGACGGCAAGGCGCTGCTGGCCGCGAACACCCTGTCCCAGACGGTCTCGGTGATCGACCCGAGGACCGACGAGGTGATCAAGGACCTGCCCTGCAACGCCGGATGCCACGGCGCCAACTTCGGCGCCAAGAAGGGCGGCGGCTACTACGCCTACATCTCCAACAAGTTCTCCAACGCCGTCCAGGTGATCGACGTCGACCCGAACGGCGACGGCGACATCTCCGACGCCGCGGTCGCAGGCCAGCTGGTGCTGGACGGCACGGCGGACACGGCGATCGATGACGAGCTCGTCGCACACGCCGGTGTGGGCGGCCAGGGCGTCCTGCCCATCCCGCTCGTCTACAACGGCTGGTCACAGCAGGTTCCCGCGGGGTGGCGGGAGGACCTGACGCCCGAGCAGCTCAACCCGATCGGCTGACGCCCCAGCTGCCGATCGACAAACGGTGCGGTCCGGGGCTGCTCCCCGGCCCCGGACCGCACCGAGTTCGTCCCACCACCGCGGTCGCGGCCCGGCCCCGCAGCCGGGCCGCACCGTCCGCTCGAGGGAGTTCCCCCATGGCCTGCGGCCGGAGATCCAGTCCCCGACGCCTCGCGGCGACGCTCGCCACGGCGCTCGCGACCGCCGTCGTGTCGATGATCGGCATGCTGGCGTTCGCGCCGTCGGCGTCGGCGCGGGTGACCGTCGTTCCCGGGTCGGTCGAGGGCGGCGGCACGCAGACCTTCGCCGTCCGCCTGTCCAACGAACAGCCCGACCTGGTGACCACCCGGCTCGAGCTCACCTTCGGAGACGACGTCGTGGTCCCGCGCGTCGAGGTCGCGCGCGTCGGCTCGTGGCGCGCGCGGGTCGAGATGCGCCCGGTCGACCCGCCGGTCGAGATCGGCGGCGAGGAGGTCGACGAGGCCGTCGCGTCGATCGTGTGGACCGGCGGCGAGGTGGCGCCCCGCCGGTTCGAGCAGTTCCTCGTCACCGCGGGCCCGCTCCCGCCCGGCGGCGGGCGGCTGGTGCTCGGCGCCGCCCAGGGCTACGCGGACGGCAGCGTCGACCGGTGGACCGCCCCGGCCGAGCGGCCGGGCTGGCCCGGCGCCCCGACCGTCGTCATCGCCCCGGTCGACGGCACCCCGGTCGACGGCGCCGCCCCGGCCGAGCAGCCCGGTGCGGCCCCGGCCGCACCCGCGCCGGTGCCCGCGGGCGCCCCCGCGGCGGCACCCGTGCCGAGATCGGGCGGGGGACCGGGCCCGCTGCCCTGGCTCCTGCTCACCGCCGGGGTGCTCGTCGCGGGCGTCGGCGGCGTGCTGGGGTACCGGCAGCAGGAGCGGCGCACGCGCCCGGCCCGGCGCCGGGTGACCGGCGAGCCGGCGGCGCGGCACCGGATCGAGGTGGGGCGCCGATGACCCCGGCAGCACGGACCGCCCGGCCGCGCTGGGGGCGCGGCCTGCTCGGACTGCTCCTCGTGATCGCCGCCTCCTGGGGCGCGCTGCTGCTCGCGCCGCCCACCGGCACCGGCGACCCGGCGCTGGTCTCGGTGTCGCCGAGCGACGGCGCCACCGTCAAGTCCCCGGACGAGGTGCGGCTCACCTTCGACCGGCCGGTGCCCGCGGGCCTGGTGACGGTGCGCATGACCGTCCCCTCCGGTGACCAGGTGGTCGAGGGGCCACCGCAGCCCGTCGCGGGCGAGGAGAACTCCGTCGCGGTGCCGATGCCGCTCACCCGCTACGGCGGCACGTACTCGGTGGCCTGGTCGGTGCCGTCCAGCACGCTCGAGCCGATCACCGGCTCGTCGCGGTTCCACGTGTTCGCCCCGACCCCGCCCGTTGCCGTCCCACAGGTCCCGGCCGGGCCGAGCCCGGTCGTCGGCGCGCTCCACGACGTCTTCCGCATCGCCGCCACGGCGGCGTTCGCGCTCGGCACCGGTCTGGCCTTCGCGCTCGCCGCCGCCTGGCCGGCCGGGGTCGATCACCCGCCGGCGCGCCGGCCGATCACCTACGCGTGGTGCGGGCTGGTCGTGGCGACCCTCGGCGCCGCCGTCACGTTCGGCGGCTACGCCGCCCGGCTCCCGGTCACCGAGGCGTTCGACCCCGCGGTCGTGGCGGCCGGGTTCGCGTCGGAGATCGGCGGGGCCCTGCTGGTGCGCCTGCTCGTGCTCGTCCCGGTCACCGCCGCGCTCGTGCAGTGGCTGACCGGCCCGTACACCGCCGACCCGGCGCAGCGGGGGATCCGCTCCGCCGCGGTGCTCGCCGTCGCCGCCGCGCCCGCGGCCACCTGGGCGCTCGCCCGGCCGGGGCACCCCCCGCTCGCGGTCGCCGCGGAGGTCGCGCTGCTGCTCGCCGTGGCCGTCTGTGCCGGCGGGCCGGTGCTGCTGTGGGTGCTGATGCGCACCGCGGGCGATGCCGTGCTGCGGCTCGCGGTGCCGCGGCTCGCCCGCCTCATGCCGGTCGCGGGCGTGCTGCTGCTCGTGATCGCCCCGGTCGCGGCCGCGGGCTGGCGGCTGGTCGCGCTGCTCGTGCTGGGCGTGCTGTCGGCCGCCACCGGGCTCGCCGGCCGTTGGTGGGTGCGCAGGCGCGCCGGCGCCCGCGGGCGCGACGCGTCCGGGCGGGCGCGCCTGCGCCGGCTCGCCGCGATCGCCGCGGCCGCCGTCGCCGCGGCGCTGCTCGGGTCGGCCGTGCCCGCGTCCGGGTCGGCGCTGCTCGCCCAGCCCGACGGCGGGCCCGCCCCCGCCGAGGTCGCGCGATGAGCCCGCGGCACGAGGCCCGGCCGGACCCGGCCGAGGCCCGCACCGTCCGGCTGCGGGGCGGGCCGTTCGCCGGCTCCGTCGCGCAGCTGCGCCCGCTCGCCCGCCGCGTGCACTTCCTCGCCGGGATCCTCGTGGCGCCGTTCCTGCTCCTGCTGTGCCTGACCGGGCTGGTGTACGCGGTGAGCCCGCAGATCCACGAGGACCTCTACGCGAACCAGCTGTTCGTCCCCGAGGTGCGCGGGGCGCCCCGGCCGGTCGGCGAGCAGGTCGCCGCGGCGCTCGCCGCCCACCCGGAGGGCCAGCTGCGCGCGGTCGTGCCCCCGCCCGCCCCGGACCGCACCACGCGGGTCGACCTGGCGGTGCCGAACCTCACCCGGCCCGGCGAGGCGCGCAGCGTGTTCGTCGACCCGTACACCAACTTCATCAGCGGTGAGCTCACCACCGTCGACGGCCGGATGCCGGCCAACGTCTGGCTGCGCCAGCTGCACGCCGACCTCCACCTCGGTGAACTCGGGCGGCTCTACTCCGAGGTGGCCGCGAGCTGGGTGCCCGCGCTCGTCGTCGGCGGGCTGGTGCTGTGGGTGGCCAAGCAGGGGCGGCGCCGCCGCAGCGTGCGCGAGCTGCTGACGCCGTGGCCGCGGGGCAAGGGGGAGCAGGCGCGGATGCGCGCCGTGCACGGGCCGCTCGGGGTCTGGCTGACCGTCGGCCTGCTCGTGCTGAGCGGCACCGGCCTGACGATGAGCCGGTTCGCCGGGTGGGGGCTGCCGCAGGTGCGGGCGCCCGAGCTGGTTGCCGCCCCGGTCGAGGTGCCCTTCGGCGTCCGCCCCGTGGGCGTGGACCGGGTGCTGCAGCTGGCGCGGGCCGAGGGGCTCACCGGCGAGCTGCGCGTCTCCGCGCCGACCGCGCCCGACCGGCCGTACACGGTCGCCGAGGTCTCGCCCGGCCTGCCGATCCGCAAGGACGCGATCACGGTCGACCCCTACACCGCCCAGGTCACCGAGCGGATCGGATGGGAGGACTACCCGTTCCTCGCGCGGGTCGTCGAGCTGGGCGTGCAGGCGCACACCGGCACCCTGTTCGGCGTCGCCAACCAGGTCGTGCTGGTGCTGATCGTGATCGCCACCATCGTGGTGATCCTGCTCGGCTACCGGATGTGGTGGCGGCGCAACCCGTACGGCGAGGCGCGGCTGCCGGAGGCGCCGCCGCCCGCGCTGCGCGGGCTCACCCCGGCGATCGGGGTGCCGGTCGTCCTGGTCACCGTCGTGCTCGCCTGGCTGATGCCGGCGTTCGGGCTCGGCCTGGTGGCGTTCGTCGTGGTGGACCTGCTGATCGGGGCGCTGCGGCGCCGCCAGGAGCGGCTGCGCCGGACGGTCGGCGCGGGCGCGCTGCTGGTCGCGGCGAGCGCCCTCGGCGTGGCGGCCGTCGCCACCACGTCCCCGCCGGCCGGGCGGGTGGACGTGGTCGCCGCCCCGCCCGCCGTCGCCGCGCCGGCTCCGGTGCCGGCGCCGCCCTCACCCGAGGTGACTTCCGAAGAGGCCGACGGCACCGGCGGCCCTGCGGAACCGCCCGCGGCCGGTGCGCCACGCCGCCCGCCGGGCGGCGGCCCCGCACCCGGCCTCGCGGCCGGCCGACCCGCCCCCGGGACGCCGCGGCCCGCCCCCCGGACGCCGCGGCCCGCGCCCGGCGACGACGGCCCCCGTCCCGCGGCGTCCGCCCCGCGCCCGTCGACCGCCCCGGCCGCGCCGGAGGACGAGGCGGAGGACCGGACGGACGACCGGCGTGATCCCGGCGACCGGGCGGATCGGCCGCGCCCCGACGACGCGGACGACGACGCAGCCCGGGCCACCGACGGCCCGCGCCCCTCGCCGAGCCCGCCGACGCCGCCGAGCGCCCCACCCGCGGCCGCCGCCCCGGCGCCGCAGCCGCCGCAGCAGTCCCCCGACCGGCCGGAGGAGCAGCCCGGCCTCGTCGGCCGGCTGGTCGGCGCGCTGGTCGACACGGTCGAGGGCGTCACCGGGAGGCTCCTCGGCGGGTGAGGCACCGACGTGGGTCGCCGGGCAGCTCGGGGTGCCCGCCGGCCCACCTGCCGGGTGGCCCCGTCCCCCTCAGCGGGGCCACCCGGCGACCTCGGCCCGGGTTCTCCTCCGCCCGGGCGTCAGGGATGTGGCTTTCCTGACGCCCAGGTTCAGGAATGTGGCTTTCCTGACATCGGGGGCCACCACCTTCGCCGGCGGCGAAATCGAGTTGGCTAGTGAGTGGCCACTCATTACCGTGGGCGCGGTGTCCCCGTCCTCCCGCCGCGCGCCGCGGATGGCGCCTTCCGCGCGCCGTGCCGCGATCCTCGCGGCGACGGTCCCGCTGGTGCGCAAGCACGGCACCGCCGTCACCACGCGGCAGATCGCCGAGGCGGCCGGCGTCGCGGAGGGCACCATCTTCCGGGTTTTCCCGGACAAGGAGTCGCTGGTGCGGGCGGCGCTCGCCGAGGCGTTCGACCCCGAGGCCACGCGGCGCGAGCTGGCCGCGATCGACCGCTCCCTGCCCCTGCGGCCCCGGCTCGCTGCGGTCGTGGACGTGCTGCAGCGCCGGTTCGCCGAGGTCTTCGGGCTGCTCGAGGCGCTCGGCTGGCCCGGACCGCCCGACGAGTCGCAGCGCGGCCCGGCCGCCGAGGCCGACGCCGCCTACCGCGCGGCGGTCGTCGACATCGTCGGCGCCGACGCGGCCGCGTTGCGCGTGCCCGCCGACCACCTCGCCCACGTCCTGCGGATGCTCGTGTTCTCCTCGACGCACCCGCTGATCTCGCTCGGCCGACCGCTGTCGACCGAGGAGGTCGTCGAGGTGGTGCTCGACGGGCTGCTCGCTCCCACCACCACCGCGGAGGCCCCCGGATGCTGATCCGCCTGCTGCGGGCGCACCTGCGCCCCTACGCTCGGCCGCTCGCCGCGGTCGTGGTGCTCCAGTTCTGCGGCACGATGGCGTCGCTGTACCTGCCGAGCCTCAACGCCGACATCATCGACCGGGGGATCGCCCGCGGCGACACCGCCTACATCATGTCGGTCGGCGGCTGGATGCTCGCGGTGACGCTCGTGCAGATCGTCTGCTCGATCGCCGCGGTCTACTTCGGGGCCCGCACCGCGATGGGCTTCGGCCGCGACGTGCGAGCGGCGCTGTTCCACCGCGTCGGGGAGTTCTCCGTCCGCGAGGTGAACCGCTTCGGCGCCCCGTCGCTGATCACGCGCGGCACCAACGACGTGCAGCAGGTGCAGATGCTGGTGCTGATGACCTGCACGATGATGGTCGCGGCGCCGATCATGTGCTTCGGCGGCGTGGTCATGGCGCTGCGGGAGGACACGCACCTGTCCTGGCTGATGCTGGTCTGCGTGCCGGTGCTGGTGCTCGCGATCGGCTCGCTGATCCTGCGGATGATGCCCGGCTTCCGCGCGATGCAGGCCCGGATCGACGAGGTCAACCGGGTGCTGCGCGAGCAGATCACGGGCATCCGGGTCGTGCGCGCGTTCGTGCGGGAGCCACAGGAGACGGCCCGGTTCGCGGCCGCGAACACCGCCCTCACCGACGTCGCCCTGCACGTCGGCCGCCTGCAGGCACTGATCTTCCCGACCGTGATGCTGGTGCTGAACGCGTCGAGCGTCGCCGTGCTGTGGTTCGGCGCGGGCCGCATCGACGCCGGCCAGATGGAGATCGGGGCGCTGACGGCGTTCCTCGCCTACCTGATCCAGATCCTGATGGCCGTCATGATGGCCACGTTCATGACGATGATGATCCCGCGCGCCGCGGTGTGCGCCGAGCGGATCGTCGAGGTGCTCGACACCGAGTCGTCGGTGGTGCCGCCCGCCCGTCCGGTCACCCCGGCAGCGCCGACGGGGGTGCTGGAGCTGCGCGGCGCCGGGTTCGCCTACCCGGGTGCCGACGCGCCCGTGCTGCGCGACGTCTCATTCACCGCGGGCCCGGGCACGACCACGGCGATCGTCGGCAGCACCGGCGCCGGGAAGACCACCCTGCTGGGGCTCGTGCCGCGGCTGTTCGACGCGACCGAGGGCGCGGTGCTCGTCGACGGTGTCGACGTGCGCGACCTCGACCAGGAGTACCTGTGGAGCCGGGTCGGCATCGTGCCGCAGAAGCCGTACCTGTTCTCCGGCACCGTGGCGAGCAACCTGCGCTACGGCAACCCGGACGCCACCGACGAGGAGCTGTGGGCGGCGCTCGAGGTGGCGCAGGCCGCCGACTTCGTGCGCGCCATGCCGGACGGGCTCGACACCCCGATCGCCCAGGGCGGCACGAACGTCTCCGGCGGTCAACGCCAGCGCCTCTCGATCGCCCGCGTGCTCGTGCGGCGGCCCCAGATCTACCTGTTCGACGACTCGTTCTCCGCGCTCGACCTCGCCACCGACGCCCGGCTGCGCGCGGCGCTCGCGCCGGTGACGGCCACCGCGACCGTGGTCGTCGTCGCCCAGCGGGTGGCGAGCATCCGCGATGCCGACCAGATCGTCGTGCTCGACGACGGCGCCGTGGTCGGGATCGGCACCCACGACGAGCTGCTCGCCGGGTGCCCGACCTACGCAGAGATCGTCGCGTCCCAGTTCACCCCGGAGGAAGTGGCATGACCCGGCCGAACCCCGCCGCGGACACCAATCGCGCCGCGCGCGAGATGTCGGCCCAGCGCCGCGGCGGGCCGCCGTGGGCCGGGATGGGCATGCCCGCGGAGCGGTCGCTCGCGTTCGGTCCGTCGGCGCGGCGGCTCCTGGGCAGGCTCGCGCCGGAGCGGCTGCGGGTGCTCGCGGTCGTCGTGCTCGCGGTGCTCAGCGTGGCCCTGTCCTCGGTCGGGCCGCTCGTGCTCGGCCGCGCCACGGACGTGATCTTCGCCGGGGTGATCGGGCAGCGGCTCGAGCCGGGCGCGTCGGTCGCGGAGGTCGCGGCGGCGGAGCGGGCGGCGGGCAACGACGCCTACGCGAACGTCCTCGAGGGCGCCGGGGTCGTGCCGGGCCGGGGCGTCGACTTCACCCTGCTGGTCCAGGTGCTCGTGGCCGTCATGGTGATCTACGTGGCCGCGTCGCTGTTCGCCTACCTGCAGGGCTACCTGCTCAACGGCGTGGTCCAGCGCACGATCTTCGCCCTGCGCCGCGACGTCGAGGACAAGATCAACCGGCTGCCGCTGTCCTACTTCGACGGCCAGCCGCGCGGCGAGCTGCTCAGCCGCGTCACCAACGACATCGACAACGTCTCCCAGAGCCTGCAGCAGACGATGTCGCAGCTGCTCACCTCACTGCTCACCATCGTCGGGGTGCTGGTGGCGATGCTGGTGATCTCACCGCTGCTCGCGCTCGTGGCGATCGTGTCGGTCCCGCTGTCGCTGCTGGTCTCGCGGGCGATCATGACGCGGTCGCAGAAGCAGTTCGTGGCGCAGTGGCGCCACACCGGGGAGCTCAACGCGCACATCGAGGAGGCCTTCACCGGCCACGAGCTGGTGCGGGTGTTCGGGCGGCGGCGCGACGTCGAGGCCGAGTTCGCCCGGCGGAACGAGCAGCTGTTCGGCGCCAGCTACCTCGCGCAGTTCATCTCCGGGATCATCATGCCGTCGATGATGTTCATCGGGAACCTGAACTACGTGCTCGTGGCCGTGGTCGGGGGCCTGCGGGTGGCGTCGGGCGCGATGAGCCTCGGCGAGGTGCAGGCGTTCGTGCAGTACTCCCGCCAGTTCACCCAGCCGATCACGCAGGTCTCCTCGATGATCAACCTGCTGCAGTCGGGCGTCGCGTCGGCGGAGCGGGTGTTCGAGCTGCTCGACGCCGAGGAGCAGGTGCCCGACCCGGAGCGGCCCGCCGCGCCCGCCACCCGCTGCGGCCGGGTGGTGTTCTCCGACGTCTCGTTCCGCTACCGGCCGGACCAGCCGCTGATCGAGCACCTCTCGCTCACCGCGGAGCCGGGGCAGACGATCGCGATCGTCGGCCCCACCGGGGCGGGCAAGACCACGCTCGTGAACCTGATCCTGCGGTTCTACGAGCTGGACGCGGGCCGCATCACGCTCGACGGCACCGACATCGCCACCATGGACCGGGCCACCCTGCGCTCGAGCATCGGCATGGTGCTGCAGGACACGTGGCTGTTCGCCGGCACGATCCGCGACAACATCGCCTACGGCAAGCCGGACGCCACCGAGGAGGAGATCCTCGCCGCGGCGCGGGCCACCTACGTCGACCGGTTCGTGCGCAGCCTCCCCGACGGCTACGACACCGTGATCGACGACGAGGGCTCCAACGTCAGCGCGGGGGAGAAGCAGCTCATCACGATCGCGCGGGCGTTCCTCGCCGACCCCACGCTGCTCATCCTCGACGAGGCCACCAGTTCGGTGGACACCCGCACCGAGCTGCTCCTGCAGCGCGCGATGGCCGCGCTGCGCACCGACCGCACGAGCTTCGTGATCGCGCACCGCCTCTCGACCATCCGCGACGCCGACCTCATCCTCGTGATGGAGTCGGGGCGGATCGTCGAGCAGGGCACCCACGACGAGCTCGTGGCCCGTGGCGGCGCCTACGCGGCGCTCTACGAGAGCCAGTTCGCCGGGGCGGCGGCCACCCCCGACTGAGCGCAGCCGTGCGACGATCTCGCCCATGCGGGTCGTGGTGGTCGGGTCCGGGATCGCGGGGGCGTCCGCCGCCTATCACCTCGCGCGGCGGGGCGTCGAGGTGGTCGTGGTCGACGACGAACGGCGCGGGCTCGCGACGGCGGCGGGGGCCGGGATCGTCTCGCCGTGGGCGACGGCGGGTGAGGAGCTGTTCGCCTTCTCCGGGGCTTCGGCGAGCTACTACCGGCGGCTCGTCGCGGAGCTCGCCGAGGACACCGACCAGCCGTCGTCCTACGCCGTGGTCGGCGGCCTCGTCGTCGGCCGGGACGAGGCCGTGCTGCGACGGCTGCGTCAGCGGGCGGCGGCGCGGGCGGCGCAGCACCCGGCCGCGGGCGAGGCGCAGCTGCTGGAGCCCGGGCGGGCGAGCGAGCTGTTCCCGCCGCTGCGGCCGGACCTCGCGGCCGTGCACGTCAGCGGCGGCGCGCGGGTGGACGGACGGCAGCTGCGGGCCTGCTTGCTCGACGCCGCCCGGCGGCGCGGGGCGCGGCTCGAGACCGGGACGGCGGTCCTGTCCGCCGAGGGCGTGCGGGTGGGCGGTGAGCCGCGCGGCGCCGACGCCGTGGTCGTGGCGGCCGGGGCGTGGAGCCGCGAGCTG
The DNA here is from genome assembly GCF_035305885.1 of Pseudonocardia sp. Lineage (GTDB taxonomy): Bacteria > Actinomycetota > Actinomycetes > Mycobacteriales > Pseudonocardiaceae > Pseudonocardia. Next base: position 39,135 of record NZ_DATGOP010000017.1, read on the forward strand.
CTCGCCCCGCTCGGCGTCGACCTGCCCGTGGCGCCGCAGCGGGGCCAGATCACCCACCTCGGGGTGCCGGACGAGACCGACCGGTGGCCGGTGGTGACCTCCGTCGACAGCGACCACTACCTGCTGGCGTTCCCGGGCGGACGCGTCGTCGCCGGGGCCACGCGGGAGACCGGCAGCGGGTTCGACCACCGGGTGACCGCCGCCGGGCAGCTCGAGGTGCTGGAGCAGGCGCTGCGCGCCGCGCCCGGGCTGCACGACGCGACGCTGCTGGAGACCCGGGTCGGCTTCCGTCCCGCGAGCCCGGACGGGCTGCCCCTGCTCGGACCCCTGAGCTCCACCCCGCCCCGGCACCCCCGCATCGTGCTCGCCACCGGGTTCGGGCCGACCGGCCTGACCATGGCCCCGCTCGCGGGCGCGCTCGTGGCCGAGGTGGTGCTCGGCGAGCCACCCCGCCTCGACCTGCACCGTTACCGGCCGGACCGCTTCGGCTGAACCCGGGCGCCATCCGGCCCACGGTGCTCGTGCGAGACTCGGCCGCCGTGTGCACTCGTCAGATGAGCTTCCTGGGCGCGCTCGCCGTCCTGGTGTGCGCCTGGGTGGCTCCCGCATCCGCGCAGGCCCAGGAGCCGGGTGACGGGCTCGCGCCCACGATGGTGGTGCTCGACGCGTCCGGGTCCATGAACGGTGCCGACCCGGCGGGCGGCACCAGGATGGACGCCGCGCGGCAGGCCGTGCACGCCTTCCTCGACGCCGCGCCGGACGGCGCCCCCGTCGGCCTCGCCGCGTACGGCACGTCGACGGGCAACTCCGACGCCGAACGTGATCAGGGCTGCCGGGACGTCACGGTCGTGCGCCCCGTCGGCCCGCTCGACCGGGCGGGCCTCGGCGCCGCCGTCGACGACCTCACCCCGCGCGGGTACACGCCGATCGGGCGGTCGCTGCAGGTGGCGGCCGAGGAGCTGCCGCAGGAGGGGCCGCGCTCGATCGTGCTCGTCTCCGACGGGGTCGACACCTGCGCGCCGCCGGAACCGTGCGAGGTGGTCCGCACGCTGGCGGGCCAGGGCGTCGACCTGGTGGTGCACGCCGTCGGGTTCGGCGTCGACGACGAGGCGCGCGCCGAGCTCAGCTGCATCGCCCAGGCCACCGGCGGCACCTACACCGACGCCCCGGACGCCGACGCGCTGCGCCGGGTGCTGCCGCGCGTCGCCGGGTCCGCGCTGCGCAACTACGAGCCCGCCGGCACGCCGATCACCGGTGCGCCCACCGTGGCGGCGGCGCCCGTCGCCGCGCCGGGCCAGCACCTCGACACCATCGGCCGGCACGAGCAGCGCCACTACGCGGTGGACGTCCCGGAGGGCGCCACGGCGTACTTCAGCGCCACCGTGTCGTTCCCGCGCCTGTCCGGCGTCAGCGCCACCAGCGACTTCAACGTGCTGGAACTGCGCACCTTCGGCGAGGACGGCGAGGACTGCCACGAGTTCACCAGCGAGCAGGCCACGAACTCCAGCCACGGCGAGGCGCTGACCGTCGAGTCGACGTGGACCGGCGCGACCGAACCGGACACGGGCAGCGCGACCGGCGACAAGTGCCGGGGCGGGGGCCGCTACACGTTCGCGCTCACCTGGGACCGGGTGTCGAGCGGTGTGCCGGAGCGGCTGCCCGTCGAGCTGCTCGTCCTGGTGGAGCCGCCGGTCACCGACCCGGGGCCGGCCGCGGTGCTGCCCGCGCCGGACTTCGTCGAACCGCAGGGGCCGGCCCGGTCGGTCGTCGGGGGCGGCTCGTTCAACGTCGCCGCCGAGCTGGACGGCCCGGGGCGCTACACCGACACCCTGCAGCGCGGGGAGTTCGTGTTCTACCGGGTGGAGCTCGACTGGGGGCAGGGGCTCGCCTACCGCGTGCGGTTCGCCGAGACCCCCGGCCGGACCCTGCGCAACCTGTCGCCCGTCTCGACCGTCGTCTACGCCCCGTCGCGGGAGGAGATCGACTCGGACAACACGAGCTACACGGGCTCCGAGACCGTGCTCCCCGCGAACGAGCCCGCGCTGACCACCGTCGGAGTGCGCTACAACAACCGCACCGCCGACGACAACGCTGTGCGGACGCAGAGCGTCGCGGGCGCCTACTACATCGCGGTCCAGGTCGGGCCCGCCGCGGAGGACCCCGAGGCGGCCGCGCCCGTGCCGATCGAGCTCGACGTGACGGTCGCGGGCGACCCGGAACCGGGGCCGCGGTACGCGCAGATCGCGCCCCCGCCCGGCGAGGCGGCGCCGACCGCGGCCGCGCCGGCCGCCAAGACCGTCATCGCGCCCGCCGGCTGGGTGGCGCTCGGGGCCGCCGCGGTGGTGGTGGCCGGGCTCGTCGGCGCGGTCGTCGCGCGGCGGCGGCGTGGGGCATGATGCGGGGCAGGTAGATCCCGTCAGGGGGGAGCGCCCGTGGACCAGCACTTCGACGTCCTCGTCGTCGGCGCAGGCATCTCCGGGATCGACGCCGCCTACCGGTTGCAGACCGAGCACCCGCGCCGCAGCTACGCGATCCTCGAGGCCAGGGACGCGATCGGCGGCACCTGGGACCTGTTCCGGTTCCCGGGCATCCGGTCCGACTCGGACATGTACACGCTCGGGTTCCCGTTCCGGCCGTGGCGCTCGGCGACGTCGATCGCGGACGGGGCGTCGATCCGGCGCTACGTCGAGGAGACGGCGGCGGAGTTCGGCATCGACCGGCGCATCCGCTTCGGCAGGCGGGTCACCGCGGCCGCGTGGTCGAGCGACGAGCAGCGGTGGAGCGTCCAGGTCGAGGTCACCGGCGGCGGCACGGAGCGCTACACCTGCGACTTCCTCTTCCTCGGCACCGGCTACTACCGCTACGACCGGGGCTACCTGCCCGAGTTCCCCGGCATCGGCGACTACCGGGGCACGGTGGTGCACCCGCAGCACTGGCCCGAGGACCTCGACTGCGCCGGAAAGCGGGTCGTCGTGATCGGCAGCGGGGCCACGGCCGTCACGCTCGTGCCCGCCCTCGCCGAGCGCGGGGCGCAGGTGACCATGCTTCAGCGCTCCCCGAGCTACCTCATCTCGCTGCCCGGCACCGACCGGCTCGTCGACCGGGTGCCCGCGTGGGCCCAGCGGTTCGTCCGCTGGAAGAACGTGGCCGTGAACGCGGGCTTCTACCACCTCACCCGCGTCGCGCCGAACCTGGCGAAACGGGTCCTGCGGGCGGGGCTCGAGCGCCAGATCCCCGACCGGACCGTCATCGACCGCGACTTCACCCCCCGCTACCGGCCGTGGGACCAGCGCCTGTGCGTCGTGCCGGACGGCGACCTGTTCCGCGCGATGCGGGCCGGCCGCGTCGAGGTCGTCACGGACACGATCGCCACGTTCACCGAGAACGGGATCCGCCTCGACTCCGGCCGCGAGCTCGCCGCCGACGTCGTCGTGACGGCGACCGGGCTGCAGCTGCAGGTCTGCGGCGGCATCCGGATCACGGTCGACGGCGCCGAGGTCGATCCGGGGCGCACGGTCGTCTACCGCGGCTGCCTGCTGTCCGGCGTGCCGAACCTCGCGATCTGCATCGGCTACGTCAACGCGTCCTGGACGCTGCGGGCCGACCTGACCGCGCGCTACGTCTGCCGGCTGCTCGCGCACATGGACGAGCACGGCTACGGCGCGGCCACGCCGCGGTTCGACGGCAGGGGCGACACCCGGCCCCTGCTCGCGCTGACCTCCGGCTACGTGCGGCGGGCCGAGCACCTGCTGCCGAAGCAGGGTGCGGCCGGGCCGTGGGTGCTGCGCCACAGCTACCCGATCGACCTGGTGACCACCCGCTTCGGCGACCTCACCCGGGACATGGAGTTCACCGCACGGCACCGCGCCCCGGTCCAGGCCACCCCCTGACCCCGGCGAGTCGCGCGCCGAGTGCCCGCGAGTCGCGGTCTCGGTGTGGGCGAGTCGCGCTCTGGGTGCTGGCGAGTCGGGGTCTGGGTGCCGGCGAGTCGGGGTTTGGGTGTCCGCGAGTCGCGGTCGGTCTGGGTGTCCGCGGGTCGCGGTCCGGTGTGGACGAGTCGTGGGCTGGGTGCAGGCGCGTCCGGGCGGGAGCCCGGGGTCGCGGTCAGCGGCGCGGCCGGGCGCGGACGTGCATGCGCTGCCCGTGGCGGCCGAACAGGCTGAGGATCTCCACGGGGCCCCGCCCCGCGCTGCCGAACCAGTGCGGCAGCCGGGTGTCGAACTCGGCGACCTCGCCGGGGCCGAGGGTGAGGTCGTGGTCGGCGAGGCACAGCCGCAGGCGCCCGGACAGCACGTAGAGCCACTCGTACCCGTCGTGCGTCACGAGGCGGGGTTCGTGCTGGTCGGCCGGGATGGTGAGCTTGAACGCCTGCAGCGGCCCGGGGTGGCGGGTCAGCGGGAGCACGGTGCGCCCGTCCACCCGGCGCGGGCTGGTGTGCACCCGGGGGTCGGCGACCCGCAGCGTCCCGATCAGCTCGTCGACCGGCACCTGCAGCGCGACCGCGATCGGCAGGAGCAGCTCCAGGCTGGGCTTCCGCGCGCCGGACTCGAGCCGCGACAGGGTGCTCGTGGAGATGCCGGTGGCCTCGGCGAGCGCGGTGAGGGTGATGTCGCGCTGGGTCCGCAACCTCCGCAGCCGCGGGCCGACCTCGGCGAGGGCGCTCCTGATCGTCGGTGTGTCCTGCACGGTGCCAGGCAACGCCGCCGTCCCGGAAACGGCAAGGAACTTTGCCGAATCCGGGCCGGCGGGCGAACGCTGCGGGCATGGACTCCTTCGACGTGGTGGTGATCGGCGGCGGTGCCGCCGGGCTGAACGCGGCGGTGGTGCTCGCGCGGGCCCGGCGCCGGGTGGCGGTGGTCGACGCGGGCGAACCCCGCAATGCGCCCGCCGCCCACGTGCACGGCTTCCTCTCTCGCGACGGTATGGCGCCGGGGCGGCTGCTCGAGGTGGGCCGCGCCGAGGTGGTGGGCTACGGCGGCGCGCTCGTCACGGATCGGGTGGTCCGGATCGAGCCGGGCTTCGCCGTGCTCCTCGCCGGCGGCCGCGCGCTGCGAGCTCGCCGGGTGCTCGTCGCCACCGGCCTGCGCGACGAGCTGCCCGACGTACCGGGTCTGCGCGCGCGGTGGGGTCGCGACGTGCTGCACTGCCCGTACTGCCACGGGTACGAGGTGCGCGACCGGCCGATCGGCGTCCTCGGCTCGCTGCACCTGGGGTTGCTGCTGCCGCAGTGGTCGGCGGACACGGTGTTCTTCCCGCACCGCACCGAGCTGTCGGCGGGCGAGCGCGAGCAGCTCGTCGCCCGCGGCGTGCGGATCGCCGACGGCGAGGTGACCGGCCTCGTGGTGGACGGCGACGTCCTGCGCGGCGTCGAGCTCGCCGACGGGCGGGTGGTGCCGAGGTCGGCGCTGTTCGTGGCACCGCGGTTCGTCCCCCGTGCGGAGCTGCTGACGGGCCTCGGCTGCGCGACCGACGACGCCGGCCGCGTCCGCACCGACCCGACCGGCCGCACCGGCGTGCCCGGCGTGTGGGCGGCGGGGAACGTCGTGGACCCGCGCGCCCAGGTCGTGACGGCGGCGGGCGCGGGCTGCGCCGCCGCCATCGCGCTGAACGCCGACCTGGTGCAGGAGGACGTGCAGCGTGCGGTCGCGGCGGTCGGCGTCCGCACCCGGCTCGCGACTCACCCGCACTGAGCGCGCGACTCGCGGACGCCCAGCCCGCGACTCGCGGACACCCAGCCCGCGACTCGCCGGGGCCTCGGCGAGTCGCGGGCTGAGGGCGCGCGAGTCGCGGTCAGGGGGCGCCGGTGTCGCGCAGGTGGCCGTCGGCGAGCCGCAGCCACCGGCCCACCCCGATCTCGGCGAGGAAGCGCTCGTCGTGGCTCACCACCACGAACGCGCCCTCGTACGCGGCGAGCGCGCTCTCCAGCTGGCCGATGCTGACGAGGTCGAGGTTGTTCGTCGGCTCGTCGAGGAGCAGCAGCTGGGGCGCGGGCTCGGCGAACAGGACGCACGCGAGCGTGGCCCGCAGCCGCTCGCCCCCGGAGAGCGCGCCCACCGGGAGGTGGATGCGCGCGCCCCGGAACAGGAAGCGGGCGAGCAGGTGCATCCGCCGCGAGGGCGGCATCGCGGGCGCGGCGGCGGCGAGGCTCTCGGCGACCGTCCGGTCCGGGTCGAGCAGGTCCAGCCGCTGGGAGAGGTAGGCGATCCGCCCGTCGGCGCGGCTCACCGTGCCCGCGTCGGGCTCGAGCTCGCCCTGGACCACCCGCATCAGGGTGGACTTGCCCGCCCCGTTGGGCCCGGTGAGGGCGATCCGCTCGGGCCCGCGGATCGTGAGGTCCACCCCGCGGCCCGCGAACAGGTCGCGCACCCGGATGCCCTCGCCCGCGAACACGGTGCGCCCGGCCGGGACGCGGGTGCCGGGCAGCTCGAGCACGATCCTCTGCTCGTCGCGCAGGCCCTGCTCGGCCTCGTCGAGCCGGGCCTGCGCCGCCGAGACCCGCGCGGCGTGGGTGCCGTCGGCCTTCCCGGCCGACTCCTGGGCCCGCCGCTGCCGCGCCCCGGCGAGGATCTTCGGCAGCCCGGCGTCCTTGACGTTGCGCGCGGCCGTGCTCGCCCGTCGCGCGGCCCGCTCCCGCGCCTGCTGCATCTCCCGCTTCTCCCGCCTGACCTCCTGCTCGGCGGTGCGCACGCTCCGCTCGGCGGCCTCCTGCTCGGCGGCCACCGCCTCGGTGTAGGCCGTGAAGCCGCCGCCGAAGAAGCGGATCTCGCCGCGGTGCAGCTCGGCGATGCGGTCCACCCGGTCGAGCAGGGCGCGGTCGTGGCTGACCAGCAGCAGGCAGCCGCTCCAGTCGTCGAGCACGGCGGCGAGCCTGCGGCGGGCGTCGCGGTCGAGGTTGTTGGTGGGCTCGTCGAGCAGCAGGACGTCGGGCCGCGCGAGCAGCTGCCCGGCCAGACCGAGGGAGACGGCCTGGCCGCCGCTCAGGGTCCCGAGCCGCCGGTCGAGCGCGACGTCGCCGAGGCCGAGCCGGTCGAGCTGGGCCCGGGTGCGTTCCTCGACGTCCCAGTCGGTGCCGATCGTCGTGAAGTGCTCCTCGCTCGCGTCACCGGACTCGACGGCGCGCAGCGCCGCGAGCACCGGGGCGATCCCGAGCACCTCGGCCACGGTCAGCGCGGCCGTGAACGGCAGCTCCTGCGGCAGGTACCCGAGCACCCCGTCGACGGTGACCGAGCCGCCGGTGGGCCGCAGGGTCCCGGCGATCAGCTTGAGCAGCGTGGTCTTCCCGGCGCCGTTGGGGGCGACGAGCCCCGTGCGGCCGGATCCGACGGTGGCGGAGAGGTCCTGGAACACCGGGGTGTCGTCGAGCCAGGAGAAGGACAGGTGCGAGCAGACGATCGACATGCGGCAGCCTCCACGGCGTGGGGGAGAGGGAATCGGCGACGGGCTCCGGGTCACCCGGAGATGTCGTCGTCCCCTGCGGCTGCCACGCGGGGGACCCTAACAGGACCGCGCGGTCGGCGCGCCCGCGTTTCCCGCCGGGGTCACGCGGGCGTCTTCGTGCCGGACGGGTCGCGCGGCCCCGGTGGCGGTGTCGTGAGCCGGCGGCCCCCGCCTCCGCCCCCGCCCCCGCCGGAGTCGACGGCGATGGCGACCGGAGCGGCCGGCGGGACCCTCGTGCCTGCGGGCGGCGTCTGCGCGATGACGGTGCCCGTGACGGGAAGCGGCTCGTCGGGGTCGGCGGTGACCACGACGACCCTGGCCTCGAAGGCGAGCTCGTGCGCGTCGCTCACCTCCAGGCCGACCAGCGCCGGCACCAGGACCTTCTCCTCGTGCTCGCTCACACTGCAGGTGTACCCGATCGTTCCGGTTCGGTCACCGCCTCGCGGTTCCCGCATCGGACCGACGAGCTTCGCTGCGCCGCCGGACCTTCGCGATGGGGGACGAGGAGTTCGCCCGCCGCGGGGCAGGCGAGCCGGCCGGCTTCCGGGTGATGTCGATCTTGGATTGATCGATCTCGACCGGTGACCGACGGGGTGGAAACCGCTAGCCTCCGCCGACGTGCACCTGCATCCCCTCGGGCCGCCTCCGACCACGCGCGACGAGGCCGTGGCGCAGCAGGAGAAGCTGAGCGCGCTCGTCCACGCCACCGGTGACGGCCCGGCGGACCTGCGCACGGTCGCCGGCATCGACGTGGCGCACCGCGAGGGCACCGACGACGTCGTGGCCGCGGTGGTGGTGCTGGACGCCACCACGCTGCGGCCGGTCGAGACGCGCACGGCCTGCGCCCCCGCCGGTCACCCCTACGAGCCCGGCCTCCTCGCCCTGCGCGAGCTGCCCGCCGTCACCGCCGCGCTGGAGTCGGTCGAGCGCGTGCCCGACCTGATCCTGTGCGACGGCGCGGGCGTCGCGCACCCGCGCCGCTTCGGCCTGGCCTGCCACGTCGGGCTGCTCACCGACGTGCCGACGATCGGCGTGGCGAAGTCGCCGCCGGTGCCGTTCGAGATGCCGAAGCCCGCCCGGGGTTCGTGGACGCCGCAGCTCGACGGTGACGAGGTCATCGGGCGGGCGCTGCGCACCCAGCACGGCGTCCGCCCGGTATTCGTGTCCGTCGGGCACCGCATCGGCCTCGACGCCGCGTGCGAGCACGTGCTGCGGCTCGCCCGGCACCGCCTGCCGGAGACCACGCGCCGGGCCGACCGGATCGCCCGCGACGCGGCCCTGCGCGCGTAGCGCGTCAGGCCGCGGCGGTGAGGAACTGCAGCACCGGCGCGGTCTGCGGGGGCAGCAGGTGCCCCACGCCGGGGAGGACCCGGACCGTGGCCGACGGCACCAGCCGCACGAGCCGGCGCGCCGTGCGCGGGGTGTGCACGAGCGCGTCGCGGGCGCCGAGGACCGCCAGCACCGGCATGGTGGCGCGGCGCAGCGCGGCGTCGTCGACCACGGGGACCGGCTCCATGCGGTAGCGGTAGTGCCGCGCCAGGAGCCGGACGAACTCCGCGGACGCCTCCTGCCTGCGCGCCTCCGGGCCGAGGAGCAGCCGCACGGACGCGCGCGTCCCCCACGCGCCGAACGGCTTCACCGCCACGGCGGCGAGCACCCCTGCGGCCCGTGCGGGGGCGACGCCGACCGGGGTCAGCAGCGCGAGGCGCCGTACGCGCTCGGGGTACCGGGTGGCGAAGTCGAGCGCGAGCCACCCGCCCAGCGAGACGGCCACGACGGCCGCGCGGGCGACGCCGAGGGCGTCGAGGACGTCGCCCAGCCAGCGCGGATACGCCCCGGACGACAGCGCGGGTCGCGCGGGGGCGCTGCGGCCCGGCTCGCCGATGACGTCGACGGCGTACACCCGGAAGCGCTCGGACCACGCCGCCACGTCGGGCGCCCACATCGACGCGTTGGAGCCGGAGCCGTGCAGGAGCACCAGCGGCGGCGCGTCCGGCGGGCCGGAGGCGACGACGAAGGTCTCGCCCTCGCGGGTGGGCACGCGCAGGTGCTCGGCGGGCACCGGCCAGCCCGCGAGCAGCCGCCGGTAGGTCTCCTCGACGGCGCGGGCACCGGCCTGCGAGGTGTAGATGCCCGTCACGACCGGTCCTCCACGAGCGCGCCGACGAGCCGCAGCAGCTCGGCCGTGCTCTGCGGGCCGCCGAGCACGATCAGCTTCAGGCGCGACCGTGCGGGGTCGTAGGACGACTCGACGCGCAGCCGCCCGTCGTCGTTCGGCGCGCCGCCCAGGCTGCTCACCACGAGCGTGGAGATGCGGTCGGCCAGCGCGCGGTCGACGTCGTCGATCTGGACGACGCTCGAGACCTCGACCGCTGCACCCCGCCGGGGAGGGGCGACCGCGCGGCCGGTGAAGGCCTCGAGCGCCTCGGCCGGGATCCGGTACCGCCGTCCGATGCGGACGGCGTCGAGCTTGCCGTCGTGCACGTAGCTCCGCACCGTCTTCACGTGGAGCCCGAGCAGCGCCGCGACCTCCTCCACGGAGTACAGCTGTGTCATCTCAACTTCCCTTGGTTAGGCCAAAGAAGGAAGTCTAGAGGAAACCAGCGAACACCGGGGTGCCGGCTGTCGAGATCGGCGGGCGCTGGTTCGTCTGCGGGTTGTCGGATCCCGAGCGGAAGGACGACCCGTGGATGCGTTGCAGGACTACCGGAAGGCCCAGGACGACTTCGAGGCGGTGCTGGCCGAGGTGCGACCGGACGAGTGGGACGCACCGTCGGAGTGCGCGGAGTGGACGGTGCGGGACGTGGCGGGCCACGCGATCTGGGGGCAGCACCAGTTGCGGGCCTGGGCGACCGGGGAGGACCACCCGGATCAGCGGGGCGCCCCGGGCGCACCAAACCCGGCCCAGCTGGCCGGCCCCGACCCGGTTGCGGCCTGGCGGGCCGCCCGCGCCGGATCGACGGCGACCCTGAACCCGGAGGCGCTCGCCCGGACGACGTCGATCACGGGCATCGGCGAGGTCCCGCTCGGCGCCGTCGTCACGCTGCTCACGACCGACCTCGTGGCGCACACGTGGGACGTCGGGCACGCCCTCGGCCGGGACGTGCGGCTCGACCCGGCGCTCGTCACCCTCGCGTTCGACTGGGCCCGCGCGCACGCGGTGCGCCGCCCGGGCTTCTTCGGGCCGGAGCTCGCGCCGCCCGACGGCAGCGACGAGCAGACCCGGATGCTGGCCTTCCTCGGGCGGGCCCCGTGGCGACGCGATCAGACCCCGCCGAGGCGCTCCTCGAGCAGCGCGCGCTGAGCGGGGTTCGCGGTGAGGTCGAGCGCGCGGCGGTCGGCCTCCCGCGCCTCGTCCGCCGCGCCGAGCGCCCTGAGCAGCTCGGCGCGGGTGGCGTGCAGGAGCGGGTAGCGGTCGAGCTGGTCGGCGAGCGCGGACACCTCCTCCAACGCCGCCGCCGGCCCCGCGAGGTGGCGCAGGGCGATCGCGCGCTGCAGCCGGGTGACCGGGGACGGGGCCAGCGTGAGCAGCATGTCGTAGAGCACGACGATCTGTGCCCAGTCGGTGTCGGCGAAGCCCGGCGCCTCGGCGTGGCAGGCGACGATCGCGGCCTGCAGCTGGTAAGGCCCGGGCCGGCCGAGGGCGGCGGCCCGCGCGATCAGCCGCCCCGCACCGGCGATGGCGGCGTGGTCCCACCGGCTCCGGTCCTGCTCGGGCAGCGGGACGATGCGCCCCGACCCGTCGAACCGCGCGGCGGCGCGCGCCTGGTGGAGCCGGATCAGGGCGAGCAGCCCGAGGACCTCGGGCTCGCGGGGCAGTGTCCAGGCGAGCGACGTCGCGAGCCATTCGGCGTCCTCGGCGAGGCGCCGCGAGCAGGCGGAGTCGCCGGTCGAGGACAGGTAGCCCTCGTTGTAGAGCAGGTAGACGACGGTGAGCACCTCGTTCAGCCGCTCCGGCAGCTCGGCGTCGGACGGGACGCGGTAGGGAATGCCCGCGTCGGTGATCTTGCGTTTCGCCCGGGTGATCCGCTGCGCCACGGTGGCTTCCGGCACGAGGAACGCCGCGGCGATCTGGGCGGTCGTCAACCCGCAGATCGTGCGCAGGGTGAGCGCGACCTGCGCGTGCCGCGGGAGCGCGGGGTGGCAGCAGGTGAACAGCAGCCGCAGCCGGTCGTCCGGCTCCTCCCGGACCGGCCACCGCAGCTGGGCGAGCTTCTCGCGGTGGCGGGCCCGGCGGCGCAGCACGTCGAGCCCGCGGTTGCGGGCGACGGTGAACAGCCACGCGTCCGGGCGGTCCGGGACGCCCTCGACCGGCCAGCGCCGCAGCGCGGCCTCGACCGCGTCCTGCACGAGGTCCTCCGCCGCGGAGAAGTCGCCGAGCAGGTGCGTGAGCGTCGCCGCGAGCCGGCCCGCGTGGTCGCGCACCACCCGGGCCAGCTCGTCCTGCGGAACGGTCACGGGTCGACGGGGCGGATCTCGACGACCGGGCAGGCGGGCCACGAGCGGGCCATGGCGAGCGCCTCGTCCAGGTCGGCGACCTCGACCTCGACGAACCCGCTCACGATCTCCTTGCCCTCGACGAACGGCCCGTCGGTCACCTCGACGCGGCCGTGGTCCCGGCGCAGGGTGGTGGCCGTGTGCGGGGGTTGGAGGTGGACGTGGTGGGTGATCCGCGCGGCGTGCTCGGCGAACCAGCGCCCGACCTCCTCGTAGGCGGCCTGGCGCTCGGCGTCGCTCGCCGCGGCGAGCTCCTCGGCGTACTGCGCTGTCTCGGCGAACATCAGCACGTACTTCACGTGTCCTCCCACGGGGTCGGCGTCTCGACGCCCCTGAGACGTCCGAGGACCCGACCGATTCGACACCCCCGGCCGCCGATCACCGCGCCCGGGCGTCCGGGGCGGGTGCGAGCTCGGTGAACGGGATCGGGCAGGCCGGGTCGCACGAGCACGCGGCGAGGTCGTTGCACTCGGCGCCGACCACCGCCGCGAGCGCGGCGCGGACCCGCGACAGGTGCTCGATCTTCGCGTCGACCTCGGCGATCTTGGCGGTCGCGGCCTCGCGCAGGCCGGGGCGCGGCCCGCGGTGGGAGCCGACGTCGATCAGCTCCGCGATCTCGGCGAGCGTGAACCCGAGCCGGGCCAGCCCGCGGATGACCCGCAGCACCGTGACGGCGTCCTGGTCGTACTCGCGGTGCCCGCCCAGGCTGCGGCGCGGCTCGGGGAGCAGGCCGCGACGCTCGTAGTAGCGCAGCGTCTGCACGTTCACCCCCGCGGCCCTCGCCAGCTCGCCCGACCGCAGCGTTCGGCTCGACCGCCGCGTCATCGCGCTCACCTCCGCCGCCACGCTAAGCCCGTACCCGGGTACCGGTTGCCGGCTTCCGCGCGACGACCCGCTCGACGATGCCCAGCGCGAACCGCTCCTGCTGCTCGACCGCGAACCCCTGGCCGGGCAGGTGGGTGACCGGGCGGCGGCGGAAGTGCTCCCCGCCCACGGGGACCGACACCAGCTCGATCAGCCGCTGCAGCGCGCGGGCGGGCGCGGACGTGCTGACGACGTGGTCGGCCAGGCGCAGCCGCCCGCCCGGGCGCAGCACGCGCCACATCTCGGCGATCGCGCGGCGCTCGTCCGGGACGGAGCACAGCACGAAGGTGCACACCACGGTGTCGAAGGCGGCGTCGGGGAAGTCGAGCCGCTGCGCGTCGCCGACCTGCAGGGTGACCGGGCGGCCGGTCGCGGCGGCCCGGCGGCGGGCGTGCTCGAGCATCCGCGGGGACAGGTCGACGCCGGTGAGCGCGACGTCGGTGGGGTAGCCGTCGAGGCTCAAGCCCGTGCCGATGCCCACCTCGAGCACGTCCCCGGCGGCGCCGCGGCACGCCCACCGCCTGCTGTCGCCGAACAGCTTGCGGTCGAGGAACGCCATCTGCCGGTCGTAGGAGTCCGCGTGGCGGTCCCAGAAGCGGCGCAGGCGCTCGACGTCGGGCACTCCCATCCCCCGGTCCTCCCCGGTGCGACCACCGCACCCGCCGCCGACGGTACGCCGGGCGGGCCGGGTTCAGCGTCGCCACAGCGTCGGCCGCGAAGACTCGGTGCCAGGTCCCCACCAGCCCACTCCCGCGAAGGCCTTCATGCGCACCGATCCGACTCGTCACCTCGTCACCGGCGGCCGCGGGTTCATCGGCCGCCACGTCGTCCGCCGCCTGGTGGCGAACGGCGCCGAGGTGCACGCCACCAGCCGCTCGCAACCCCACGCGCAGCCAGGCGTGCGGTGGTGGTGCGCCGACCTCGCCGACGCGAAGGCCACCGCCCTCGTCGTGCGGCGGGTGCGCCCCGACGTCGTGGTCCACCTCGCGAGCCGCGCCGAGGGCGGCCGCAGCCTCGCGCTGGTCGGGCCGATGCTGGACGACAACCTCGTGAGCGCGGTGAACGTGATGGCCGCCGCTGCCGACGTCCCGGGCTGCCGGGTGGTGCTGGCCGGTTCGCTCGAGGAGCACGCCGGCCTCGAACCGGGCGAGGGCGCCTCCTCCCCGTACGCGGCGTCCAAGATCGCGACGACGACGTACGCCACCCTGTTCCGCGACCTCGCACGCCTGCCGGTCGTCGTCGCGCGGCTCGGGATGGTCTACGGCCCGGACGACCCGAACGCCGCCAGGCTGGTGCCCCACGTCGTCGAGAGCCTCCTCGGTGGCGTCGCACCCGCGTTGTCCAGCGGCACCCGCCGGCTCGACTGGGTGTACGCCGACGACGCCGTCGACGCCCTGCTCGCCGCGGCCGTCGAGCCGAGGGCGGTCGGGCGCGTCCTCGACATCGGCACGGGCGAGCCGGTGTCGATCCGTGTCGTCGTGTCGCTGATCGCCGACGTTCTCGGCACGCCCGTCGCGCCGCGGTGGGGGCGCCTGCGGGACCGGCCCGGCGACCGCGACCTCGTCGCCGATCCCGGGCCGGCGTGCGAGTACCTCGGGTGGCGGGCGCGGACGAACCTGCGCACCGGCCTCGAACGGACGGTCGCCTGGCACGCGCTCGGGACCGCCGCGACCGCGTGACAGGGCCCGACCGGCGCTCCGGTCCGGCCCGTCGCCGGCTCAGCGGAACCGGCGCAGCCGCAGGCTGTTCGCCACGACGAACACCGAGCTGAACGCCATCGCGGCCCCGGCGATCATCGGGTTGAGCAGGCCGGCCGCGGCGAGCGGGAGGGCGGCCACGTTGTAGGCGAACGCCCAGAACAGGTTGCCCTTGATGGTGGCGAGCGTCCGGCGGGAGAGCCGGATCGCGTCGGCGGCCGCGCGCAGGTCGCCGCGGACCAGCGTGATGTCGCTCGCCTCGATCGCCACGTCGGTGCCGGTGCCCATGGAGATGCCCAGGTCGGCCTGGGCGAGCGCGGCGGCGTCGTTCACGCCGTCACCGACCATCGCGACGACCCTGCCGTCGCGCTGCAGCCTGGCGACCTGGTCGACCTTGTCCTGCGGCAGCACCTCGGCGACCACCTCGTCGACGCCCACCTGCGCGGCGACGGTACGGGCCACCGCCTCGTTGTCGCCGGTGAGCAGGACGGGGCGCAGCCCGAGGGCACGCAACCGGGTCACGGCCTCCGCCGAGGTCTCCTTGACGGTGTCGGCGACCAGCAGCACCGCGCGGGGCTCGCCGTCCCAGCTCACCGCCACTGCGGTCTCCCCGCGGTTCTCCGCGTCGGCGCGCACCTTGGCCAAGTCCTCCGGCAGCTCCTGGCTCCACTGCTCGAGCAGTGCCGCCCGCCCGACCAGGACCACGTGACCGTCGACCATGCCCTGGACGCCGAGACCGGCGACGTTGGCGAAGTCGTCGACGCCCGGCAGCTCGCCGACCAGTTCGACGTCTCCCCGCGCGATCGCCCTGGCGATCGGATGCTCGGACGCGTTCTCCAGTGCACCCGCGATCCGCAGCGCCTCGTCGGCGTCGACCCCCGGGGCGGTGTGCACGCCGGTGAGCCTCATCTGACCGGTGGTCACGGTGCCGGTCTTGTCGAGCACGACGGTGTCCACGCGACG